>JAIBBE010000090.1 GCA_019694835.1 Fimbriimonadaceae bacterium | reverse complement strand
TGAGCGAAGTCTTGAAGCGCCGCATGCGCTGCGCGGTCTACACGCGCAAATCCACTGATGAAGGGCTGGACCAGGAATACAACTCGATCGACGCGCAGCGCGATGCCGGTCACGCCTACATCGCCAGCCAGCGCGCCGAAGGCTGGATACCGGTCGCCGACGATTACGACGATCCCGCCTATTCCGGCGGCAACATGGAACGCCCGGCACTCCAGCGGATGATGGCGGACATCGAAGCTGGCAAGATCGACGTGGTCGTCATCTACAAAATCGATCGCCTGACACGCAGCCTGGCCGACTTCTCAAAGATGGTCGAAGTGTTCGAGCGCTACGGCGTTTCATTCGTGTCGGTCACCCAGCAGTTCAATACGACGACCTCGATGGGCCGGTTGATGCTGAACATCCTGCTCTCCTTCGCGCAGTTCGAGCGCGAGGTCACTGGCGAGCGCATCCGCGACAAGATCGCCGCTAGCAAACGCAAGGGCATGTGGATGGGTGGCGTGCCGCCGCTCGGTTACGACGTCGAGAACCGGCGGTTGGTGCCCAATGAACGCGAGGCCAAGCTGATCCGGCACATCTTCCAACGCTTCGTCGAGCTCGGCTCCAGTACCGCACTGGTCAAGGAGCTGAAACTGGATGGCGTGACGTCGAAGGCGTGGACCACGCAAGACGGAAAGACCCGCGATGGCAGGCCGATCGACAAGGGCCACATCTACAAGCTCCTGAGCAACCGCACCTACCTTGGCGAGTTGCGGCACAAGGACCAGTGGTACCAGGCCGAGCATCCGCCCATCATCAGCCGCGAACTGTGGGACAGCGTTCACGCGATCCTGGACACCAATGGCCGGGTGCGGGGCAACACGACGCGGGCCAAGGTTCCCTATTTACTCAAGGGCATCGTGTTCGGCAACGACGGCCGTGCGCTGTCGCCGTGGCACACCACCAAGAAGAATGGTCGGCGCTACCGTTACTACGTGCCACAGCGCGACGCCAAGGAACACGCGGGCGCCTCGGGTCTGCCGCGACTGCCTGCCGCAGAGCTCGAATCGGCGGTGCTCGATCAACTGCGCGCGATCCTGCGTGCCCCGAATCTGCTCGGCGACATGCTGCCGCAAGCGATCAAGCTCGATCCGACCCTGGACGAAGCCAAGATCACCGTGGCCATGACCCGACTCGACGCGATTTGGGATCAACTGTTCCCGGCAGAGCAGACCCGGATCGTGAAGTTGCTGGTGGAGAAAGTCATCGTGTCACCCAACGACCTCGAGGTGCGACTGCGCGCCAACGGCATCGAACGGCTGGTGCTGGAGCTGCGTCCCGAGCCGGTCGAGCAACAAGCGGAGGCCCTGGCATGAGCGACATCCGCATCCAGAAAACCGGCGAGCCGGACATCGTCGAGGCAAGTGATGGCCGGCTGACCCTGTCCGTGCCGATCCAGATCAAACGCCGCAGTGGTCGCAAACTGGTCACCTTGCCGAACGGCGAAACCGCGCCGGTCAGACCGTGGGACGTGGCACCGACCTCCATTCAACTTGCGCTGGCCAGGGGGCATCGTTGGTTGGCCATGCTGGAATCAGGCGAAGCGAAGTCGCTGAAGGAAATCGCCGCACGGGAGGGGATCGACAACAGCTACGTCAGCCGCATGGTCAACCTGACCACACTGGCCCCCGACATCGTGGCGGCCATCCTGGACGACGCACTGCCGAATCACATCACGCTGTTCGATCTGGCGGTTGATCCGCCGGCGTTGTGGGATGAGCAGCGAGCCAGGCTCGCTGCTCGATAAGCCTATCGCAGATGGGCTCCAACCGCTTCGGCAGATTGCTTGATCGCGTTTGCCACATCTTCCAGGAACGCATTCCGATCAGGAGATGGTGTGACGTCTGGAATCGGAGCCGCCCGGTCATAGACCCGTTCTGCAATTAAGTTGGCACGCCGGTATGTAGAGCCAGCACCGGATTCGTCGAATGCCTGCCTCCATTCCGCCAGACGCTCAGTCCGCACGCGACGTGATGCCAGCTCAATCAGTCTGCGGCTGAGCTCTTCTGCGATCGTGTCGAACACATGCTGTTTCTCATCATCGGTCGGAATTGGTCCTGTCCATTCGACAGGATTTTGAAGGAGCACGTACATCCGCTGTTGCAGTTGTTGTTTGAGGTCAGCGACGGGACGGAGCGTGTCGTATTCATCTGAGATCCCGGTGGCAAATCGGCGGCTCAATGCTTTGACTCGTGTCCAATGCTCCTTGTCGATTCCGGGCTTCACTGCCAGGCCAAGGCGAGGCCACCATCCATTGTGGAAGCTCTCAGCAGCACGTTCGACTGCCAGCACGAGGTTCATTCGGTCATAGACGGGGCGAGACTCAACTGGGGCCGGCCTTTCAACGATGCCGTCGATTAGCTCAAGAAGCTTCTCAAGCTGCTTTGTAGTGCGCGCACCATCCTGGGAATCCGCATCCAGCTTCTGGTCGAGATTGGCGAGAAATACTCGCGAGGTTCCCAGTCGCGCTCGCAAGGCGCGTTCTGCAAATGGGCCGAGATCCTCTCCGATGGCGGCAAGTACGTTTTCAGCCGATGCTAGGACGTGCTGAGCGCGCGCACTTGGAGACGGCAGATTGTCGCCGCCGACCCGATCAAAGTGTGTGAAGGCGAAAACGAGCTTGGCCGAGTTGCCGGATGACACGAGCTCTTTCATCGCGGCGACAGGAGCTGCCTGCATCGGCTGGGTGGCGTTGTCGACAAGAATGACGGCGTCAGCCAAATCAATTCGTCTTGTAAGTGTGGTGGACAGTGTCGACATCGATCGCGGAGTGTGTCCAAGACCTTCACCATCCAGTAGGACTAGCTTCGGTGTGCTCTTGGCCCAAGTCGGGATAAAGGGACCTGCCACACGCACGCCATTGACCAGTGGCGTGAGGAGCGTGCCAAACAGCGGTGCGTAGTTGGACGAAAACTTGGAGATCGTCTTAATGAACTGATCACGGTCCGACGATTCCCAAGTCCACGCGAGAGGCCAGCCGACCTTGGTCTTTTGAAGGCGACCTTCCGTGAGCAGCAAGAAGCGTTCTTCAATTTCGTCCATTACGGAATCAACCACTGCCTGGAAGGCATCATCGTCACGCGTGCGGTTGTCCAGTTCTTCCTCGAATAGTTCGTCGACGACGCGCTGATCTTTCTCATCGGACGCGTTCAATTCGGTGCGTAGGGCTTCACCGTGCCGATGAGCGATTCCCTTCACAGAGTCAAGGGCATTGGCCAACACGACGTTCGTACGTTTAAGTTGCTCGGCCATCTCCTCATCGGCAATCACTTCGCCATCATCGTCGAAGTCGCTGACCTCTTTGACCGGACCATTGCCGAGTACATAACTAAACCGGAAGCGCTGATTCACATGCGTCAGGAGTCGACGCATGACTTCTGCATCGGATTCATTTCGGTACGCCGCTAGAACGGCTGCAGAAACACACTCCTTGAGATGTTCCCGGACATCCTCCATTGGGAAAAACGTTACAGCGGCGCGATACAAACCATCTTCGATGACGACCTCTGTTTCGTGCACGGTTGTCTTCGCCGTGGACGTCGATGGGAATCGTTCCTTGTTGGGGTCCGTGCCAATGATCTGGCGCAGCAGGGTGGTCTTGCCGGCTCCGGTAGTGCCAAGGAACATGGCGCGGCGGTACTCGGTGTTTCGGGAAGAAGGAAGTTCGATTGCACCGTTACGAAGGGCAAGAAAGTCCGTCTCACCGCCTTCCAGCTTGTAGAAGAAGATGTCGACGATGCGTGGGTCGAACTTGGCAAGGGCCTGTTCGCGGGCGCCTAGGTCCCAGAGATCGGGACTGGCCAGGAGTGCGTTCATCTGGTCGCGCAGCTGTTCGGCATCCACTTCGTTGTCCGTCTTGAGGCTCTGGCGAACCCGCAAGCCATCCTTGCCCGTAGCTGGGTCGGTCCTCTTGGGATGCCGAAAGATGATGGCCCACGTATTGCGGCCTTGGGTCCTGCTCAGACTTGCGGTGTAGAAGCGCTCGCTCATAACTCCTCCGTTGTGCCAGCGTTGTACCGGCGAACTCTATCGCGGCACACTTAGTCGGTCAAGAACTTTCGGAACAACATCGGAACAACGGTTTCGTGATGAGGCGAGCGCGATTGTGCTGTTGGGTTTGGCGATCGGTTCGTAAAAAGTTCTTGTGCTCATAGTGAGCGTGTAGTACATATTACACATGATGCAATTTGGCGAACACATTCGACAGGCACGACAAGCCATCCAGGAAGGTGACCGGGCATTTTCGCTTCGCCAGGTGGCCGCTCGCGTTGGTATCGAGCCAGCCTACCTCTCCAAGATCGAGAGGGGTGTATTCCCGCCGCCGTCCGAGGAAGTCATCGTGAAGCTGGCGGGGGTCCTAGGCGAGGATAAGGACGTCTTGCTCGCGTTGGCAGGGAAACTCTCCAGCGACTTGCAGCAAATCATCATGCAGCGCCCCAGGCTCTTTGCGGAACTTCTGCGGCAGCTGAGAGAGGTCCCCGATCACGCAATTCTTCGTGTGGTTCGGGAAGTCAAAGACGGGCAGTGGTAGCAACGCTTAGGAGCCATGATCATGATCGAGTTGAAGCACGACGAGCTAGTTTTTCAGTTTCCCGAGGTGCATGAGGATGCGGTTTGTCGCGTAGGCTTTCAGCGCACGCTGCGCATCCCTGATGACAACCGAGAGTACCCACTGCCGCCTGGCCTTGGGCGTTTTCCGCTAGAGCACGTTGAGGATCATTCTTCGCGACTACCCGCGGCGTGGTCTGATCATGGCGGCGTACTACTGCCCATGTACCAGTCTGAAGCGCTATGGATAAATTTCTCTGGCGGTATCGGTTTCCGGCGGGGTGGGAGTTACCCGTTTGCGGTCAAGATCGCCGCCGGCAAGATCAATGCGGTCACCGGCGATACCTGGGCAAACGGCCTTGTCAAAGATCCGCAGGACTACCTCGTGGTGCCTGATCAGCCCTGGCTCGACGGCTTCTGCGTACAGAAGGGGTTAATCCGCCAGTTTGTTGCAATGCCTCTCGGGCAGGGTTACACGGCGGAAGAACAACTCTCCGGTGGTGCCGAGCATGGCGGCCTTCAGATCATCGTTTACCCGATGAAGCGAGATCGCTATGAAGAAATGTTGAAGCGGAGCGCCCGCGTTTTCGATGCAGACATTTGCTACAGCCTCGCTGCCCCATGTGAGTCGGCATCGATGGGATTGGCCCCTGGTGGACTAATGCGGCAGGAGATCTATGAAGACGAGTATGGGTACGATGCATGGGACATGTCCCAGTCCAGCCGGTGCTTTGTTCACATCCTCAACAGCACTCAGTGGGCGATAGCTACCGGTAAGCCCGTGCCGGGTCAGCCGCCCTCAGCGGGAGACTACACGAAAGCGGGATTGCCCTGGTTCGACTACTACGATGACAAGCTCAATGCTCTGAGTGGCGCGAAAAAACTTGCAGGGATGGACAGCGTCGCGGCCAAAGGCGTGAAGCTCGGCGAGAAGCCGTTGGTAGAGAATGATGCGGTCAAGCCACAGAAGATCGTGCCGCTCGGATCAGGCTCGGCCAAGGTCAATGAAGGGAAGTGGTGAGGCCTTCACCCTAGGGTCAATTACCTCCGGTAGCCAATGCGGCAATCCAACCGCTTGATTCGTCCGCGCGTAACTCTTTGATCTGTATGGAGCAGACTTCCGGCCTTTGCGGACTTCGGGCCAGTTACAGGGAGCGAGGTCGGAGCGAGGAATGGCCAGGAGAGAGTGGAATGTGGCCCGGAACGGGCTGAGAGGCTGACCGGTGCAGTCCGCAGGCTTCCGCAGGAACCCCCAAAGGCACGCGGGAACCGGTGCGATCAGGCAAGAAAAAACCCCAACCGAGAACGGTTGGGGTTTCATTATTGGTGGAGGCGGCGGGAATCGAACCCGCGTCCGCAAGCCCTAGACTTCAGGATCTACGTACGTAGCTCTCTCTTTGGTTCTCGCCTCACGCTACCCGAGGAGCAGGGAAGACGCTCGGCCAGCAGA
>JAIBBE010000205.1 GCA_019694835.1 Fimbriimonadaceae bacterium | reverse complement strand
GCCGCAACGCACCGGAATCTCCAGGCGATGGTGGAAGACGGCACGTTTCGAGAGGATCTGTACTACCGTCTCGCCGTAATCCCACTGACCCTCCCGCCATTGCGGGAACGTCCCGACGACATCGCCGAGTTGGTCGCCATTTTCTTCGAGAAGTTCAAGGAGCGGCTTAACCACCCGAACCTGAAGCTGCCACCCTCGCTGCTGCCCTACTTCTCCACCTATCGATGGCCCGGTAATGTGCGCGAACTGGAAAACGTCGTCGAACGTCTCGTTGTTCTGACGCCCGGCGACGAAGTGGCCGTTACTGATCTACCCGATTTCCTGGTGCGCGAGCGCCCGGCGATGGAGGCGATTCAACTGGAGTTGCCGCCACAGGGGATCAGTATCGAGGCCGTAGAGCGCGAACTCGTCCTTCGTGCATTGCAGCGTTTTAACTGGAACCAAACAAAGGCGGCCGAATGCCTCGACATCAGCCGCAAGATGCTGATCTATCGCATGGAGAAGTTCAACCTTCGCAAGGACGACTGAATCGGACCGGAACTCGCTCGAAATGAGCAAACGTCTCTACACCATCACTCGGGACCTGCACCTCTACTTCGGTCTCTTTATCGCCCCGTTCGTTCTGGTCTTCTGCATTAGCGTGTTCTTCCTGGTGCATGCTTGGTCGCCGGGAGCAAATGAGCCGCCCAGTCCGAAGCGTGTAGTCTCGGACGTCGCACTTCCCGAGGACCTTGAAAACCTCGGCGGACGCGCTCGTGTTGACGCCCTTCAAACAGTTCTGGCGGAGATCGGTTTGACCGGCGAGATCGGCCACGTTCGTCAAGATGTGAAGGGACGGACCCTCCGCTTTCCGGTTGTAGTACCTGGACGCGAGACCTCGGTTGAGATTGACTTGGCTGCTCGCACGGCGGCCATCAGTCAGCGCGAAACAGGCTTCAGCGACGCCCTTGTTGCACTCCACAAATCGCCTGGCCCGCATCTGGTGGACATTCGCATGAACTGGCTGCCTATGGGCGTATGGCGATGGCTCGCGGATGGAACTGTATACCTGCTTTTCTTCATCTCCATTAGCGGCGTTTACTTGTGGGCGGTACTTCGCGCAGAGCGCCGAATCGGCCTCGCGTTGATCGGTGCCGGAGCAGTTTCATTCTTTGGGATCATCTATGCGATTATCCACTGAGCCCGCTACTGCCGTGGTTCCTACACGCCGGATAGCCGACAAGATGTCGACCTGGAACCGCAGGATCCACTACTATCTGGGACTGTACCTGCTGCTCTTCGTGTGGCTGTTCTCCTTCACCGGTTTGCTGCTCAATCATCCGCATTGGACCTTCGCCGAGTTCTGGCCCAATCGGCAGCAGACCTCATTCCAACTGCCGATCCAAACTCCCCCGCCCGGGGGAGATCTAGTCCAGGCGGAAGACATCATGCGGCAGGTGCGTATCCACGGAGAAATCGAGTGGACCCGATCTCGTTCTGTCCCCAGCCGCCTGGATTTTCGCGTCAGCCGTCCGGGGCACATCTTTGAAATCATGGCAGACCTTCAGCAGGGTCGAGCTACGGTCCAGCGCATCGATCTCAATGCTTGGGGAGTCGCCCGCATTTTGCACACCTTCACTGGCGTGCGAATGACGGATTCCAGAAACCAACGCGACTGGATGATGACCACGCTCTGGGCCCTCAGCATGGATTCCTTGGCGCTCGGCCTCATCCTGATGGTGCTTAGCAGCTTCTACATGTGGTGGAGCCAAAAGCAGAAGCGCCGGTTGGGCATGGTCGCGCTCCTCTTGGGAACGTTCAGCTGTGGACTCTTCGTCATCGGGCTTCGGTTGCTTGTCTAGTGCCTCATTTGGCGTTGTTGACGCCGGGCGTGCGGCGAGCATGTCGCAGGGACAAGACGTGGCAGTCCAAGTGCTACACCAATCCTGACAATGAATCTGAAGACCCAACTTCTATTGGCGAGTTCCGCGATTGTTCACTGTTCTCACCCTTTCGGAGTGGATCGGCTACCGCCAAACGAGCCAATTCCTGAGTGGCCATGAGATGCAGATGGCGTCAGAGATGAATCACGGGGCCGTCCTGGCGGATCTGCAGCAAGGCAGGCAGGCGCTTCTCCTGCGATCGGCGACCCTGCACACGTTTCATGGGATCATCACGATCACCGCACTAATCCTGGCGTTGAACGCTCTGTGGAGCCGGACCGTGTTGCGCCCTCTGGCGGACTTGCTCCGCCACATTAACTACATGCACCGCGGGAGTTGGGGAACTGCGGTGCCGGTTCGGAGCAAAGACGAAATAGGCGAGTTGACTGAGGCCTTCAACGAACTTGGTGGGCAGCTCACCCTGACTGTGCACCAATTTGCGGCGGCCTCCAAACTGTCAGCGCTGGCCCTCTTGGGCCAGTCCCTGGTCAAAAAGGTCGTGTCGGCTGCAGAGCTCGTGCGGGCCGCACAGATCGGCCTCGCTCCCCACTCGGGGAACAGCGAAGGTGCCACCGGCACCGAATGCGCACGTCTGCAGCGTGCGGTCAAACTACTGGAGGAGATCCCCTTGCTGTTCGATGCGGAGTTTCAACGCGAACTCAGCCAGTATTCGGCGTCGCCCGCTCCACCCACCGGATTTCCGGGAAACAAGGCGGCCAGCCGCCAAGACACTCATGTGCAGCGATCGTGTCCGGCCAGACCCTGAACGGTCTTGACGAGCTTGTCCAGGACTCGGTGATCTGTGCCAAATCGACAAATGGCGTCACAGTGCTGCGCGAGGTCCGAGAAGAAGAGGTAGGAAGGCTGCGTCCGGTTCGCCGCCACGAAGGAGGGACGTTTGAGCTGGGCAAGCACTTCCTTCTCGCGAGCGTCCGGCACCACCAGACACAACTTCGTCTCGTGGTCCGGCAGGGCGAGAGCAAGATCGCTGAGTCTCAGGATCCCCGAGTAGATTGATGTGCTCTTTTCAACTTCAAACGCGCTGACGATCCGGTGGGTTTCCTTTTCGAGCCAGAGGACGTCGATCAGTTCGATAGTCCCTGCGACGTCTTGATCGAGGCCGAGAGCCGGCACACAGGGCCGGCACAATTGCGCGAGGTAGTTGCCGTTAAAGGACTTACTGCGGTCGTTGCTTGCCACACAGACTTCGTAGCCGAGAGCGCTGCCGATCCTGCACAGCAGATACTGCATCTGCGTGTGAGCTTGATCTTGAACTTGGTCGTCCTGCACCTCCTGGTGGCGACGGTGGCGCAGGATCTCAAGCTTCCTCCTCTCGACATCGAGAACCAGATCGGCATTTTCTTCGAGCACCAGCTTCCCAGCGCCAATCTCAAACAGAAGGCCTGAGATTGCCCCGAGATCTTTTGAGAGCACTGCTCGAAACCGCTCGTTCGTCCGCAGGACCGCGTCCCGCATGTCCAGGTAGCTCTCCCAAGAGCCCAACTTGCACTTGGCGTCGAAGAGGAGGTTGAAGCCGTTCAGCATAGCCGTGTTGGACGGCGGGATCAGGGTGGGGTGCAAAAAGTAGAGGATGTTGGTGGTGGCTGGGCCGAGGCCCTTGATCTTCAGCTTGTCCAAATGATGAATCTCGCGTAGGAGTTGGTCTTCCCGCGAAGCCGGCAGACAGTTGGCGAGGAACTGGCCGAAAGCCCTTTGATTCGTTTCGTTCTCGTAGATATCCGGGATGCGGAGCTTCGGCTTCCAGTAGAAGGCGTGAGCCGCGCCATCGAAGACCTGCTTTTGCTCCGTGATGCCGTTCAGGACAAACTCCAGGGACGAACCCCGGAAGTCGTTCCCAAACCGGCCAGCACGAATTTCCTCAACGACCTGCTCAACGCCCCGGCGAATGCTGCGAAACGCCTTTAGCCGTTCGGCGCTGTTCGTGAACCAAATGTTATAGACCGACTCTTGGTCACCCCGATAGGTCTCAACGATCTTTCTGAATCGTACTTCCTCAAGCATTCTCGACTGCCAAATGCCAGTATACGAAGCCCCGAACCACGGCAGCACACTTTCACATCCGCGCCGGGTCTCAGCCGCAAGTTTCCGCGAGCCGAGCGGCATCAGGAGTGAAGCGAGACGAAAAACGCCTTGACTCTATACCTAGGTACAGAGTCTAGCCTGAGATTGGGATACGAAAGGAGTAGGGATGAAGGCGCTGAAGATCGGCGAGGTTGCGGCCCGGGGCGGAGTAAACCTCCAAACCATTCGTTACTACGAACGAGAACTGCTTCTCCCGAAGCCCCCGCGGCTTGCGTCCGGCTACCGAATGTTCCCCGAGCAGACGGTGCGCCTGGTACGGTTCATCAAACGCGCGCAGGAACTCGGCTTCTCTCTCGCTGAAATCCGGGATTTACTTTCGATGCAGGTTGACCCGAACAAGGACTGCTCGGATGTACAGCGGCTTGCAAAGGCAAAGGTAGCTGATATCGAGGAGAAGATCCGCACGCTCGAATCCATGAGGCGGGTGCTGACCGGGCTGAGCGAACTGTGCCCCGGCTGTGGACCGGCGAATGAGTGCCCGATTCTCGAGAGCATCGACGCAGAGGAAGAGCGATGAGAGTCGAGCTCATCTACGATACGGGCTGCCCGAATGTGGCGGCGACGCGAGCAAACCTCTTGCATGCGTTCGCGGTGGCCCGACTCGAAGCGAGGTGGACGGAGTGGGAGCGATCCTCACCCGCCAGCCCTGCCTACGTCGCTCGCTTTGGTTCCCCCAGCGTGCTGGTGGATGGGCTCGATGTGGAGGGAGAAACCCCGACGGAGAGTGTTTCCTGCTGCCGACTCTACGCCTCCGCCGGGGGGCGATACTCCGGAACTCCTGCCGTGGAACTCATCGAAGCATCGCTCCGCAGGGCAGATCTGAAGGTCGCCTCGGCCAAGACGGCTGGCTCATGGAAGCAGAGCCTCTTCGCCGTTCCTGGCGTTGCGATGAGCGTTCTCCCCTACGGGGGCTGCCCCGCATGCTGGCCGCTCTACGCTAGCGTCCTTTCTACGTTGGGATGTGGCTTCCTGCTCTCATCGGCCTACCTGTTGCCTCTCACCGCGCTCTTCCTGTTTTTCTCGGTTGTTGTTCTCGGCTATCGAGCGAGAGCGCGCCGCGGATACGGCCCGTTTGTTCTTGCGCTGATTGCCGCGATCCTCATTCTATGGGGGAAGTTCTCGCTGGAGTCGAACGTGGTCGCCTATGCGGGCGTGGGACTCCTGATCAGTTCCTCGATATGGAATAGTTGGCCGCGAGCCGCGGCACGCCGGTGCCCACGATGCGCTCCTTCGGGCGCGGAGCTTGTCCAGTTGAGCGCTGCGGAGTAATCATCATGACTGCCAATAAACGCAAAGTGGAAGTGTTTACCGCCGGGTGCCCGGCGTGTGCTGAAACGGTAAGCCTGGTGCAGCAGATTGCCTGCTCTTCATGTGAGATCGAGGTGCTTGACATGAACAAGCCCGAGGTCGCAGCAAAAGCAAGGCAGTACGGCGTTAAGACAGTGCCTGCCGTGGTAATCAATGGAGAGCTCGCAGGTTGCTGCACTGGCACAGGGCCGAATGAGGCGACATTGCGGAGTGCCGGTCTGGGTGTCGCCGGGTAGCGAGTGATAACCGGAGGGAAGATGATCGCAAGCATGGCCGCGCCGCTCAGTCAGGGCCGGGGACCGAATACGAGTACCGCCGAGGTTCGGGTGAAGATCGCGTCGCACTTCCGCTCGCACTTGAGCGATCTGTCACTACCCCTTCAGGCCAAGAAGGCGCAATCGCACCCCGTGTGCTACTTGAAAACAGTAGTTTCTGAAATCACTCTGTGGGCGCGCGCCTTCTCCCGCATTTCTAACGCGACTCTACGGCAGTGCTCGGCAAAGTAGCGGCAATGCTCCGCAGTCAATGGCCCCATCGGATGCTTGGTACTACTCATCACTGGTCTTAGGGCGAACCGCACCGCCATATCTTGATGTTCTCTAGCTTCGGCTTCGTGCTCCTCCGCCTTCGCCTCGTAGTAGATAGAGAGTTTGGCGTGCTCGAGAGGAGTACGGGCGTGCTTGAGCAGATACTGGAACTCTCTCTTGGAGAGCGGTTTGA
>JAIBBE010000226.1 GCA_019694835.1 Fimbriimonadaceae bacterium | reverse complement strand
AGGGGAGGGGGTGGCGGGCTGGGGGGGGACGAATACGGGCTGGCAATCGGAGCAGCGTCGACTACAAACTGAGAGAGGGGCTGCTTTGCAGCGTATCCGGTCTGTCGTCGTGCCCAGGCAAGTTTTCGTTCTGTGCGCTCAAGCAGTCAATGACTCTTCCCAGCATCGGAAGCACCGATTGGCACTAAGGAGGCTATCGAGTTCTCTGCATCAGCCTACGAATCGGCGATCTGAGTCCGGGCAAAAGGTGCAGCCGCGCTCATGCCGTTTGTGTTTACCCGAGTATCATTTTGATCGGCACCTCTAACGGCCGCACAACAACGTCGCATGACTCCATCAGTTCACCGCATTGCTGACCCGGTGCTCCGTTCACTGGACCCACGGGTCAGGCGCGGTGTTCTTCGTCGCATCGACGCAATGGAGCGGGAACTTGCATTCTTGGCGGAGCGCGAAGACGTCAACGTCAATTTCATACGAAGACGGGGCTGGAGTGACGAACGTCTGCAGGTACTCTTCGTCCTGAACAGCGTTTACCAGCATGTCCTTGGACCGATTCAAGCAGCAGCAAAGGAGGGCCCCGACGGACTCGGGGGCACCATTCCGGTCAGACATGGCACAGCGTCCTTTAGTCGAAAGACAGCAGGCAGCGTGCAGGTTGCAATGAAGGACTTCCTGGAGATGGTCGATACGCTCAGGCTACAGCGGAGCTGGCTGCATTCCAACACATGTGGAGATATGGTGTTTGCCGTTGCCTCGTTCGAACGCGCACTTGATCCAGGGTGAGTCTTGGCAACTACGTCATCCTCGGCAGCTCCAGCTTGGCTCGCGACGGCCCAGAGCCTCATGACAAATTTCGCGGCCAGTCATCAGCTCGTGCTCAGCGCAACTGAGAGGCAGCTCTCGGCGGCTTTCGAAATAGCCTGCCTGCACGCGCTCCTGCGCTTCTACAAACGGCAGGGTTACGCGCTTACGCTCGAAAACCTGAAGGCGAACGAATACAGGTACCTCACCTCGCCCTCCGGCAACCCAGCCAACTTCTCGTACGTGACGCTCATTGGCCAGGATGGCGAGTTCGAGGTACGCCAGCAGGTTCGCGTCGAGTCCCATGTTGCATCGGACATCCGGTTCACACCCGACATCCTGGTGCTACTGAAAGACTCCACCATCGACGCGGCCACCAACGCGGACTTTGCTGCAGGTAAGCGTAAGCTCTTCTCGGTCAAGAGCGACCGGGTCGTGGCTGCGCACGAGTGCAAGTCAATGAATCCCTTTCCGGAACTGATGGTGAGCTTCGTCGGCATGCTGGTCACGGCGCACAGTTGGTACCCTAACGGAACTGAAGTTGCGCCTGCGCCTAAGGGACACCTCGCACCGACCTTGTTCGTCGGCGGCACAGCTCGGGCGCTGCACCTCAAGATGATTGCCGCAATGGAGGCTTCATACCGACTCAATATCGTCGTCGGTATGCACTCGGGAACCTGGAGTTTGAGATCGGCCAAGAACAGACTCTTGTGGCAGGGTGCCAAGGTGGCGGGAAACCCTCCAATCGCGGCCGCGCCCCAGTCTTTGGCCACCACTTCGATGCAACCGTCGGCTCCTTCAAAGACGAAGAGAGGCAAGAGCGCCATTGTGGGAAAGTGACTGCCCTGTTGAAGCCCAATCCACAGGCTTGATGTCGATAAGGATGTCACCGATGAAAAGTCTGCCAAGTGTCGGTTGCGGTCGCTCGGCAGCTGTTCTTCAGAACTGTTATCCCGGCTGAGGCCATGATGGCCTCAGCGATGGCCGAGAACCCGCACGGGCCGCGACGCAGACAAAATGCCGTGAAGAATTAGATCAACTCGACTATGCCCGTAACCGAAGTGCCCAAGCGCTTGGCGCCCACGCGAGACACGCTGCGCGAGCTCTATCTCAAATCCGGCAATCGCTGCGCGTTCCCCGGATGCAAGAAGTCCTTGTTCAACATCAAGGGCGTCTTCGTGGGCCAGATATGCCACATCGAGGCGGCCGAACCTGGTGGGGAGCGATTCAACAAGAAACAGACCAACGAGCAGCGTCGCGCCCCCGCGAACCTCGTCCTCATGTGCTACGACCACCACGTGGAGACTGACGACGTGGACAAGTTTCCCGTGTCAGCCATGGTCCGTATCAAGACGGACCATGAGAAAAAGTTCTCCGATGTCGTGGGCACCATGCTGATGACGGTCACGGACCACACCACGCTGACCACAGCATTGGTCCCGAATAACTTGACGACGATCAATGCGGTCCTCAAATGGGGGAATTCTGATGAGGAACTGGGCGAGTCGTTAGCCGAGCTCTCCAAGCTCATCGACAAGATCAGCAAGGTACCGATCCCGAGTCGAGCGCTGTTTTCGATTTTGGTAAAGCGAGGTGAGAAAGGCCGCTTTGGCGCCGACCTCGAATGCTCCATCGCTGAGATCAAACAGGCGACGAACCTTTCCAACAATGACTTGCGCGAGTGCTTTTCGATTCTGGACAACACGGGGCTGACTTTCGATAACGACGTGAACGATTTCGGCGTCCAAATGGTTGGAATCGCCGAGGCCAAGTCCGGTTGGCCCGTTTGGAGCGACCTCAAAAAATTCTGCAAGAAGAAAGACCTTGATATCTCATTGATGATTGAGGGTTTGGACTTCTCCTCCCTCGAAGGTTGAGAGAAAAAAAATCCACCGGCCATGTGGCGGGTGGATTTCGAACCATCTTGGATGGCCCCACTCAGGTAGGTGACGCAGGGGAACTTGCGTTCAGGCCACACTATAACGACCTCTCCGTCATGCCCTCGGAGCAAAATGCTCTTCAAATCTATATCAGGGGAAGCCATGGCGTTGAGTGACGAATTCGAGCATCGGATCATCAAGGGCAAAGACATCTATGTGGTCGAAGCCCACCACCACGCCTTGGCCGCTTGGGCGCTGGTCCGCCGAACTTCGGCGCAGCCGCCCAACCTCATCACCATCGACCATCACACCGACACCCATGAAGCCTTCCTCGGCTATGCATGGATGGAGCATTACGAGCATCGCGCCGATGACGAAGTGGCGTTGAGGGAGCAACTCACCGCGGGGATCGATTGGAGGGACGATGCGAACCTGCAAGCCGCAATCGCCAAGCTTCGACATGACGAGCACATCAGCGCGGCCACGCAGTCCGGCGTCCTGGATCAGGCCTATTGCATCCAACTCTCCGACAGCGGCGGCACCCAATCCATCGAAGAGGAGGCCTTCGCCGAGGATCGGCAAGCCCGCTGGCCTGCCCCGCCGACGCTTCCAATCCCCACCCGCCCCATGACCTACGCCGCGACGGCGGAGCGCATGTATGTGATCCCCGCCCCTTGCTACATCGGATGCGCGACCCGGCCGCACAACGACGACTGCGTCACCCGACATGCCTTGGAAATTGTCGAGGCGAGGTATCTGGAAGACCAGCTCGTCAGGGGCTCGGAGATATCGCGCTGCTTTGGCCTGCTCAACCTCGAAGCGGCGCCCTACATCCTCGACATCGACTTGGATGCGTTCCACAGCCGCAGGGCCATCACGCCCGACGATCCGACGACTTTGCATCGTCTCATCAGGAACGCGGTCGCCATCACGATCGCCACCGAGCCGGAATGCGTCGATGACCTCTGGCACGACGAGGCCGACCGCATGGACTCGGACGAGCTGCTCGCCGAACTGATCAAGCACATCGAAGCGGCCCTTTGATCTTAAATGGCGCAGCAATCGGCGCCACGGATCAAGCCTTGTCCGGCGCAGGAGGCGTGACGAGTGACAAGGGAGCTTGTGTCGCCGTCTGCATGACCCGAGCGGACAGGTCGGCGCCCGACACGTCCTCATACCTCGCCGGGATGCGCTCCTTCAAGCGGAAGAGCCGTTGGTGCGCTGTCCGGGTGAGCTGGCCATAGGTCGTCGCCATCACCTTGCCCCGAAGTACCCCGTCCTCCTTGATCTCCTTCTCACGGGAGGTTTTGGGCGCGATCTCGTAGCCGACGACGAAGGCCCGAAACGTGGGCGTGCCGTCCAACGCGCCGCTGCCCAAGAAGTCTTGGATGTATCCGTCGGCCTGGTTCATCTCATCCCGCCCGATCGCCGACTTGCCCTTCTTGAGCTCAATGATCAGCACGTCTTGGATGCGCATTAGGTTGGAGTTGACCGAGTCGAAAGACTCGGTTCCCACCACCGAGCAGGTGGCATCGGAGAGCACCATGATGTCGGGCCGCTGCCGGGCATTGGCGAAGGCCTCGGTAGAGACCTTCTTTCCGAAAATTTTGGCCGTAGCGGTGCGCAAACTCACATTGGAGGCGTACTCGCTGCTGTCGAACTCCGGGCCGAACAGCCATCGGGCCTGCGTCACCAGCGGATGCAGCGTGTGCAGCTCATCAGTGGCCGGATCGCCGCAGAGCTTCTCGATGGCGGTGAGGACGGCCAAACGATGGTCGATTTCGTCGAGCACAGAGAGCGCGTCACGGACAGTCCATTGGCTCAGCAGGCGGTCGAGGCCGTCTATATCGGACTCGTCGAGCTTGGTGAGCTTTTCAAGCAGGCCCGCGCCGCCGCGCGACTTCTCCAAGTTGATCAGGGCCTGGACGGCGGCGGAAAGCGTGTCGGGGTGGACGGTGGGGTTGGCCCTAACCAGGTCGCGGGCGAAACTGGCAACCTCGATACGCCCGAGCTGCGAGAGACCCTTGAAGTCCTCACGGTTGCGAACCAAGGCCTCCTCTGAACTCTCTTCGACCAGGTCCGAAGACAGCTTGCCGAAGACCTGTTGGGCGTATTGGCGCACGGCGTCAAAAAGGGCATCGGTCTTGGGCCCGGCCTTGAATCGGGCCCAATCGGGCTCGACCTCACCAGTCCATCCGTCACTGGTTTTGACCACAATGGAATAGCGCTTGGCGAAGCGAGCGCGTCCGTCGATGACGGCCTCAGAGCCGACTACCCAGCTCGGAGAGCCCACCAAGCGGCCGTTGACCCAGAAGGCCACGCCCTGATAGATCGTCGATTTGGCAGCCTTGGTCGAATCGACAACGAAGGCTTCGGCCTCGGGGCATCCCGAAATACTCAGCGGCATACGTTCGATCAAGCCGGACTGGTCGGCCAGCGAGACGGATTGGCCGTTGACCCGGACGACGAACTCCGGGTCGTGCAGGAAGCGGGCCGAAAGAATTTCGCGAATTCGGTCGGCGTCGGGCAGATGGCGCTCGACCACCACCGACAGGCGCGTGCCGTGCCCCGCCCGGATGAACGAGGTCTCCTTGACGATCTTGAACGGTGTTTCGCTGCTCTGGGTGCCAATCTCGAAACCAGCCCCTTTGCCATCACGCCAGGTCTCAACCTCGTAATGATCAGAGAAGCACAACAGACCATGGCGGCCGACGCCGTTGCGGCCGTAGGCCTTGCGCCGCCACGTCGAACGCTCCGGCGGGAACTCCACCTGCACGCCTTGGTGCTTGATGCGGTCGTAGCCAAGACGCATCCAGCGTCCCTTGAATTGGGCCATGCTCATGCCGTGACCATCGTCCTGCACAACCAGGGCCGTCTCTCTGACGCCTGGCACCGTGATGTCCACGAGGGAGGAGCCCGCGTCCCACGCGTTGGCGACCAATTCAGTCAATGCGACCTCGGGATCATGGGCGATGCGCCCGAGCGTGCGCACGAGATAGTCCTCCTCGAAGAACGATCCCGTCGATGCATCCACCTTCTTGGGCCTACCCATAAACCATCTCCCCGTATGACGAAATTGTCGAAAGCGTCCGAAGGGTCGCGACGTGAAGCATCCCGCGTTTACGCTGACCGCGCTTTTCTGTAAATTCGAATTTAACTGATCGGCGCACGGACGCCGCCAGCCACCATTGACGCCAGAGCGGCCGTCCATGGACTACTCTCCGACACTTGACATTGACTGTCAGGTCGCCTCTGCATATCTGCCGCATAACGCGCCGTCGGTTGAATGTCCGGTCATGATGTCCGCAGTCATTGCGACCGCTGAAACCGAGTGACTCAGATCAGTCTGAAGCAGTCAACCACCCCCGCCCCCC
>JAIBBE010000140.1 GCA_019694835.1 Fimbriimonadaceae bacterium | reverse complement strand
GGAACGATTTCGAATACCTTGCGACCGCGGCATAGGATCAGGTGCTTGGGGCCGCGAGCGACGATGTTGTTCAAAGCCAATTCGATCTGCGCCTCCGCCTGCGGTGCACGGCGGTAGTGCAACGCAACCGAAGCGGGTTTCAGCTCAACGAGCGCCCCATCGACGGTTCCGGCAAGGTGCCTAACAGCCTCGACGATCGTCGCATCAACGGCGTTCGCCAGAAGCCTTACGGTGCCACCCGGTTGTGTCCGGAGCTCGGCCCCGTGAATCCCCGCAGCTATCGGCGCCATGGGATTGAGCAAGCGATCGACATCTGCGATCGGCCGGCCCGTCAGCACGGCCAGAGCCCCATCGAGCCGGCCCTCTAGCAAGCGCAACGTATCTGCCAGAGCCGCAGGAACTACGACGCCTTCAGGTTCGGCGGCAATTTCGAGCACCGTGCCATCGAGATCGAGAAACAGCGCACAATCGCTCAAAGGTAACTCACTCATTGCCAGCCAGTCTCCCGATTGGGAAGCCGGATGCAAGAACTCATTTCGAGCATGCGCGTTCGAATAGAAGTCGGGACAGCTCAGGATCCAGTCTGAGCGAGGTCCGCTAACTCGCGCGAACCAGTCCGATCGGCGCGGCTGTGCCTACGTCCACTTTCCGCTCGAAGCTGACTTTCAGACTGCCATTGAACGACTTTAGCTATCCCATCAGATCAGCATTGGTGGATCCAGCGTGTGACCTCTCCATTTATCTTGGCTCTCTAGCTCAACCCGACCTTACCGAACGCAAAACATCCCTTAGCGCACGCCGAAATTCCCTCGCTTCTCCAGTCTCTGCCCCATGCCTCCAGGCGCCATTAAGCTCACCAACCGGTGCCCCGGCACCTGCGCCATGCATGCGGCAGACAGGTCGCCCTCGAACCGCCGGCGCCAAGCAGCCCTTTCCAGAGCGTTTGCTTCGAGCACGGCAACGAGGGGCTTGATGCATCAGCTCTGCTTGGTGCCTGAGGAGCTCCAAGTGCATGGGATTGGTTTGACCTTTCATTCATCCCCCCTCCCCTGCCGGATTCCCACCACGGCTTGCTGACTGCTTATCGCCACGTGCTGATGTTGGACGACGACTTTCTGGTCCGCGGTTGAACGGTGCCGCTTCAATGCCTCCACTTGGGTCGCGAATGTCCTCATGCATTTGTTCATGCAAGCGGCGTTGCTGTCCTGAGCCTGTACAGTGGTACTGCCCGCCAACCTCTTCGCCGAGGTCATGGCCGCGACATGTACCGCTTGCATCTGCGTGACGAGCATGAGTTCAATCGGATCCTGCGGTTTCGCGCCTCGCAGCACGCTAAGACCGAAGTCGATCCGCCCCGCCTCAACATCACCGCCCAGTCGTGACGCATCAGCGAGTTGATGAAGGATCCCCCGAAGTAGAGCCGCATCGGTTGTACCCAGCGCATGCGCCAGTTCAAGCCCCGCGAAAGCTTGGTCGTGGTGGCTAAACCTGATCTGGGTAACGCCCTCCTGATCGAAGACCTCGACGGCCGGCAAAGACGGTCCTGTTCGCCTCAGCAGCTCGTCTAAGCTCTCACGACCACGGCAGTCCGAACCCACACGCTCTCTCGTCCCCGGCGACTCGGTGAAGGTTGCGCTCCGCTTGGTCGCTCGAGCTGAAGAAGGCTGTTTAATTGATTTGTTTAGTTTGGTTTTGAACTCAAGAGATGCACCACCGTGTGACGGCGTCCGAAGTGGTTTCGGTTGCATTGCAATCTCCTTAAGGCCCCGGGGGCGGTGTAGATTGTATTCGCGTGACACCTCACATCCGGTCGCCGAAGACGAACTGGTCTGGCTCGTTTCGACGTCCGAACCGGCGACCTTTCCGATGAAGCAGAACGAAGCCCATGTCGAGCAGCGCTTCCTTCGCCTTGCGGAACCTCCACTCGGTCCAGCCTGCGAAGATCTCGGCCTTGGCCATGGCCGCGGTCGCAATCGCAAAGGGTACTCGCCGCTTACTGTGCTGACGCAAAAGGTGGCTATAGAGAAGCAATGCGTTGGCGCCGTTCCTGTGCTGTCCGATCACCGCCAGCGCGCCGTGCGAAACGATGACCGAGGGACGCGTCGCGAAGTTACGCCCCTCAGTCTAGTAGTTCCACGCCGATCTCGCGATCCCCGCCACTTCGGCCGCCTCAAGTGGCGGTTTCGCATGGTCGCGGTTCCACCGCTCTAGACCTTCCTGCAGCTCCTCGAGAGAACCACTCCGGCCGGCGAGGACGAGCCCCTCCGAAAAAGCTGTGTCGTTGCGACGGCCTTCAAGGACCACATCGGACTGCTTAGGACGATCAGGCTCGAGGCCAGGAAATAGCGGCAACGCTAGAACGTCATCCCACCCACCGCGCACGAACTCATAGGCCCTGCCGGTGGCAAAGTTTATGGACGGCGGTACCACAACGATCGTCTTGCCAGCCTTGATCTCAACCGGGATTCCCTCCGAGGTTCTGAGGTTCTTCGGTTCGACACCGTGAGGGTTGTAGTACCAGAGGTGGAAGTTTCCCGAACCCGTCCTCGTGACCAAGGGCGTATAGCCAAATCGCCGCTCCATTCGCGTCAGCAACGAAGCGTCATTCGAGTCCACGTCGACAACAGCGAGGTTGGACTGACCAGTGATCACGGCAATGTTGGCATGAGGCCATTTGCCAATGAACCGAAGACACGCTTTCTCCGACAGGAGTCGGTGCCACGTGTTGAACCCTTTGACTAAGGGTGTTTTGCCGTCGGATCCCCCACAGGGCAAAGCGAACAGGCCCAGCCGCCTGAGCGCGCTCGCGGATATTGCAAAGGCGCCAGGGCCCTTTGCGTCGCGATTGTCGCCGGGCGGCACGGTGACGCCTCACGCTCGGTGCGCTTAGCGTTCGACGCCTCGTTCGATCAGCGCTCGGATGTCCTCCACCCGCCAAGCCGTTATCCGCGGGCCGAGCTTGACGGGTTGCGGGAAACGTCCCGACTTCACCCCCGCCCACCAGGTCGAGCGACTGACCGGGATCGGTCCGGCAGGGGCCAAGATGGATGACAGGCGAACGAAACCAGACTGAGGAAGTGCAGATGGGTGTGACAAGGCACGTCTCCGTGTGAATGTGCACGTAGACGTTTAGGTGGAGAACTTCAGCTGATGGCCGATTTGGGCTCACGCAAAACCGATTTCGGGTCCGCCGGAGTCGAACTCGGTTTATCCCTCAAGCAACCTGCGCTTCTCCGCCGGAATCTCGGCCAGAGACTCCTTTAGATGCTTTCGGACAGTGTCTGGCGAAAGGCCAATGCCGGCTCGATCTGTGCTGGCGACGACTTTCGAAACAGCGTCCCGACGGGTACTTTTCTTGAGAGCCCCATACTTTTCAGTTGCCATGGCTGCAATTAGGCAGTGCTGAGTTTTGATGACCTTCGTGTTTGAGGTCGCCAGCGTCCTATGTCGACGCAACTCGGCTCGCAACTCTGGCACATACGCCGCCTTCTCTCGAGCTTCCGCCAGAAGTACCTCAAGCTCCTCGGCCCGAGCAGCAATTGCAGTCACGCTGTTCTCGGTAGACCCGCAAGATGTCTCGCACCCGCGAGACCCCGACGTAACAGTCGGGTCGTGGAGCTCGAGTCCACTGAGGCCTTCCGGCAATGCCAAGTTCCGGGTTAAAGCCCATGCTACGATACGCTGGGGACGCAGGTACCTAGGTAGATCACCAATGATCTGAGCACGCAGCACGAGGATACACCGGCGTAAATATTCATGCGCCAGCGTATCAGCAGGATGATGTCGGATGATGTCGATCGATATGCACGTCGGGTCTATGCCCATTGAGATGGCCGCGGACTCTCCGACTTCCCAGTAGGGCTTCTGCAGCTCGTTCGCGATGTTCGCTTGGGCCTCCGGCCGCCGGTAGGGTGGAAGCGTCTCACCCATCAGAGCTCGAGCGATCGCCTGATAGTTGGGGCGCGGAGCGCTGCGGTCGGACAACGGCGATTTGAGAATGTCAGGGAGGACGTCGTCTTCGAGAGGTAGACTATCTGGCATCGGACCTAAACCGAAGAGTCCACCCCTGACAGTGTTGAGCGGAGGGCAAGCGGAAGCAGCCATTTACAAACTCCAAGATTCAGAGACCACCAAAGGGATCGCTTTGGTCGCCGTAGAATGCAGACGGATCAGTCAGCGACTTGGCGGAAATGTGCGGGTCTGTGTCAGGGCTGCGGCGCGAGCAGTTTTCAACAGATTTTTCACAGTCGGCGATGCCCCCACCGTTGAGTTTTTGCACTCGCGACCAAGGCGTTCTGGCCCCGGTCGGATCGTGCTAGCTTTGTTGAGACTAGGGACCAAGAGTCGGGGATTCGATGGCAACCGAAACGGCACGTGGCGGCGACCTGACCTTCGCCGCCGAACTCTTCAAGGCCGCAGACAAGCTTCGTCAAAACGTGGAGCCGTCCGAGTACAAGCACATCGTGCTCGGCCTAATCTTCCTGAAGTACGTCTCGGACGCCTTCGATGCGCGGCGTCGGAGGCTCGAGCAGGAAAGCGCGGACCAGGAAGACCCTGACGAATACCTCGCCGAGAACGTCTTCTGGGTGCCGCCAGAGGCGCGCTGGGCGCATCTGCAGGCCAATGCGCGCTCGCCTGAGATCGGCAAGCTCATCGACGACGCCATGGACGCCATCGAGCGCGTACCGAGCAACGACAAGCTCAAGGGCGCGCTCCCCAAAGGCTACGCCCGGCCGGCGCTCAACAAGGTCATGCTCGGCGAGTTGATCGACCTCTTCGCCGACATCGGCATGCACGATGAGTTCGACAAGGCGCGCGATCTGTTCGGGCGGGTCTATGAGTACTGCCTCTCCTCCTTCGCTGCGAACGAGGGCAAGCGCGGCGGGGAGTTCTTGACGCCCCGGTCGGTCGTGCGAACGCTTGTTGAGATGCTCGAGCCCTACAAGGGCCGCGTCTACGACCCCTGTTGCGGCACCGGCGGAATGTTCGTGCAGTCGGAAAAGTTCATCGAGCAGCATGGCGGGCGGCTCGACGACATTGCCGTGTACGGGCAGGAAATCAACCACACGACCTATAAGCTGGCGAAGATGAACCTTGCCGTGCAGGGCATCGACGCCGAGATCCAATGGAACAACGAAGGCAGCTTCCATCGCGACGCCTTCCCGGACTTGAAGGCCGACTTCATCCTCGCCAATCCGCCCTTCAACATCTCGGACTGGGGCGGCGAGCGGCTGAAGGACGACGTGCGCTGGAAGTTCGGCACACCGCCCGCCGGGAATGCCAACTTCGCCTGGCTACAGCACATCATACATCATCTGGCGCCGCGCGGCACGGCGGGCGTCGTGCTTGCCAACGGCTCCATGTCCTCGCAGCAGTCGGGCGAAGGCGAAATCCGCAAGCGCATGATCGAGGCGGATATCGTCGACTGCATGGTGGCATTGCCGGGCCAGCTCTTCTTCTCCACGCAGATCCCGGCCTGTCTCTGGATTCTGGCACGCAACAAGAGCGCCAATGGCCATCGCGACCGGCGCGGCGAGTTCCTGTTCATCGATGCGCGGCAGCTCGGGCACATGGTCGATCGCGTTCGGCGCGAATTCTCGGTGGCGGACATCGCCAAGATCGCCGGTGCATATCATCGCTGGCGGGCGAAGCCAGCAGACTTGGCCACGCAAGCGCTCACGCCCTATGCCGATGAGCCGGGGTTCTGCAAGGCGGAGAAACTCGATGTCGTTCGCGAGCATGGGTTTGTGCTGACGCCGGGACGGTATGTGGGGGCGGCGGCGGAGGAGGATGATGGGGTGCCGTTTGCGGAGAGGTTTGCGATCCTAAGGGCAGAGCTCGAGATGCAGTTCGCAGAAAGTCGACGATTGGAGACAACAATCACTGCAGCACTAGGGCAAGTCGTCTAATGACACGAATGCTTTCTGCCAGAGTGAGTGAACTAGGTTGCGTACTCATAAAGGATTCCCAAATCAGTAGGAACGTGATTCAAGCTCTGCAAAGGAGATTGGATCATGGCGCGCTACGACCTGACCGACTTCGAGTGGCGTGTGATCGAACCGTTGCT
>JAIBBE010000110.1 GCA_019694835.1 Fimbriimonadaceae bacterium | reverse complement strand
CATCGGTAACGGGACGAAATCCGCCTACGAAAATGCGCTTGCTGTCCGTGCCCTGCTCTGCAGTCTCTAGCGTGGCCTCCAGGTTCGACCCGGTAAAGAAGCCCTGCTTGTGGTTGCTGTCCCATTGGGCGAGCTGCGGTTGAACCGAGCTTGCATAAGAGTCCAGCGTCAGGGTCAGCGCGTCGATGGACGACGAAATCGTGTCGAGGTTTTCAAGCGTAATGCCAGCCTGTGAGATGCCGGTCAGATATTCCCCGCTCGCGGTCAACGGGAAGAACCTGTCGAGAGCAGCGTCATAGCCCAACAGCTTGTCGTAGAGCCCTGTTGCGCCAGCGCCGGATTTGTAGGCCCAGAACACCCGCGAACTGCGAGGATCGGCGGCGCCGATGAACAATTGCAGGTTTGACGTATCGAGGTCTTCAAGAAACGTGCGGTCAACCCGCTCGCGCCCGATCTGCTCGGGGTATCCTCCGGGAGCGATCTTGTAAAAGCCCTGACCGGCGCGGAAATACACCATTGCTCCGGCGCGGACGATGGAATACGGCGCGAACAGCCCAAGGTCTTGCGTGATGCGCTCGATCTGAAAGATGATTGCAGAGCCCGGCAGGTATGACATGCGCCGGATCGTCTGATCCTGAAACACAATCCCGAACTCGCCGCCTGCAACGCCGCGAACAATGCCGCCGTCAGGGAAATCCTGGTAGTCCGACGATCCTGTGCCGCTCGTCCAGTTCGTGGTGTCGTTTAGCCCAGACCACTGAATTCGATATGGCGTGGACAGAAGCCCCGAGAGAACCAGAAACCGACCGACAACCGAGATATAGGCGGCTTGCGGAGGCGAGCCGGAGTTATCCGCAAACTGCGTGGAAGAGGACAGGTTGTAGACCTGCAATACGTCGTTGGCCTGCGTGGCAAACACGAGATTGCCGAACTGAGCAAACTGCCATTGCGCGTTGCTGGACAGCGCCGCGTAATAGGCCGTGATCTTGACCGTGCCGGACCCGCCAGACGTATTGATGCGCGTCCCGCCCGGGGTTGCGCTTACGCTGAACGAAGAACCAGACAGTCCCGTTGCATGGACATAATAGACCGTGCCCGCGACAATTTCTGCCGGCAGCGTCCCGCCACCCGCCGCAAACACAACGGGATCATTGGCCGCGAACGTGTTGGCATAGGTGACGACGCCGGGGCTTGCATTGGAGATGGTGCAGTTGGCGAGCCTGCCAACCGGAACCCAGCTCAAATCGGTATTGTTGAGCCGATAGAGGCCCTTTGACGTTCCCGCAAAGACCTGTACCGAGCCGTCCGATTTCAGTGCGTAGAAGCCACCCCGACACGCTGCGGGGAGTGCCTGGGTGGCGGCTGCGAACGCCTTGAACGGTCCATAACCATCCCCGCGCGGCAGCACGTTGAGGATATTGCGCGTCGCAGAGCCGAGATAGTCCGAAACATCAGGGCGAAATTCTCCGAAGGGGGTCACTAAATACACCCCTCCAGGGCACGTTCAGCGCCCCAGCCATATTTGTTAATGCGCTTCCAAGCCCTTTTGTACCCAGTGCTGGTGCGACCCGCTCCATTTTGGAAAAACTCCCCCAATGGGGCAGTCTTACCAAATGCAGTTACAATTAGATTCCGTCTAGTGTTTAACGCTTGCTCTCGCCTTGTAGCCCAACGACAATTGCCGGGCTCGTAGTTGCCGTCGTTGTCAATTCGATCAATGCTGTGCTTGGGACTCGGACGAGCGCCCATGTCAGCATAGAAGTTCTCAAACTTTTGCCACCTCTCACATACCTTGATGCCGCGGCCCCCATGCGTGTGATAGTTGTTTCTTTTCGGGTCCTCGCAGCGGCGCCTAATCTCGCACCATGTGTTATGCTCTGGCGTGCGGCTCATTCGATGAGAAAGAGACATTACGGCACCACGCCCGGCAAGCGGATAGTGGTCGGGCCGGAATCGAAGCTCTGCCGGTCGCCGTGCTTGTTGAGTTGATCGATGGCCGACTCCACGCCCGCAACCCATACCGCAATGCGCTCGTCTGCCTTCATGTAAGGCGCCGCCTCAAGCAAGACCCCGTACAGATAGAGATCCGGCGCCATGGTCAGAAGCCAGTTCGACGAATTGCCAGAATTGATCGCTGGCACGTTGGCGCGGTAGACGATCTCAATGTTGTAATTATTGTTCGGGGTCGGGACCAACTCCATCTGATTGCCGATGATGGTGAAGTAAACCGGCTGGCCCGTCGTGTTGTCGTTGGAATAGCGGTAGTCGTCGAGCTGCGTCCTTGTCATGAATTGAAGGCGCGGCTTGCCCTCTACTCCGCTCAACCTCGCCCGGCGCATGGTCTGGAAGTCGGTAGGCAAATCCAGATATTCGGGATCGGCCCCTCCGGTATTGACCGTGAGCGTGTCGATGGTCTCCATTCGTGGATGGAGCAGGACGCGATTGAACTTGGCCTCTGCTAGCGTGATGAAGTCGGGAATGCGCGCAACCAGCGTCGCGTCCTCCTCCCTCGCCAGATATTCCGTGGCTGCCGCAACCAGCGTCGCGTAAGTGTTGATTGCCACCTAGATGCGTCCCCGGAAGGTTCGATAGGGCCTGTTATGGTCGCTGTTCAGCCAATGCTTGACGAAATCGGTATCGCCTTCCTTCAGCCGCGCCGCGAAGTCCCGATAGAAGACATTCAGCGGAATGCTCGCTACCTTGGTTCCGATAGCGTCATCCCTGAACAGCTTGGTCATGGAGTCGTTGAACTCCACGCGGTTCTGCTCCAGCAATTCCGCCTCAACGAGGTTCTCGGTCTTGCGGAACGTGTAGCCGTCAATCGTGCAGGTGTAGGTGCGCCGCAGTCCGTCGCTGGAGATGCCCTCGAACTCCCAGACATGATCCGGGATGCGAGAGGGATCAGGCGGCGATGGCATCGGCCCGCTCTGCGATCTTCTTGGCAACGATGCTCTTGGCTTCATCGAGCGGAAGCCGGATGTGCGTGCCGGCCCAAATCTTGTTGGGATAGCCGACGCCGGGAGTGTGGGCGGGCTTCATCTCGCCCTCCACGAACTCTTCCTTTTCGATGATGCGCCAAGTTCCGGCGGCGTCCTTTTGCCGGACGGCCTCTTTCAGGTAGCCGACGATTTCGTACTCGCCCAAGGGGACGTAGTTGCGGGAGAGCACGACGGGAAAGAGCTTCGGTTTGTCGGGTGAAGCCGCGATGGTCTGCGGGGTTTCTGCCATTTGATCTGTCCTTTTTCGCTCGTAAACGCCCTTCGGCATTTCTGGCTCCTGAAAAGAAAAGAGCGGCCCGAAGGCCGCCCTTGAGGTTTGAGTATTAGACCGCCGCCGAGAACGGGGTGGCTTCGGTGCCGGTACAGACCAGACCGCCGTCGAGCATCCACACGCCCGAAACAACATCCTTGAGCCTGATCCAGGAGCCCTTGACGCCTCCGGTCGTGGTGCCGTTCATCGTGATGGTGTCCGTGGTCGATGCGGTCGGGAGCGAAGTGCCGGCAATGTCGGTCGTCAGGTGAATGACGCCTTGCATGATGTCGGTGGAGTTCGCAACCTGAACCACATGGTTGCCGGAGCCGGCGGTGGCGTTCACGAAAATCTCGTAAACGTCGCCCGTTCCAGCAGACGCCGGCAGCGTCACCGTGAAGCCGGTCGTCGAGTTCATGACGACAATCGCGCCATTAGCGTGAATGTCGCGGTCCAGCGTGACCGCCGCCGTATAGGCGATGGGCTGAAGAGGATAAGCCATTGTTCGTTTCTCCTATTAGGACGAGCTGGTCAGGCCGTAGATGTCCGCAGCGACGCCGTGAGCGGCTTCGTTGTTGACCAACAGCGTGTATTCGGTGACGAGAACGCGCTTTTCCGCGTCGCCGGTCTTGGCGGGCTTCTCCAGGTCGATGTCGTCGAAGACACCCAGAGAGACCATGCGCGGATCGATCAGGAACGCATTGCGCGCAATCGTTGCACCGGCGCGGGCCATCTGACGGTTCGGAACAACCGAGACCGGGCCGAAGTCCGACAGATACATGTCGGCCGCAGCAACGATGGTGGTCTGTCCCTTTGAAGGCGTCTCGTAACGCTGCGGAGCGACGTTGGAGTCGGACATGAAGGTCGAGAACACCGTCTTGGCATACGGCGCCAGCATCAGCGTCTTGGGCGAGCCACCCGCGTTGTAGGTGGACAGGATGACCGCATCGAGGATCGCCTTGGTGAAGGCGCGCTGGGTGCCGTTGGTGGCCGCATCCACGACGTTGGTCGAGGTGTTGTAGCCGCCGGACGAGCCGCCAGAGCCCATCGAGTCGTTCGAGGCCAGCCACGCACGGAAGCCGCCAAGCTTGCGGTTGGTGGCGCCGTTACCGGTGCCTGCGGTGGACGCCTGATTACTCAGGCAGATCGCCTCCATGTCGATACGCAGCTCGACGCCCTTCTTGGCGATCTCGCGGGCCAGTTCCGACTTGCGGCCGGCCTTCGAGGTCTTATCCTGGGTGCGCGAGATGACGATCTTCTTGTCCGAAATCTGCGTGTATGTGCCGACGCGGGTCGTGGCAGCTACAGCGTCATACGTCCAATCGTTGCCTTCCGGCTGGTTGTTGGAAGTGTCCGGAGAGGCGAGCGTGTCGGTCTGCCACTCGGGATGAGTGGACACAACCGGCTTGCGGCCGATCAGCGAGAGGTAGGGGGTTTCCTCGGGGGTGATCTGGTAGATTTTATCGGCCAGTTCTTCCCGATTGCCTTTGGCGTCGTAGGTCTCAAACGTATTGGCAACCTGTGCCATTGAATTTCTCCTTAGAGATCAGGGATGTCCATGAGCGAGCGCACGCCGTCATCGAATGATCCGGTCCTGCGCAGTTGTGCTGACCTTGCCTGTGCCTCTCGGGAGGATTTGTCCTTCGTATCCATCCGCCTCTTGCCCGACAGAACGGGCTTGGACTGGATGGCCTGCTTGACAGCGGGGAGCCTGCTGCGTGCCCTGCGATATGCCGCAAGGTCTCGCATCGCCTTGTAAAAGCGATGGTCCGAAAGGCCGTTCAGATCCTCCGCAGAGAACCCGTAATCGGCCATCGTCTCAACGGCTTCAGCCCAGAACTTGTTGTAGACTTCCGGTTTTGCCAGTTCCGGCATGTCTTCCAGCAACTTCTTGCTTTCGGCCGCGCGCAATTCCCTAAGCTGCCGCTCCTGCTCTTTGGCGACCCGTTCCTGTTCGGATTGGGCCATCTGTTGCAGTTGCGATAGCGCGCTGATCTTTTCGTCGTAGTCAGCCTTCATCGACCAGTATCGAACCGGGTCGAAACTTGCGGAATTCTGATCCAGCAAGGAACGGTCCGGCGCCTGGGGAATGAACTGCTTCGACGCTTGAAGGAGAAAGTCCCGATGCTCCTGCAAAGTGCGAGCGTATTGTTCCGTTTCGGCCCTCTGGGAGGCCAAGGCTTCTCTTTCCTTGGCGTTTTCCTGTGTGCCTCGCGTGAACGATGCTTGTGAGAGATAGCCGCGCTTCAAGTCCTGCACGGAGATCACGGTGCCGTCTTTCAGGCGGACATTTGCGGTATCGGCCGCAAACTTGCCTGACTCGTAACCGGGTCCGTCAGTTTCCTCTTCTGCGGTTTCCTCTTCGGACGCCTCAGTCTCTACTTCCGCGTCGGGGTCACCATCCGCGTCTGCTTCGTTCTGTTCGCCCTCTTGATCCTGATCTTCTTCCGAGAGGTCCGTTTCCGGGTCTTTCAGAACATCAGTAAGTGCGTCAACTCCGTCATCGAAAGACAACGGGGCGTCGTTACCAGCCGCCGGAGCGGGGTTGGCTTCAGACATTCAGTTTTCCTTTGAGTTTAGCGGGGAGTCCTTACGCGAAGGAGCCTGCTGGTTCCTGCACTTCTGCCGCCAGGATGTAGCGGTCCAGAGTGGTGCGGATTTCGTCGATCACGGCGACCTTCTGCTGAAGGCGCACGATCATTGTCTTGTCGTCGGCATCGGCCATCGCTAACGCGTCAAGCGCCTCAATACGGATGTCGTTCAATGCCTTGTTGAATATCTCGTCGTGCTTGAGCCTGTCGGCTTCCTTGGCGAGATGGGA
>JAIBBE010000189.1 GCA_019694835.1 Fimbriimonadaceae bacterium | reverse complement strand
GGGAGGACTCGACTACTTCATGTTGCGATTCATGCCTCCCTTCCGGGGTAGGTACGACAGCCTGGATCATCCATACCCGATGTTGTTTCATTACGTGGATAACCGCGAACGCACAGCGCGCGGCTTTTCGACGCCGTTAGAAATGCCGGTTGGTCTGACGCACTCACCGGACAACCCATCGGCATACCTAATGAACGTAACTGCAGTCTTGGAGTCGGCAGCCCTGAAGCTGACCATCTATTACAGCCGCGCCCACTTCCGTGCAACCACTGCGCAAAAACTTTCTCAATCGTTCGCGAAACACCTTCAGCATGTAATTTGTCCAGAAAATCCGCCGAGGGATGCACAGTGAAGATATTTGAATTCTGCCCCTTCTTCAACGAGCGCAAAGTTGCGGAGCTAAAAGTCAAAGAGGCCGGCTACTGGGTAGATGAACTGCATTTTTGCGAAGCAAATAAGACGTTCAGTTATGAGGACAAGCCATTCAATTTTGATAAAGCGCTCCTGAGCCCTAAAGTCCAATATCACCAGCTGGAAGCTGTCGGCTGCTTCGACCCCCCCAACCCGGACGTTTCGTACTACAACCCAGTCACTTGCGGGGGCGAAAACTTCGACGAATGGTACTGGAGTCTACTTCCGAATAACTTTGCGTACTTCAACGAGGCCGTCCAGCGTAACCATTGCACGCTACTGAATGACCTCGTCAGAGACGATGATATTGTGATACTTTCTGACGCTGATGAATTTCTAGACAGCCGGATGGCCGACGAGATCATCGATAGCGTGAAACGGCACCAGATCATCACGGTGCGGCTCCACTTCTCAGTGTTCTACCTAAACCTTTTCTGCGACAAGAGTCATGGTGCCAGCGACTTTAGTTACCGCGTCTATGCAATGACCGGCAGGTATTTCCGAAAAATACCCTTCACCGCAGACTATCTGCGCAAGAAGGGGATCGCCCAAGGGCTCGGTCGCACGGTTCGCTGCATGGAGGGTTTCGGGGGATTCCACCATTCTTGGCTGCTGCAGCATCAAAGCAATGCCTTCGAGAAGCTGAATGCTTTTGAGGCTAACATTGAGGATAAGGAACTGGTCCGAAGCGACTTCGCGGAGCAGTGCATCCGCGACATGCGGTTGCCTTACATCGACGCAAACCTCTACCGCTCCAACGACAAGCCGTTCTTGCGTTCGATACTGGAATCGGACACTCAAGGCCTTTGGTTTGGCAACGGCCCACAAGGCAGGCGGTAGCCGGCCCTCTCAAACTCGGCGGCACATCGCTCGGCGGTGCACGGGTTGACAACAGGATCGATTGCGTGGCTCGCAGTCGGTACGTTCTAAACTATTCGGTACTTTCGGGCATAGCCACGGGTGCGCAATTATTCCGCTAGCGTCCGCTTACCAGTGCGACAGCATTGCTGCAGCGATGCGTGGCGAAGAGTTGCCGGCGAAGCGGAACAACGATGCGGTCTGACGGTTCGACACACTTAGGCGTAATCCATCGGTGAACTCCTCGAGACCTACGAGTCGGTCTCGACGGAATTCCAATGTCTTGTTCGTCCCCATGAACACAGCACGGCGGTCTGTTACGACGAGGATGCCGGAGTCTTGGACCTCCAGATGCTTGCCGACAACTACGCTTCGGCCACGCATCCGGCCAACGCGGTAGTTCACACCCTTGGCGATATGAACACTTACCCCTTGCGATCCGCCTCGCAGTTCACGGTCCACGACCTCTTTCATCAGGGCAACAGCGAAGGTCCCGTATGCGGTTTCGCCCGCTTTTGTGATCAGTGGGGTCTTCACGGCGTCAGGGGGACGTCCGTCGTTGATCCGTGCCACCACGGTCTCCTCGAACAGTTCGAAGTTCCGGTGGCTCAGTTCGCCGAAGTCCACTCCGAGAGCAGAGATCAGTAATTCGATACCCGCTTCGTCCTGTTCCGTCAGCACGCCGTCGGCGAGAACGCCGCGCAATGCGACAGTCAGTACGGCCCATGCCTCGTCCAAGTATTTCTTTTCGCTCTGGCTGCGCTTGCGAGCTTGAGCGACCGCTGCGGGCAATGCCTGCAAAGCGGACGTGTCTCCCTGCGCAGCCCTGACCGCAATGCTTTCGAGCTGGTTACCCGCCTGCTTCGCGACCACGGTGCCTGAGCTCGCACCTGGCAAATCTGTTAGTGGGTCGATGCTTTCGATACCCCCTGTCGCCACTCGGTCGCTCCATTGGGCGCCATCCCAAAATCGGTATTCGTGTCTTCCTGACGGATCACGGTGCCAGCCGGAGGGAGGTAGTTTCGTCATGAGCGCATCGTGTCACCGCGAGGAACGCAATCGGTCGCTTTTTGGTGTCTCGCTACCGTGCGGCCAACCTGGCTAGCTGCCGGGATGATCGTCCAGTGAGCTCAACTTGATCGACATGGTTGGCCGAGTCGGGATGAGCACGCTATGCGGCGGCCATACAGCCAACTTATGGAAGGGGACCTGGTTTTGCCTACGCAGACGGCACGGACGGCCAGTCGCCTACTTCGCATGGATATGCGTGGTTGCGACAATTTGCGCTCGGTGTGGCTCTATGTTGACTCGTCGTTGAACGGACGATCGGGTCTGCTGCACGAATAGGTGACATCTGAGTTGGCTTGCCCAGCATGGGCGGGCTGGAAGGATGTCCCCATGGCAAGGCCCTACCCCCGCGAGTTCCGCGACGACGTCGTCCGGGTCGCTCGCAACCGCGATGACGGTGTAACGATCGAGCAGATCGCCACCGATTTCGGAGTGCACCCGATGACGCTGCAGAAATGGCTCCGTCAGGCCGACATCGACGAAGGCACCAAGCCCGGCAAGAGCGCCAGCGAGTCCGGTGAGCTGCGCGAAGCCCGACGGCGGATCAAACTGCTAGAGCAAGAGAACGAGGTGCTGCGCCGGGCCGCAGCGTATTTATCGCAGGCCAATCTGCCGGGAAAAGGGTCTACCCGCTCGTGAAAGAGCTCGCCGCCGACGGGATCCCCGTCGCGGTGACGTGCCGGGTACTCAAGCTCTCCCGCCAACCGTATTACCGCTGGCTGGCCGACCCCATCACCGAGGCCGAACTCATCGAGGCCTACCGCGCCAATGCGCTGTTCGACGCGCACGCAGACGATCCGGAGTTCGGCTACCGCTACCTCGTGGAGGAGGCGCGCGATGCCGGCGAGCCGATGGCCGAGCGCACCGCATGGCGGATCTGCTCGCAGAATCGACTGTGGAGCGTGTTTGGTAAGAAACGCGGCAAGAACGGCAAAGTCGGGCCGCCGGTGCACGACGATCTTGTCGAGCGTGACTTCACCGCTGAAGGGCCAAATCAGTTGTGGCTCAGTGACATCACTGAGCACCGCACCGGTGAGGGCAAGCTCTACCTCTGTGCGATTAAGGACGTGTTCTCCAACCGGATCGTCGGCTACAGCATCGACTCCCGAATGAAGTCACAACTGGCCATCCGGGCACTACACAGCGCGGTAGCCCGACGCGGAGATGTCGCGGGGTGCATTCTGCACTCGGATCGCGGATCTCAGTTCCGGTCAAGGAAATTCGTACACGCCTTGAATCAACACGAGATGGTCGGCTCTATGGGCCGTGTCGGAGCCGCCGGCGACAACGCCGCCATGGAGAGCTTCTTTAGCCTGCTGCAGAAGAACGTGCTCGACCGCCGCCGCTGGGACACCCGAGAACAACTCCGCATCGCGATCGTCACCTGGATCGAGCGCACCTACCACCGGCGCCGCCGCCAGTCCGGCCTCGGGCGGTTGACCCCGATCGAATTCGAAGCAATCATGACCACACCGGCCAGTCAGGCCGCGTGACCGAAACTGTCACCTGATCGTGCAGCAGACCCATCCCCCGGGCTGCGAAGAGTATAGGTCGCCGTGACTTGCGGAACCCTGGCTTTCCGCCGGGCGCCAAGTTCATCCGGCCGTGAAACGGAAGATGGCAAACTTGCCTTCAGGAGCTACCGACAGACCTGACGGAGAGGGCAGATATGGGCCAATGGCATTGGCCAGGCTTTCAAAGTTACAAGTTGCCTGTTCTCGAGGGGATCGCGGCGGGCATCGGCATGGCTATCGGTTGCACGGGAACTTGGGTGCGTGTCACCGCCATGTTCAGCCTCCGCGGCTTGGAAGCATCAGTATGGGTTAAGGTCGGGCTTGGTCTCGGCGCAGCCTCGGCCTTGGCCCTAGTAATTGTCCTCATCGGCCAACAAGTCGGCGTGCCCGGCCGGCTTGCCGCACTTCTCGTCTGGCTAGGGCTCCTATCCGGCTCCTATGGTGCTGGCTTTTCGATTCCGTTTATCGTCCGTGTACTCACAGTTCCCAAGACCTCAGTCCTTGGAATCGAGATACGAGCGGAGGTCGGCTGGGCACTTTGGCTGTTCGCCTTCTCATCAGTTGCTCTTGTCATCGCCGCTTCACTGGCTGCCGAGCAACTGATCCGAGAGAACCAGCTCCCCAAGGCTTCAGGTGACCTTGCTAAGGAAGCCCGCCTATATCGGTCGATCGCAATCGCAACTTCAGCAGCGATCGGCCTATCATGGGTCGTCTACTACTCCGGCAATTGGGACAGTGTTCCTGTGGGGCGCGGTGCACGTACCGATGTGCCCACTCGAACAGCAGAAGTCGGCCAGCCGATTCAACTGGGAAGCCTGCAATTGCAGGTCTCACGATTCTGGCTTCAAACCGCCCTCGGCGGCGACCCCCTGAAAACCCACGAGCCCAAAGGCATATGGGCAATCGCTGAGATCGAGGTTACTAACCTTGGAGACTCGAAGCGGCAATTCGATTCGACGGGTCAACAGCTCATAGTTGACGGAAAGATTTACTCGGCAGACCCGGCAGTTGCCAGTGATGTCCAGGTATCTGTTTCGCTCAACCCCGGATTGTCCGGCAGCATCGTCGCCGTCTTCGATGTGCCGGCAAACATCTTTCCCGCCCACGATGCCGCGCTGGATCTCAGAACCGACGTCGATGGCCAACACATAATCGCCAAGATCGATAGCTCACCCACGATTCAGGCGGCGGTCAGATCGTCTGCCCCATCTCCACCGACCGTCACGGAGACAGTTACGGCGCCTCCGATAACCACTATTCCTACGTCGATACCGAGTGCGCCACGAATCCACACCCCGACAGCGATAGTTGGGACTTGTGATGAGGGCGGTAGCTGTGGCGTCCTGCAGCGTGCCTATCCCTACAATGACGCTCCGAAACTATATGACAAGGTTCTAACGGATGGTGCCACAGTCTTCGTAGTGTGTCAGTCCACAGGCGATTTCCGCTCGAGCGGAGGACATGGGGCGAGCAACGTGTGGTATCAGCTGGACAACGGCGCATACATCAACTCGGTCTACACGCCTTTAGTGGCCGAGGGAATACCTCAGTGTTGAAACGGGACTACGTGGGGAGCCCCCTCGGGTGGTCAAGGCTGCGGCTCCCGATAGCGTTGCTTGCTCTCTCGGTCTTAGGGTGCGGGCGGGGAGCCAACTCGCTGCCTCCAGCTGCATCGGTGACTCCTGATGGCGCCAAAGATTCAACTTCCCAGGCGATATCCTCGTCGAGTGCTGAAGCTTGGAACATCGTAGGCACGTCGGTGCAAGGTCGACCGATCCGAGTCAAGACTTTGGGGCATGGGCCGAGGCGGGTTTTCTTCATAGGTGGCATTCATGGCGATGAGAATGAGGGTTCCTACGCCGCTGAACAGCTCCCAGATGCGTTCGCCAAAGCGGGAATCGCTGATCGCGTAACCCTCACCCTGTTAGAGGATGCGAATCCCGACGGTCGTGCCGCCGCGACTCGTACAAACGCTAATGGCGTAGACCTGAATCGAAATTTCCCGGCACGGAACTTCGACCCGTCGGATCCCGTCGGCGGAAGCCGCCCTCTGAACCAGCCTGAATCTCGCCTGGTGGTCAACATCATCGACTATGTGAAGCCTCAGTTGGTGATAGTGATGCACTCTTGGATCGACCGCGAGTTCATAAACTATGATGGACCCGCAACCGATCTGGCACAGCGCTTTTCGGCAGCAAGTTCGATTCCCCTTACGGAGTCAAGTTCTTTTGCCCCTACCCCGGGATCACTTGGCTCGTATGTAGGGCGCGATCTCGGTATCCCAGTTCTAACCGTTGAGCTCCGCAAGGGCTCTGACCCGAGCATGGACTGGGGTAAGGTCCATAGTGCGCTCTTGCAGGCCATCTTGGGGCAGTAACCTGTCGTAAGTAAGGTAGCCTAGTGGAATTCGTCTTCGAGTGTGCACGGAAGTTCGTTCTGCGGCCTCTACGTAACCCTGTGCCAAGGTTGGCAAAAGTAGCTCTCGAATTCCGAATCGTCGGAGTTGATCGTCACCTGCTGTGGGCCGGGGCCACCGCCGAAGGCAAGGATTCTGGCTCTACCGTCAGGAACGGTAGACGACAGCCGCCACCTACACGCTAGTCCTGGTCGCGATCCAGCTGATTGGTAAGTGCCAGAGGGGAAATCGCGACCAACCTGGAACCGGCCGTCCCCGCGCATCACGACAGCAATAAACTCTTCAGCTTGTCCTTCGGGATCGGTAGACCATTCCACGGCCGGATACTGGAACGAGTCCGCTGCGGGTCTTGCAATGCCGTTCACGCTTAGCGCACAAGATGCAGAGGTTGGGAGTATGAGCGCCGCAGCTAAGCCCAACAGCATTGGCTTCCATACTGTTCCGACGTCTGACATAAACGCGCCTATCAAGGCGCCGCTGATTTCTCGAGGGCTATCTCATCAGTGTGCTGTCGCAGAAGATAGGCGACGATTCCTTCGGTGATAGCTTTTGCATAGAAGGCGCGTCCTTCGGGGCTTTCCATCCGAGCTGCGTCATTGGGATTTTTCATATTGCCCAGCTCGACGAGGACGCTCGGACACTCGGCGAGATTGAGTCCAGCTAGATCTGAACGGCCATAAAGGCCGTTCGCGCCTGCGTAGTCGGAGTCGGCAAGTCCGTCAGCCAGCAGGACGTCCCGCATCGTTGTCGCCAATTCCACTGCGGAAGTTGTTTGAATGGCGTTTAGCGGCGGCGCGGAGTAGTTGACATGAAAGCCTTTACCCCATGCCGGCCCACCGTCCGCATGGATGCTTACAACCGCGTCGGAGCGCGACGCGTTTGCCTCCGCCGCGCGCTGGTCGACGCACGGACCGACGCCCGAGTCATTTGGCCGGGATAGCTGAACATCAGCGCCCATCGATTGGAGGGCCTCTTGAACGCGTATGGCAACGTCCCAATTGAAGGCATGTTCAGGGTAACCGTCGTCAGTGGCAGTTCCGGTTGTCTGGCAATCCTTCGTACCGCCGCGACCGTTTGGCACCTGCTGAGTTAGCGACGAGTCGCTGATCCCATTATGACCTGGATCGAGGAAGACCGACCTACCGGCTAAACCTGGATCGGCTGCGGCCGGCTGCCATGAAGTCAGGATGGCAACTGATGTAGATACCGCCATAGCGAGAGCGCTGCAGAGTCGAATCGCTCGCCTGCTCAATGTCTTCTCTCCCGGCTTGTTCTTACATTTCCCGTGCAGCTTAAGCGTCGAATGGCGGGGATGGATGTTGGTGGGAAGTTCAACTGAAAGGGCCAACCTTGCCAAGTGCTTCTCTAGTGTTCCCCGCCACGTGGACACCTTCCAGCGGGTAGTTCGCCTTTGTGGTCGTAGAGCCAGTGAGCAAGCGCGGTCAGATCGTGAGTCCCGTCTTGAAATGAGCCCGATGCTGGTTGGGCCGCGACGGCGATGGCAGTCACGCCGCGATCCGTCGTCAGAAGGCCGATTTGCCTAACAAGGTACTTCCCGGACGGTGACGGGCCCCAACCTCCCTTGAACGGGCCATCGCTTATTTGGCCCAGTCCCCACCTTTGGTCCGCTACAACTTGTGTCATCAGCTGCAGTACTTCCTCGCTACCGACTTGGCATGAAGCTCGCGCCATGAAATCTGCTTGGTCCGCCAACTGCCATTCGGTCTGGCCGAATGCCGTGTATTCCGTTCGTATCCTTCGGGATTGAACCTGAGTGTGGTCATCGCCAGTAGCGCGAAGGATCGACTGCACCTTGCTTGCAGCAGTGTCGGGGTCGCCAAGCCCGTCCCAAATTGATTCGGCCGCTGAGTTATCCGACTCTGTGATCGCTGCAATCATCGATTCGGTAACCGCCTGTGGGTCGGATTCGCGCAAGGCGGCATAGACGAGCGGAACCTTCATCGTCGACCAGGCCGGGCCGCCGGTGAGCTGACCGAGCACGATAGGCGTTGTCTGACTACCCAGTGGTGCTATCGCGACTCCGATTCGAGCGTCAAGGGTGGCGGTGAATTTGGCGAAGCTTTCGGACAGTTCGATGCGCGAATGCGTGGGACCGCCCGAAGGGTTAGGGGACTGGCTCCGAGCAACTGGCGGGATGCTTGCCGCGCTCGGCATGGGCCGATCTTCGCGGCTGTGCTGATGGAGTAGTAGGAACATCGACGCTGAGAGCGCAGTGGTCACCATGAGGATCCCAAGACAGAGAATTAGCTTCTTGAGCCCGCGCCTGTCCCGTAGGTGGGAGTCCTGGGAGTCGGGTTCGCTTTGTATGTCCTTCACTGTTTGCCCCTAATACAGGTAGACGACAGCATCGTTGCCGCCAGTGCACTTGATCAGCGACTGTCCGACACACCACATGTCGTAGGACTGCTTGGTGATCGGACTATAGGCGTTCACGGTCCTAGGAAATCCGGCGCTCGACCTGTTTACCTGCTCCCGGACAGCCTCAGCGAACGGACACGTTGTCACATTGTTGCCCCTTGCGGCGACTCGATAGGTCCCGCCGGCGCTCTGGCTGCAGACAACTGCCTCAGGTGGCACCTGAACGGCACTGGATGTGCTGGATGCACCGTAATCTCTTCCATTATCCGGACTTTCGGTTGGGCTTGTCGATGCCCTTGTGGTGTCGATGCTTGTGTTGTTGGTCGCTACGATGACAATTGCGATCAGGACCGCCGAAGCGATGGCTGCAATAAGCAGCCAGGAGCTGCTAACTCGGGGACGCGCTGTGGCGGGAGGCGGACCGATCACAGCGTGCGGCTGGCTTATCTGGATGGGAACGGTGTTCGACGGCGACCGTGTTGGTTGCGACGTGATGGTCACCAAGGGCGGTGAAGGTGGGCGGGGAGCCGGGGTGGGTTTTGGTACCTGGGGAGCGGTTGTGGGTGCGGTGAGGATCGCCTGAGTCAATACTTCGCGCCATGTACTCAGATCAGGGCGCTGCTGCGGCGAGGTCGTCAGCGTGTTGGTGATGAGTTGGCGCAACTCGACAGAAGTGGACGACGGCAGAAGGTGTGGGTCGCTCGCGTCTTGGCTCCCCATGAGCAGGCGCAGCGCTAGGAGACCGAGTTTGTAGCGATCGGAATGAGCTGTCGCTTTGTCTTCCCCGGGCGGAACCTGCCAGCCAGGCGTTTCGACCTGCTGGCTCAGGGAGACCCCGTTGATCCGCATTGCGTCGCAGTCGATGAAGTAGACAGCGGTGGATGGGCTGAATGAGAATAGGAGGTTTTTTGGCGAGATATCTCCTACGCATACATTGTGTTCGTGAAGGAATTCGAGGGCGAATACAACCTCACGCAATAGCTCGTACTTTTGACGATCGCTCACGACTCGTCCGCCGAATCGTGCCGCTACGACTTGAGGCTCATTGAGGAGATGCTGAAGTTCAGCGGCTACGGCTGACGGTACCTTCTTGTTGGACGTCCAAAACTCTGTGAAAAACTCGTCGGGGATGCTGGGCATGACGAAACCTGTTGTCTGTCCAGCATCATCTACCACTACTGCGCATGGCCAAGAGGCAATATTTATCAGTCTAGAGCCATCGCCGTACGGCAATGACTCGAGAAATTCGGGTATGGCCTCGAGCGCGTCGACATCTACGGATGCCAGAACACTCGGCTTGTACTCTTTGTAAACCATCGATTTGGCGAAAGTCGTGTGCACGGAGGGCGCGCGGTAAACGACTCCTTGTCCACCTTGGCTGATTTTTTTGAGTATGCCCATCTGCGCACGCGATATAGTTTGGACCATTTCGGATTACCCTTGGATGTGACAGTTGGCCAACCGCATTCACTTTGCGGCATGGACTAAGAGGTTGATGGGGCCGATCCGCAGACGGCTGCCGTCCTCGAGGCGCGTCCTTCGGCCGTTCGATGTCTCGATGTGTTCGATCAGTCCATTTTGGAATGTGATGGTGGATACGCGGGGAGGTAAGGCGCGCACAAATATGTGGTCCTCTCCACCACCAATGGTGACCGGCTGCGAGCCGAGACCCACTCTTGACGATTCGTTGGGTGCCCAGATCACCTCCAGGCTGGCCTCCCGAAAGAGGTTCTCGGCTAGATACATCGCAAGCCCGAGTGCTGCGCCGAGCGTTGCCACGCCTACCAATCGGCCGAAAACGTCCGGAAAGAAGTTCGAAACAATCAAGAAGCCGATGCCCCCAACCACGCCACCGGCGAAGCCCGCCAGGCTGCCACGTTTTGGACTCAGGTTCGGAACGGTGCGAGACAGAATCGCACCGATTAGGGCACCCGCGAGTCCCCAGCAGAAAGTCCGTAGAACGTAATTTTGGAATCGCACTGATCCGATGTCTTGCTGGTAGAGCCACTGCGCGATGCCGCCCGCGATGAATCCGGCGACGGCGCCCCCGATCAATGCCTTGAGCACAGTCTGTGGGCGTAGGTCGCGACGCTGGTGCCAGACGCCGGCCGCGAAAAGCGAAGCAGCAATGATGCTCGTAAGCAAGGCGAACCACGTCGCCGTGAACACCACAAGCTCGAATTTGTCCACATACTCGGGGGTCAGGTAGTTAACTACCTCCGCAAACCCGGCGCCCACGGCGCCGCCAAGCGTCCCCGCAACGACATTGAGCAGAAGCTGATTGCTACGCAGCCTCGCAAATAGATCTTCCATCGCGCCCCCAAGAGTCGGTCCTCGACGAAATATATAGCGATCAGGCGGACCAGGGAGCGCTCGCAAAGAACCGGGTCCAGGCCCGGTACCCGGCATCATCGTCTGCCCAGGGCGGGCAGGCGATAACGCTGCTGGATCATTCCGCAACTGCTAATCTCCGACAAGTAGGTGCCCGGGCAGTGATACCGCGGCGCTGGTTTGTCGCACACGTCAATCTGGAAAGTTGGAGGCCAGGGGTGGAGCCGCAGGGAACGATTCTTCCGGTGTATTTCGTGGCAGATGAGTCTGGGTCGATGTCGAGAAACATCGATGAGCTCAACAACGGCTTGATGTCACTTCAGGACGCCCTTCAGAAGGAGTCGTTCGCTGCGGCGAAGGTTCGCTTCTCGGTCATTGGCTTTTCAGATAACGCTCGGACATACCTCGAACCCGCCGATCTCCGATCACTGCCGGCAATGCCGACATTGCAGGCAGCAGGGATGACGTCATACGCAGCCGCGTTCAATGAACTGGTTCGCAGAATTGCAGCTGACGTACCTGCGTTGAAGGCGCAGGGATATGCAGTTAACCGGCCGAGTGTATTCTTCTTGACTGATGGTCAGCCTAACGCTGGTGATGATTGGCAGAACGCTAGGGCGAATTTACTTGCGCAACATGCTCGTCCGAATATTCTCGCCTTCGGCATTGGAGAGAGCGACGCAGCGACCATCGTAGAAATCGCGACTAAGCCTGAGTATGCGTTCAAAGCGGCTCATGGAACAGACACTGGCAAAGCGATTTCCGAGTTCATCACTTCTTTGACACAGTCCGTCATCAGCTCGGGGCAAGCATTGGCTTCTGGAGCTGCAGAGCTGCAGATGGAGAAGCCCGAGGGTTTCTCCCTCGCTGTGGACATCCTCTGACGGTCAACTAGATCATGAGCGCCTTCCGCGGCCGTGGGCGGCGTCGACGCAGCGAACTCGGCGCGAATGAAGATCAGAAGAGGCGAGATGCCGGGAATCCGCCGGAATTTCGGGAGACGGCGGACTTAGCGGTCGACATTTTTCCGGTCGATGCCAAAAGCAAAAGCGATCACGAGACGGCACCTAATACGCCCCTGCCGACCCAGGAGTCCTTAACAGCACTCATAGTTCCTCCGCCGGCTGAGGAATCTGCGGGCGAAAACTACGTAGAGGGAGTGCCGGTTTCGGCGGACGAGTGGCCCCAATCGAAACCGGACGATTTGGCGCCATCGGACCTTGGCCAGCCAACGTTTGCTCCTCCCGTCGCGGAGGTAGTGGGGCCGGTTCGCGTTCCCCAACTTGTCATTGGAACGGCTTCTCCAGATGTCGAACCGAAGCTGACGGGTGATGAGTTCAGGTCTTTTCCTTTCCGGCCCGACACCGTTGTCGATGGATGGTCGTCCGCGCGAGTTACGGTCCGCGGCGCCTCGCTACGCGGGCATTTTCACCGATACAATGGGGCACCGCGTCAAGACGATTTTGCGGTACACCAATTAACCGACGGACGCGTCATCGCGCTTGTTGCAGATGGTGTTTCACAATCACCTCAGTCCCACGTTGGAGCTACTGCAGCAGTGCGCGCAGCAGCGCGGTGGCTTGACTTGAATCTATCGTTGAGAACCGAAGAAACCGACTGGCTAACAATGGTCAAGGAAGTTGCCTGGGCTCTTGCCGAGCAGGCACGGGTCACGTTCAGCCTCGATAGCCCCGACCCGAAAATGGCCCTTCAGTTCTTGTCGACGACGCTCTTGTGTGCGGTTATCGAGCCTAGCGCAGCTGAGACGGTGAAGGCGTCCTTGGTATGTGTGGGGGACTCAGGCGCCTGGTTGCTCCGAGATGGTCAGTTCACGCAGGTGCTTGGCGGTAAGGCTGTGGGGGAGGGTGGCATTTCGTCTTCGGCCGTTGTGGGCCTCCCGCAGGTGCCCCCGCAATTGGATGCGGTGACGACAGACTTCAGGGCAGGAGATGTGTTAATGCTGGGCACCGATGGCTTTGGTGACCCGCTTGGAAATGGATCTGGGGGGGTCGGAAATCTCTTCAGGGAGTTATTCAATCAGCCAGAGCCGCCATCACTCATCGAGTTCGCCCACGCACTAGACTTCAGTCGCGAAACATTCGACGATGACCGAACCCTGATCGCAATTGCACCGCGTGGTCACAAAGGCCCTGCTGGGTAAGGGCCAATCATGTTCTCAGCACGCGTTCAAGATAGCGGGTAACGGTGTCGCAACGACTAATGCGGGCTCAGCTGGCCCCCTTGACGAAGCTTGGGCAGGGTGGTCAGGGAGTCGTGTATCGGGCGCCCTCGGCTCGGACGACCTTCGCGAAGTCGATGGTCTATAAGGAATACAAACCCGGAGTGTTGGCATCTCTGAGGGTTGATGCGCTCGAGGCGATGCCGGAGTTTTTGGAATCCTTGGCTTATCGGGATGGTGCGAAGCTCATCAGTATGGCGGCCTGGCCGTGTGCGGTCGTTGAGGACGCCGGTCAGGTGTCTGGCTTCATCATGCCTGCTATTCCGGATGAGTTCTTCACTGACTTTTGGACATCGAACAAGCCAGTGCCGTCGAAGGTAATGGCGGAGTTTCAACATCTGTTGAACGATCCCCATGTGTTGGCGGCCCGTTTCGGTGGTGTACTGATCAGTGAGCGTCAGAAGTATGAGTTGTTGCGTGAGGCTGCTTCGGCTTTGTTGTTCTTGCATGAGCGCGGTGTTTGTGTCGGCGACATCTCTCCGAAGAATCTCTTGTTCTCGTTAGATCCCAGTGCTGCAGTGTATTTCGTGGATTGCGATTCCATGCGGGTGAATGGTGTGTCGCTGTCCAAGCAGATGGAGACGCCGGGATGGGGTGTCCCGGGCGGGGAGGAAAAGGCAACGATCTACTCCGATCGTTACAAGCTCGGCTTGTTGGCGTTGCGTCTGATTCTTGGTAGCCAAGACGCCAAGGATCCGGCTCGTCTGCCTTTGTCGGTTCCAGCTGAGTTGCGTCAGGTCATCATCAGCACACTTTCGTTGCGGCCTGACCAGCGTCCGCCCTTAGCGATCTGGGATCGCGCGTTGGCCACGGCTATCGCCACTGCCCCGCGCCAAGCGCCTCCGCCTCCACCACCGCCCCCGCCGCCTCCACCACCACCACGGTCGTCTCCGCACCCGCCGCCACCGCCGCCGTCGACACCGTGGGCGTCGCCGGCATCTGCACCATTTCCACAACAGTCGATGCCGGCACCGTCGGCGTCCTCGGGCAGCAAAATGGCTTGGCTATTCGTCCCCGTAGCCCTGATAGCGCTGGTAGCCATCGTCATCGTCGCGTTGCGTCAGGGGAGTGACACCACCTCCTCACCCACAACCACCGTCAAGACCGCGGTCGTTACAGAAACGACCGTCACCGTCGTCACCCCAGATACCCCCACCCGACAACCAACGACGCGGACGCAGCCGGCCGACCCGGAGGCGGCCGCAGAGTCTCGTTTGCGGCAGATCGCTGATGCCGACCGTTCTGATGTCAGTGTCTATCTCGCCGACAGGTGGGTACCGCAGTTGAGCTCGAAACGCCCTGGGATCGTTGATGACGGCATTGTCTGGGATAACGTCCGAACACTGCAGGAGTACCTCGCGCTTCAGCAGAGTTACGACGCCAAGCTCCTGTGGTCGGGAGACTGGTCTACCTTCAGCGCTCCGAACTTCTGGGTGACGGTGGCGCCTGTGGCGTTCGAGACCCCCGAAGGTGCCCTTCAGTGGTGCGCGAGTCACGGGCGTGACTCGTGGCACTGTCTTGCCAAACTAGTCAGCACTACTCATCCGATCGACGGCAGCACGGTTACCAAATAGCTATGAGAACTCGTACAATTTGGGCCACCAGCGCAGTTCTCGTGGTTGTCGCCAGCGGAACGATCGTCGGCCTGGAACTCGTTCGTAAGCATCACCAGTCACCTCCCACATCTGTGACACAGCATTCGACGCTGTCGCCCGAGGTTCCGCGAACGATCACGACGGCTACGGGCGCGAGTCCCCGTTTGCCAGGCTGTCCCGATTCCGCGCAGCTAACGCAACTGCCGCTGCGGGACAAGTTGGCTCAGCTGCTCATGGTCGGGGTAACGAACGAGGCTGACTTGCGCGATGTTGTTAGCAACTCACACGTCGGCGGGGTCTTCATCGCGAGCTGGACTGACTTGTCGATGCTCAGCAGCGGCGTGCTCTCGGAGTTGGCTGAATCGTCAAGACCATTGCCGCTGGCGGTTAGCGTTGACGAAGAAGGCGGCCGCGTCGACCGACTGGCCCCACTTATAGGCCCGGCACCCTCCGCACGTGTTCTTGCTCGGACCGAATCGGCCGAGCAGGTATATCAGTTAGCACTTGATCGTGGTCGCGCAATGCGCGGACTCGGAATAACTGTCGACTTCGCTCCCGTGCTCGATATGACGTCAGCGCCGGATGACACCGTGATCGGAGACCGTTCATTCAGTTCAGAAGCCGGCCTGGTGACGGCGTATGCGGGCGCGTATGCGCGGGGCTTGCGAGATGCTGGAATTCTACCGGTTCTTAAGCACTTTCCCGGACACGGCAACGCCTCGGGCGACTCGCATTTGACTGGTGTGGTGACACCACCGCTCGACCAGCTCGAGGAGAATGACCTGATGCCTTACAGGTCGCTCGTATCGCAGGCTCCAGTCGGCGTCATGGTAGGTCACATGCAGGTTCCGGGGCTTACGGGCACGGACCCAGCCAGTCTTAGCAGGGCGGCAATGGCATTGCTTCGCAACGGTATCGGCTATGGGGGGCCGCCCTTTGATGGTCCGATATATACCGATGACCTTTCGACGATGAAGGCCATAACTGACCGATACGGAGTCGCCGAGGCGGTGTTGCGCGCGCTACAAGCTGGCGCTGACGTTGCCCTCTGGGTCAGCACTTCTGAAGTCCCCGCCGTGTTGGACCGTCTCGAGAAGGCCGTTAACGGAGGCGAATTGAACCTAACGGATGTGGATGCTTCTCTGTCGCGAGTAGCTAAAGCCAAGGAGCAGGTGGCTGGATGCCCCCAATGACCTGCTTGGATGCACTTGGGCGAATGCAGGACCGCCAGAGGCGCACTAGGGGACTGGTCTGTAGGTGAAAAAGAGTATCCTTCGCCAGCAGCTGGCCCCCTTGACGAAGCTTGGGCAGGGTGGTCAGGGAGTCGTGTATCGGGCGCCCTCGGCTCGGACGACCTTCGCGAAGTCGATGGTCTATAAGGAATACAAACCCGGAGTGTTGGCATCTCTGAGGGTTGATGCGCTCGAGGCGATGCCGGAGTTTTTGGAATCCTTGGCTTATCGGGATGGTGCGAAGCTCATCAGTATGGCGGCCTGGCCGTGTGCGGTCGTTGAGGACGCCGGTCAGGTGTCTGGCTTCATCATGCCTGCTATTCCGGATGAGTTCTTCACTGACTTTTGGACATCGAACAAGCCAGTGCCGTCGAAGGTAATGGCGGAGTTTCAACATCTGTTGAACGATCCCCATGTGTTGGCGGCCCGTTTCGGTGGTGTACTGATCAGTGAGCGTCAGAAGTATGAGTTGTTGCGTGAGGCTGCTTCGGCTTTGTTGTTCTTGCATGAGCGCGGTGTTTGTGTCGGCGACATCTCTCCGAAGAATCTCTTGTTCTCGTTAGATCCCAGTGCTGCAGTGTATTTCGTGGATTGCGATTCCATGCGGGTGAATGGTGTGTCGCTGTCCAAGCAGATGGAGACGCCGGGATGGGGTGTCCCGGGCGGGGAGGAAAAGGCAACGATCTACTCCGATCGTTACAAGCTCGGCTTGTTGGCGTTGCGTCTGATTCTTGGTAGCCAAGACGCCAAGGATCCGGCTCGTCTGCCTTTGTCGGTTCCAGCTGAGTTGCGTCAGGTCATCATCAGCACACTTTCGTTGCGGCCTGACCAGCGTCCGCCCTTAGCGATCTGGGATCGCGCGTTGGCCACGGCTATCGCCACTGCCCCGCGCCAAGCGCCTCCGCCTCCACCACCGCCCCCGCCGCCTCCACCACCACCACGGTCGTCTCCGCACCCGCCGCCACCGCCGCCGTCGACACCGTGGGCGTCGCCGGCATCTGCACCATTTCCACAACAGTCGATGCCGGCACCGTCGGCGTCCTCGGGCAGCAAAATGGCTTGGCTATTCGTCCCCGTAGCCCTGATAGCGCTGGTAGCCATCGTCATCGTCGCGTTGCGTCAGGGGAGTGACACCACCTCCTCACCCACAACCACCGTCAAGACCGCGGTCGTTACAGAAACGACCGTCACCGTCGTCACCCCAGATACCCCCACCCGACAACCAACGACGCGGACGCAGCCGCCGAGCTCAAGGGCCCAAGCCTCTCCATCCGTGGCACCGCCATATTGGGATGGTTCTTGGCTGAGAAACTACTGGGAGGACCCGGGTGACTGCGACGGGGGTGAGAACACTTGGGTTGTCCAGCCCGGTGATGACACTGGGATGTACGCTCTCAAAAGGGGTTGTTTTCCGCCAGACTGGAAGAATGCCCTCAACGAACGTTGCCATTCACTGGCGCTCCCCGAGGGCTATTGTGCGGTTTGGGACCCTCAGCAAATCATGAGCGCCTACAACCGGCACGGTCCCATTCAAGTGGTAGTCATCACCAAGGCCTGCCTTGACCGTGCAGGCCTCGACAATTTTCATGAGGGGCCGCTTCACACGGACTGCATGGCTAGGCCGAACGGATGATCGTGCCAATCAATAGAGGCTATTGACCTATGGCTCAACGGATTTTGCGCAGTCAGCTCGGATCGATGGAGAGATTGGGCCAAGGTGGACAAGGAGTCGTGTATCGGATTCCGTCGGTGCGCACGACGTTCGCCAAGTCGATGGTTTATAAGGAGTACAAGCCAAAGACATTGGCGGCTTTGGATGTTGCCGCATTGGAGGCAATGCCTGAGTTCTTGGAGGCGTTGCCGTATCGCGACGGAGCAAAGCTGATCAGTCTAGCCTCGTGGCCGTGTGCCGTTGTTGAGCACAGCGGTCAGATAACTGGCTTCGTGATGCCCACTATTCCAGATGAGTTCTTCACGGAGTTGCTCACGGTCAAGGGATCATCGGAGGTAAAGGCGGAGTTCCAGCATCTCCTCAATGAGCCACAGGTATTGGCGGCGCGCTTCGGCTCGAGTGTGATCTCAGATCGGCAGCGGTATGAGTTGCTTCAGCAAGGAGCATTAGCGCTGGCGTTCCTACACGAGCGTGGGGTATGTGTTGGAGATATTTCGCCAAAAAATCTCTTGTACTCGCTAAACCCCGAACCGGCTGTGTATTTCGTGGACTGCGACGCGATGCGCATTCGGGGCGTCTCGCTTTCTCACCAGGTCGAAACTCCAGGCTGGGAGGTTCCGGCTGGCGAGCCGAAGGCGACTGTATATTCGGACCGCTACAAATTGGGTCTATTGGCGCTGCGCCTGTTGGTTGGGGGCCAGGATGGTCGAGATCCCAACAGCATTCCGTCCTCGACGCCGGCACCATTAAGCCGGGTCATCGCTGATACCCTCACGAGCGCTCCTGAGCAGCGACCGCCCCTAAAGGACTGGGATTCTGCCCTAGTCGAGGCCATTGCTTCCACTCCAAAGAACATGGCGCCTCCGCCGCACAAGGCGGCTGCACCGCCAGTAACGAACGCACCATCGGCTGGGTCTGGAATGCGCGCGCGACCGGCGCAGGTCGTCATTTCGGCGCCGCAAGTCATAGCATCGAGACGCAAGACCTGGCCGCTCGTAGCGATTGGCTTTCTTCTGGTTGTGCTCGTGTCAGTGGTTATCTCAAATCTCATCCGACCGACGAATACATCGTCATCTCAAAGCACCAGCAAGTATCCCGTACCGAGCATCGGCGCAAGTAGCGACTCATCTAGATCCAACTCAGCGGAACAGACCATACCCCGTGCGGACAACCCCGATCTCGGCCTGCCGGTTCAATTGAGTCGTCCGTCTTGTGACGGCACCGGCATTGTGGTCCTTGGGTCTGCCACCACGCCCGGCCGTTACCGAGAAGATATCAGTCGTCTGCTGAACGAGTTTCCTGGGGCGTCATACTTGAGGACGGACATTTCATGCCCGTCGCTGCGCCGAGCGACTACAGCGGGGGATCCGATCTACGCCGTCTTCCGATTCGCGGGTAGGTCGAAGGCCGAGGTTTGCGCCGCGGTCGCGGCGGCGGGTCGAAATGCGTACGGCAAGTGGCTTGACTCAACCTCGGACCCCAACAAGGGGATCTCCTGCGGCGCAGAGTTGCCGCAAGGCGATCTAGGTTTGAGTGTCCCAATGAGCCGACCTGCCTGCGACGGAACAGGAATCGTCATACTCGGTTCAGTCACAACTCCCGGTCGCTATCGGGAGGGAGTCGCAGCCGCATTGTCAAAGTTCCCCGGAGCTTCATACCTCAGGACGGATATGTCGTGTCCCTCTTTGAGACAGGCGGACGATGAGGGCGACCCGATCTACGCCATATATCAAGTGGCGGGTCGAACCAGCGGCGAGGTGTGCGCAGCGGTTGTGGCCGCGGGCGGCAGCGCTTATGGCAGGTGGTTGGACTACAGCAGTGATCCGTCAGAAAAGATTAGTTGTTAGCTCTTGCCTTCCATAGTTGGTCGGCGGTAACGCCGCAAGTGGCTTAGCGGCCGGCCTCTATCCGCGCGACCGTCTCCGCAGCCTCGGCCCCACATATCAGCGGAAGGCTGACCGGTCCGAGACCAAGAATCTCGCTGACTCTATTGCGAAGATCTCCCGAGGCGACCTTGGCCTCGAGATTTGCGCCAGGGCAAGAGGTTGTCGGGGTTACTTCGCGATGGCTCGCAAGAGTATCTGGTAGAACATTGAAATTTTGTGCGGCCCAAGCGAAGGCTATTGCAGCGCCTTCGAATTGAGCATCGCTCAGGGGTTCCTGGTCGAAATCACCTTCGCAGACGACTAAGAAGTGGCCAGTTGTATCATAATCCGTTGCGGTGTCACCAGCCAGCTTCGTTGAGCGAAGCTCGAAGATGTTCCCGTCTCGGTCGACGCCCACGTGATACGCAATGTCGATCCAACCCTTCACGTCCATGTGGTAGCGCTGGTGCTGGCGTAGCCGACTTGGGCTGTTGCGGTTGTCGCCAAGTACCACCGCTGTGTGGTGGACGGTCATCCGATTGATCGTGTGGACTCGGCCGCCCGGGCGCGCGGGTCGGGCTCCCCAGGAATCTCGGCACAGCATTGTGCCGAGCTCAGGCAAGGGGGCAGCAGCGTCGTTCGCAGCTGGAGGCGTGGGAGCCTGGCTGACGAGCGGTTGGGAAGGCCTCGGTGATGCAGTGTCGGATTTTGTGCTAGCCGCGCCGGGCAGTTGGGTTGCGCGGCTGGCGCAGGCCTCGACAATCGCGACGAGTCCTGCGCCACCAGTCAATTGGAGTAGGCGGCGCCGACTCATCGCCTCGCCTTCGAATTCAGACAATGCGCGTACCTTTCGCTTAAGGCAGAGTCTTAATAGGGGGTGGCGCTGGCCGGCGCTCCCAGAGCTCGCCATGCTCGACGTCCTGGGTCTTCAGCGGGGAACGCCTTGCTTGGGCTGAATCGGCACGCAGTTTCCGCGTCCGAGCACCTTGGTTAGCTCTTCGCAGTCAACGGCATCGTTGAGATTGGTTATAGTTGGGCCGTCCTGGCCGTTTGTCAATTTCGCGATGACGAGATACGGCTTAACCTCTTTGGATGTTAAGGGAACTTGAATGACGTCGCCGTTGTTGGTTTGGACGGTTACGCGGCCGTCGTAATCGCTGTAGCTTCCGCCCTTGGAGAAGATCTTGGTCGCGAACCAAATCTCCTTGTAGTTGTCTAGGGAAGTGATCGAGATATTCTCTTCGTTTTGCCCACCCAAATCGCCAACGCCAGCATCGTTATCTAAGTGCATGTTCGGCCCTGATTTATAGGTGTAGTCGACAGCTCCAGTGTCGCCGGCCTTCGTGGTGTAGTACGCACTTAGATCGAGATCGACGGCTGCCTTCCATTCCAGCCGGACCTTGACCTCGGTGATTGGAGACGATGTGTCGAGCTTGGCGGAATCGCCCACTGACTCCAATGTTGTTATCTTGCCGGGGCCCTGGGCCGAACTAGCTCCGAGCGTGTGGCCACGAGCTGTGACAGTGATCGCGACCGCGCCAATGAGAACGGCGCACGCGACCGAGGTCGCGACGATGAGGTCCCGCCTTTTATTCGGCGCTGATCCACCTGCGCCCGATACTGCGTGCACAACCATATTGAGTCCACCAATGCGCAGGCGGCTGCCATCCTGCAGTGGAGTTCGTTTGCCATTGGAAGTCTCGACGTGTTCGATCAATCCATCTTTAAGAACGATGCTGGAGACGCACGGTGGAAGCCCCTTCTTGAAGATGTGTTCTTCTCCGCCTCCTCCAATGACCACCGGCTGCGCCCCTAGTCCGACGCGTGTCGACTCATTGGGTGCCCACTCAACCTCAAGACTTGCCTCTTGGAACATGTTCTGGACGAAGTACATTGCTAGACCAAGTGCTAGGCCGAGCAATGCGATGCCCACGACACGGCCTGCGAACCCCGGAAGGAACATCGACGTCAACAAAAACCCCATGCATCCGATAGCCCCCCCGAGGACTCCCGCGCTGGTGCCTCGGATCAGGCCCAGGTTGGGCACTGATCTCGAGAGCATCGCGCCCAGTAGCGCGCCCATGATGGCCCACGCCAAGATGCGGAGGCCATAATTTCGGAGTTCGAAGGAGCCGATTTCTAGGCTGTACAGGTATTGCGCCCCAGCGCCGGACAAGAAGCCGGCGATTGCACCTAGGGAGAAGACTTTCGCCCAACGGTCCGAACTAAACTCGCGACGCTGATGCCACTCGCTCGCTAAGAAGAGTGCCGATCCCAGGACGCTAGCGAAAGCGGCGGACCATAATCCTGTGCCAACGATGCCGCCGATCCGAGTCGATCGGTTTGTGTCCAGAATGAGTGCCAGCTCGGCGACTGACGCCCCGATCGCTCCGCCGATAGCCCCCGCGATCGCGTAGAGTTCCCGTTTGCGTAGACGCAAGCTGCTCAGTGAGCTGTTCAATTACTTCTCCGTCTGCCAATCGGTTCGATTCCGTTGTATGCACATTATCTGGCGAAAACGGAAGAACATTACGATTCGTCGCGTCCGCACCGTCCATCGAAGTTGCGCTAATCGGGCACTGATTGAGTGTTGCCATTGCAGGGAGGCCCCCACAGCCCGCGTTGAGCATCCTTGGCTTGTTCCTCTGCAGCGGCGATCGCGGTGTAGCGAGCCACTGGCTTCCCTTGGTAGACATACGATTTAGCGACTCCTGCTCGTGCCGCCTCTTCGGAATAGTCCCAGCCATCGGCCTTATCGAGGTAGGCAAGTGTGCGCCCGTAGTGGTCATACACCCCCTGTGCAGGGTCGAGGACAAGAGCGACCCGCTGGCCAAGGAGTGTGTCCTTGGCGAACTGGGTAGCTTCTGGCCCCCAGCACCCGACCGTGTAGCCCGGTTTCTTCGTCTCCGGTGTGTCGATGCCGAGCAGTCGTATCCGCAACCGTCCGCGTACATCGTCACGTATATCGACTGTGTCGCCGTCCACCACTTTCAGGACTAGTGCACTTGTTTCGACCTGGTCTGCGCTCACGCTCGGCACAGCAACCAACAGGGGTGTTACGAATAGTGCTGCCGCGACCATCAGCAGGGCGGCGCGTCGGCGGCGATTACAAAGACACGGACCACTGTTGGTTCCCAAGCTGAACACGCGGGTTCGATTCCCGTCATCGGCTCCACTACTGCCAGCGCGGATGCTGGACAACGTGTTCGCTTCCCACCCCCGGTGTCACGACGTTGTCACAACGCGGTCGAAAGTGTATGCGGCTGTTTGCAATGCATCGTCTTGGCAGTGGGCGTAAAGTGGCCAAGTAACCGCGTTGCGGTAGCCAATTTGGACGCATCTCTTCGCGCGCGAACGACTTAGGCGGCCGACATACCACCTACGGACAGTTTTAGAAAAGCTTGCTTCTGCTACCGGCCGTGCCTGGATGCTTTCGCCCCCACGCCTTCGGACGCGGTACCGAAACTTTCACCCTCGGCGTGTAGGCACCCCTCTTCTTTTCCGCAGCTGTTGGGGGCTTGTATACGACTGGCCTATACCTCTTGACCACTTCCTGGCTCCCTCCAGTCTCAAGTGGTAGTCCTATATAAAGATTAAGCCCGAACGCTGGGCGCACTAGGGCAATTTGGCCCCAATTTCTTGGGCCAAGCTATGAAGAAGCTGCTGGTCAACGACTATGCGTCGGCCAGCAGCTTCCATACCCGAGCGGGACTAAACCAACTGTGTGGCGGTCAGAATTTCTTGCTCCGGCTACCCGCAGAGCCCGGGTGTTTCCGCCCACCAGCTGCTGGCCGTGGTGTCACCGGACGGTACTTAGGATTCATGGCGGCCAAGCAAGCCTTGTAAGCACTGTTATCTTTCCTCGCGGCCATGTGAGTTCTCCTTCAATCGGTGAGCGGTTGTGACGCCTACAACCATCACGCGCAAGGATGTGTTCCCAACCGCAAGCATCAACTGGTCCCGTGATGATCGGCGGCGGTTTCACCTCTGGCCCTATGCCTCTCCAAGATGCAGAAGTGGCGGCCTCTCGTTCACTACCGAACCTGTGATTCCGGTCCAGCTCCAGCGAGCCGGATGAGGGTGGTTTGAGTTTGGTGATGAGAGCTGCGCCGGGTCCGATGTCACGACGGTATGCTTCGACCAGGCCAAGAGATTCGCTCATACGCCTCCGAACGCGAGCGAACGGCAACCGCGCTACCCCGGCACGGTGCTTTTCGGGGAAGGCCAGGGCCAGTGGCTATGCAGTCGCTGATCAAGACGGGAGAAAATGATGCCGAGTAGATCACTAGTCGTCGAACCTGACCGGTCGCAGAGGACACCATGACTGCCCGGCAAGGCTGGATATTCGACCCTCCACCGCCCAGCCCCCACACCGTGGAGGCATGGGCGCAGCGTCACCGCGACGAAGGCCATCATCCCCACCCTGCACCGACGACCGAGAACCCCGAGCGGTGGGAGTGCAAGTGCGACCCCGATGCCGCGTGGACCGCCGTCTGGCGCATCCTGACCGAGAAACAGAGCAGACAGAGGTGGCAAGCGATGATGGGCCAAGGCAGAAGTCACGAGGCACGCCCGTAAGGCCGGGCGGTCGCCCAATTTCTTGGACCGAAGCACCTAGCGACCCGGCGTGCCGATCGGCTTTCTCTCAACCCAAGAGTCACCTCGCCTTAGGTAAGTTCAGCTCCCCGAAAGGCACGTGGACGGACGGGACAAACTTTGACGTTCCTTCTATATGAACCTTTTGATCGTCGAAGAAGATATGCGGTTGGAGTACTTGCATTATTTTGCCCTTCTCGATTCCTCCGAGGAAGAGGGCATCATCCACCGCTACCTGCCACTTCTTCAGCGAATGCACCATACGCTCGTGCGCTGGGGCATTGCGCGCAGTCACCACGGAAACAAATAGTCGCTTGCGGTATCCCTCAGCTATTTCTGAACGATTGCGCTCTGCCTCTTGAATACGGGATAGGGACCTAAGAAAGGGCAATAAAGGACCTCCGGGCAGCGGCTCACCGGCGTGGTCCGCCTCCCCCTCGTGGAACGCTTCCAACCCGCCAGATTGAAACAACCGCTCCGCGCTGTCGTCAGCCAGTACGCCATCAAAGTCGAACGAGATGCGTAGGTCGTCTGTGCCATCGTCCTCCGCATTCGAGACGACAACTAACCCGGCAGGGTAGTTCGCCTGCACTGCGGAACGCACGGCGTCTTCATCAGCCGACAGGTATAGCGCGATGTTCAACACCGGAATGAAGTTGTACGGTGACTGCCCAGCTCGAAAGATTGCCCGCGTGATAGGCAAGCCGTGATGCTGGATTGACTTCATTACTCGAAGTCCCGTCTCGGGATCGTTTCGGGACATGATCATGACCTCTATGAGCGGGTCCTCTGGCGACGACGACAGATCGTTCAGCTTGAGGAGCCGCTTCACGAATTGAAATGCGACGCCAGGTCGCAAGGGGTCGTTTAAGTTCTCTTCTTGGTACGCCCGATAGGCGGTCTCGCCTTGTTCATCGAAGACAGCACCGCTTTCAGAGAGATCAAACAGAGCGCTCGAAGCTACGCCGATCACAAGCCGGTCGTCGAGGGAGTAGGGCATGACTCGATGATGCCGAGCTGTCCGCACGTCACGCCAGCAGGCGGTCATGTCGCTTAGAGAATCGTTACGATCATCCTGGCGTCTCGATCCGCTTCGAAACTGTAGGGCCAGGGTGTCACGAGGGTGTCACAAGTCAGGCCGTCAGAGGTGGACAGCCGTGGACAACGGAGGACGCATCTTCGCAGCTCACAGGCCAGGTCGAACGTTCACGGACACTCTTGGGCACCTCAAATCGACTTCCCTCCCTGATGATGAATCCTATAGCCCCGGCCGAGCGCAAGGCTAACAAATCTGGTTGACTCTGCTTGCCCATCTGTTCTGACTGGCAGGATCTTTAAAGGCATGGCCGCAGTAAGTCAGCAAACGACTTCGCCAAAGTGGTCGGCTTGCCTCTAGCCAACACCGCAGGCAGGTGTATTTCTTGAGCGGAACGGCTTTACCGGCGCCGCGACCCCCATAGCGCCGAAAGCTGCCAGCTTGGAAATTGCGCAGTTCGCCGGCCCCCGGGCCTGTCTTCGAGATGTCACGGGCCGATTTCCCTGTCGGGTGCGGTGGCTAGCATTGAAGAGTTGATGTCGATCGTGAGCGTTACCCACTCCGCTGGCGCTCATCCGTATTGGGGGGCTCAAGCGGCCAGGCTTGTGGCCCAACACCAGCGACTTCGACGACGCGGCTAAGTCGTGGTCAGCATCGTGCGCCAGCGTGTTTCGTACTTTTAAGCCAACCGGGTCTACTACCAGTCCAAATTGGATTGTGCCTGCGACCGCCTTGTCCTCAATACGTGGAGAAGGAACTCCGGCTGTGGGTTTAATGAACCTGCTACGCAAGCGGAATAAGTCTGCACACCAAACATTCGTCGGTAGTCGGCCGTCACCTCCGCAGACTGTCTTCTACACCTTAGGAAAGGAGAACGTGGTGAAGAAGTTTCTGGTCGCGGCCGCAGCGGGCGCAGTATGCCTGGTCCCGGCAGGTCTCGCCCATGCAGACAGCAACGACGACAACTTCGTTGCGGCCATGAAAAAAAATGGCGTCGAAGGTGATACCACGGCAATGATCAACATCGCACATCAGGTTTGCGACGGTCTTGCGAGTTCGGATCCCGATACCATCCGTGACGCTCTTGTCTCTCAATTGCAATTGAAGCCGAACAGGGCCGCAATTTTCGTTGCGCAGGCAGTCGGACACTATTGTCCCCAGTACGGGAATTTAACGTTCAAGACCCCTTCGTCCTGACAGGCCGACAGGCACCTCTCACGATCGAGAGGTTCCCAGGTCGCGAATCCAGTCCGCCGAAACGGCGCCCATGGCCGCCGCGGGCGGTGGTGCCGATTCATGCGGGAGAGTCGTGGGCGGAGTCCGCGGGATCTGCTAGGCCTTAACCTTGGGGGTGACTGCCAGCTCGCCCCTAAACCAAGTGAAGGCCAACTTGGATGATTCCTATGTTGAAGTCTCCGCGGAAGTAAACCTGTCAACAGCTCGTGCTGAACCCGAACTGCGAAAGCGGTTGCAGCGCAGCCGTATTTTGACCAATTACGGAGAACGTGTCGATCGTGCCACTCGACTCGATCGCCGAGGCATAGCACATGTGCATCATTGCCATGGCATTGCGCATCTTGTAGTTGCTGTCCCATTGGGTCAGGTAGACCGGCCCTCGCCCGGAGACAGGACCTATGCAAGTGCCTCCTCCAATGGAGCCAGAAAAGGGTCCATCGGATCGCATACCGTCCATGAACTTGCCCGGCTGGCAGAGCGCTTGGAGCCAATCCTCTGTACTGCCTGATATCGACCCCGTGGACGAACTTCGGGTGTCATCGCCTCCCTTGGAAGCGGACTTGGAACCAGTCCCGCCGCAACCGGCGCCGACAAAAATGGCTACGACCGCCAGCGAGGCTATAAGTAGTACTCGTCTGTCTGAGCTCACCGCGCCCCCAATCGTCAAGTAATACTGCGACACCCACCGCTTAACTTGCAGGCGAAACCAAACGGAAAAGGCGAGAGCGTTCAATCCAAATTGGACCACTTTGCAGAACTTCGGCACAGCTAGCAGGTGCTTGCGTAGCCGAACTATGCGAGCGGCTGCTCCGGTGTGTATGAGCCGTTAGCCCGGTGTGCGGACGTTAGGGACGATCGGAAATGGCTCAGCCTCGCCCTGCTCTGCAGCAAGCTGTTGGGGCCCAATGCCGTGGGCGCCGTCGAGCTGACCCGGCTTGAGCTCACCACGAAGGCGAAGCCCTACGGCTACGTGGCGACCGCCAAACAAAAATGGCTCAAATTAGCCTCGATAAGCCACTGCGGTCTTTGCGCACGAGATGAAGAAACCCACGCGGGGTTTCGGCTACGGCGCCAAGTGTCATCCAAAGGATCCCGGCAACACGTGATTTACGAGGAGGCATCAGCTATGCGCCGTGTAACAGGCGCGGCTCTCGCCGCACTAGTGCTGGCCGCCGTCGGGTGTAGCGCAGATCCTGAGACCTTCACGAACAGGCCAAGACCTCCCTCGAAAACGGCAGCGTCGGCCGCTTCGTCGAACTCCCAGTCGGCGTCCGCGCCGGACCGTCCTGCTGGATACGTCAGCCGCCAAACATATGCCGACGGTCCGTGGCCATTAACCGTCGCCGAAGCTGTCCTCGCTTGTCAGGGAGATGGCCTGGTGACCATCACAGCCGGCGAATCCGTGTACTCACTGAATGCGGCGGCGAACGCCCAGCTGAGTCTGCCCGACTATGCCGACGCCATCGGTGTGCCCGACCCAAACAGGCCTGGGTTCCACCTCAATGCCGGACCGCTGATTAACCAGGGGCTCACGCTCTGCGGCGCATCTGCCAGGCCCAGCGCACCTGCACGCGGCTCGAACCAGCCGGCGGGCCTTGTGGAGCGCGCAACATGGACGGGGCCATGGCCGTTCACCCTCGACTCCGCCACCCTGTCTTGTTCCAAGGGCGCCGGCGGAGAACGAGTGACGGTCGTTGCCAACCGGGAAATGTACGCCCTCAACGGCGCAGCCAAGGCGGCCAAGCTCTGGCCTCCTTTTGACCCCATCTGGCTAGATGAACCCAAGGCCCCCGGTGTGAAAGTCAATATCGGCCCGATGATTGAACGCGGCCTGGCCCTGTGCGGCTAGCAACGGAACTAATGGGGCCGTCCCTGGGGTAAATGACGTCGGCAACGGCAATCAAGAGATGCTCCAGCACCGCCAGGGACTTAGGGCCAAGGTGTTCCCACAACCCGGCGTCCGATCGTTCCCACGCACACCCCCAGAAGTAGACCGGCTGGTTCAGCCGCGTACCCGCGGAGAATAGGCAGTCGGCCCCATGTCAAAGATGAGTTGCTGGCGATATCGATCCCACGATGGAGGTCAGCGACCACGACGCCGAAGCCGACGAGACCGAGGCTAGCCACCGGTGGCTCCCGAAGCGGGCAGCCGCCCGACGCGCGTGATGGCGTTCGTCGTGCTGACGGTGCTGGCCCTGCTGCTGGGTGGGGCGGCCGGTTACCTGCGCTACGACTACTCCTCGCGCGACGGCGCCGACATCGCGGGCACCGAGTCGGTGGCTGCCGCCCGAGACTCGACAGTCGCGCTGCTGAGCTACAAGCTGGAATAGGTCGACGAGGACCTCACCGCGGCGCGCGACCGGCCCACCGGAAACTTCCCGGACGCCTACACCCAACTCGTCAACGCCGTCGACCGGTGTGACGAAGTGAGGCCTGCGGCTTCGCCCGGACGCCACGGCTTGCCTGGGATACCGACAGGAGCGACCGCTCCGGCGGCGTGCGCTCTATGACAGGCGCCACATTTTGGCTCCGCGGACCTGTATTCGGGCGTGGTTCGGCCTAGTGGTCGCGAACGCTCCGCGGGAACCGACCGAGAACTCGCCCAGCAGCACTCGTTCGGGTCGCTGCGGCCACGTCGGCGCGAAGAGCGCAGGTGGAGCTGTCCGGGCCCGCGACGAGCTGTGATCTCGGTCACTTCTTGAGCCGAGTGACCTGTGTCTGCGCCGAGTTGGCATGAACCCCGGGTGAGAGCACCAACAGGTGTCATCTCCACCCGAATTAAGGAGCACAACAATTATGGTCCCTACTACCTTCCTCCCGGAGCCCCGTTGCCACGTCTGCCGCGACGAGCCCGTCATGCTCCAGGTCAACGAGATGCTGGCCACTGGGTCGTCCTACGCCCAGATCGTCCGCGCGCTCGCCGCCAACGGCCACCAGATAAGCCTGGACAGCGTGCGCAACCACGCGAACAAGCATTTCCCAGCCCAGAACGTCGCGAAGGCGAGGTACCGCGACATCCTGGAGCGGCGTGCCGCAGAGCGTGAGATCGACTTCGTCAACGGGGTGGGCACGGCGATCACGCCGCTGGCCTACCTGGAGGCGATGATGGTGAAGGGCTTCGAGAGACTGGTACAGGACGACACCGAGGTCAGCCCCGAGATGGGGCTCAAGGCGGCGGAGAAGCTCCACAAGGCCATCGGTGCCGTCGACCCTCATGCCCAAAATGCAAAGTTCTTGGCGGAGATGGGCCGGGTGATCGACGTGGTGAAGTCCCTATTGCCCCAGTCCTCGTGGCCCGAGCTCCGGGCGAGGCTTAGGGACAATGACGTGAGCGGGTTTGACCACTCCGAGCCGGAAACGATCGAACTACAGGAACCGCCCGGTCCCGATGAGGTGATCGTGGTGCCGATCGATACCGATGATGGCGGCGACGACTTCTGACCGAGCCCGTCCCAGCCAGCTTGGTGGCGGAGCAGTGGCCGGTGTGCGGTACTTCGTCGAACTTATGCGGTACTTACTCGAACTTACTCACTCCGCGTACCTCGACGTGCCGCGTATCGGCCCGCTCTGACGCCACCCTGACGCCTGGGGCATCATCGGCGCCGGCGACGGGGCGGAAGGCGGGGCGCACGCGCACCAGATAGCGCATCGGGTAGCGCATCGGGGATTCGGCGTAACGACTCGGCCAAGCAGAAAACCGCCCCTGAACAGGTCAGGAGCGGCTCTCCGCATCGGGGTGGCTGACGGGACTCGAACCCGCGACAGCCAGGATCACAACCTGGTGCTCTACCAACTGAACTACAGCCACCATTGCCG
>JAIBBE010000051.1 GCA_019694835.1 Fimbriimonadaceae bacterium | reverse complement strand
AGCCGGACGGAAGATACAACCAAGATGCCTACTTCAAACCTGTTAGCGGAGAATTGAGTCAAGAGCGCGTTTGTTACGTGGTTGCGACCAATGGCGGTGAGAAGGGCCACTGTTACGAAACGACGGGGCAATTCAAGCTAAGGGAAACACGCGTGGTCAAGTCACCTTCAACATTGCGCTCCGGACCCAGCGAACTCGGCATAGGGCAAAGCATTTCGTTTGACGTCAAGTCGCAGGATCCCTCGATTAGGGTTAAATTCCTCAATGGATCTGTCAATTCGTACCCATCGAATATCAGGAAGATCGGTCCTGTACGCGTGCATTGGAACCAAGACAGATCAAAAGTGTTCCTGAACGCTCCAGACGAAATCCTCTTGAACAATTAGTCATCGTGTCCAGTTTCTGCTTCGGAGCGGCCCGGGGCGCCTGCGCGGCGTAACCCGCCTGCAGTGTGGTTGGGTCTGTATTCCTTAGCCGCCGCCTGAGCACGTGGAAGGCATGCCGCAGTCTCTATTGGGCCAGCGAGTCTGGTAAGTACGTTCCTTCGAGTTGAGGGGACACCACGCACGATGAGCAAGCGATGACGAATGGCGTACGCGGACCCTGCAGGGTGCACTCAGTCAGCGAGAAGCGCGGCATCTTGGAAACGGCCTGATGGCGGGCGCCTCGGCGAGCGGCCGGGTTCTGGGTCGTGTGGGAACGTAGATAGGGGATCGGCATCGATCACGATCTGCTCTCAAGTGCCATGACCTGGACGACTGGTGTCCTTGGTCTCGTACTGCTTTTGCTTCAGTGGTTCCGGATGCGCAGCTTCAAGCCGTCGTTCCTGTCAGTCCAGTTCGCGACTTCGATCGAAGGACTGCAGGACATTCTCGACAGATGGACGCCGGATCAACGGAGCACACACACGCGCATGTTGCTTGTGGACTTTGTCGCTTTGGCCTGCTACGGGAGCTGGGGATACTTGGCATCGACGGCGCCGAATGACGCGTGGTTGGTAGACGTGCCGGCCTGGCTTCGGCAGATCGTTCCATTTCTCATGCCCGCGGCAGCCTTCGCTGACGCGTGCGAGAACGTCTGCCTGCTGTGGGTGACTGCGGAGCGGCCCTCCTCATTTGCGCGGCGATGGTTTCTACTCGCCAAGTTCGCCACAATTGCCAAGTTTGGAATCCTCATTGCGTTCCTGCTAATTTTCATCGCATACACATACAAATAGCAGCGGCATCGGGCCTCTCTGAGCGAGAGGGACAAATCGTGCCGCGTGACCAATCGCTTGTTTGCCAAGGGAGGGGCGGTGAAACCGGATTGGATCGAAGAGCACGTCTATGCGACCTACAACGGCTTGAGGTGGGGGATGACTGGGTTGTCCTTCGCCTTTCCGATTTCGATGTATCTGATTGGCAAGTTCTACGGTATCGATTTGCAGGACTCGCTGAGCGCCTATTACTGGGCGAGTGGTTTCGAGTCATCTGCGCCAGTGCGCGTGTGGTTCGTCGGCGGGCTGTTCGCAATCGGCGTGTTCCTCTACCTCTACAAGGGATTTTCGGTGGGAGAGAACAACGCCCTGAATCTCGCGGCGATCTTCGCGATCGGCGTGGCGGTGTGTCCGATGGATTGGCCCGTTTCCAATTCTTGGTTTTCTGCCCATGGCACCTGCGCGGTTCTGCTGTTCGCCTGCCTCGGTTACGTTGCGATCTGCCGCTCGCGTGACACGCTTCCGTATCTGCAGCCGGCAGAGGGGCGCAGTCAAATGGATCACGACAAGTGCCTGCGTATATACCGTTGGGTGTACTACGTTTGCGGTTCGGTAATGGTAATACTTCCGCTTACTGTGTGGGCTCTAGCCGCGGGTGTCGGTAGACATTACGCATGGATATTCTTTGTCGAGTGGGCATGCATCGTTGCATTTGCGTTGTTCTGGGGCGTGAAGTCTTGGGAGATGCATAAGTCTCGTGCTATTCGTCGCGCTCTAAATCGGACAATGGAACCGAACAATCTATGAGGCGCAAATGTGTATTTGCGATGCCACGCGAGGACTAGGCGGCGAGAAAGTGGAATCGGGCTGACGAACGCGGAAAGTCGGGAGTTGAGAAAGGGCGACTGGGTTTCGTGACCCACAATTACGCCGTCGCACTTTTCTGACTACGTAAAAAGCACCGAGACAACAAAAGCTGGTAATTCTGATAATCGGAATTTTCAGCACATAATCAAACCTGGATCCTTCAGCGGCTTTGATGCCGGAAGGCGTGAAAATCGACTATTCAGCGATGCAGGAGCGGCCAGATCTCCGTCATGTTCAAGATCCGTCGCCGATGCCCGGCGATGAATGTTGCATGTGCAGCGTCAATTGCATCACAACGGCCTTCGGCGGATGAGCGGTCGCGGACCAGCGTAACCCGGTCAGTGACCCCGTCGGTCCCTTAACGTCACACTACGCAATCGACTCTGCGCCTGCAACGATAGTTTCCGATTGCTCGTCTGCCGGCTCATTTGAGCTATTGCCTGGACTGTGTTCGCGTACGACCGCTTCGGCAGTTGTCGCGACTGGCGGAGTATCTGTCTGCGAGCCGTCTTGTAGCGGCGGCTGCGCATCCTGCGGTGGCAAAGACCTTTGTTCGTCGGCGGCCTTCGCTGCCTGGCTCGCACGACGGCGAAGATCGTTGGCCAACCGTCGCGCGGTTTTTGCCGGACCGAACACCAGACGCTTGAGGTTGGAGCGTTTGATGTCCAGTTCGGTGGAACTGATGATGTCCAGAATCTCAAGGGTCTTCAGCATCGGCATCAGTGCGTCGAACTGCTCAAGAAGCCCGATGTACTGGCGGCCGATCGCTGAGGTGATGCCGACCTCGAGTTCAAGTGCGACGGTGTCGTACGTTGCGGTATCTTCGATGCCTTCTTGTTGGTAGATCAGTTGTGCGCCAGCGATCGCCGTTTCGAGTTCTTTCGAAGCTTGCGCTACTGCATCCCGGATGTGTTGCTCGACCTTCTCGACCTGTTCCGATGTCAGACTGAGACGAGCAATGTCCGAACAGTAGTACACGTTGAGTTGCATGCTGTGGAAGTAGCGGGCAAACATCCGCTTTGATTCAGGTCCACGCAGCACGACACGGCGCTTCAGCGAGGCCTGCTCCATTCGTCTGTAGTCGGCCGTCGCCTCTCGTTCGAGGATGCGTTCGTTGACTCTGCCCTTGTCCAGGCGAACGATGTCTGCCATATCCGTGTCTCCGAAGGTGACTGTGTGTCCGGATGTTCCCCTCCCCGCGATGATCTGAGTAGGGAAAATGCCGCCGAATTTGTGGGGCTTTCGAGGTTAGCGCGTGTATTTGCACAATCCCTGTTGACACGCGCAATGCTCCAGGGATACTTTTCCCGAACCGCAGCAGCTGGCCCTGCGTGATCATCAGGCAAGCCCTCAAGTTTCAGCGCGCAAGCGCCAAGTCTCCCCGTGCAAGACAGCCCGCGATAGCGGCGCCTGTTGCCATTGCTACCGCCGCCTGGAAGGTTTGCAAGGCGCGACTACCCGGTCGCGCGCTGCAAGCTTTCTTCGATCGGTAGCTGGCCCGATCTCCGGCGAATCGTCTCGCCATTCCCTGCCAGCCCAATGTCCCGTGCGTTCTGCACGGGGCTACGTCAACCCTTCGGGGGCATCCGCCTCCGATAGGACGCGTCTGCCTCCGAATTTCATGGAGGTGATGATGCTTAGCGCTGTTTCCACTGCGCCTCAGTCCACGACACCGCCGTCGGCGTGTTCCCAGCGCAAACCCGAGCCGGACAAGGTGGTTGGATGTTCGGATCCGTCGAAAGCCGACGACTTTGCGCTCAATGCTTACATCGAGGACGACAAGGAACTCCCGCCGGACTGGCAGGAAGAGGACATCGTCAAACTCTGTTGGGTGCTGCTGAAGAACGTCGAGTGCCTGGCGGAGCCGGCTACTCCTCTCATGGAGAAGATCCTGATCCTGAACTGGATCTTCACCGACCCCGAGCGACTCGACTACCCATTCTCGTTTGACTTCTGCGTCAAGGCGGTTTGTCTCAGCCCTCACTCCGAGTTGCCCTACATCGGGGATCTCGAGGTGGACGATCTGCGCGACACGATCCTAGGTTTCGTTCGCAAGTGGATGCACGAATCCGCTGCCAGGTATCCGGCATGGGTTCACAGAATGATCACTGAGAACCCGGAATTCGCCGTCCGGCGGTTCGAGGCGGATCCGCAGTGGCTGAACAGGGAGGTCAAGCGAGAAGAAGGGTCTGCCACCCCGCAACTGTTCGATCTGCCCTCGTAAGTCTGAATTCTTCGAAAGGATAGTCATGCTCAAGACAGCAATTCTTCTTCTGGCCCTCCTGGCTCTCTTCGGGATCGCCGGACGAATGGATTTCGAGATTGCCGCCGAGTCTTCGGCTGCACGTATGTCATGTGAAATCCCGGCGGTGCCCGCACTGGTCCGTCGCGGCATTCCGCGGATCAAGGTGGTGTCCGCTTGCGTTGTTGCTCCTCGTCAGATCACGCGGAGGGCATAGCGATGATGGGCATCGTGTCGTCTGGACGCGCCTGGTTCGGTGGCCTCACCGTGGTCCGCTCAAGCGCGGATCTGGCGCATCTCGTGAAGGAGGCAGAGGTGTTGTCCGGCCTGCCGGGGCGACGTTTCGTCGTTGCTGGCGCCGATCGGATCGAGTACCGGATTTCGGTCGGGCAGTGCCATCTGGAAGTAGCCCGCCTGGGCAATGCCGGGGAGGCGCTCCACACGGAGGTTGTATCTCCTGAGGACATTGATCTTCACCAAGTGGGGGAAGCGCTCAGAAACGGCCAGTTGTTTGCCGCCGGGGTGGAGTGATTCAACCAGGAAAGGAAGCCTGAAAAGGCTTCTTTCCACGTCGGGTCCGTTTCGCACCCGACCTGGAAAGAAGTTTCTCGGGTAGCTGACAAACCCGATGCCGGCGCTGTGGCCGGAAAGTCAGCCCAAGAGATTGCGGCCGTACCGAAACGCTGGTCATGCGGTAACCGATCAGGGCTTCGATGGCCGTGTGAGCGACGGACTTGACGTCCTCACCAAGTACAAGGGTGCGGAAGCCGATGGCTTCTGCTGTTCGCCCAGCTTTGACATTGGAGCACGCCAATCAAGGGCGATAGCCGTGTCAGCTGGGTACCTTTTCTGGAGTAACACCATGGAAATGTTTGACATAAGTGAAGTGCTGCCAGCCGGCAATCCGGACCTCCCCGAGGCCCAGGAGATCTCGAACGAGGTGCTGCGCGAGAAGTACGCCAAAGCGCGGGAGCAGGATGCGTCGCAGATCTGTCGCCGAGTGGCGGCCGCCCTGGCAAGTGTCGAGGAATTGCCGAAGCGGCAGGTCTGGGAGCAGCGGTTCTTCGCTGTAATGAGCCGTGGCGAGTTTGTGCCCGCGGGACGGATCTGTTCAGCGGCAGGAACGCCGCTCAGCGCTACCCTGATCAATTGCTTTGTGCAGCCGATCGGCGACTCGATCTCCGAGGAGTCGGAAGGGCGTCCCTCCATCTACACGGCGCTTGCAGAGGCCGCGGAGACGATGCGCCGCGGCGGCGGTGTCGGATACGATTTTTCGGCGATCCGACCGAGTGGGGCGCGGGTGAAGAGCACGCAGTCGCGTGCCTCGGGTCCCGTTTCCTACATGCGGGTGTTCGATCGGTCGTGTGAAACGGTCGAGTCAGCCGGTGCGCGAAGAGGTGCACAGATGGGGGTATTGCGGTGCGACCATCCTGACATCGAAAGCTTCATTCATGCGAAGGACGAAGGTGACCTGACCAATTTCAACATCTCGGTCGGAGTGACTGACGCCTTCATGGATGCTGTCGAAGCCAACGGGTCGTTTGCGCTCGCTCACAGTGCCGAGCCCTGCGATGAGCTGATTGCAGCTGGGGCACATCAGGGACCTGATGGACGCTGGGTGTACAAGGTGGTCTCGGCCCGTGCGCTATGGGACCAGATCATGCGGTCGACGTACGATCACGCGGAACCCGGCATCCTGTTCCTCGACCGGATCAATCGCGACAACAATCTCCACTACTGCGAGACGATTGAAGCGACGAATCCGTGTGCGGAAGAACCGTTGCCGCCCTATGGTTGCTGCGATTTGGGCTCGATCAACCTGACGCGGTTCGTTCGAGAACCCTTTACAAAGGAAGCGCGATTCGATTTCTCGTCCTTCGAAGAAGCCGTGCGCGTCGGCGTCCGTATGCTGGACAACGTCCTTGACGTCACTCGCTGGCCGTTGGCGAAGCAGAAATCCGAGGCAATGGCGAAGCGACGTATCGGGCTCGGATTTCTCGGGCTCGGGGATGCGCTGGTGATGCTGAGGCTCCGGTACGACTCGCTGGAAGCACGGACCTTTGCAGGCCACTTGGCTGTGACGATGCGTGACCTTGCCTATTTGGCCTCGGTCGAATTGGCGTGCGAGAAGGGGCCGTTTCCGATGTTCGAAGCGGAGCGCTTCCTGAATGGGGAGCACTTCGCCGCGCGCCTGCCCAAATCGACCAAGCAACTCATCGGTCGCCACGGGATACGCAACTCGCATCTTCTGTCGGTTGCGCCGACGGGAACTATTTCGCTGGCGTTTGCTGACAATGCTTCCAACGGAATCGAGCCGGCATTCGCCTGGACCTATTCGCGTCGGAAGCGAATGGCCGATGGGAGTATCAAGGAGTATCAGGTGGAGGATCATGCGTGGCGGCTGTATCGTCACCTTGTGTCAACGGGAAAGGTCGAACCGGAGCCCGATGGTGCGTTGCCACCGTACTTCGTGACCGCGTTGGAGTTGTCTGCCGCGGCTCACAAGGACATGGTGGCTGCTGTTGCGCCATACATCGACACGTCGATCAGCAAGACGGTCAACGTGCCGGCCGATTATTCCTACGACCAGTTCGAGATGCTGTACCTCGACGCGTGGAAGGCTGGGTTGAAGGGTATTGCAACCTATCGCCCGAACAGCACGCTCGGAGCGGTGTTGAGCGTCGTGCCTGAGCATTCGGCGGCGGTCGGGAGCTTGCGTGAGCAGGAGGATCCAGATCGTCGCATTCGCCTTGATGCGGTGCCCGATGTGGTGTCGGCCCTGCAATATCCGTCGCGCCCGGTGTTTCCGCTGGGCAACATGGCGTGGACGTTCATGATGGACGTCCCGGGCATCATCGATGCGGGACTGTTCGTCGGCCAGAATGACCTGGGCATGCCGTTCGAGGCGTGGGTCAATGGTGTGGATCAGCCTCGTGGCCTTGGCGCCGTCGCAAAGACGTTGTCGATGGACATGCGTGCGAATGACGTGGCCTGGTTGAAGTTCAAGCTGGAGAAGTTGCTGAAGGCAGCGGACGCGAGGTTCGACGCACCATTTCCTGACGGCCAGATGAGCCGGTTTGAAGGTGTGGTTCCCTACTTTGCGAGTCTCGTGCAGTACCGCTGCGAGCAGCTCTGTGCGTTTTCAACCCAAGGCGGTGTGCCGACTCCCCTGATGGATTCGTTGTTGTTCCGCAAGGAGCCGAAGTCCAAAGGGGAAGGAACGCTGTCCTGGACGTGGGACGTCAGGAACGACAGGGCCGGCGATGACTTCGTCGTCGGGCTTAAGGAGTTGCAGTTGCCAGACGGCACGGTCCGTCCCTTCAGCGTTTGGCTGTCCGGGGTCTACCCGAAAGCGCTGGATGGACTGTGCAAGCTGTTGAGCGTCGATATGTGGGTGCACGATCCGGCCTGGATCGGCTTGAAGCTTCGCAAATTGTTGAACTACAGCGAAGCCGAGCTGGATTTCATGCACTGGACGCCCGGCAATCACAAGCAGGCGCACTACTCGTCCACGGTTGCCTACGTTGCTCACCTCATTCTCCATCGCTACAAGGTGCTGGGGTTGCTTGATGAACATGGGCAGGCAGGGGGCGGATCGCTGAACCGGAGTACGGGTGGCGCAACTGTGGGAACGCCGATCGCCGGGCGAATCGCCGGCTCGCGTTGCAGCGAGTGCGGCGAATTCGCGGTTTTCAAGGTCGACGGCTGCGAGCGTTGTTCTGATTGCGGTTCAATCGGTAGCTGTGGTTGAAGGGGGTGATGTGATGAGTCAGGAATTCCAAGCCCGCCTCAACGCAGTGAAGGCAAGAGCAGAAGGACACTGGACAGCCATCCTCGAGCAGATCGGCGTGGATGCGAAGCTGTTGAACAAGCGCAATCAGCCCTGCCCCGGATGCGGCGGAACCGACCGGTTTCAGTACACCGACAAGTTTCGCCACGGTGATTACCATTGCCGTGGATGTGGACCAGGCGACGGGTTCAAACTCGCCGAGATGGTTCTGCAGAAGGAATTCATGGTGGTGTTGCGCGATGTGGAATGCGTGGTGGGTACGTCATTGGCCGAACCGGCCATGGCTGCACCGAGCAGCGAGAAGATGCGCTTGCTCGCCAGGCGCATCTGGGACGAAGCACTGCCGGTATCCGCGGGTGATGAAGTGGACCGCTACCTGACCGGTCGTGGGCTCCACATGGAGAAGTACCCGAGCACGATTCGCTTTCATCCGGCGCTCGGGTATTTCGAGAAACAGGAAGGAGGAAGATCCAAGAAGGTAGGCGCGTATCCGGCGATGCTCGCTTGCGTGCAAGGTCCGGACGGCGTCGCTGTGACGCTGCATCGAACCTATCTGCATGAGGGCAAGAAGGCCCCCGTGCCTGACGTGAAGAAGCTGCTGAGCGCTGGCATCAACGGCGCGGCGGTGAGGTTGTTTCCGGTTCGGGACGAACTGGCAGTGGCCGAAGGCGTCGAGAAATCGATCGCGCTTCACCTTGCAACCGGACTCCCCGTGTGGCCGACACTCAGTTGCGGGAACATGGAGAAGCTCTGGATCCCGGAGTCCGTGCGGAAGTTGCGCATCTACGGCGACAACGACTCGGATGGACAGTTCGATGGCGAGGCCTCTGCTTATGCACTCGCTCGCCGGGTCAAGAAGGAGGAACGCAGGCGCGGCTACGCGATTGAGGTCGGCGTGTTCATTCCCCCAAGGACTGGCGAAGACTGGGAAGATGTCTGGCGCAGACGTTGTGCCAGAAAGTTGAAAGTGGCTTGACCTGGAGGGGCGCGAAGTTCGCGCCCCGCCTTTTCAATGGGTGTTCGACCAAGCCCCCATCGAAACGGTTTCAACTGGTAGCTGCCAAACCAGGAACGACGTTCGTTCGAAAGGTAGCCCTTAAGCAATGCGCGCTTCGTCGCGCCAAGTCCGGCTGATCAGACAGCCATTTCTCTCGTGCCCGCGGGGATGTTTTTCCCCGCGCAGGGGAGACTCGTCCCCGCTTTTCTCTTTGGAGATACAAGTATGAAAAGCGGAACTTCTCTCGTTGACCTTGCCAAGGAACTCGAACGGCAGCTCGAGACCAAGAAGGACATGATCGTGCCCTCCTCGCTCGTTACCTCGGAGACGGAGAACGGCACCTGCAGGCTCCGAATCCAGGAACGGGAGGGGCCGACGACCTACGATACGACGGACATTGCGCGGCGCCAACTCGCCGAGAAACTCGGAATTCCGTTCGCCTACTTCGAGCGGATGCGCGATTCCCACCCGGCCCTCCTCGACCAGAACGTCAACACCTGGTTGGGCAGCGAGTCGGAGAATCGCCTGGTCCGTACTCTGGACGGCAAGGTTCGCGCGGTTCTCTCGGACCGCTATCGTCGCCTCGACAACTATGACCTCGCGTCGCATGTGATTCCCGTGCTGAAGCAGCTTCCCGGCGCGCGTTTCGAATCCGTGCAACTCACCGAAACGCGGATGTATCTGAAGGTCATCTCGCCGAAGGTAGAGCGTGAGATTGCCCCTGGCGATTTCGTGCAGGCCGGAGTCGTGGTGTCGAACTCCGAGGTGGGATGCGGGACGCTGTCTGTGCAGCCTCTGGTCTACCGTCTGGTATGTCGCAATGGGTTGATTGTTCCAGATCGCACCATGCGCAAGACGCACATCGGCCGGATTCACGATGCGAGCGGCGATGCCGTGGCGTACTTCAAGGACGACACGCTGCAAGCCGACGATCACGCCTTCTTTCTCAAGGTGCGGGACATGGTGCAAGTCGCGGTGTCCGAAGCCACGTTCGCGATGATCACCGATCGGATGCAGGCAACCATGGGCATCAAGTTGTCCGGGGATCCCGTCAAAGCGGTCACGGTGTTGGCCAACAAGTATGGTCTCAACGATGTGGAGCGTTCCGGTGTGCTGCGTCATCTGATCGAAGACGCGGATCTGAGTGCCTACGGTCTCGTAAATGCCGTCACGCACTTCAGCCAGGAGATCGACGACTACGACCGGTCGACGCAATTCGAGGAACTCGGCGGCAAGCTGATCGACCTCAGCCCGGTCGAATGGAAGGAAGTTGCTGCGGCCTGATCGACGTGGCGCAGCAAACGGGCCGCAAGGCCGCGGCTCCCCGGCACCGTACGGTGCCGGGGTTCTTTTCCCTGTCTGAAGAGGTGTTGAATGCAAGAACTGCGTGACAGGACCATCGAACCGGACCGAGTGCGATTCGAGTGCACCTTCCGTCTATGGGGTACGGTACGTCGGCCGGCATCCATGGTCACATGCCTCGTGTTTGCGAGTACCGTTGCCGGTGTTCGCAGGATCGTCAAGGCGCGCTATCCGAGATCTGACGGATACGATGTAAAGCAACTGCCGGAAGGAAGGTGGGCTCGGTCGGCTTGATGTTCGACAACCCATTCGGAACACGGCCCGCTACGGCGGGCCGTGTTCGTTTGAAGCTGAACCGGATTTACAGGCGAATCATCAAAGGGTGTTCGTCGTGCTCGTTGGCACCAAACATGGCCAAGCGCGCACCTCTGCCTATGGTGGGTAGTACAACGGGATTCGTCTTAAGTGAATCGACGATATACGCCACAACCGCCGACTCCGTGACGTCTGGCGTCGTGCCGTCCGGCCCCTCGATCTTGTAGGCGACTTCGCCGGAGACCTCTGAGCCAGGCAGTCTGACGATTGCGGCGTGCCCACAAAGGCTGGTTTCAATCTGTACGCTTGGCGTAGAGCCTCGCGCATTTGCGTGCAATCGGAGAGAATCTCCCAGTCTTTCCAGCCGAAGCCGGAAGACTCCCTCCTTCACGGTCGTGCGCAATGAACCGCAGCCTCCGATTTCGACTCGCGCTTGCCACCCGGTTGCTTGCCGCATTCTCGTTTGGACGAGTTCGGCAAGCACGCCGAACGTATCCTCGCTGACTGCGTGCGCGGTGTCGCCGTCGAGATCTTCACATAGCCCAATCAAACAATAGGCGTGTGACGATACCCGCTTCAACGGCGTATCGATCTTCCTTGCCCATCTGAGCGCGTTCGACTCCAGTTCGGACATGTTTTGTGCCGAGCAGATACCCTCTTCGTCACCGTTCCCGAACGACCGCATTTCGTCCAGTGGAAACCAGCGTGGCAGCATTGCAAGGACGGATCGGCCCCTATCCACAAGCGCGGCGGCCGCGATTTCCGTAGAACGGACACCGAATGCCGTCGCGTCCATGGCTCGATCGACGACCGTTTGGGAAACGGGTCTATGGAAGTCGAGGTGAACCGTGACGCCAAGCGCCCGTCGAACGTCACCACTGATTGTCTTGTTCCGGAGAAGCGGGAGCGGCAACTGTCGGATCAGGTTCGGCTGGCAAGGCGGAGGTCCGTTTGAAGGATCGCGATGCGGGCGGCCAAGCCGCGGGTCGGAGCCTCTGCGGTCGACTCTTCGGGTTGCCGAAGGGATCTCTGCAGGAGTGATTTGGAGTGCCCGGTTCATGGGCACTAAGTGTCCAATCCGGCGACGACTCTGACAACTGGCAAAACTAACTAACTTTAGACGAGTGGGCGGCGGGCGATTAGCAAAAACGCTAGTGCAGACACGGTGGGACGCGACGCCAATCCGAGTCGGGTCGGCATCTACGTCCGGTTGAAGCCGATATGCGCCATGGCGCGACCAACCAACTGCAATCCAATCTTCGCGGCGTCGTCCGCCCCGGCGATGAGCGTCTCTCCGTAAGCCTTGTTCTTGCAGGAGAGGACGAATCCGGCACCGAATTTCGGATCGATTGTCCGCAGAGAGCGAACCCCTTGGTACTCGATCACGAACATACCGTTTTGACCCCATGCCCGGTTCGTCGTGTCGACGAGCACCCAGTCTCCCGCCTTGATTTCTGGCTCCATCTCGTCGCCAGTGACGCGAACCCCGGACAGCGCGCCTGCGGTCTGGGCGATGTCTCGCGTCAACAGACTCATCCATTCCGATTCGTTCTGCAACGGAGCTTCCCCTAGTCCGAGCAGCCAGGACGGGTCGGCGTGAGTGAACCGGCACAAGGAGGAAAAGGAAGCGAGATCGGGTAGGCCGGGATCGCTTTCGTCCAGCCAGCGGCGCGCCGTGGCAGGTGCGGTGCCGGTGATCAGCGCGAAATACCTCGCGATCGCGGCAGCGTCGACTTCGGGCCCGCGAACATCGGTCAGTTGCCGCACCGTCGATAGAAGCCTGTCACGGAACCCAGGTACAAGAGTTCGCTTCACCTGGGCGCGTGCAAGAGCGAAGCGTTCCTTTGTGGTGGGTTCGCCCTTCGAGTCAGGTGGGATGTTGGTTTGAATTGCTTTCTCGGGCCGTTTCTTCATACGGGCAATCGAAGCGCCGTCCAGTGTTTCGAAGTGTGGGGAATGCCCTCCGCTTTCCAGCGGTCCGCGACATGCTACCCGCTTCCTTTGGCTATGGATACCTGAACCGGGTAAGAACTGTAGAAAACTAGCGAAACTGCTAGTTTGGCGCGACAAAAATCCTAGAAAACTAGAGCAATTTAGATTGACGGATCGGCATCGTGTGAATAAATTGTTCACATGGTCGAGCAATTTCGAGGGCTTTGCGCACAGCCCTCGCTGCCGTGAGGCGGGACTCTGACGCGCTTACGCTGCCCGAAAGGGCCTACAGGGAGTCAACGATGAGCCTCCAAGTAAACCTGGATTCGGTTGCCTATACCAATCTGCTTGTTCTCAGCCTGCTCAGGGAAATCGCGCAACAGGACCCCCTCAAGGCGTGTTCCGTTTTCGGTATCACGAATGAATCGCTCGAGGAGATGCGTCCCCTCCTCGCGCCGGAGCGATTGGTCGCGGCTGCTTCCAACACCGGCGGTGAACCGGTTTTCAACATCCGCCCGAATCTTGGGAGAGTGCTCGCTGCGCCTCCTCAGCTGGCTGGTGCGTTGTTCGCCGTCTCGCCACGCTGATCCTTCGGGAAGCGCTCGAAATGGCTCTAAGAAGTTCGGTCCAGGCGCGACTGGATCGCCTCGTTCTGGTACAAAGAATGTCACCGTTCAACCCGCGGCCCAAAACCATCGAGTTGCTGACAGGCTTGCCGCATTCGGTTGTAAACGGGCTGATTGACTCCGAGCGGCTCCGTACGGGACGCCTACCCTGTGCAAACGAGTGGTACCACACCGCCACTCTTCTGGAGCGGGTGGAAGCGTCGATTCTGGCGTCCCTCTATCAAAGGAATCGGGATAGTGGGTATCCGGTGGCCGAGGCATTGATCGAGGCCTATGAGGGCTTGAGGGATCACCTCCCAAACGGCGCATTGATCACATTCGATCGAGCTTTCTTCCTTATGGCCCAACTCGAGCCCGGTACGTATCCCGGGTTCAAAGAGAAGCTCCTATCATTGGCGACCTGCCCAACCTGCGGCTGCCGTCATCTGGTCCAGTACGGCGCACCTCAGGCAGAAGACGGTTGCGTGTTCTGCAGATTCATTGGCAGGTACCACCTGGACTCTCGTTTGCGGGCTCACTTCGAACCGCGACGCACCTCCCGAAGCGAGTCGTCGGAGTCACGATCTTCGGCACCGGCACAGTAGCCCCCTGGATCTTCCGGAAACAGGGCAATAATCGCGAGGTTTCCGGGTCGACGGTGTGCCCGCGGCGTCCGAGAATCGTTGAAGCGATTCGTCAGGACCAATTCACATGTTGCGGTGGCGAGATCTGTTTTCTAGGGCGGATTCGGGAAGCGAACGCCCTCGGGTGGAGCCCGCCGTGTCACGCGACCCGGGTCTGGGCCAGTACCCATCTGTCGACCCCGGGATCCCGTCGGTGCCGGTGGACGAGATCCTTGATCACAATGCCGACATGGTCGCGCGCATCAAACTGGCGTACGGGGCGGATTCGGGCGCGTTTTCGAACGAGATTCTTCCGCTGTTGCGTGCCTATGCGCAGTTCGTGCACCTCCTGCCGGCGACCGCAGACAACTACTTTTGCCGTCCGGGTGGATTGTTCCGGCTGGGGGTTGAGGTGGGGTTTTATGCGCTGCAGTCGACGGATTCGCAGATCTTCTCGGGTGGAGCGACCATCCGCACCCGACGCGAACTTGAACCTCGCTGGCGGCGCGCCACGTTCATTGCCGGCCTTTGCCACGAGGTGCATCGGACACTCAGTCATCTGGTCGTCACCGATGAAGCCGGCAATGAGTGGCCTTCCTACGTTGAAGGGTTGGCCGCGTGGGCTGAGCGAAACCGCATTTCGCGGTATTACCTCAAATGGATACCCGGCGCAGGAGAGATGCGCAGCCTGGGGGTATTCGCCGTGCCGCACATAATCTCTCGTGACGCGCTGCAGTTCCTTGCGCACGGGAATGCAACGATCGTCCCGCAGATGATGGGGTGCATCTGCGGGCTTCCGTCGCAGCGCGAGCACAGCGCGCTCGATCACGTCGTTCGTCGTGCAGTGGCGCTTGTCATCGATCGCGAGCTCAAGACCAGTGCCGACCGATATGGCAGACCAATGCTCGGCGCCCATCTGGAGCGTTACTTGTTGGACGCGATGCGCCGACTCGTGGCGGAGAACGAGTCGTGGCGCCCGAATCGCGAGAAGTCCCGGGTCTGGTTTTCGCGGGAAGGACTGTTCCTGATCTGGCCCAACGCCGCTACCGACATCGCGCATCTGCTTGAATCGGATCAGGTACCAGGAATACCAAGGTCGCCAGAGACGGTACTCGAGATCCTGGTCGCTGCGGGGGTTGTGATCCCCGCCTCGGAGACGAACGCGACTGTCGATATCTACCCAGGTGGGGGGCAGCGCCCGTATGCGGCGGTCCGGGTGAGCTCGCCTGAATTGTTGTTCGCGTTCATGCCGGATCAGCCCGAGCCCGTAGAAACCTCCTTGATCGCGCCGTCGCGTCCTGAGCGCCCTGTCGAGGAGGGGTCTCGAACGTCTGGACGGGGCCGCGGGGCATCGGCCGCCGGGGAAAGTGCGCAACAGGTGCTCGCGCTCGAGTCGGGTGAACCTGCGTCACAACCAGTCGGTCCGAAGCCGGGATCCGATTCCGGTCCGGAACGGAATGAACGCGTACTCACTCTTGTGCAGAAGGTGAGCGACCAGAGCAATGACGGCGAGATGGAGCAGATTGCGTCGTTGCCGGAGATTGCGATAAAGGCGCCGCCTGCCCTCATTCCGCCGGTCAAGGCAGCCCTTCAGTCGATCGCCGCAACGATGAACCAGCGCAGCAATCCGGTCCTCGCGCGGACCTGCGCCAAGGGCTTGTTCGTGCCGCTCGCATCATTCAAGGCCCTGCAGCTGGAGACGGGGATAGCCGTTCGCGCATTGGCCGACACGGGCATGCTCATTGTGTCGGCTGCGACCAAGTCCAAGACGGTGGTTGAGGAGTTCCACGGCGAGAACGTGACCGGTGTGTTGATTCATCCGGACTTCGTTCTCGGGCTCTCCCTCGCGATTTCGAAGGAACAGTAGATGCTCGTCCGACGATTTGAAATGCCTTGGCGACCGACGTTCGAAGTCTATGCAGCTCTGGCGTGGATCGTTGCCGGGCTTGGGTTTGCCGCCTACCCTGTTGCGTCGACTGCCGCGAAGTCTTTCCTGCTCGCCATTGGTGGTTTCGCGTTTGCAGTCGGCTTGCTGAGGGCATACCAGGCCTTGTGGATCCTCCGCCTCAAAGCCTCCCTCAGCGGGCGCGCCATGGAAGTTGCCACCTTGGATCGTTACCTGATGCAGCTTGGGCCGCACACCGAGGTGTTCCTCGGGCGCGGCTTTGAGTGGACGCCGGTGCACACACAGCGCCTGTACGACCTGGCCAAGGTCGATTTCCGCAAACAGATGATCGGTGCGTTCTGGCGCAGGATTCTCGGGATCTCGGGACCGGCGCAACCGGACACCGAAATCGGCTTGCCGTTCATTCACGGCCTTGAGCCGATGGAAGGTCCGCTATCCCGCCCCCTCCAGAACTTCGAGGGCGGAACGCTCCTGGTTGGCACGACGCAATCCGGCAAGGGCGTCGCCCTGACGGGGCTGATCACGCAGGCGGTTCGTCGTGGCGATGTGGTCATCATCATCGATCCGAAGAACAGCAAACGGATGAAACGAGTAGTCGAGAGCGCCTGCAAGCGGTTTCGAGAGACAGACACGTTCATGGAGTTTCATCCTGCATTCCCGGAGGTCGGAATACGTCTGGATCCCATGTACAACTGGCAAAAGCCGACTGAACTCGCATCGCGGATACAGTCGGTGATGCCGCCGGATACCGCGGGTGCCTTCACGGCCTTCGGTTGGGATGCAGTCAACGTAGTTGTTCAAGGCTGCGTCGAGCTGGAAGTCCGTCCCAACCTGATGACGATCGCGCGATACATCGAAGGCGGTATTGAGCCAATTCTCGAGCAAACGTTGCGCCGCTTTTTCGATTCCCTGCTGGGAGCCTCGTGGCAAGACACACCGGAGTTCCGCCGGGTTCTCGAATCGGCACGCCGCGGAGACATGCGCCGAACCTCGGATCGTGCGACACCGGATCTGCTTGCGCTGGTGTCGTACTACCTTCAACACGTCCCTGAATCGTCTCACTCGAAAGTCATCGACGCACAGATCCGCACGTTTCAGCACAACCGCGAGCACTACCAGAAGATCACCGCAAACCTGCTGCCCATCCTCTCCATGCTCACGTCTGGCGCGCTGGGCAAATCGCTCTCCCCGGATCCGTTCGACGCGGATGACGCGCGCCCGATCATGAACACGGAGAAGATCGTAAGTGGAGGGCACGTTCTCTACGTATGCCTGGACTCGTTGCCGGACCCAGGCGTAGCGTCCGCGATCGGCGCGATCCTGCTCGCGGATACCGCGGCGCTCGCGGGAATGCGATACAACCTTGGGGGCGACCGTAGAGTCTCGCTCTTCGTCGACGAGACGGCCAACGTGATCAACGCCCCGCTCATCGAGTTGCTGAACAAGGGGGCCGAAGGGGGATTCTTCACGACATGTGCCATGCAGACGCTGGCAGACATGGCGAAAAGGCTGGGCAGCGAGGACGCGGCACGGATGGCGTTGGGCAACCTCAACAATCTGATTGCACTGAGAACCAAAGATGGCCCAACGCAGAAATTCGTCGTTGAGACATTTGGAAAAGCTGGTGTCCATGTTTCGCGTGTCGGTGTCAATCACGGTGTGGACAGCCATGTTGGAGACTTTTCCTCGGGATACTCGGTACAAGTGACGGAGAACCTCGAGGAGGCAGTGCCACCCGACATTCTGGGCAAGCTGCCCAACCTGCAATACTTCGCGATGGTATCCGGCGGGCGTCTGCTCAAGGGTCGTTTTCAGATCATCGCCACGGAGAGCAGCATTCCGGAGGAGACGTGAGACCATGGCTCGCATAGTCGCTATTGGAACCATGCTTGTCTTTCTGGCGCTCTTGTTCTACTTGCCGTCCGCATACGATGGTGTCGCCTTCATCGAAAGGATACGTGTCGAATACGACGAGAGTGTCGAGCACTGGGGCGAGCAGCATGCGCTGGTTGCGCTGTCCGCGGCATCGGGACTACAGGAGACGGAACGCAAAGCTCCGGCACCGAATGCTCATCTGTCGCCGGTACCGCGCGTTGGAATCGACAACGCCGCTGCGCAGAGGCTTGCTCAGGCGTCCGAGCGACTGGTGAACAATCAGTACGTCCGGTCGATCAACGCATTGTTGGCATTGTTCGTCTACCGGCTGGTTGCGACGCTGTCTCTGTTCCCCTTGGGGGTGCTGATCCTATTCGCCAGCCTCGGGGACGGGATGGCAGTCCGGAAGATCCGTGCGCGTGAGTTGGGCCTCCATGACCCTGAGATCTTCGCGACCTTCGGAGCCGCTGCCGCATTCGTCGTGTGCGGTACCGCGATCCTCTTTCTGCTTCCTATTCACATTCACCCGCTCCTCCTGCTGCTTCCTCCGATCTTCGCGGCCGTCTGTCTCAACCAAGTGGTTGCCAACTACCGCGCCCGCTCTTGAGCTGTCCGGAAGCAAGGGTAGCGCGGTTGTCTGCGACGGCGGGCGAGCTCCCAACCGTGCCTGAGGCAGATTCTCGGAGGCATCCGCACGAGCGCGCACACGCGCGGCCTGGTCGCAGTCATGCACGTCGCGTAGTGCGTTCGCCCCTCTCGACGACAGCGAGGCGCAAACCCTAAAACAAGCCCCAATTCGTTCTAATTCTTCCGCGACGGCGAGACCGGCTGCTCGTACTCTTCGGCTATCCGCGGTAACTCATCGCGGCTGGAGAATGGGTGAAGCGCAAATGCATACAGCCGCGGTGGTGGCGCGACGTCGAGGATGCAGCATGGCAGGCGTAACGAACGATACTTCCCATGGCGTCGTCGACATCAACGTTCTCGCGGCCGACCATGAGTGGCTTGTCGGAGTTCTGCGCGATCCGGTCAATAAGGCGCCGCAGTTCCGCATGCCGGACCTCCTTGGTGCATGTGTCGGCCTAGTCCTGGCGCTCGACTACCCGGAGGACTCGGTGTTCGGGAAGCTGCGGGCAGATGTCGTGCTTCGCAGCAACGGCTTTCCTCGGCGTCAGAGCCAGCTCTGGGCGACCGACTTCGCCCGCCTGCAGGACGTCCAGCGCTCCGCACACAACAAGTTTCCGAATCCGAATTTCTCGCTCGACGAGATTTTGAGTGCGTGCGTCGCCATCGCGCGGGAACTCTCGTCATCGAACAGCGACCTGTTTGATCGCGCTCGGATCAATACGGCGAACAGGCAGCGCAATTGGCCCCGCGGAGCCACGAGATGAAGTGCCGGCTGATCATCGGGGCGATGCTTGCGACCAGTCTGTCCGGGGTCGCGCATGCGTACTGTTGGGATCAGGCTGGCGTGCACTACGGCGTGGCGCCGCAACTGCTGTTGGCGATCGCGAGAGCAGAGAGTGGACTGAACCCCAGAGCGGTCGCGCGGAACACCAACGGTAGCGAGGACATCGGGCTCATGCAGATCAACAGTGGGCACCTTCGTCGTCTCGCCGACTATGGCATCAAGCGCGAGGACCTGTTCGAACCATGCACCAACGTCAAAGTCGGGGCCTGGATCCTGGCCGACGCGTTCTCTCGTCACGGAACAAGCTGGGAGGGAGTCGGTGCATATAACGCGGGCTGCACGTCTTTGAAGGGTGGCGCGTGCAAGGCCGCGAGAACGAAGTATGCGTGGCGGGTCTATCGGAAACTGCGCGCGGACGACGGACAGCCTGCGATACGTGAGGTGCGAAACCAGGTGTCGACGCAGCCTATCGTGCGCGTGAGGGTAAGCGGATGAGATTCCGTATTCTGCATAGTCTGGTCGCAGGTGCGGTCGTCGCGGCCTGCACTCATTCGCAACAGATTCCGACGGAAATTTCTGCGGGCCGTCCGCCGGCGCAAAAGCTTCGCTTGGCGCAGGTCGAATTCGGCAGCCAGGCGAAATTTGTAGCCTGCCCGGACGAATCATGTCCTTCTCGGACACCCAAGACCCTTGCGCTGGCAGAACCGATTCGACCTGTCGCACTGCCGGCACCGGAGCCTGTGCCGGTGCGTGAGTCTCCCCGACAGGCGCTGCCGGAACCCCTTCCCCGACAGAGAACAATGACCACCCAGGAAATGTCTCTGGAGTTCCCCTTCGGCGGGGCGGATCTCACGCCGTCGGCGCGCGCGAAGCTGCGTTCCGCGATTGGCCGCGTGGAAAAAGCCACGCGCATTGTGATCAAAGGTCGTACCGACTCTGTCGGGGCAGAACCGGCCAACGACCGGATCGCCCTCGCGCGGGCCGTCACAGTGCGCAACTTCATTCGGCAATTGGCGCCCGCGGCTGGCGGCGTGATCGTCGTCGAGTCCAAGGGCTCCTGCTGCTACGTGGCTGACAACGACAGCCCCGTTGCAAGAGCGCGCAATCGACGAGTGGAATTGGTCTTCGAGTACGAGAGCTGAATGAGTGTTTCCGTGCGCGAGACAAAGCGTGGTTCGGGCAGATCGGCGGTGGAGTCTTCCGATTTGCGCGACGGTTCAGGTGCAGCGGAACCAGAGCTGCCGAAACCCCCGAAGCGCCGAGGGAGAAGGGATCCGGACTTCGTGCCGACCCTGATCCTCAAGCCGACGATGTCGAAGCTTCGGAAGCTCCAGCGACTTAGACGTCCGCCGATCAACCTCAAGTACCTCGCGGAGGCGTGCCTTCAGCTTGCGTTCGAAAAGGCGACGGACGGCGAGGTTGTCGATCGGGCGACCAGGCTTTCACGCTCCAGGCCGCACAACTAGCTTTCGAAACTCGTCATCAATCAGGAGGTTCACATGCAACTCGCTCTTCAGCCTTTCAGTTTCAATGCACCGACGAAGCGGACCGCGACCATTGTGGCCGCTGTTCTGCTTGCGTTTGCGATGCTGGCTCTTGCATTTCCGACACAGGCGATGGATCTGGTCACGTTCACCGGCATCACTGGCCCGCTCACTTCGGCGCTCACCACCGTGTCGGAGTTGACCCCCGGCATTCAGGCGCTGGTAGCCGTCGTGGGCTTTGTGGTGGCGTTCATCTCTCTCTCGGCGCTGCGGAACATGGGGCCGGTCCTGTTCTTTGTCGGGCTGGTCATCTTCGGCTCCATCGGCCTTACCGTGGCAGGCGCGATCCTGGGCGCGGTGGTCTGAGCGGTCGCAGGTAACCCAGCGAAGGATTGGAGGACAGGATGCAGACAGACACCTATATTCCGCGCCGGCTGGACGACACGTGGAAGATCGGCCTGTGGGATGCGGATGTCGCTGCACCTGTTCTCTTCTGTTTCTTCGTCGGCTACATGGCCCGGTCAATGGTGGCGTTCTGCGTTGCCATGACGATAGGAATCGCGCTGAGTCGCTGGCTTTCCAGGGTCAAGGCGGACAAACACCCGTCGTTCGCGCTGCATTGCATGTACTGGTACTTGCCGACCAATCCGGCAACGAAGATGCGTGCGACGCCTCCGTCAGACGTGGTGCGAATGATCGGCTGACGAGGATAGGAGGAAGAATGGATCTGGAAACGCAGCAGAACGCAATACGGGAGCTTAGGGCGAGCAACCGGAACCAGGCGTTCGTCATCACACTGCTCGCAGTGTCCCTTTTCGTGTCGGTGATCGGAACGCTTTCGGTCATGGGCTCCGAGCGAACAGTCGTCGTGCCGCCGAATCTCAGCAAGTCCTTCTGGGTTGACGGGAAGCGGGCATCGGCCGACTACCTTGAGCAGATGGGCGGATTCGTCTCATGGCTGATCCTCGATGTGTCGCCGCAATCGATCGATTGGAAGAAGGACATTCTTCTCGACTACGTGTCTCCTGAGCAGTTCGGGGCACTTCAATCGCGCCAGAACCTCGAGTCAGACCGGCTGAAGAAGCTCAATGCTTCGACGTACTTTGCGACCCAGCAGTTGTCGGTGCGCGAGCAGAGCCAGGAAGTCGAGATCCGGGGCCGGTTGAAGACACAGGTCAACGGTCTCGAAACGACCAACGAACCCAAAGCCTATGCGGCGCAGTTTGCATATGCCGGCGGGCGTATCCACCTCGAGTCTTTCAAGGAGATTCCGTATGACAACAAGCCTGTTCAGGCTGCTGCCCGCGATGGCGGCAGCCCTGCTAACTAGCAGCGCTGCTTACGCGCTCCAGGTTGTCGATGGACGCGACGGAGTCACCGTCGAGGCATCGATATCGGTCAAGGAGCCGACCCGCATCCGACTGGAGAGCGGGCACATCACCGACGTTTTCGGGAACGTTTACTCGAGCTCCTGCGGCTCAACCACGCCTGCCCTGCCCCAGGCTCCCGCTGCTTCTCAGGGCCAGATCAATCCTCTTGGCGAGGTGATTCTGGAGTGCGATCGAGAGAAGGGCGAGATCTACGTGAAGCCGGTCGGAAACGGTACGAAGCCGGTCAACCTTTTTGTCTCGTCGGATCGCGCGACCTACACGCTGCTGCTCAAGCGTTCGGAGACCCCGGCTGACACGATCGTCATCCGGGACAAGTCAGCCAGACAGACAGCAACGCCGGAATCGCGCGTGCAGGCCGTGTTGTCCGGCAAGTCCCCGGTTCACATTCGGGCGCTCAAGACTCTTCTGATCGCCATGGCGGCCGATCGCGTCGCCCCGGACATTCGCGTCGAAGAGGTGGGGCGACCCGTGCAACTCTGGACGGAGTCCCGTTTCACGCTCATGCGCGTGTATGAGGGACGCGGTTTGGTTGGAGAGAAGTATCTGCTCACGAATGTCAGCGAGAGGCCCATGGTGCTCGCAGAGCAGGAGTTTGACCGCGATGACGGAACGGTGCTCGGGGTCTCGATCGAGAACCACAATCTTCGTCCCGGCGAAACGACCAACGTATACGTTATCCGGACTGGGGGCTGATGATGCGCGTTCCGGTATCGATTCGAGAGCGGTGGACGCGCGTGCCCCGGAAGACACGTCAGTGGTTGTTTGCCGGCGGCCTGCTCTTCGTGACCGTAGGTGCCTTGTCGGTCATCTTCGCTGCTGCACAGGATTCCGACTCGCCAGCCAAGAAGACCGCCGTTCAGGAGAAGGTGTCGAAGGTCACCAATGTTGGCGTCATGCCAGGTGGGGAACAGGTCAAACCACTGGACCAATGGATCGGGCAGGCTGGACGCAAGGTAGAACGGCTCGAGGCCGACAAGCAGGACCGCGATAAGAAGGAGCAGGAGGCCGCGGCGTTCCGCCAACAGGTCCTGGACCGTTTCGCCAAGCTTGAACAGTCCGTTCGCAGACCGGATGGCTTCAGCGGGCCACCGCCTTCGCAAGCTGCGGCGCCGACGGTCAGCGGAAGTCCCGTTGCGGCACCGCCGCCGCCGATGCCGCAAACGCCATATCCGCCAGCCGGAGCCCTTCCCTCTGGCGGAGTGTTGCCGCCCCACCCCGGGGCTCCGGCGGTCGCTGGACGGCCGGCTGGAGTGCCGGTTCAGCATTCGGAGCCTGTTCCGCAACTGGTACGCGTGAGTCTGGCCGACAACGCTAAGCGTACGGGGGCGCAGGCCGGCTCGCCGGGAGCGGCTGCGTCGAAACCGGACAAGGTGGAGGTCTCCAAGGGAAACGTGGACACCTACCTCCCAGTCAGCTTTACCCGGGGAGTCATGCTTGGCGGACTTGACGCTCCGACCGGGGGCAACGCGCAGTCAAATCCGCATCCGGTACTGATCCGGTTGGAGGACAACGCAGTACTACCCAATCGGTTCAGGTCGAACGTCCGCGAGTGCTTCGTCATCGCAGCCGGGTACGGAGATATCGCTTCCGAGAGAGCCTACATGAGGACCGAGTCGCTGTCCTGCATCCGCAACGACGGAAGCGCTCTGGAGGTCAAGATCCAAGGCTCGGTATTCGGTGAGGATGGGCTTGTCGGCGTCAGGGGAAGGCTGGTAACGAAGCAGGGTCAGATGTTGGCCAATGCTCTTCTCGCTGGTCTGATCAGCGGATTCGGACAGGGCCTATCGAACTACAACACGACCGTTTCGCAGTCTACGTTCGGCACCGTCTCGACGACGGAAGGCAGCCAGTCGTTCAGGCAAGGAATCGGCACGGGAGTTGGCAAGGCCCTGGATCGTCTCGCGAACTACTACATCAAGTTGGCCGAGTCGACGTTCCCGATCATCGAAGTTGGCGCCGGCCGCAGCGTCGATGTGGTGATCACAAAAGGCGTCCGTATCGACGGCGGAGATCCGGCCAAGGCCGAGGCCGCGCCCGCTGCAGGTGTTCCGGGAGCCGCGGATCGAATCGTGCATACGGGAGCGTCGGATGATTACTAAAAAGCATGGGCTCACGGCGTTGGCCGCATTGGCGATCACTACATGGGCATTTGCGTCGCCTGGTGGCGCGGAAAAGATGTTGGAAGAGTTGCGGAAGAAGTTCCCCAAGACGGAGTTCACGAAAGTCCTCCAGACGGATGTTCCGCACATCTATGAAGTGCAGATGGGTGAGAACGTGGCCTTCGTTTCCGACAAGAATCCTCGGTTCTTCGTACTCGGCCGCATGTTCGACACGCAGACCTTGCGGGACGTCACCCGGTCCTCATCCGGTTCCGGTGCTCAAGCGGGAAGCCGGTCGGTCAGCATCGAACCTCGAACCTTCCCGATTGGCGACGCTGTGAAGACGGTACGTGGGACCGGTGCGAGCGCGCTGTACGTGTTCAGCGATCCAGCTTGCCCCTACTGCAAGAAGCTCGAGGGAGAACTGGAAAGGTTGGACGACGTCACGATCTATACCTTTCTGCTTCCGTTCCAGGCGCGCTCGCGCGACCTGTCGCTATCTGTCTGGTGCTCGACCGATCGCGCACGCGAGTGGGCTCGTGTGATGACGGGAGCCGGCTCGACTTCGGCAGCGGATTGCGCGAATCCGCTCGATCGCAATCTGGAGTTCGCAAACAAGCTCGGCATCGGGGCGACGCCGACGCTCATATTCAACGACGGGTCGAGGATAGACGGCTACGTGACTGCGGGCGAGATCAAGTCCCAGCTCAGTGCTTCGTCGGCCCGTCGACCCACTAACGTAACCGTCAAGGAGACCCAGCCGTGATTGCTCGCGTCCTATTCGCTGCATGTGCAGCGACCACCCTGCTGGCAGGGTGCACCAGTTTGTCCGGGGTCGGCGGCAGCTCGGAGTACTCCTGCAAGGCGCAGCCGGGCGTGCGTTGCGAATCGGTTTCCGGTACGTATCAGAACGCGCTCCAGCACAACCTGCCGGGACAGCAGCCGTCTGTTGGAACCCGCCCACAGAATCTCGAACCCGGTCGCGGCGGTGGATTTATCCCCGCGACGCTCAGCTCGGCATTGCCAGCGTCAATGGGGAGTGCCGCAGGCGTTGTACAACCCGGTGGAACGTCGGGGATCCGATCGCCGGCGCGGATCCTGAGGCTATGGTTCAAACCCTGGGAAGACGCGGACAACGACCTGTTCGACCAGGGCTACATCTACGTGCAGGTTGACGGCGGGCGCTGGAATGTCGATCACGCTCAGCGTCGCATTCGTGACGGCTACCAGCCTATCCGTCCCCCGCGTATTGCCGCAGCGCCCTCGCCGACCGGTACGCCGCGCCAGGGGCCGAAGCAGCGGGATTCCATGAATCCTGAGGACGCGGACAGTGGACACGAGGATGCACCCGAGCGCGTGTCCGGTCTCAAGCAGGCATCCCCGTTCATGCCGCAGCCCGAGTAGCGCCTCGACTTCCTCTGGAGACATCCATGACAGCAGCACAGCGTGAGCGCCTCGATGGCGCCTCGAACGGGGGATCCTTCTTTGGTGACCTCATTGGGGATCTCGCACGCGTACCCGAGTTCGTTCGAGATCTCGTGAGATTCCCGAGGCAGGACGGGTCCTCGGCAGATCAGTTCGCGAGCTGGCTCCCCTATTCCAGCTATGTCCCAGACGAACAAATCTTCGCGAACCGCGGTGGTTTGGGATTCATGCTCGAGGTGATGCCGCAGTCTGGGGCGAACGAGAACATGGTGGAAGTGCTCCAATCGCTCTACGCGACATGTCCCGCCTACACCGGCATCCAGTTCAATCTCTTTGCATCGCCTCATATCAAGCGGCTGCTGCGCCAATACGCAAATCAACGCGTTGAGGACGTGGACCAGTTCGACAAGGCGAAGCATTGGGGCCGCCCTGCACGGAACTCGAATCTGTTCCGCAACCTGGCACGGGCGCGAGTCACGCATTTGATGAAGGCCGCCCACGAGTCGATGACCAGCGGCTTCTCTTACACGATTCGCGACTTTCGCCTGATCGTGAGTTGCACGATTCCCGGGTCCGGTGCTGACAAGAGCAAACGCGACGAACTGATGGCGCTCAGGGAAGCCATGCGCACCACCCTGAAGGCGGCCAACCTGCCGAGTCGAGTGTGTGACGCGACCGATCTGATCAACTGGTGCGCTGTACTGCTCAACCCGGATCGCGTCTCCCAGTCGGACGCACCCGAGTTGAACTATGACAACGGCCGCGAGATCCGAGACCAGATTGTTGACTTCGACACAATCCAGGAGGCCTACCCCCAGGGGTTGCGGCTGTACAAAGAAGGAAAAGGGGCGACCCTTGAATGCCGATTCTTCTCTATCCGCAGTTTTCCAGAGCGGTTCGCGCTTTGGCAGATGGGCGCGCTCATCGGGGACCTCATGCAGCCCGCGCTTCAGTACAACTGTCCGTTCATGATCACCATGGGCATCCAGACACAGGATCCGACGACCACCAGACAGAGTGTGTCCGCCAATCACATTCGTGCTCAGCAGAACGCCGAGTCGAGGATGGCGCGCGTCATGCCGGATACGGCGAAGAAGTTGCAGGACTGGCGCGCTGCGGCGGATCAGATCGATGTGGGAGGCGCACTCGTCAGCATGTACCACCAGGTCGCGCTGTTCGCGCCCCCGGAGAAGATGGTTGCGGCCGAAGAGACGGCGAAGGCGGTCTGGCGCGCCCGCGGCTTCGAACTCAACCAGGACGTGCATATGCATCGGCAAGCGCTTCTGGCGTGTCTGCCCATGACTGCGTCGCGCGACTTCTTTGGCGACCTCGCCAAGATGCGTCGCGTCACGCGGAAGACAGAAGCGAACGCCGTCCACCTGGCGCCTATCATCGGCGAGTGGCGTGGCACGCGCACGCCCACGCTGGTGTTCGGCGGTCGGCGCGGGCAATTGATGAGCCTCGATCTGTACGACAACGACGGGAACTACAACTTCGCCGTCATTGGGGCACCAGGGTCGGGCAAGTCCGTACTGCTGGACGAGATCGCTTGGTCCTATCGGTCCGTTGATGCACAAGTGTGGATCCTCGATCTGGGTCGGTCGATGGAAAAGCTGTGCCGGAAAGCGGACGGGATGTACGTCGAGTTTCGTCCCGATTCCGGCATCTGCCTCAATCCGTTCTCGTGCGTCTCTGAAGTCCGCATGGGACCCAATGGACCGGAGGGCGGCATCTTCGAGGACATCGACATGATCAAGCCGGCCCTGGCCAAGATGTGCTCGATGCGGGGGGCGCTCGATGATGTCCAGCTCAAGGCGCTGGGTGCGGTCACCCTGAAGCTCTTCAGGGAGTACGGACAGGATCTGACGATCACTCGCGTTCGTGACGAGATGGTCAGGGGAACGATCGAGGAACTCGGGGTCAGGGACGATCAACGCATCAAGGATCTTGCGGTGATGCTGAATCCCTACACGCGAGACGGCGAGTACGGTCGCTACTTTGAAGGCCGCAACAACGTGGACTTCTCGAACGACTTTATCGTCATCGAGAACGAGGAACTGAAACGCAAGCCGGAACTGCATTCGGTCGTGAACATTCTTCTCTTCTATCAGATCACCGGATTGATGTATCTGCATCGGGATCGGAAGAAGGTGTTCATGATCGATGAACTCAAGCAGCAACTCGGCAGCAGCGGATCGGACGATCCGATCATAGCCTCTGCAGTCGAGGAAGCGGCCCGTCGCGCGCGGAAGTACGGCGGCGCGTTGGGCACGGCAACCCAAAGCGCCGACGACTACTACGGATCGGCCCAGATGGAAGCGGCGCTCAATTGCTCGGATTGGGTGTTCCTGCTTCGCCAGAAGGCCGAGTCGATCGGACTGCTGCGGCAGAGAGGGCGGTTGGCGATCGACGACGGCAAGGCCAGGCTATTGGGATCACTTCGAACCGAACCGGGTGCGTTCTCCGAGGTCTTCATCTCCTCGCCAGTCGGCGAGGGAATCGGGCGTCTGATTCTCGATCCGGCCGCGCATCTCACCTTCTCCAACAAGCTTGAGGACAACGCCCCGATCGACGCACTCCGCAATCAGGGGTATTCGATCGACGAAGCGATCGCGGAAGTTCTCCGGACCAGAGGAATCAAGACATGATCAAGACGGTATTCGCTTCGACCGCCATATCGGCGCTTCTGGTCGCGGCCGGGTTGTATGGATACCACCAGCGTGTGGTCGGGCCTGCTCAGATCATAGGCGTGGTCGACGTGGCCCAGATCTTTCGCGACAAGGAACGGGAAGCGACCGCAGTGCTCACCAAGGCGGGACTGAGCGAGGCAGATCGGCAGCAAGCCATGCTCGATTTCACCAAATTCGCGAGCGACCTTCCGCGGGCGCTTGCCGATCTTAGCGGAGAGTGCGGGTGCAGGGTCTTCCTTCGAACTGCCGTCATCGGCGATTCGCCCGGAACTGTGGACCTGACCGAATCGGTCCGTACCAAGCTCGGAATCAAGGGCTGACAACGTGCTGGCATTCATTCGGTGTGTCGGATCGAGCGCTTTCGCAAGCGTCAGGCGAGGGTCCCGGCAGATCGTCGAGGACAGGCGGAGTCTTTGGCCGACCGTTCTGGTGATGGGTCTCTTGCTTCTTGCGTTCGCCAGACTCTTCCTTTCGGCGACACCCATCGTGCCATTGCTGTTCAACTGGACGCCCAGCTTGCCCTACCACGTGGCGTGGCTGGAACGTGGGGCGACGATCAAGCACGGGGACTTCGTGTTGTACAGCTACGGTGGCCCGCTCGCCTCGAAGTACCCCGGATTGCGCGGGCAGCCCTTCTTCAAGGTGGTGGCAGGCGAGCCCGGCGATCCGATTCGCGTAGACGGGCGAAATGTATACGTGCGGGAGCGATTCGTAGGCTTTGCCAAGCTGCGCACGATGGATGGCCGCCCACTCAATCCGGTTGCGGCAACGAAGGTTCCGGAGAGCCACATCTATGTTCGAGGGTCGGGCGCGGATAGCCTGGATTCTCGATATGTGGAAGGAGGATTCGTGCCTCAGTCCGCGATCATCGGGAGGGTCCATCCGTGGTTCTGAAAGCATTCTTCGTGGGCTGCTTGCTGATTACGCTGACTTCCAGCAACGCGAGCGCACAGGCGGAAAGAGACGATGCTGCAATGGCAGAGTATCTGGGCCTCTTGGACCAGATCGCTCCCCCGGCCAGGGAGGGCGCGGAGGCGTTCATGGCCGCGTTCCGGCGGAAATGCGGACGGGATCTGCGTTCAAGCGAGTTGCGTCGGGCCGTGGCGGACGGCAACGGGAACCCCGTGTTGATGCAGATGATGCGCGCGAAACACGACCGGAACGAGTCGGAACTTGCGCGATTGGCCGGACTCGTGGAATGCAGACCATAGGGGAAAAGAACCGGAGCCTGCAAGGGCTGGTCATTGTCCTGGCCTCGCTCGGGTCGGGAGCGGTCATTGGGGAGGATCTCGGATCGGTGGGTCCGACCTATCCAATCGCCGAGCCGCATCTTGTCCGGTTCATCGAAGACCAGTTTCGAGAGAAAGAGCGTACAGGCGAGCTTGCGCGCATACAGAAGGCGATCGTTGAGCGCAACGTGAGCCGAATCCGGAATCCAAAACCCGTGGATGGACTGGTCCCCACGGCCTTTCCGCGCACCTACTATTTCGATCCCACCTATGTCCTCGATGAGAGCCTGTTCGACGGGAATGGGCAGCTGGTGTTTCCGGCGGGCACGGCGGCCAATCCGTTGGAGGTAGTCGGTTTGTCCAAGCATCTCTTGTTCTTCGATGCGAGAGACGAACGACAGGTCAGGAAAGCCGAGGAGTTGATTCAGCTCTATCAAGGGCAGGTCAAACCGATACTCGTGGGCGGTTCCTTCCTCGATCTGATGAAGCGATGGAAGGTGCAGGTGTTCTATGACCAGAAGGGCAGCCTCTCCGGCCGGCTAGGTCTGCGTCAGGTGCCAGCGCTGGTTTCCCAGGACGGCCGCAGGCTCCGAATCGACGAGCTGGCGCTATGAAGTACCTGCGCGCGATTCTCATGGTGGCAATCACGTTGGCTGCTGGCGGACTATCGGCTGCGCAGGATGCCACTTGCGTCGGACGTTTCGCAAATCCGGTTTCCGACATCTGCTGGTCCTGCGTGCTCCCATTGACGATCGGCACGTCGACTGTGGGGACTCTTGGTGACCAGGAGGATCTCCCCGAGTTCAACCCTACGAATCCGGTCTGCAGCTGCGGTACCAATCCGATTATCGGTATCACCGTGGGATTCTGGGAGCCCGCGCGGCTCGTCGAGGTTGTACGCCGGCCGTTCTGCCTTCCGGCACTCGGGGGAGCCAACCTGAATCCTGGCATTGCTACACCTGGTCATGGACGTCGCACGTCGTTCTTCGGCGACCAGGAGGTGTTCTATCAGGCCCACTGGTACGGCAATCCGGTTCTCTCTTGGTTGGAGGTACTCGGTGATT
>JAIBBE010000055.1 GCA_019694835.1 Fimbriimonadaceae bacterium | reverse complement strand
AAAGGCGACCGGCGCACTCACGTGCGGGTGGACAACATCGTTCAGGCGCAGCTATGGGTCCGCTCTCGGCGGGACACTTCGGCGGGCGCTCCATGGCGCCGGGGGAACAATGACGATCAACAGCTGATCGGGTGACGATGCCCTTTGCGGGCGTTCGACCTCGACGGTCTCTTTCAGGGCGAATGTCGTTCGCAACGCCTGACTTGACACCGGTCGTCTGCCTCTCAGGACTCGACGACGGCACGGCGCAGGAGCCGCCTGCTTTGCCCTCTTGACAGGGGCGCGGGCGCAGGAACCCGCAGCACTGTGCGAAGTATCCGGCGTCGAAAATCAACTTGTCAAGACGAAATAGTGTGCTCAGGTGGTGATCAGGTTGAAAACGCCTCTGCGGACCGCGACTTGACTAAGAGGTTTCTTCCTCAGGTTTTTGAAGAGCAATGCCGAATGGATTTCCGGGCGTTCATCGCCTTTTGCCGTCGGACGGGCGCCAGACGCGCGTCCCGCGAGATTGCGCGATTTCAAGGCTAAGAACGATGCGCGTCGGACGCGCGTGTCACGCGCGTCCATCGGAGAAGGGGGGCTGATGCCGAAACCCCGCGCTTTTCGGCTCTATTTCGCCTGCCCAGTCGGGATGAATTCGTCTTGAATAGACCGCATCACGACCAACACCGGACACGAGGACCAGTCATGACACAGATCGCGAGAGCAATCGACGTCGGCTACGGGAACACGAAGTACACGTATGCGAAGAACGGGGAGATCCGCTGCGGATTGTTTCCCTCTCAGTCGCATTGGAACACCATCGATCCAACGAGAAACGTACTCGGTGAAAAGCGGGATACCGTGGCTGTGCCGGTCGCCGGCATGTTCCACGAAGTTGGGCCGGGTGTTTCTGCGGCGCGCGGGCGGTATCGAGCAACCAACATGCACGACGGTTACGTCGACACGCCGGAGTATCAGGCCTTTGTCAAAGGTGCGCTCACCTACATCAACGAGGAGAGGATCCGGGTCCTGGTAATGGGCCTGCCCGTGAAACACCTGACCACCAAGCGCGCCGTCCTCGAACGCATGTGGACCGGAGAACACGAGTTAGCGGACGGCAAGCGCGTGACCGTCGATAGCGTCCGGGTCTTCGCCCAACCACAGGGCGCTCTCGCCTACTACAGCATGACAACCGGACAGGAATCGGTAAGGAAGGGGGATCTAAACCTCGTCATTGACCCAGGGCAGCGCACATTCGACTGGTTGGTAAGCCGGGGCATGGTGCTGCTGCAGGGCCAGAGCTCCTCAACGGACCGCGGCATGCACGACATTCTGACTGCGATCGCTGACGCGATTACGGCGGACCTCGGCGAAGAATATCGGGACCTTGAGGCGATCGACCGCGCGATTCGAACGCGCCGGCCGCTCACGCTCTACCAGAAGTCCTACCCGATGCAAAAATACAAGCCAATCGCGGACAAGATCACCCAAGAAGCCATCGCACGGATGCAGGAACACGTACGCGACGTTCCGGCGATCCAGAACATTCTGCTTGTCGGCGGCGGCGCGCAACTCTTCAAGGCTGCAGTCAAGGCCGCGTTCCCAAAGCACACCATCACCGACATGCAGGAACCGGTGTTCGCGAACTTGAGAGGTTTTCAGTGCCTCGCCGAGGAACTTCTTGAGCAGCGCGCGAGACGGGCTACGGTGCCAGAGGCTGGCGGTGTCTCGTCATGACGGGTGGGAACGAATCGGACGAGATCACCGTCCATTACAAGCTGAGACGGGACGAATGCCCGCGGCTGTTCGACGCGCTGGCGTCCGTGCCAAAGGGGATTCCACGCGCGAATCGGCTGAAAGTGCTTGTCCTGACCGGCCACAACGCGGAATGCGGATTCGGAGAGGGACCGAAAAGGCGCCCGGCTGCAGACGCGTCAAGCCCGGAATGTACAAATGGAAGCCTACTCGGTGACATGATAGCGGGGAAGACGGAAGACTGAATCGTGAATGAGGCTCGAAAAGGCGGACGGCGATCACGGGAATTCACAAGCGCGACCGATCTTGCGCAGATGGGCGTTTGCGAGCAGCGGATCCTGCTGACCTCGAAACTCGGGCGGCGCCAATCTGTCGGGCAACAGCGAGCGGCGGACCGGGGCACCGCTCGCCATCTGGACTTTCACCGCGACGCCGTAGCTCGGCAGCCTGGCGTATCGACTTCCGAACCGGTCGACAAACGCTGCTTTATCGCTTGCGCGGTTTTCGGGGAAGCACCGGAAACCGAAGCGTTGCGACGGTTCCGTGACAGGGTGTTGATGACGAACCGAAGTGGCCGCGCCTTCGTTGCGTTCTATTACAAATGGTCGCCAGCTTTGGCCAGCTTTCTGCAAACGCGATCTGGCAGTAAGCGAGTCGTAGCGGCACTTCTCAGGCCGATTGCACGCTGGGCTGACAAGGTGGCTGGGCCCTCGACCTTGCCAGACCTATGAAAAGATAGCCGCCGACGTTCGCTGGGAGGCTCTGTGTCCCTCATTGTCATTCTGATTGTCATCGTCGCCGTCGTCGGCGCGCTCGCTCACTCAAACCTGACGCGCTCCACTAGAGGCGACGAATGGGCAGGACCAGCCTTCGCTTCGAAGCAGTTGCTTTTCTCTGAGCGGGAATTCCGCTCAGAACGCCATGGCCTGGTGGCCAAGGTAGACCGAGGCTATCTGAACGATGACGTGGTCGAGCTGCTCGAACTCAAGACGCGGGGTTTCCATCGGGTCTATCGCTCCGACATCATCGAGCTCTCGGTTCAAAAACTGGCGATCGAGGACGTTGCGAAACGCACTGTCAGCGAGACCGGATTTGTTCTCACCGAATCGATCCGTGATCGCACGCGAAAGCTGCACACAGTGAATCTGCTAGGAGAGCGCGAGATTCTTGCCTTGCGCGATCGGCGGCTGGCCATTCTCGACGGTCACACCGAGCCACGGTCCAGCGCTGCAAAGGGGCTTTGCGGCGATTGCGCGTATCTGCAGGAATGTGACAAGCGCCGGACCGCCTGAAGTCGTATCGGGCACCGGCGATCTCCGCACTTGGGTCAGCGAAGACGAGGGTTCGCGGCTCGGGAAAGCACGCGTTCAAAGGCTGAATCCAACGACGATCCAATCGAACCGAAGATCAGAGCAAAAACCGTCTGGCTCGGTCCGAACTCGTATGTGCCGAGCCCCCAGTTCGAGGCGACGACATCCTCCATGGTCGAGATGGAATCGACCAAGCCGATTTCCTTGGCTTCCACGCCACTCCACAGCTCACCGGTACTGAAGTCGACACCGGCCTTGAGTGATGTGCCCCGGCTTTGCTGCAGATCCTTGACGAACATGGCACCGTACTGGCCGACAAGCGCCTTCGCCTTGACGTCCATCTCAGCGGACATTGCGGTGTAAGGATTCATGAAGGCCTTCAGCTTGCCGGACGCATAGACTACCTGGGTAACGTCCGCGCGGGCCAGCGTGCGGTCTAGCTGGAATTGCTCCATGATCGCACCGATCGACCCGACCAGTGAATTGTTGCCGGCGATGACCTTATCCGTGTGCATCGCGATCATGTAGGCGGCCGAGGCGCCGAGATTGTTGATCACCGAGTAGACCGGTTTATTGTTCCGCTTCTTCAATCGGGCGATCGAGCTGTAGATTCGCTCGGCCTCGGCCGGCGCGCCACCGGGCGAGTCAATCGAAAGAACGACCGCCTTGACATGCTCACTCTCGAATGCGCGCTCAAGGGCCGGAATGATCTTGTCGGCCGACGCAAGCCTGCCGGAGGCGATCTCCCCGTGGACCTTCACTACGCCCACGACGTCGGAAAAAGGCCCCAGTCCAAAGCCCGCGGAACTGAGAAAGAAGAAGAAGTAAAGGAGCGGCGTTCCAAAAACGAGCAACTGAAAGCCCCGTCGCCACCGGTTCTCGGACTTTCGCTCCTTGGCAGCTTCTTTGCGCTCTTCGACGAGCGCTGCGCGCTGCGCCCCCATTTCCTTGACCAGCTCGAGCATCGTCGGGGCAAGCGATGCGCCGAGGAGCGGGTCTGAGTTGCTGGCAGGTGGTTGCGGGGACGGAGCTGGCGTGGTCTGAGTCACGCCCTCTATTTCAGACATGTTCGCGCTCCTGGGTGAGTGAAAACGTGTGACGGCCAGGAGACAATAAACAAACTTCCATCGGAACTACTAGGAAGAATAGAGACAAAAAGCGGGCGGTTTCGCGGCCGGCCCAGAAAGCCAAAACCAGGCAGAGTCATTCATCCAACTGAGCGCGGCGAGAACTCTCGACGCCGAGTACAACCACGATCTTGACCAAACAGAGGGTGCCCCATGCCGACGCCGCGATTACTGCATAGACGGCCAGTTCACCCGACAGAATCAAGACGAGAAGAACGAGAGCCAACCAGGACACGATTGCAACCGCATGAGCGCGAATCGAGACAAAGCGAAAATCCAGATCGTTGAACCTCACTAGGCCGGGTTGTGCTCGGACGAATACCAGAAGGAAGGCGAGGAGCGCGGTACGAATCGCCTGCAACGACACTTCAGAAAATTGGGAAAGAATTAGACGCCGTTCAAGGGAACCAATCACTTGTTGGCACACTTCCCTCCGCCGAGGAAGACACCCCAGCCGACCTTTCCGCACTCGGGATTCTGGGATGAAGGTTTCGTCGGGAGCACATCAACGCGAGCGGTCCGATTCGCCTCGACCTGGCGATTGCCTTCAGCAAGGAGCTGATCGGTGCTTTCCTTCGCCTCTATCTCTCTCAGATCCTCGCGGAACTGGTACAGCTTTGAGATTCGACAGCGCAACTCGAATCCATTCAGCGTCTCCTTGCTCATCGGATCACGCGACTGTACCGGCGTACGCTCCACCGCCGCGACAGTGCATACGCGGTTCGCGACTTCGTTCAATACTGGGGAATCAATACTCAGACTTCCGTCACTGCGCAAGATCAGCACCTGCCCATTCGTGCAGTGGTCAACGATCTCCCGGTAGGCCAAGCGCTGATAAATCTCGACCTTTCGAGGAGCCTTGGCCGAAACAAACGTCTTGCTACCAAGACGTTCGGTGGTATTTGATCCCATGTCGCATACAGAGTTGTCAGTGGCGCAATTCCTGTCGGCAAAGCACCAAGCGTGAGCCACGGTCGGCAAGAACCCGGCTGAACCAAGTGCCACGATCGCAAACACAGTTCTATTCAACAATGTCCCGTCCCTCTGAACTCGAAGCAACCAGGAAAAGGCGGATACGGCCAAATAGGCCGAATAGACATCGATTTGCCAACGACGTACCATAAAGAAGGTTAAATGGCACTTGTACATCATAGCTCAGGAGATGCCAGGTGAAAAACCGATACCTTTTGCTAGGCGCCGTCTTTGGCGCGCTCGTCGCAATCCTGATTGGCGGGAGGGATCTGGTTGTCTGCGCAGCCACCGCTGTCCTGTCTGTCCCATTTGGCGCGGCTGTCGGCTACTTTCTCGATTACGGCCTCGCGGGTTTCGCTCCCACAGGGAAGTCAGATCGCGGTCGAATTGCAAACGAGACTACACATCCACACTCTTCCACAGTCAATCCGCATGACACTGGATTCGGGTGTCAAAGAGTGGACGGACTTGGTTTGCACCTTGAAGATTTGGACACGCGTCGCAGCCTGACGGACATTAGAATCGTCTAGGGTGGTGGTTGGATCGAACCACCACCGCGAACTTCTTGCCTGCGAGCTTAGTTATTTCCCTTCCCAAATAGCTTCTTCACGCTATCCACGGTCTGCTCCACCGACTTTTTGGCGTCCTGCGCAAACATGTCGCCGGCGTCGTTAACAAGCTTGCGATCCGTGCCGAAGGTTCCTCCCGGGTTCTCTGGCGAATCGTTTGTCGTCCGTGGGGCAATCTTCCTCGATGTGCCTTGCTCTCGACTGGCGCGGTCCAGTTCAATCCTATTCCACGCACGAGTAGTGGCCTGGCGAGCATCATGGATCTTGTCCAGGACGTCCGTCTTCAATTCGCCGGGGCCGGGCGCCGGGCCAACACCGCGATATCCAGTTCCCCGTTTCATGCCACTGAATTCACGATCGAGATCGGGATTAAGATTTGGCGAGAGCGAGTTGTCCCGGTGAACTCCCTCGACACTGCTTCGGCCCCATGCTGCGGTTGATCCATCAGAATAGTTTGTCGGCCGACTCAATCCACTCATCGAAGCCAGCTGACTGTTAGCTGCGGCGGCCGCCATCCGAGGCGACGTCGGAAAAGAATTGTAGGCGGACAACAACGTGTCGCTGTAGCGAGGATCCCTCATGACATCGACCTCGAAACTCTCGGATTGGCCAGCCGAATATCGCATCTCTTCGGCAAATCGCTCGGCAGACGTAAGTGACGCCGAAGCGCGCTCGGACCTGGAAACTGCATTGGACAGACGGGCCGACTTTTCCTGTGCGTCTTGCTCATCGGTGGCGATGGCGTGAGCGAAGTTCTGGTCCTTCGAATAGTTGTCAGCAAACGCACGGATAGTGGCGGCCTGCTCGGGCGACAAGATGCTTTCAGACAAGCCCATTTGCCTCGACACTTGCGCGCCATACTGTTCCCGCACAGCTCCGTTAAGCGCGCCCTGGAGGCCGATCTGACCGCCTTCTCCGACACTGGCAACATCGGAGGCTCCACCCGATCCGCTCGCGCCGCCACGCGACAAGGTTCTCCCGCCGCGACCGCTCAAACCAAAGCCAAGACTGCCTTGTCCTTGGAAGATCATGGCTGCGGCGTCCGACTCATTGATGTTCATGGCGTGGGCGACATCACGAACGACGTTTCGCGCTTGGTTGTAGAGATCCGAGTATTGCCCCACCTGTGCTTGCGAATATCCGGTCCCAAACTTGGACGTTTCCAGTCTCGAGCGACCATGCGACAAGGCATCCGCAAACACCGCTTGGCGTTCCGCGTTCGCAGCCAACATCTCTTCTTGAGCAGCACTGACAGACCTCGAAGCAGCTTCCTCGAGCGCTGAAGTCCTTGATGCCCCCGCTCGGAATGACATCGGTCCAGAATTCTGCAAAATATCCACAGCCTGAACGCCACTTCCGATGTTGCGATGAAATGTATTTCCTGTCGCATCGTCTTGGAGCGAGGTCATGAAGGCAGACGATCGATTCGGTGCCAGTCGTAGCTGCTCAAATGCCAGATTCCCCATAGTGGCGTTGCCCAGCGCAGCCTGAGCGGAAGCCCCGCCTACTGTCCCTTGAATGCCCGATACTCCGGTGAGTGCGGCTTGCCCGATAGTCTCCATTCCCTTCAGTGCAGCCCAGGCGATTGCTGGTACCGAAATACACATATACCCAACAACAGCTTGGAGCGAGATGGAGGTCGAGTAGATGTTAGATGCAGTCTGCAGCGAAAGCGTGTTGGCGCCGCCTACGTTCGCTGCCGCACCGAGCTGAGTGGAGGCTGCGATACTGGCGATGTAGTTCAGGACCGCCCATATAGGTGGCCACAACTGAATCCACATTAGGGTCAACGCATAAGACTTCACCGCAAGAAGCGTCTGACGACCACTCGTGAGGAAAAGCAGAAGGACAACGAATGGGAACAGTGCGTAGCAGATAGCCTCGATCACGTTGCGAATGAGGGGTAATGCCTGCTCCGCGATCATTCCGTAGTTCACCCAGGACGCATTGATCTGCGCCGTCGCTTGAGCTCTCCCCATGCCCAGCAAAAGTGACGCGGGGTCATTCGTCCGTTGTCCAGTTATGAGACTGGTGTCGTTGATGGCATTGATCATCGCATTCTGCAGGATGATGTCGGACGCCGTCTTTGCAGCATCGGCCAACCGATTCTTCTGATATGCCGCGGTGACCTGGTTGCCGAAGAGTGCCGAAGCAGCCGCCGCGGTGAGCGTTGGATTTAGAGTCTGAGCTAAACGCGCCAGAACATTGCCGGTCTCAATCACCAATCCGGCGTTCAGGATCGAGTACGCCGTATCACATTGTGTCACTATCGTATTGCCTGGGCTGGTCGTGATTGGCGTAAGCCTGCCAGGATTCGTGTTCGACATCATCGACCAGAGCGAATCGCTTGCCGAGAACACGACTGGATCAATAGTCCCGTCCAGGAGATCGAATTTCGTACAGTTGTCGATGAAGGTAATGATATCGGTCCGAAGGGTCGGACTCAGGATTGTCGCATTTCGGGTGTACTTCACCAGACGGCTACCAAACATCAGACCGTTCTGTTGATATGCAAGCTCAGCCGGCAGGGCACCGTTTCCGGGGATCACCTGGAAAGCTATCTCGAATAGCCCGGTCAATGTGTTGCCAATCTGGGAAGTCATGCTGCCTAACAAGGCAACGCCGAGGGGCACGTTGTCCACGACTTGCGCGGGATTGCCACTCGTCTTGTCAGTTATCTGAACCGACACCCTTGGCACATACATGATCGAATAAACGATGACAACAGTACCGAGCCACTTCCAGCCATCGAGCTTCTGCGGCGCTAGTGCATAAGCAATCAATGACACCATGAACCCAAACACGCAAACCATCGCTACGGATCCAGCAAAGTCGCCAGACCCCATAACTCCTACGAGCGCGTTGAATGTGCCGGCGAGGCTTTCGGAACTCTGATAGGCAAATATCTCGAACACGATCCCTCCTGCACGCTAGAGCGCAGTTATCTGCTCAATGCAACGGATTGGTATCCCAGCATGTCGACAAGGCTCTGCGGCATGGACGTCCTTAGCTGTCGCTCCAACGTTTCGAGATGCGTGACAATCGAGGTGAACTTCGTCACTTTCGCGTAATGGGCAATCTTTTCCTGTCCAAGCGCGGTCAATAGCTGGCGAGCATTCGCTAGGAGCTGATCGAAGTCCTTTTGCTGCTTGTCGTTCAGTGTGTATGTCTTGAGTAGCGCCCCGAGCCCAATCCGCATATTGTGTTCAAGAAACGTGTGCGCATAGTCGGCAGCGATAACGCCGGCGTACTGGTTGATCAAGGCTTCTGCCGTTCCAAGACTCGGGATGGAGTTGCCAACCGACATCATCTTGTAAACTGGTTCCGATACCTGGTTCACGAACCCAATCTCTGGTGAGTTATTTGGTAGGGCGGAGCGGGTGCGGATATGATCGGAGATGCTGGTCATCAAAGAGGTGACCAACGTGAGGAACGGCGTATGCACATAGTCGGCCTGAGTGACAACATCGCAATCCGTATAGTTGTTGCACTTTAGCAGCGTGAGCATCACATCGCTGGGTCCAGCAGAGGCATCGCCGTACAGTAGCTTCGTCGCCGAAGTAATCGTAGGCACAATCGGAATCCGTTCGCCGGGCTGATCGAGGGGCGGATAAATGAATGTTCCGACCATGCTCATAATGAATTCCCGCTGACGATCATCGATCGTGTCTACCGATTTGAGTGCCTGCCAGACCAAGTTTCCTGTCGCAGGAACAGTGTTCCTGATCGCGGGATCCGCCGAACTCTTTGCCTTGGTCAAGATCGCTTTCCGATTCTTCTGACATTGAGCCTTGCCTTGATCAGCATCCGCGGCATCCCCCATTGCAACGGCGACCTTGCCGCAGGCCTCGTCCTCGTCAAATCCAATGGCCTGTGCGGCGCTGGCAACCATGCTCACTGCGGTCTCACATGAGTTGATACGCGCGTTGTTGATCATGTCGACATAAGGTTGCGCCCACTTGGTAACACCACCAAGGAGCGGGGACAGAACATCCATCGCCACCTGAAATGCGATTCCAGGTAATGCCGCGGTGATGTTCTTGAGCATGTTCTTGAACTCCTGTCCCGAGATATGCGAGAAGGAACCGGCAAAGGAATCAATCCCGCCGCACCCACCTTTTGCGTTCGGGAACTGAATTGACGCGAGTTGGTATCGCTTCGTCGGCACTCGGAGATAGAAATTGCCTCCTGTGTACGTATTCGAAACTTGCCCTTTGAATGCGCCCGGTGCTGTGTAGTTACCGACGCCGCCAAGGTTGGTGAACATGTTATTGACCTCGGCGTTTAGATCGCCTGCCGACGCGCCGAACGAGCATAGTCCCAGTAACATGCAGAACATTCCGGCAGACGCGGAACGGAGGGAGGAATTAGCGAGAGAGTAGTAGGTTGCGAGATTCATGTGGACCTCCATATTCAAGGCAAACGGCTGAGCGGTGAGAGATCCTGCCCGCCCGTGTCTGGAGTCGACTTCGTACCCATGACGATACGTTCGGCAAGCTGAGCTTTAGACAGCACCCCGAATCCGAGCGGTGTAATCACACCGGAGAACGGCTGTGCCAAAAATGTGGCCGGCACTTTGTCCACTCGCAGCGTCCGGGCGATCCCATTGTCTTTCTTCCAATCCGGAAACTCTCCGATTCCCCGCCCATCGACACTTACGGCGACAACCTTGAGTCCGTACCGATCCGCGAAGTCCTTCAGTACTGGCGCATACGCGTGGCAATAGGGACAATCGCTCCTAAAGAAGAAGAAAACGACGTGATTGGCTGCAATGGTGGAAAGAGAGCTTTCCTCGAAGCGCACTTGCTCACGGTTGTAAGTCTCGATCGCCAACGCGTTGACCGGCCGCCCTTCAAGGGTCAAGTCCAGCTCGGGATTTGCCCAGCCGAGTTTTTGGGCCACATCGGCAAAGTAGGATGCTTGCCGGATCATAGATGCCTCGAGCCTCATGTACCGCAGTACGTTCTCTTCTGTAGGGTTGATGATCGCGATCTTTCGAGAATTCTCAAGGCGCTTTTGAAGGGCTTCGAGTCGAACGATCTCGGGTGGCTTCGCGTCAGGTGCGGGCTTGTCCGTCGACTTGGCTACGGGTGGTTCCGGAGCATCAACGAGTGGATCCTCGTACCAGAACCAACCACGCTCGTATTCGAGCCAGTATGGGTTGAGGTTCTGACTGCCTTGACCGAACTGGTTGCTGGGCGCTTTCGCCGGTTCGGCGGCAACGGCCGTAGTCGCAAGAACGAGAAAGAGAACATGAAGTAGCGCGCCCGTGGCGCGATCGCGTGGTCGCCTCATTGTTCAACCTCCGACATGTTTGGGAAACCGGCCGCTCCGGCAGTAAGAGATTTGGTACGAGAACTTGACGTCAAGCGGGACAGTGCCGTTCTTGCTGGATGCCAATTGCTCCGGTGTCATCAGCTTTAGTGCGCGTTCATCCGGATAGGCACCTCTCTGCGTTGTGGTCACTTCCAGCCTCTTGCAGCCATCTTCCGGAAGGCTGCGAACCGTCACTACATCGATCTCCATCGGCTCGCGCGTCTTGAACATTCTTGTCATGAACTCTGACGCCTCACCAATCATTCGTCCATGTGCCTCACCCTGTTCGATCGCCGCCAGGAACAGCGGCCGGACTGATGTGACATCAACGCGGTCGCGTGCTTGGGAGGGCGTGGCCGAAAAGCCGAGGAGCAGCGCTAGAAGGGATCCGGCCACTGCAGCGCAGCTGGCATTGCGGCATGGTTGATTCGAGGAAACCTGTCTTCCTGAGACTGGCAGTGGACTGAACACGTGAAACTCCCTCTCGTTCAGGGCGCACATTTTCCTTGCCCGTAGTAGCAACCGGACACGCGTCCCTGCTGCTTAGCAATTGTGTTGCCAAGATCCGGCATGGTCGGCACGATATCGGCATAGAACTCACTGAGGTCCATCAATGCGAAGTTCAACTTCTGCAGTTGTTCGATCGTAAAGCCGTCGCAATACGGAGACTCGGGAGAGCCCCATGGCAAACCAAGTTGAACGCGCCCCTGCTCATTGATGATTCGTGACAGACGCGAATTGAAGCAACAATGCGTGCGCGTGCGCGTCATGCAAGAACCGAATATCGACTTGTGAGAGCAGTACTCCCCAATATCCGTGCAAAGGCGCGCTTCACGCTTCATTGCGGTCACTTGGGCAGACTCTGGACAATCCAGGATTCCCGATATCTGGATGATGAAAATGATGATTGCAATCCACGTGAACACACTCAGACTACTGAGAAAGCTCATGAACGAAACATCGCCTGAGATCACGCCAGCAATTGCGGAACTGAACCCCGTACTGCCACCGGCTAGGGTCTCGAAGGCGCTCACGACCCAAGTGGGAGCGTCAGATACGAATAGAGCGTCGTATGTGTAAGTGGAGAAGGCGGCCTTGTAGCCAGCTACGGCGGTGCTCGCCAGGTTCGCATTGGTGAAGAGCGAACCTGACCCGGCTCCGGCACGGTTGCAGCAATTCGTGAGTCCCCATAGCCGTTTGTCGCAGCGGTTGTCGGCGCCTTTGAACACGCGCATGGTAGCGGGATCCAAGTAGCGGCCGGCCTCCCGGCCTGCTTCAAGGAATGCGATAGACCGCGCGAAATCGGCATCTGCTGAAGGCTGTTCAGCACCGCAATCGGTAACTGAGTTGTATACCGCATCGCGAACCTTGCACTGAAAGTCCGTTCGCCATGCCGTGCAAGTAGGTGGCTTCGTGCCCTGATCCAAATCGACGCAAATGGGATCCCCTTGCTGCGAGCACTCACCGAACCGAGGCTGTCCGCAGTCTGACTTGCCGTCCGTGGACATGCAGTCAAACGAATTGGTGAATCCCCAACAGGACCGGGAAACCGTATGGTCGTTTATCACCCGACTCGCACCAGCGACAGCACAGGTGCTGTCAATACGCTGACACTTGTCAAGGATGCCCCCAGTCACGGGTGTCTGGTCAGTGACATTGACTCCATCAACAGGCAATCGCCCCGTGGGAACACGTGCTTCCAGCGCAGCGCATCCGTTGGCCCAAACATCCTGTTCCGTCGCAATGGCTGGAACTACGATTTCTCTAGTCTGAGTCCCCGCTGGACTGACCCCTCCGGTAGCTGGGTCAGTGCAGACATTCGCCTGCGTGCTCGGGGGAACGATCACGATTGACGGCCCCGTAAGCGGTGACGCGCAGTAGGGGACTTCCTTGGTTTGGGTGCAAGTCCACGTCCCGGCTCCCGGCGGAGCATCGTCGCGAGCAGGTCCGGAGATGGAACCAGCCGGACAACTCCAAGACACGTTTACATCTAACGACTTGGAGCACTCGTTTGCCGCGGATCGCTGCAAATAGTTATAGCAACTCTGTACGTCGTAGACCGGGGGTGACACCGGCTTCGAGACAGTGCTACAGGGGAAGGGGCTGCACTGCGAGACCGATGTTGTCGTGGATGCTGGCTTGGGGCAACTGTAGCTGTCGACATACTTTCCACAGACATCCGGCTTGCTCGGCAGGGTTTCGATGCAGGCGGAGCTTTGCAGAGTGCAGCCTTTGGCTTCCAATGGTGCGCATTCGTCTGCAACACCAGCAGAAGAACAATTGTAGGAGCTCTGATACTCCCAGCATGCCGCAAAGACGTCGGTTCCTTGTATTGTCTTGGTCCCTGGCCCGTCGACGCAGGTTGGACCGGAAACCTTCGAACAGCTACCGAAGCCGTTGTTCGCGTCAATGGTCGCGCACTGGTCGTCCCAAGTTTCGGCGATTGTCGCGCCACCATTCGGCTGAGGGATCGATGAGGGCACCACCCATGGCCCCACGTCGACGATCGCCCCCTCCGGCGATGTGGAAGGCTGACCAAACTTGAACGTGAAGTTGCAAGTGCCGCCGGCGCATCCGGGGCTGGGTGCCGCAGCGACGTAGAACGGATTCCAGCACGAGCCTTCCCAGTGCGGAGACAATGGCGCGAGAACGGTAAAGGCAGTTATTCCCGAGACCGGAAGATCAACGGTCTGCCAACCGATGCAAGACTCCTTCCCTCCGTGTGCGTAGAAACGGTATCTTTGCTTGCCGTCAGCGCGTGTTGGCTCGCACAGTGCTTGCACCTGCATTTCGTCGAACTCGTTGCGTTGCACGGACCCGGCAGGAATCCATGTGCCCGGCATGCAGGAGGTGCCTTTCGTGACTTCGCCAGCGCGTTTCTTCGAACACGTGACGTTGCCGCCTCCCGCGAGTCGCTGGCACTTCTTGGTTTCAGTTCCAGCGGACGTTGGCACTGTCGTTACAGTACACCCGCTGTAGAACCCAGAAACGTCCCCAAGGATTGAACTCGGGTCATTTGCTATGTCCCGAACATCAGAGAGCGCAGGATCATTGGGTCCCAAAGCGGGTTTGGGCGCGACAGCGGAACCAATTGCATTCGTCGTGGCTTGGCACGAAGGATCGGCCGATCCAGCGCACGTAGTCACACGTGATGTCGCGTTGGTCGAAAGATTGGGACTGCCGTAGTAGGTCGTCTCCGGCGGCGAAGTTGTGTAGCCAGGAACGGTAGTGGATGCGCTCGGTGTGGTGACAAATCCTTGAATCTGGATGTTGGCGCTAGCCGCGTTCGCCGCGGCCTCATCTGCTGGCGCAGCAAAGGCTGTTACCTGTCGGCCGACAAAACTTACCAATACGATCCATGCAACGACCCTTCGCACGTCAGCCACCCAACCTGGTCAGGAAATGTGCGGCCTCGCTCCGAAAGGCTGGTGCGGCGCTTTTGATTCGCTCAAGCGCATACCCGAGGCTGACATCGCCGGCGACAGACACAAACGAATCGGGCCGCAGACACCGCGAATCACCGCAGCTGACGGGCTCGGCGCCAGCCCGGATCAGAACGAAGGTCGGTGCCTGCGTGATGGCAAAGCGTTCACAAGCCTGCGGATCGATCTTGATGGCGACGTTCTTGTTGCCTATGAGCTTCTGCACCCGCAGAACCGTCTCCTTGAGCGAGCCATTGGTTACGCCCCTCAACACCAGCGAACCGGATGCCCGCGCCGCTTGCTCAACCAAGCGCTGCAGGGTTCCATCCGAGAGGGTGAAACTTACGAAGATCAGCAACGTCGGCTGTTGAGAGAGGACCGACGACCCAGCCATCATTTCGTCGACGGACTTCTCGTAGCCCTTTGTCACTGCGCCGAGATCGACGTCCTTCGAATTGGCGGGAAACGGAAGGGTCTCTGTACGCGGAACAGAAGGAACTGGCGAAGATAAAAGTGCCTTCGCAGTCGGTGTCTTTGCGCGTCCCGCAGCACGCTCTATATCGTCGTCCGATACCTTCGGCAAAGAACGAACCACGCGCGCGACTTGGTCGTCATTGACCTCTCCACCGACATTGCGGGTTGGTTCCGCGGCCGAGGAAATGGAGTACCACGTCATGAGCGTGATCAGCAGGGGTGTCAAATGGAATTGGCGTGACATGCTCAGAATCCCATGCAGCAGTTCTTTTTGCGAAAGAGCATGTAGGAGAAATCCTCCCCTTTTGCGGGAATCTCTCGCCCTGCACCCCACAGAACAGTCTGACGACCGAACGGCTGGCAACACTTTCCTGCGATCTTCTTGGTATTCGGAATCGGGTAGAGCATCTGGGTCTTGTAGGCCCGCTTGTCCATCTGCGGCAGGAAGTAGGGGCCACACAATCCCTTTTCGCTGTGGTAGCCCCAGGTCACCATCTCGCGATGCATCTTCGCGGTCAGGCGCTGAGTAAGCAGCATTGATGACGCGACACCACCGCCGTGTTGGGCGACCCATCCATCCATCGGGTAGATCACGCCCTGGCAGCCCGCGCACCAGAACATCTGTTCCAAGCCAAACCCCAACGAAGCAGCAACGCAATCGGCCGCGCACGCAGCCACGGCAACAGGATTTGCGAAGAGAACAGCCTCCGGGTTGAGAATCAGCGCGAGTTCGTCGTCATTCCAAAGAGGATCGACTTCGGTCAAGTACGCGATGTCGAGGGTCCCCTGTTCCAAGCAAGGAAAATCACCGATAACTTCGAGCCAATAGAGAACCGGGTTGATGTAGAAGTGCGCTTGATAGAAAGCTTCCTTGTCCCCGTATATCGAAGTCCTGCGCCCATGTTGGGGCGCGGCGATACCTGGGCTCAAATCCACACCACCTAGCGTCGGAAGGCAGAAGGGGCGCCTCACGACTTCCACGATTCGTGCGGGCTCCCAGAAACCCAGAGTCACTCCTATGGTCGGGCTGACGATGCAGGAGCAGACCGGATTGGACGGGTTGAAGTCAGGCACATCCTCTTGTCCGTCGAAGTTGCCGACCTCAGCTTTGCCGATGGAAACTGGCAACATACAACTCCAACAAATGTCGCTGATCGGATTCGGGAACTTGCCGATGCACGCGCCGGCGGCATGCGCGAAGTGCGCGATGAATAGCATGGACATCAACGCGACCACGCCCAGGGCTCTTTTCACAGCGTCATCTCATCGATGCGAAGGCGCATGCCTTCCTGCGACACAAACGCTGGAACCTGTCGAATGCCGAGCCTACGAACCAACGATCCGTTCTGGTCGTAGAACACTTCCGTCTGCCACCTGCCCATCAGTTCGATGTACGAGCCGCCGACCAAGATGGGCTTGACCTTGCCGTTGTAAAAGGCGATCAACCCACGCGCCCGCTCAACCTGCCTTTGATCGCGTGCGTCGAAGAACAGCAGGTGCTTCGACAGGGACACCACTTCCAAAGGATTTTTGCGGGTGCCGGCCGGATAGAGGAGGCGACCTTCAGAGTCCACAATGTTCTGTGGCGCGACGTAGGTCGGATCGAAATAGAAGGTGCGACTGACTTCGGTTGCGCGCAGGCCAGTGACAGGTTGCGGATTCCGAATTGAAGCCGTCGACCGCTTGACGGCTTGCTCTTCGAGGCGCGCCAGCTCACCGCTGCGCTGCTTTGCCTCGAGCCGTTCCTGTATGAAGCGCAGAAAATCCTGCTCGCCAATACCGGTTGTCGGACCAATCCGTCCGAGATCGACAGCGTGCAACTCACCGCATAGCATCAGGAGCAGGCCCGTTGCGATCGCGCGCACTTTCATCGTGGGAACCGTTAGCGGCCGCAACCAACTTGTTTGGAGAGGCTGCGGAGGTCCGCTTCATCCTTGTAGTGCTTGGCACGAACCATCCCCATGAGCACCGGATCGCCACTTCCGTCGGCGACAGCGCGGCGCAACTGGCCGCTCTTCATCTCGCGTCCGCAGTTCGCCCGATAGGCACGCAGGTAGGCCTCCGCACCGTCTCGGGCGGCCGGTGCGATCGCCCCTAATGCACGCAGATACTCTTCGAGGGGGACGTCGTCCGAGTAAGTCTCGTTGGCGAGCGCAGCGCCACACAGCACAACGAGGGTAAGGACGCAAAGCGCTCGATGCATCAGAACCATGGAACGACCTTTCCGATCAGAGCCCGCCTGCTGACGAGTCCGGCTTCGTCATATCGGGAATCAAAGCTGTCCATCGACGTACCGCGGACGTACAGAAAGCCCTCCGGAACAGCCGATGCCTTGATCGGCGAGAGAGGGCGCCCATCGAATGTCTTCAGCTTGGCGAAGCCAACGTACTCGTCGCCAACCCATACGTTTCGACCGTCAACTCGAACTTGGTCGCCAGGTAGTCCTGCCACGAGCTTGAAGAATGGCTGGTTGGCGAGCCCGGGATAGTCCGCTGACGCCTTCCCTGAAAACGCATAGAGGACAAAATCCCCCCGGTTCAGCGTCGATACGTCACGCGTCAGCCAGGCGACGTGATACGGCAGGCTCGGTGTCCAATTGAAGAGCAGCGGCGAATAGGGTGAGGGCTCAACGAACAGCCGAACCAGTGCCATGGCCCAGATCGCCGAGACGAACGCCAACGGAACCCAGAACCGCTTCTGTCGTCCTATGCCGACGAACCCGCGGCGGACTGCGCGCACGGGGGTCACAAAGGAGGAAAGAAGGGCCACGGTCATGATGACATCAGCTCATGCCGAGCTTTTCCCGGACGCGCGGCGTGAGGTCGACAGCAGTCGCCGGTGCCGAGACCACCGCGCTTTTGAGCAGCACGACGCACTGGCATTCCCCCGACATCTCCTGCAGTGCGGTGGGAAACGCCATGGCAAACTGAGCAGCCATAGTGCTGGCAGCCTGGCGCTCGGCTTCTGACGAACCGGCCTTCGTGATCAGGACGGTGTATTCCTTTTCCTTCGCACGCATGATCTCGGCGACATCCACAATCCCGACGACCATTGGCGGCTGGGAGAACGACCGGTGATAGGCGAGCAATGCGCACGCGACCGTGACGACACAAAGAAGCCACCCGGAGATCAAAGTCTTGGTCACAGTTGTCCTCGCCTTCTGAGAAGTTCGCGAATCGCATCATCGATCGAGTAACCCTGGGCACGCAGTTCGTCGAGCGGCGCGTTGTCTTCGAGCCGATTGGAAAACAGCAGATGCGTGGCGGGGTCCAGCACAAGGCGGCCAATGCCTTCGCCTACCGGCGAACTGACATAGATCTCGCTGAAAGCGCCGGACTCCGTCCGCAATGAGTTGAGCAACCGAGCCTTGCCTTCGTCCATAACCATGCGGCCCTTGCGACGCAGGAGTTCGATGGACTCCGGTTTCTGGCGCAGCAGGAAGACCCAATCGGAACAATTGAATGCCGCTTCCATCTGCGCCGACCCGTAGTAGTCGTCGGCCGATTGTGTGGCTGTTCCAAGAGCGCCGCCGTATTTGCGAGCGCGTCTTGCCGCCTCTTCGACGACTGCTGCCTTAACCGGATCGTCCGCGCCGATATCGCCAAGCTGTTGCTTCAACTCGTCGATCATCAAGACTTTCTTTCTTGAGCGATCGAGGTACATGTCGCCGGTGATCTGATACATCAGGAGGATATTGATGACGGCATGAAGTTCGGGCTTCCGTTTCAACTCCTCGTTCTCGATGACGATGAAGTCGTTGCTGAAATCGACGTTGTTCTTACCCTCGAAGAAGCGCTCGTATTCGCCGTTCTTGCAATAGGGATTCAGCATGACCGCGAGATCCTTGATCCGCTGGTCTTCCTTGAGACCCAGTTCCTCGATCGTCCCGGCCCTGAAGAAGTCACGCAGGCCGGTGATAGTCAGATCCCGCCCGTACTCGCGATAGCGCCGGAGGACACCGGCACTGAGTGCCTTGAGTTGCACTTCCTCAAGCGGTGACGCCATCGAGCACATCTTGGCGAGTGCCGGCTTGAGCATGTCGATGTCTTCGTTGATACCGCCTTCGACCATCCCGTCTGGACTGACACGCTCGTCAGACACGACGGAGAAAGGATTCATGTTGATGTTCACGCCGGGACGAAACTCGACATGCATCCCCTTGGCTTTATGGCAGAGCTTTTCGAGCGACCTGCCAAGGTCGAGCACCCACACTTTCGCGTCGATGGCGCGGTACGACCACGCCACTTCATTCAGAAGAACGGACTTTCCGGAGCCTGGCGCGCCAATGACGGCAAAGTTGTAGTTGCCCAGCGAGTTGTCGTAGACGTCGATCGTCATTACCTGCCCACGACGAGCCCCCATGATCAACGTCGGTGTCTCGGTGCCGCGCCATTCGCCGATGAGGGGTGCAAGATGAATGGCGTTGGCAACAGTCTTCGTGGTGACGCGCCGCATCTTCGTCAAGTCGGCATGAAAAGGCTGCGAGAGCGTCATCGGTAGGCTGCCAAGCAGGGCTTGGCGGTGCATATAGACATCCGCGTTCAGCTCGAATCCTCGAGCTCGCCAGATCGCCTTCGCGACTTCCTCAGCTCGATTCGATTCGTTCGGCCTGGTAAACAACGCCAACTGGTGGTACATGCTGACGAGCGCCCCCCCGACATCCAACATGTCGGCGGCCACTTTCCAATCGGTGAGCTTCTTGCCGACGTCCGGCATGATCTTGGCCAGCTTCGATTCCGCGTTCTGTTGGGCGCGGATGTGGTTGGCCGTCACCCTTTGCTTCATGGCGTTGGGATCGAGTACGTGGATCCCCATGCTGAGCATGAAAGGGGCGCTGTATTGCAGGGCGGGCTGCATGAGATCGCCGATCAAGGATCCCATCTGCCAGAGCGCAAAGTGCTCCGGAAAGCTCTTGATAGAGTAGAACCGACATTCCAGCCCTTGCTCCGAACCTTCCTTGAAAAGACGGAGGCCCTGCGGCGAGGCATCCTGAATCGTGTCGAAGTCGACGATCTGATCCCGGATCTCGCGACCCGGATCGTAATTAAGAGATGGCGCGGAAAGTTGGCTGATCCGATCCGGATTCGTGAACAGCGACGCCCAGTTGATCAAATCCGATGCGTCGCATACTCGGCTTGGCAAACTCGCGGCTCGCAGCGTGGTCACCATCGCGTCGCGCAACTCGAGCAGTTCCTCGCGCTTGCGAAGGTCGCCACCGTCGCCCGCAATTGTCACGCTCATAACACAACGGAAGTTGCGGATCGAGTAATGGAAGCCCTCGGTCAGCGATTGGTGCGCTGCTTGAGCGTAATGAGCATAGCGGGCGCGCGCCAATTGGCGAAACAGATTCGAATTTCGAGCCGGCCGCCCCCAATGCTTGGCCTCTTGAAACTGCTCTTCATCCTCGACGCGAAGATTGGCGTACTGCCGAAGTGCATCGCCGATGTGCGGAGAGCCGAACAGGTTGAACTGAATGCCGGTGAGCTTAGGGCAGCGCGAATACAGATTCACGAGCACCTCAACCATCCGCTCGTCAGCGCCGGACTGCGGCATCACTTCCAGCATGAAGCCCAGACCATCGCGATTGACGAACAACTGTTCGGACCCCAGGTACGCCGAATACGGAAGCCAACTCGCAATCTGAGTCGCAGACGACTCATCCTTTTTCGGGATTCGCAAGATGTCCCGCAGCCACTCGATAGCCGCTGCATCCCAAGACTGCGGGGCTGGCTTGCCCGCGGTCAGGCCCTCAAAGAAAACCTCACCCATGGTCTGTCCCCTTGATCTTCTCGAATCATTCCGACTCGGCTGGCGTGCCGAGACTGCCGCGCAAAGCGGAAACTCGTTCGGCCGCTTCATTGCGAATCGCTTCCGGTGAAAAGCCGGCGGGTGCCCCCGATACGGGACGGGAAGGCGCTGTGTCGGCTGAACGCGGGCTTGCCGCATCCGCGGACTTGGGCGGCCGCACTGGCGTAAAGCCTCGACGGACTTCGCGCTGCGCACGATCGACCATCCACCTACCACCATCGACCTGGACGTAGATGTAGCCCTGGTCGAACAGATCGAGGTCCTGGTCTTCCCACGGCTTGAACCACAATCGCAGGATTCGCGCGGGAGTGCGCAAGGACTTCATTGGCGTCAGCGCCGCAGCGTCTGCCGGCGCGGTGTTGCTCGCGGTCAGAGCAACCGGTTGCGCGACGCCCTCTGTTGCGGGACGCCGTTCGTCGCTTTGCGGCGTCGGGGCAGGGCGCTGCTCGCGCTGCGACGGCAAATTTCTCGCGACCGCACTGGCATAGATGCCCGAAACGGATTCGCACCTGACTCCGGGCGGCGCCTTGCACGAATACTCGGAGCTTCCACCCACGCCGGAGAGGTTGCTGCAACCAGCCAGAACCGTGAGAGCAGTTGCCGCCGCAACAGGCCGCACTTCGAGCCATACCGTTCGCATCACATCCTCTCCTTTCCAGTTGCCGACGCCGCGCCGACTTCTTGCTTACGCGGTTTCTTCAGGTGCGACTCGATTTCATTTGCATCGGCGTATCCGCTGATGCGGCTGCCATCAGCAAACAGCAACGTGGGGGTGCCGCCGACGTCGAGTCGTTGCGCCAAGCCTGTGTTGCGTTCGAGCGGGCTGTCGCAGGGTGCAGAGGGCGTCAAGCCCGCACGGTCGCCAGTACTCATGAGGCGTTCCCACGCGCCTCGGCGATCCGGCGCACACCAGATCGCATTGGGGAGTTCGACCCCCTGGAACGGCAGCAAGAAGGTGTAGATCGTGACGTCCTTGAGCCTCGACAGCTCTGGCTCAAGGCGCTTGCAGTAGGGGCACGCCGGATCACTGAACACAACCAGGGTGCGTTCGCCGTTCCCCCTGACTGTCTTGATCGCATCAGCCAGAGGCAACGTCCGAAGATCCGACGCGGGCCCTTCTGGCGCCGCCTGCGTCTTCGCGAGCTTCGGACCGGTAAGGTCCTTCATTGTCGTGGTGTCGAACAAGCGACCCAGCAAGAAGTATCGGGGGTTCTTCTCGGACACGTAGGCAACGTTCGCACCCATCCAGACTTCGAAGATGTCCGGAATGTCGGTTCGGCTGACCGATGAGAATTCTGTCTTGGGGTAGCGCTTCTTCAGCTCCGCCAGAACGCGATCCTCGTCGGTCCCCGCGTAGCTCAACGACACGAGACCGAGGCCAAACAGCATGAAAAGTGTCTTGATCGACTTAGTAGTCATCGTCAGCCCCCGTGCGAACCACTTCGCCGTCGCGTCCCGTGCCCTTCGCTGGTGAGGCCTCGGCCTTGGAAAGATCACCGCCCTCGATCCGAACGCCCTTGGTTATGACGACGTCGACGGCGCGCCCGGCTCCGATTTCGATCACAGGGAACGTGGCTTCGGCGAGCTTGATGTAGTAGTTGGCGAGGCGATCGAGGGCGCGACCTACGCCGGCCCCCATGCCTTGCTTGAAGGCCTGAGAGCCTTCGGTGGTCGACACCGTGCCAAACGTGGATGTCGTGACGGTGGAGCCTTGTGCGGCAAATCCCTGACCGATGCCGCTCATCACACCGGCAAGCAGAGCATTGGCGAGCATCTGTCCCTGCTTGGTAACCAGCTTGCCGCGCAGGCCCACCAAGCCGTCTTCGCCGAAGACACTGCCCTGGATCTTGACCTCCAGGGTGGTCCCGTCTGCGCGAACGCACGACAAATTCTCTGTCCGAAGGTAGGCACGCTCCGACGAGATGTCGCCATAACCAGCCGCGACGACGAAGCATTCCTTTACGTTGCTGCGGAATCGATTCGGCAGGATCGCGTTGTCATCCAGCCGAATCAGAATAGGGTGCGGATTCGATTGCGCCTGGCCGCCGGTCGGCGCATCAAGACCGCCGAGCATCGTGCCGCGCGCAAAACTGACCGGCAGGTATGAGTCGACGTTGTTGGTCGATGGCGATGCAGAGGCATCCGCACCAGGACCAGATCCCTTGCCGGTTGGCGGCCCGTTCGGATTGGGCACCGGCGCAGGTGCCTTTGCCTTCTCCGCGACGCTGACGCGAACCAACTCGGGACGCGGTGGATCCGAGCCGGGAACGGCGCCGGGCGGATAATTCGCCGGAGCATACTTTCCACCGAGCGCCTGTCCCGGCTGTCCCGCAGGCTGGCCATTTGCCGGCAACGTCGACGGCGGCGGAAACGTAGTTGCGGATACGGCTGGTGTCGCCGCGGGGTTCGGCGTCGGCTGCGCCGAAAGCGCAATGGTGCGGAGTCGGTCATCGAGCGCGCCAAAGCGTTTCGCAACCTCTGCCTTGAAGGCGTCGTTGTCCTTGTTGAGCTTCTCCTGTTCCTGCTTGTCCCGGTCGTATTGCGCCATCTTCTTGCCGGCGCCACCCACCCAGACGTCGAGCGGTTTGACCTGCTGGCCGCCAGCCATGACGCCGACATTGGTCACCTTCGAGGCCTCGACGGCACGATTGCTCGCGGAACCCGGCGTCTTGGCGGGTTCCGACGCGGAGAACATGATCCATAGAACGCCGATCAGGGCGGAAACAACGCCTATCAGCGAAAACCACTGGCGCTGTTTCGGAGCAAGTCTTGAATACGCGTTTCGTAGGGCCTCTGGCATGTGCATAATCAGCTCCCGCCTCGGATCACGTAGACGTTCGTGCTTTCGCCCGGCCGCAGATTCATGGTCTCGACGGATACCGCCAGAACGTCCGCGCCTTCGCGATCGAACTCCTGTTCGGCCAAGACCATTGGTCGGTCGCTCACGTTGGTGAGCAGGTATTTCTCCCCGACCAGTCCACGTCCTTCGTAGGTCCGCATCAGAGAGAAACGCACTTCCGCCCAAAGCGCCACCGGACGGCCGACTTCTTCAATTCGGATCTCAGGAGAAACGCGATCGGTCGCCATCGCGATGAGCATCGTCTTGAGGTTGCGGATATGAACCGGTGAGCGGCCCGTCAGATTCGCCAACGACGGCAAGTCCGGTACCGGGCCTCGCTTGACTGTCTTGTCGCGAATGACGATCGTGTCGGCCGGCATATCGACACGCTTGAGCAGAAGCGTGTAGGTTGCCTCGCCGGACGACACAAAGAGATTGATCGGCTTTGCTCCCGGACCCACCGGTCGCACGTACACCTCACCCTTGTCGCGGTCGCACTCGAGAACGATCTCGCCGAGCGGGTTGATCGGTGGCGCGCCACCGGCGTTGGAACCGGTGGTGCCTGTCGGGCTCAGCTGAGCGCAGGAGCTTTGGTAGATGTTCCCGAAGACGTCGGTGATCGGCCCCTTCTCGAGGCGAATACGCGTCGGCTCCTTCAACGAGATCGACGCTTCGATCCGGTCGCCATCCTTCGCATCGAGGGGTTGCAGCGCGTACGCCGCGTGGCTACTCGGTAGCGTGATCGCCGCTGCTAAGAGCAGCAGCTTGAGTCTTGCTGGCATAGGGAACCTCCTTGAAACTGTTCAAATGGATACGTCCTGCGGCGTACTCGAACTGGGCCGCGTAAGCCTTTTCTTCGGTCGTGGTTTCCTGGCCGTTGATCTGTGTACGCATCCGGCCACGGAGGACCGCAGTCTGCGAAGGCTCATCGACGACGACTTGTTGGGGCAGGAAATAGGTTGACGCGTTGAGCTTGCGAAGACGCTCCGCTTCGAGGTCCTGCTTTTCCTTCATCGCTCCGAAAACGTCGGGCTTGACGTACGTGAGGAGCATGTCCTTCTTCCAGTCGATCGACGCCGGCGTGACATCGAGGATCAGCCAGCCGACGAAACTCCCCATCTGCTCGATGTAGTCTGCGCTGGCCTTTTTGCCAGTCACCCAGAACGACTTTGTGATGTTTGGCGGAACCACCACCGTCCGCTCTGTTCCGACCGAGAGCATGTTGCCGACCACGGAGATCAGCAACGCGAGGCTCAGCAACGTGATGACGAACCCCATGTTGCGGGTGCGGGCGCGCTCTTCCTTCAATCCGTTCTGTTGCGTGACGAAGTCCATGACGTTGCGTCTCCTGTTAGCCGATCATTCGCACGTACTCGGACGGTGGCGTGGCCTTCAACCTGGTAATCGGATTGCTAGGGAAGTGCCAGTACATCCAGTGCAAGGCAAATGCGGGGTGCTTGTCAGCCTTGATGCGGCTGAGCCAACGAGAACAGCCAAACCCCGCTGCCATCGAGATCGCAAACGAAAGCTTGGATCCCGCCGAATAGCCCATAAAGAAAGCGAAGAGGACAGGTGCCGCAACATCGACATCCCAGATGCCAAGCTTCCACATGTCATCCAAACGCCGCGGGATGAAGGTGTCTACGTTCACGCTGTCCTCCTCTAACTGGTTTGTCGTCGTCGAGCGATCAGATCTGGGCGCCGAGGATCGCGCCCGCGATGGTCAGTCCGACCGACCCGAAGATCGCGAGACCCATGAAGAACAGGACCGGACCCAGGTTCCGCAGGGCAGCGAGGCTGATCATCGCGACAACGAAACCCACTACGCCCACGATCGCCTTGATGCCCGGCGTGATGGTGCCGAGAGTCGTCAGTGCCGAGGTCAACGGGCCAGTGATGCCGGTGAACGCCACGAGGTCGAGCGCAAAGGTCGGAGTCGTGGCGAACAACGCCAGCAGGGCCACGAAGCCGAACATCAGCGCGAAGCGCGACTTCTTGCTGAAATGGATGCCTGAGGACGGGTGTGCTAGAGCGACGGCTTGCATAATCACTTCTCCTTGAAGGTTTATGACGGGAGCTACGAACGGGAACCTCTGCCCGATTGCGACAGGGACAGCGCTCTTTCTCGGACCGCCTGACCACCGTGGATCTCGAGCGCCAGCTGATGACACGCTTCAGACAAGTACTTGAGATTGACCGGCGGCCTGTCGGCCTTCTGGAGCTTCCGCAGCGACTTCATGGATTCCCGGCCGATCAGCGTCGGCACGAAACTCGGGTCTTGCCCCATTCCACGCTTCGGGCGTTTTGGCGGCCGCTTCTTGGCCGCACCACCAACATCAGGCGGCGTGGATTGCTCCCTCACCGTGCCGCCTGCACGGAGAGGCCTTTTCACGAGACATCTCCGTTGATCTGAAACTCGATTTCGACGCGACGGTTGCGCGCGCGACCGTCTGCAGAATCGTTTTCTGCAACGTAGCAGCACGACCCCTTCGATTCGATGACGATGACGTTGTTGCTTCCACTCAGGCGCTGACGGAGGAAGTTGCGCACTGCGATGGCACGCCGCAAGGCAAGCTCGTTATTCGCCGACTCGGGACCGACGTTGTCGGTCCGACCTTTGATCACGATGCGCGTCGCCCGCTTGGCGACCGGAATCGACGTGACAAGTGCGGACTGATCGCGCGGGTTGAGCGCTGTTCCGCCGAACGGAAACTCGACGGTCACGGATTGCCGCTTTGGTGCCACGATTGCTGCTGTGACTGGGGGAGGTAGCGGCGATTCGATGGCCGTCGGCGTGATCGCCGGTTCGATCACTGCGATTGTTTTCGGGGTCACAGCAGGGCAGTCATGTCCCACGCACGCTACGAACTTTGCCTCTCGACCATAATCGACCTGCACTACACGGGCAGGGGCCTGAGCGTGGGCCGGCGCGGGCAGTGGTATCTCACGGGGAGGTCGGGAAACCTGCGCGCAGGCCGCAACGAGGCCGCCCGCAATGACGCTGTGGATGACTCTCAGTCTCACGGTGTAACCCTTGCGGAAAGGATGATCGGCATGGGCGCCTGGGGAGCGAAGGCGTTACGGGCCTTCGTATCGGTCTCGTAGAGTTTTCGATAGACGCGCCACGCATAGCGAGTCCGGGCCGTGCGGCATTGCACGCCCCGCAACGAACTGCAGGCTGCGTTGTAGGCACCTACACCTTCCCAACTCGCACCGTGGCGAGCAAAGCTGTCGGAGAGGATCCACGCGCCCACATTGATGTTGGTGCAGGGATCAAAGAGGCTTGCCTGGTTGATTCCGTACCGCGCCAGCCTGGGCAAATGACTGCTGTTGATCTGCATCAGACCGATGTCGTCGCTGCCGTTGCGATTCCGGCCGATCGCGCGAGGATTCAAGCCGCTCTCGGCTTTGGCGATCGCGAACAGCAGTTGCGGGGCCACCCCGTATTTCGCTCCGGCTTGCTCCCAACATGCGTGCGCACTCGGCACGAACGCGACGAGACCAACCAAGACTGCTAGGGATGGAGCACGGTTAGGCGGCGGCATGGTCAGACTCCACCCACCTCGGCGGAACCGTGCGGCGGTAACGCCCGCCTTGCCGTGTTGGCTCTGGCGCGGTCGAAGAGATCACGCGCTTCGACGCCTTGCGTTCTCACGTGCGCGACGCAGGCGCTGACGATCTGGTCGAGAGAGAAGCAGGGATTGGGGTAGCGGTTCGCCGGCGAGCGTTGTATCTCCTGGAGGCTCGTGAAATCCCCCTCGAAGATCCGTTCCTGCCTACGCGCAGCATCAGAGCCACGAAGGATGACCGTCGAGTGGAGAATGTGAAAGATGACGTCGAGCGGATCGTCCTGCTCGAACACGATGGTGACGCACGCGCCTATCAGATCTGGCAAGCGAAACTTCGGAGACGAATTCGCTGGATCCCGCGAAATCGACACGAGCCAGTCGTGCTCTTCCTTGAGCAGGCGTGCGTCGACCGAGCCTGAGCCGGATCCAGCGTGGGGAGTGGGACTTGGCATTGAATGCCCTCGATCGGTTGCCACTGCAGCGGATTGCATAAACGCGTCACCTTCGCCTCTGATCGCTGCGACGAACGTGTCGCAAACAAGGCAAGGTTATTCAGCGCTTATGCAGGTGTCTCGCCAGAATTGGCGCGATTTCGAGGGGGTTTCGACCTCAGGTCATCCAATCACGTGATAATTCGCGACAGCCTGATTGCCAAATAGGCCGACAAAGGCGAAAGGAAAAAAACAGATCAGTGGATGAACCGTGAGCGGCAGGAGGTCAATCAACAGCATGCCGCAAAGGCAGATGACAATCAGCACTCCGTATGCCGCGAATAACTCCGGGTTGTGTGCGACGAACTGCTTGGATCGCACCCAACGCATGACGAAGCCGTCCATAACGCAGATGAGAATCAGAGGAATCGATAGCGGCAGAACCTCAACAGCCGACGAGAGCCGATAGCAGAAGAGGGTCAGGGCAGCTTCGATTGATCGCGTGTACTCATTGTCAAATAGCTTGTTAGAGGCTTCAGCGAGCCGTTGTGCAGCGATTCCGTCGACACCCACGGGACCCGGTTGCGGCGTCGGTGACGGCGGCACGGCATTCGCGCTTCCCTCAAGTTCCAACGTGCGCCACAACACGCGGTAGGCGTGATCTTCGCCCCAGAACTCAATCGCCGCATCATGCTCGACGCGCAGTTGGTCGAGAAACTGGGATGCGGGGTAGCGGCTCGGCAGATAGAAGAGTGCTGCCAGGAAGCAAACCAACGCGCCGATGAAGACGTAGCGAATCATGCTGTCACCGTCCTCTCCAGATCAGGACCCGCATTGATGATTTCGAAACGACCCTTGACCAACCGTCCGCCCGACACGGACGCGAAATACTGCAGGTTGGGCAGCTTTCCCAGGATGTCCGGAGGCACCACCTCCTCGAGCGTCTCGGTGACCATCTGCGAGTAGCCGCTGGAGAAGTCGCCGAGATGTGAATCGATCCCGCTGTTTTTGCCGACACGGCCGGAATGGATGCCCGCCTTGCCGAACGTCTCGACAATGAAGTCCTGTGTCGGGCGGTCCTTGCTTCGAAGCGCGATCAGGTTGTTGAGGTTGCCCAGCGCCATGCGTGCGGCCTCTTCGCTACCCAGGCGTTCGGCCATATCGGCAAGGGTCTGCATGGCGCACGTCGTGTGAATACCCCCCTCCGCGCCCTTGTTGAGTAGCTCGATGATCGGTCGGTTGATCACATTGGTGACCTCGTCGACGAACAACGAGATCCGACGTGTTCCGCCAAGGTTGTAGCGCATGCCGGCGTGGGCAGACAGGTCGGCCGCGTAGATCGCGCCAATGGCGGAGGCAACAGCCGGGTCCGGCAACGAGTCGAGACACATGTACAGGACATGCCCGCCGCGGACGATCTTTTCGGTGTTCATGATCGGCCGCGTGTCGTCGGCGTCGAATGTGTCAGGCGACAGCGACTTGCCCAGCGCGCCCGAGGTCAGCATCGAGAGGATCGGCAGAAGATTGGCGGTGATCTTCTGGTAATGCTCGCGGTTGTGCAAAAACACTCTGACTTGGGCATCGATCACTTTGCTGCGCATCGCTTCCGGTACATGGTGCTGGTAGTAGGCGACGTAGGCGAGCAGTTCAGGGGTAGCACGATCCGAAGTTCGACGTATTTCTCCGCGACGCGCGCTCTCCAGAATCTTTCGCATCTCTGCGGTTTCCCGCCACCCCTCGCCGAGCGTCTTGGCGTAGTAAAGGATGATCGTTTGCTCGAGCAGGGGTTCGATACCGCCTTCGATGTAACGGGCCAGTTTGATCAAGTTCGGGCGATCTTCGCGTTCGACGCAGCCTTGCACGACGACGTTGACGGCATCCCAGCCGAATGCCGTGAAAGCGCCGTCGGTGTTAGCCGGCATGATTGACTGGATCCGTGACGCCAGTTCGGTCGGCTTCTGGAAGTTGAACATGGGATCGAGACGCACACCGACTTCAGGAAAGGCCGGATGAAACTCTATGAAGGTGTCGGGCTCTCGAAACTCGCGACAGGCGCGTTGAACGACCTGTTTCATGCGCCGACTGTTCTTGGGATCCAGGACAACGACCACATCGCCGCGCCTGACCGCTTGGGTGATCAATCCGGTCAGGGCAACACCCTTGCCCGATTGGGTGGTGCCAACCAGCAAGGTGCCACCTTCGAAGTTCTGCAGCGGGCGGGAGATCGGCTCTTCCTTTTCGCCCACACCGTGAATGAAGGGCAGACCGATTTCGCTGTCGGGTTGCGCGTCGACCTTGTAGCCGAGCAGTCGCAGCCACCATGGCGAGGCCATGTATTCGCGGAAATTCACCTTCGCCAGATCGTAGAGCCGCTGGGAATGAACAGGAGCCCACGCGAAGCCGCGTCCGAGGTACACGTCGTCAGTCGATCTGAGCGATTTGATGTAGTCCTCGAATGACACGACCGCCATCGCACGGCCGCAGAGCGAGGCCCGGACCTTGAGAACGCCGAGCGCTTGCGCGCCGCGGAAAAGTCCCATGAGTACGCAGGTGCCGACCAGGCCAACGATCAAGCTGGTGGCCGAGTGCATGCTGCGCAGTTGCCACAGAAACAGCACCGCGCAGCCGAACCAGATGATCGCCGCATAGCCTTCCGCGGCAGTTCGCCACGGCATCTCGAATTTGCGTATCAGCATCGGTATCCCTCAAGAATGGGAGCTTTGGAACAATCGCCGCTATAGGCCGTCGATGAACTCGCTACGAATCACCACGCCGCGCACGTCGCTCTCGTTGAATTCATGCAGCGCGGTCTTAGAACCGGTCTTTCCGTCCACGACAATCATCTCGGCAGCCGCGAGCGCTTGGACCGCCGTGGTGATGTCGATCGACATGGCCGTCATCGACGGCATCGGGATAAAGACGCCGTCCGCCACCGTTCGCGCGAGTATCGGCACCGTCTTCTGGTTCATTGTCTCGACGATACTGGCCAACGCCTGGCCCACCGGCGGATTGAGCCGCGCCGGCGCCTTCAGGCGCAAGGAGATGACGGGAGCGGGCTGATCAGGCGGAACCGGCACGGACGCCGGCGGCGGAGGTGCTTCGGACACCGGGGCGCCGACAGTCGCAGAACTCGCCGCGCCCGACAAC
>JAIBBE010000128.1 GCA_019694835.1 Fimbriimonadaceae bacterium | reverse complement strand
TGGGGTGTACTACGACAAAGCCACCGTTTCACACGGGCTCGCCGCGGCGGTCGACGAGGCGGTCGGACACGCTGTCTTTGTTCTGCTCTGCAAGGTCATGAACGTGAACTACGAGCAGTTCCTCACGGCGTCGTCGAGCGGGCTGGGCATCTCTGGACGAACTGAAGCGGACCACACGAGCAGCACGAGGGTCTTTCGTGTCGTCAAAACCGGTTCACACGAGTTCTCGTCGGGAGATCGGCTGTCCGTCTTGGACATCCACGGCAACTCGGTGACGGTCAAGCTCGAAAATCCAGGCTCCGGAAATGCCGCCACGGAGCGCAGGCTTTTCGTCGGCGACCGGGTCTTCGTGCGGGACGCTTCGCTTGCTGAGACCCTGAGCGTTGACCTGGTGGCGATCCGGTTCAGCACAACTGCGGAGTTTCGTGAAACCGTCATGGCGCCGTCAAACGCCCGGTGACCAGGCCTACCATGCTCGGCGTTCGTGGGTCGTTAGGATACCTGAAGCTGCCGTGAGCTTTCCAATATCCTCCAGATGAAGCATGCTTGGGCTCTGGCCCAGAAAGGTGATTCTCCAATGAAATGGATGCTCGTTCTCGTGGGACTTCTGTCGGTAGCGCAGCTCATGGGCTGTCAGACGATCGTGCGCTCGGTCGGAGAGATGACGGTCAAGGAGGAGATCAACAGCCTGAAGGACAAACCCGCCGATGTGGCCTATCAGTCGCTCGAGAATCCCAGTATGGTCAAGGCCGCGCTGTACCAGAGCATGCTTGGAGTTGACCCAGACCGTTACGCCGAGGGTGTCAAGGCAGCAGCCGATCGCAACCTGACCCGGAACGACACGCCCGCCAGAGCCTTTGAAGAGATGGTGGACGACCTCTCGCAGAAGCTGTCGTCCACGATTCCGTCGCTGGCGGTGATCAAGGAGTCGAAGAATCTGAAGGCTCTCGCGGTCGGCAAGTTCAAGAACGAGACGGGTGTTCAAGGTGGACAGATCAGCTATGTGGTGGAAACTGTCGCGGACCGGCTCTTGAAGAACCAGGCGGTGACCAACGAGTTTGCCGTCATCGGGGTTGACGCGAACACTCGCAGCGACATCCTCATGAACATCGCCGGGACAAACTACGACCAAGTCTTCCAGAACGCCGACGGAAGCAACTTCAAGGACGTTCGAATGAAGCGGTATCATCCGCAAGACATCTACGTGCTCACCGGGTCCGTGTTTCGCTTGCCAAACTACGACTCCGGCGTGCCCCGGATGATCATCTCGACAAAGGTGCGTCTTGAACACCCTCGAACCGGCGAGACGATCGCCGCAGAAGAGTTCAAGCGGAGCTACATCTATCACCCCGTGCGCCAGAGCTGGCTGTCGGACGCTGAGAATGAAGGCCTCCGCGCCAAGATGCAGGAAGCCGAGCAGAAAAAGTGATCTAGCTCCAAATCAGCTCAAATGGCCCATTCCTGGGTCATCTCGCCTGTGAAGGAGCGCGGATAATCCATCATGCTGTTCACCGCAAGGCACAACTCGACAAGTGGGCTGCTTCGGGCAGCGTGGGTGGTCTCCCTCCTCTCTCTCAGCCTTGCAGCGGGGTGCGGGACCCGGGGCACCGCGAGCAGACCACAGCCCGCTCCTTCGGTCGAATCAGTTCATCCAGCGTCGCCCCTTTCGACTCTGGATGAATTCGTCCAAGTCATCGCTCAGGATCTGGCCCACGAGTTGCCGTCCCATCCAATGATCCGCGAATCAAAGCATCGGCAAGTGCTCGGTGTTGGTCCGATCAACGTCGTTGGATTCGAGGATCGTGCTCCCTTCATTGAGGCCGTCGCATCCCTGCGATCGCGGATCATGCGGAACGAGCCTTTGCAGGATGCGTTCTTGATCGTGGAGACACGTGATGCGTCTGCGAGTGATCTGCTCGCATCAATCGGCGGTCCCAGCTCCGAATTCCTGGCAGCTGACGGCAGCAACATCCGTGACGTGCGGCCGTCTAATTACCACGCCAACGATGTCTTTGCGATCACGGGCTCTTTCGCATCAATCAGTGCCTCGGGCGGTAAGGAGACCGCCTTCCGATTCGAGTGCCGCGTAATCCATCCGCGGTCGGGTGCCATCATCTATACCAAAGATCTTCGGCGGAATCTTGTCTGGAATGCGGCGCGACGGCAATGGGATATTCGCGATTAGGATTTGTCGGGTACACCTTGGAGAATCCCATGCGGTTGATCCTCAGAAATCTGCTCCTTCTCGCCATGATCGTGCAGTCGCTCGCATTCACAACCCCGGCGATGGGTCAGGGTGGACGCAAGCCAGAACGCGACGATGCGCCCGCTATGGGGTTGACCGACGCCCAGAGGTCTGACCTGGCAAAAGCCTGGGTCGATCAGAAGCGCCCGTCGATGTCCTTGTTCGTTGGCTACTTTGAGAAGGATGGACCTGCCTTCAGAGGCACTCCACTGGAAAACCAGCTCCGGAACAAGATCGAGTCGATGATCACGTCGGCACCCGGTCTCCAAGCTGCGATCATTCTGCCAGACGTCAATAGGCTACAGCAGCAGCAACAGCAGGATGCGATGAAGGGCAACGTCGCGCCCGAGAGATTTGAAGCGATCGCGGGCCTCCTTCAGAGACAGAACGGGAGCGCTCGCATTGCCATCATTGTACTGCTTCAATCAGCCGGGAACGGCAAAGCTACCGTAAGCCTCCAGGTTCGCGACCTTCGCAATGCGAGATCCATGGGAGGGAATCAGTACATCGCGATGGACGAGCAACAGCCGGACATCGGCGAAGTGTGGAAGTTTTCGACTGCTATTGTCGTAGAGGTCGGTCAGATTCTGCAACGCGCTGTAGCAGCCAGGGAGTTGGGACGGCCGATCCAGCTGCGATTGCTCGGTCTTCGCAACAACGAGCAGGTTGACGATGTCGCATCGATGCTCGAAGGAAAGGACGGCGTGGTGTCTGTATCCGCCGCCGCCGACCGTCAAGCCCGATCCGTGGTTGCTGAATTTGAGGTGTGGTACAAGGGCGAGACTCGCAGCCTCGTTCGGACGATGCGCGATGCACTTAAGGACAACAGTCAATCTCTCCGACAGATCCAAACTCGGGATGACTTTGTACTGGCTGAAATACTGTCGACGAGGCGACCGGCGTGGTGGCAGTTGACCGATGTCGAGGAGCCTGGATTTGCGGAGAAGTTGAAGGCGCGTGCGAGAGCCTTACAGAGAACAGGCAACCCTCGCGTCGGGGTAGTCGTCGGTACCGACCTTGTCGACCCTGTCGCGTCATTCTCAGATCCACAGTTTCAGCAAGAACATGGCGCAATGGCGTTCCGTCACGCGGAACTATCGCAGCAGATCGAAGACTGGCTCACTCAAGTGGGTTTCGAGGTTCGTAGCGCCGAAGCCTTGCGTGCCAAGATTGCTGACCGCATTCGGCAGGCAGATCGATTCGCCGATGCCTCGAAGCTCGCAGACGCGCTTCGCAACGACATGCCCGACTTCGATGTCGTTGTCTATGTCAGCGCTGCGCCTGCGAAAGTCGGTGCCGGGTTCACCTACACGGCACAGATGATCAACTGGCAGGATGCGACTATTGTCGGATCGCAGCGTTGGCCGGAACCGGGCTTTGACACATTCGACGAGTGTCCAATCGATCCAGCAAACGTCAAGGACGTTGCTCGGTATATTGTCGGCAATCTCGTAGAGCGCTGGGATCGTTTCGCCGATCGTCGCGGAACACGTGCGACGATCCAAGTCGTCATCAAGCAAGTCGATGATCCCAACAAGATCCAGCAGATCGCAGATGTGTTTCGTAGCATTCCGAGCGTCCAGCAGCCCGACGGCATCGATCGGGTAAATGTGTCGGGCGCACTCGCCGCATTCGATGTCGCATACTCCGGACGGCCGGGTCCCCTTGTGGAAGCGTTCAATCAGAAGATCGGTGCGCTGTCTTTCCCCGTGCACGTCGAGGGCCAGTCTGAGAGCGAGCTGATTCTCAATCTGGGCGCTCCCGAAGCAGCGACGCAGGCGCCGAGTGCGAGTGCCACCGAGCAAGCAGGGAAGGATCTGAAGGATCGAAAAGCGCGGCCTATTCCGAACAGCTGGGTGCTGCTGATCGGCATCAACTACGCAGGTGACCCGATTGTGGGGCCGGCACTGCGGTATTGCGTGAGCGATGTTCGACTGATGCACGACACGCTCACTAAACGTGCGGGCTACCCGGCAGATCGCGTCGTGGTGATGACCGACGATCTCCCACCGAATGACCCGCTCTTCCCAACTGGTCGAAACATCATTGCACAGATTGATAGCCTTGGAAAGAAGATCCGCCCTGGCGATCAGGTGATCATTCATTTCTCCGGCCACGGAGACACTCCGAAGGGTCCAGGAGGCAATGCACTGTTCGACAAGCCGGCACTTGCGGCCCGCTCCTTCGCCTACAACGGGCAACAGGTCGCAGAACACCCCGGTCTGGGCGATATTCGCGACATCCTGAGGAGGAATCAGGCTGGTCAGGTGATTCTGTTCATCGATGCGTGCCATTCAGGAAGTGCCGACGTTGGACTTGCGGGTGCGGCGAATCGTGACAATGCGCCATTGGACGCAATCTACGCCGCCATCGCGGCCAACAACCAGAGCATGATCACTCTCGCGGGTTCGAGGCTGAATCAGTATTCTCTTGAGAGCCTGGAGCACAAACACGGGTATTTCACGTGGTTCATAGCCCAAGGTCTTTCTGGTCTCGCTGACACTGAGGGCGGCAATCGTGATGGAAAGATTACGTTCGATGAGCTCTACGGTTACGTGTTTGATCAGGTGAGCAAGGCAACCAAAGGTGCGCAGCAGCCATTCATGTCTGCTGCCGTGATTGATCGTCCAATACTCGCGGACTACTCCGAATGATCAACATCGCAAAGCACATCATGGCGGCTTTTGAATGCAGTCGTTCCCGATCTGCGAGCCGCGCGTTCGCTCGAGCTTGGGTCGTGGCAGCAGCGGCCGCTGTGCTGGTGCTTGGGGTCGGAGCATACTGGCTGTTCTTTCGGACAAGCCCGCTGTCTGGTTCGAGTGCGCCGCTGCCCCCGTCACTCGAAGTTCTTCCTGTCAAGCCCGACATTGAGGCTGCAGCGCGACCCGATGTCAACCTGAGCCCCGAGCAGCTGTACGATGGGCTCATTCGGGCGATCAATGGAGATGATTACACGGCTCTACGCGAGTACGCAAAGAAGATCACACCGCTCGACCGCGAGCTTCTAGCTAAGGAGCCGTTGCGATCGAAGCCTTCGATACTCTCGGCTACCGTTCGCCGGGGCAATCGCACATTGCTCAAGGAGGTCATCGAGGGGCGAATTGCCTTCGACCATCCGGATTCTCTCGGTCGCCAGAGCATCCACATCGCCGCAATGGAAGGCCGCCTGGAGATGCTCGTCGACCTCGTCGAGTACCTCAAGGTTCCTCTGGACTCCAGGATCGCGAGCAGCGGGAGCACCGCGTTGCACGTGGCCGCATCGGCCGGGAGCGACGCGGTGGTCCGCAAAATCCTAGAGCTGAGCCCTGAGTCGCCGCAATGGCTAGACTCGGCGAGTCGCACCCCTCTGCATGTCGCAGTTGACGCGGGTCAGTTGAATGTAGTTCGCACTTTGCTGGCTTGCGAGGGGACGCAGGTTAATGCGATCGATGCCAGACGCCAAACAGCCCTGCATTTGGCTGCTGCGAAGGGTGACCGCGAAATACTAATGGCATTGCTCGCAGCCGGAGCAGACAAGGGTCAGCGTGACAAGACAGGCCAGACTCCAGCGATGATCGCATCCGATCGCGGTGACTCAAAGTGTGAGGAACTACTGCGATGACGCGCCCAGAGAGTCCATGGCGTCGAGCGCGGACAAGAATCGGTCACTGCAACTGCGACTTGACGACCACGCATGGAGCGTGTCGCGCCGAGGGGCGGGAAGGGGATGGACCTGCCACCCGCTCCTTCTGCTTCCGATCTGCCTGCCGCCCGTGAGTGATGCGGAATGTGGAGTTCTCGGAGAGGTCTCCAGCCACGCGGATTAACTCGAGACACTCGGAACTAGCCCTGCCGGAGGCCCGCATCCTGATGCGAAGTCTCCGGCGCTCTGAAAAGGGCTTCGTCAGACCACCCCTCGCCCACTATTGCCCGGGTCGTCCAGAAACTGGGCGACCCACCCGTTAGAAGTGAACGCCCCGACCGCAAGGCCGGGGCGTTTGCGTTTCCGGGC
>JAIBBE010000166.1 GCA_019694835.1 Fimbriimonadaceae bacterium | reverse complement strand
GTGCGACGTGTTTCCGACGAACGCCATCGATGCTTCGGCACCGAGCGTTTCGACGCCACGAGAGAATGACTTGTTCGCCATGTAGTTCTTCAGGATGTCGACGAGTGATTTGTCGGCGCGTTTCTTTCTACCCGCGAATTCGTCGAAGGCGACAACATCCCAGTAGCCGACCAACCCTATGCGCCCGTTGGAATTGTTCACGAAGAGCTTCGGTACCGTCACCTCTCCACCCGAAATCAGCATCCCGTGCGGCGAAAACTCAGAGTAGATGTGGGACTTGCCTGTGCCCTTGGGACCGAGCTCAATCAGGTTGTAGTTGCGCTCTACGAAAGGAATCAGACGAACCAGCTGAATCAGCTTCGCGCGGCGGCCGAAGAGTTCCGGATTGAACCCAACGGATTGGATCAATAGATCGATCCATTCGTCCGTCGAGAACTTTCTGCGAGCCGCGACGTAACCCTCAAAGTCGAAGCTGGAGAGCTGAATTGGCTTGATCGAACCAAGGATCCAGGGCACGGCTCGTGGGTCTTCGCTGTGCATGTACTCGATGTCACAGATGCACCAAACCCCGCCTACGAGCAGCTTCGGATGGGCTTTGACGATTGACGGTCCGACTAGAACCTGCTTGATGCCCAGGTTCGCGAACTCTGCTTCATAAACATCGTCCTTTTCGTTAAGCGTCACCGTGACCCTGTCGATGACTTTGTGTCGGCCCCGCTCGCGAATGGTGGACTTGATCAGCTCGGACTGATTGCGATGGACATAGTGATCGGCGAGGATCTTTCGCACAGAGTCGATGCCCGCCTGGATCGTCGCCTCGTCATCGGAGGCGGCGTACTGACCGAGTAGGTACTCAAGTACGTATGAGGGCACGATTGCGTTGCCTTTGACGGCCTTCACCAGATCTTTGCGCACCACCACGCCGGCGAAATGCTGGTTGATCTTCCGGTCGAGGGCGGTCTGCTCGGGAACCTGATGACCGGCTTCTTGGGTGTTGTCCTCGTCGCTCATGTCACGTGCCTCAGAAGTCGAAGTCCGATGTAAAGGATCGTTTCAGGGTGTAGATCGCTTTCTCGTAAACGCGCCATTGGTTCGTGTTGGGGATGCGTTCTTCAAGGCGAAATTCAACGTTGCGGTTGTTGTAGTCGTCCGCTCTCTTGCCAAGTAGCAGACAAATGCTCTGGTATCGGTCACGCTGCTCTTCCGATGCCGAGTCGAAGGTCAGCTCTGGAGGCGGATCGTCCGATACCAAGGTCTCTCCCACGTAAAGGCCAGCCCTCAGAATCCGCGGTTGCACTTTGTCACTGACTGCGTCCGACTGAAAAAGCCGGACCACGAACTGTCCGGTAGTGATCTTGTCTGTGTCTGGCAAAATCTTGATATTGACCAGGCGAGTGTCGCTCTTGCGTTTCTTGTTAACCGTTAGGACCGGCAACACCACTTCTTGTAAGGTCGCTCCTCCGTGGACGAATCGCGACCCGCCACCGGGCAGCCTGAGCCGATGGATTGACTTGGGGATCTGCACCTCAATGTCGCTGCCGAGACCCAGTTGGCTTGAACTGAAGCTGGCGAATGACGAAGAGGCTTTGAGCCCGTGCCCGAGCACGTACCGCCGATGCTTGACCAGGATGTCGTCACCCTGCGGCGAGTCAGACAAGAAGAATTGCTCGGGTAGAGCCTCCTCCTGGAAGAGGAAGCCATGGTCCGACGTGACGAAGATGTTGGTCGCGTTGGCATTCGCCGCTTTCTTGACCAGATCAACAACCTCGTTCAGGGCCTGTTCGGCTGCTTCGAATACCCGTCGCTCGGTGGTCTGCTTGTCTCCCATGGCGTCGATCGCGTCGTGATAGATGTAGAGGATCCGGTGCCGCTTGAAAAGTTCGCGACGTTCGTCCGGGCTGAGCGCTTTGAAGTCTTCCGATTGAACGGCGGCACCATCGACGCTCTCAAGGATCTTGCCCCGAGACGCAGTGCCATCGGTCGGCTGGCCGTCGGCGAGGACAGCTTTGCCGTCCGGTGAGTGCTCAAGCGTTTGATGGGGCAGCAGCGCCGCCATCCCGAGTCGCGTGTAGCTCGGAAGCACGCCCAACACCGCATCGAGCTTAGCGTCGAAACGATCCTCTTGGCGGATGCGGGATGCGAGCTCCTCGGCCACCTCATAGCGGAGGGCATCGGATATGACAACAACTGCTTTTTTGTCGTCCCGCGTCAGCGGCTCGACGTAGTCCAAGTAGAACGATTTCTGTGAGCGGAACGTAGAAGACGCCCATTGTTCTGAGGCATCGACTTGCTTTTGGAAGGCGTTGCCCAGTTCGTACACGAACTTGTTCGTGTATAGCTTCTCGACCTGATCTCGCAGCGCTTCAAGTGGGTGCGGTCCTTCGAAAGTGCGACGCGCGTGGGTGAACTGACGATAGAGCTGATCGATGCGGAACCATTCTGTGCGATAACGCTCCACCCCTTCGTCCAACGAGGAGACCGTGAAGTCGGTCGCGTTCAACTCGGCGATCAGCTCAGCTGCCGCGCCTAATGCCGTGTAGAGCGGGCGATATCTGTCGATCCACAGGCTTCGCTGACGACGATTCACGACGTCGGCGACCTCTCGCGCCGACACCGTTTGGCCGACCACCGCATCACACAGACTTCCAATGATCTGCTCGTCGGTTTTCTCGAACAGATCATCGTCCACGAGCTCGCGAAACGACATCTCGGAAACCCGGTCGGCGTAGCCCGTCACTTCCTCGACCCGCTTCGCCAACGCAAGCATGGCGTCGCTGCTTACTGGATTGAACCGCCAACTCCCAAAGTCTCGGCGCAGGTTATGCAGGGCCCTCGATGGTTCGCCCGCGAAGTTGTTCTCGGCGGCCTCGAAGATCCACATGACGAAGTCGCCCATCCTCGGTTCATGCGACTTGTAGCCATAGATGTCCTCGACCCCTTGCCAGAAGAAGACGTCAAGGCCGAAATCAGACAGGCTGTCGTACTTCGCGGTCTGATCTCGTGCATTCTCGGCCAGCAAAGTTCGTGTGATCTCTTCCAGCGCGTGCTCTTTCTGCCCCAGCACTACCGCCGACATCTTGGCCTGAAGCCTCAGGGCATCGTCGTCGGGCAGCAGCAGTTCCTTGAGACGCTGGACGCGCTTTCCGGAATTGAAGAACATCTCGTGCTGTTGGACGACTTCGCTGATGCCTCCAGCGGTCAGTCCCAGGTCTTGGGATACAAGCGAGCTACGATCGGCCGCGAAGACGCCGTAAGCAAGTTCCAGGTCGAGCAACCAGTTGGCGGTATCGGGAGGCACCGGCCCGGCCCGGTACACGAGGAACTTGTCGTCCGGCTGCTCGAGGAGAAGCCGATGCTTGATGCCGTACTCATCGTTGGAGATGGTCAGCGTGGTGACGCCCTGCAGATCGAGTTCATCAAGCTCCGCGGCGTACTGGCCTTCAGGGTCATGCCAGAACACGAGCCGGTGCTCGTCGAAACGACGCTCCAAGTGTGGCCTGACGGCGGCGCACTTGCTCAATCCTTTGCCTCCAGCCCCGCCACCTTTTTCAGGGCACCCTGGAACTTGGGGTAGTTCTCCTTCACGCCATCATCCAGGTCGATGGCGATGTTTTGCGAGGCCAGCGGGTAAAGCACATCGTGCTCGTATGCCTCCAGCTCCATCAGGGCCTTGCGGAGCTGCTCGGCTTCCTTCGCCATGTTGGAGCGCTCGGCGCGTTCGAGGCTTGCCTTGAGTTTCGCCTGGAACTCCCGTAGATACTCGTTGAGCACCGTCGAGACGGTCGATGGCGTGTAGCGGTGCATATAAACAAGGGCGTTGAAAGTTCCATTGGGACTCGAAAACATCCAGTAGATCGGACGTTTCTTGTACCGCTTGACATGGTCCTTGTAGAAGTGCATCACGAAGTAGTTCCGCAAACTCTTCACGCCAAGAGATTCGGTGACGAAGCGAAGGTTCTCCTCAAAGTGCCGTTCACCGAACGCGACACGGAGGAACTGCCGGAATCGCTCAACGATATCGTCCTCGAACCAGTCCCCATCCACGATCGGGATCACGTTGTCCTGATCTGGCATGAATGTGGGAGTGGGAACCTTCGCAAGGTAGTCTTCCAACGTCGCACCCTGATCGGCGAGGATCAGCCCCGGTACGTCAAGACAGTATCGACCGAACATGCAACCTACCGCGTATGACGCTAGGTCAACCATGGTTGAACTAACGGACTGGCGAAGATCTGCCACGGGGGCAACGTCCGGCTCCATTCGCAATCCATAAGCCTTGAGAAGGACCCCGTCGATCTCTTGCTCAATTGTTTTCAGAGCCTGAGTCTTGACGCGCCACGCGCTCGAGTCGGCCAGAACAACCTCCTCAAGTCGGCCGGGAGACAAACCGGCGAACGCGTCGAAGCTCCACGAGACCTCATGCCGGTCCCAGGACTCCTGCTGAACGGCGACCGCGTCTCGGGCAAGCTTGGCAATCGCGGCGATATCAACTCGCCCTCGCGGATCCGGAACCTTCGCGATTGACCCGGAATTAAAATCCAATGTCGGCGAGAGAGCTTCGAGGAAGCGGTTTGCGGGACCAGAATTTAGCAGCGCCAAATAGTAATAGCGCAGGTTCTCGCTATCGACGAACAGGCACTGCCCTTTAGTGTCAAATATCGATCCTTGCTCCGAGTACCTGGCCGCAAGTCTGCCGGTGCCGATAGCTGACCATGTAACGGATGGCAAGAAGAATCGATCCTGATTCCATACCTTCGCGTTATTGGCTGTGACCTTGCCGGCGGCGAGATTCTCGGCCTTAGTTCGCTTAATTAGCTCGCCGTCGTTGTACCAGTTCACCACCAACTCATTGTTGCCGTACCATCTGTTGGCACGTCCACCCTTGTTGTACGGCACCCAGACCACGCCAGCTTCGATCGACTCGGAAGCGTTCTTTAGGCCCAGCCCAACCCTGCCCCGTGACACTTCCCACCAGTACCGTAGGAACCTTTCGTTATCTCCCGTCGCCATGCCAGATCGTGTGTCAGTGTGGGAGCCCACCGTTGGCAGGCTCTCGAACGCACTGAGGTCTTCAGGTGTGAGCCAGTACGCTAGTACGCCCCCGGGGACCACATCGAGATCATTGAGCTGCACGTTGAACCGTCGAACGCTGTCGGAATCGCGGAAAGCGCTACTACTAGCCAACTTCTTTGTCTTCTTAGGCACATCCGTAAGTCGAAAGTAAGCACCTGAGACGTCGGATCCGGAGTTTCTCAGCACGAAGGCAGCAGCGGATACGACTTCTCCGCTCTGTTCCTCAAAGGCGCCCGCACCGAGATGTGCCAACGTTACAACGGACCAATATCGTCGCAGTTTGGAACGGAGGCCGTCATAGCTGGAAAGGAACAACCATCCGTGCATGGTCACCATCCCGATCAGCCCGCGACTCACACAAAGACTCACTGCCCGCTCTATGAATGCGGCGTATAGATCCATTTTTCCGCTCTTCTGCCGCCCCCGCAGCCATTCGCTTAGGAGCTTGCCCATGTTCTTGCTTCCCATGTAAGGGGGATTGGCGACTACCGCGGCGTACCGAGGAGCCAAGTATTGGGCCTGGTCAATGACACATTTCGCACGCTCAAGAGTGTGTGCGTCGAGGAGGTCTCCGTTGACGTCGAGCTTTTCTAGATGACGAGCAAGCCGTGTGGTTAAGTCAAGATTGGACTGGATCAAAGCACCTAGTGTGTCTGCTTCAGCGAACTGATTCCAGAAGTCTTCCTCTGCCTGCCTGTCGTCTCCCGTCGTAACAAGAAAGTCGAGTTGGTCGGCCGTCAATGAGATTGGCTCAATCACGCAGATGTTTGGCTCGATTTTTCTGTCGAAGAACGTGCGCTGCGCGGACCGAGCCCTCATCGTGACTGCGAACGCGGCGAGGGCGCCTGCTCGTGGATCGATCTCGGTGCCGAAGATATTGTGAGTGAGGATCAGGCTTGGGATGTCGGAAGGCGCATAACCCTGCTCCTCATAGATCAAGTAGAGAAGGTCGAAGGCGTAGGTCAGCATGTGGCCTGATCCACAGGCCGGATCGACAACCGTGAGTTCTTCGGGACCGGTGATTTCGAGGAAATCGGTTTCGTCCTCGATCGGATCGATGTAATAGTCCATCTGGCTGGCCAGGTCCGAGTCTGGGTGGTTAAGCATCCACAACCGACCGAGCGAGTTCTCGACCAGGTAGCGGACAATCCAATGCGGAGTGAAGAGCTGGGTCGCGGCAGGGATCTCGTCGGGGCCGGCTTTCTTGTTCTTCCTGAACCCGGCGAAGACTTCGTCTTTCCGCTCCGAGATGTAGAACTGGTAGAGCCAGCCGA
>JAIBBE010000178.1 GCA_019694835.1 Fimbriimonadaceae bacterium | reverse complement strand
CGTTTCTGACCGAGATGCTCGAAGACGGCACCTCCGGAGGATCTTCAAAGGTGACGGGCATGCTTCCGTCGGCGTACTCGAAGTCTTCGACCACTTTGAGAAGCGAGCTGACGTCGCCTTGCAGTGGCTGTCCTAGGGGCCGAACTTCGACCCTAATTCTTCCGGCGAACGTGCTTTCGGGACCTTCAACGGGATGACCGCAAGCTTCGAGCGCTACTTCGAGTGCATCGGCCTTCGCTGCCTTGTCGCTACGTCCGATCTCCAAAGGAGAACTCTCGCCTGACTCATGGTCGTATGCCCTAGGCGTGGAGGTTCGCGGGGTCCTCCGATCTGATCGCGAAACCGACTCCCTGATGGTTGAACCTTTTGCTGGACGGACCCGTTTTGAGTTCGAAGTGCTTGGAGCTCGCGTCGGTGTCTGTGCTGCATCGGATTGCGAGCTTCTGGGGCGCTCAGGTCCTCCCGAAGGTTTCCTTTGAATTGGCCTGCTTGGCTGCCGCGGCGAAGACCTCTGTTTGGTCCTGGTTTCCTCGTACTGAAACGTCCTGTCTGGCACGAAGACAGCGACTGCAACCACGGCGATCAAACCGAAGCCCAGAATGATTCCTAGCGCGACCAGAAAGTACTTGTCGATCAGCTCTTGGAACGCTTCGAAAGCGTTGGCATGTTCGCCATGGGTCTCGGACTGGACTGCGCTGGTTTCGCTTGCGACTTGAGGCGCGGAAGTTCCCGTCGCTAGCTGATCGCGGGGAACCTCGACAGAAGCACTGTCAAGCACGCTCAGGAACGCGACGACACTGGCGAGCGCAATGGCGGTTCCAACGATCAACCTTGCCATTGGACACACCTTCGATCACGATTGGCCCCGAACCCGGAGGGAGAATGGCCGCAGAGGCCAAGCTCATAGGTCGGCTTCTCCCTGAGCCATCGGGGAGTTGGATTCTTGTGAGTTGTTCGACTGCGTACTCGGTTCATACCCCCTTAGTCCGGCAACCCCGGCAAATCCCGGCCATCGGTCCTTAGAAAGTTTTGGGCCGGAACCATGACGCGGCGGATCGCTCGCCTGGGCCCGACGAAACGAAAGATCGACTACGTCAGCAAATCCGTAGCTACCATAGGAATATGAGTCCGCTTCAGAAATCAGTCGCCGGTTTGTTTGGGTCGTTCCTGATTCCTTTCTGCCTCCTCACGACAATCCTGACCGTGATCGGCAAAGGCGAGTCTCTTTGGCAGTTCGCGGCGTTTGGAGTTGGCGTTGCTTGCTTCGTCGCTTACATGGACCGATTTTGGCCCGAAGACCCGGACGCCTAGGCTCTGTTCTCAGCGGCCACGGCCAGCGGCCATCACGTTTGTCCCGCCCCTCGTCTGGGGCCCAGTACGCGACCGGAGGGCCCCCGCTACTCGAATGCCTAAAAGCACATGCCGAGTCCTGCCTCTAAGTGGTCGTGTCAGGCAGCTTGCGGCCTACATGGCCGACCACGTAGCACCGCTCCCGCGGATCCTCAGACTCGTGGCAGTAGAAATAGATGCGCGCGATCTTTCCGGCACCGCTTCCCGATCCGAGGCATACGTGAGGCCCCAATTCTCGCCGCTCGCCACCCCACTCGATCGAATATGCCTCAGACCGTTTACCCCTAGCCGTGGAGCTGACCCCGCCACGCCATTGAAGGCCGAGCTGTCTCGCTGCTTCGTCTCTGGGGCCACCGATCCCGCCCGGTCGCCGTTCCATGCCTGCGAGACGATCTAACGCTACGAGCGCATCCAAAATACCGCTGGGGTTTTCAAACGGCGATTCCTCAGCGCTAGCGTAGGAACGCTTGTGAAATTCCAGATTTGATGTCAGCCTTTCGGCCTTCTCAACGGCTTCCAGGACGGTGCTAGCAGTGGTGTCCAGCTGGAGAGGATCCGGACCGTTGTCGTCCTCCTCCGGAACACTTTGAGGGTACTTTCGTAGCGTTTCAAGCTGATATTGGAGGTTTGCGATGTCTTTGTCGCGCTCCTTGACCAACTCTTCTGCCTGAATTCGCGCCTTCTCTTCCTGCTCGAATGCCTCTATCCATTCGTCAGAGACATCAGCATCTCGCAACGCCTCTGAACGCAACTCTCGACGAATAGAGACGTGAAGTTCAGGCTCAGACATAGAACCCACGGCCGCGGGCCATACCCTGTTCGCCACTCGGCGAGCCGCCCTATCACCATCGGTAGCTCCGTCCGATCGCTTCAAGGATTCAGGAAGGATGAGCGGATGGTCCCACTTCGAACTTTTGTCACAGAACCCTGGCCACCAGATCCGAACGGCTCCACCCCACGCTGAAAACTCCCTTCCAAGTTGCTCCGAAAGCCTCATCGAGGGCACCCCATAGATCGTGAAGTAGACGTGAGCTATCCCAGCTAGTTCTCGAGCGAGTACCTTCTCGTCTACATATCTCCGATCACTCCGAGCGTCGTGGCTAACCAGAATCACGGGTCTCGATCTCTCGGTGCTCCCAATCAAAGCCACGAGGTCATCAACCGCTCCGGCGTCCAAACGAGCCGGAATGCTCATAAGCTGTTCCGTGGCGTCGGTGATACGGCAGGTCTCGATGAGATCTCGAACCACTCGTGGAGCACTGATTGGAACATTGAGTGGTCGAATATCGCCTGTCTTGCGTTCCAAACGAATCGAGACGACGACCGATCCTGGACCCTCCGGTGGAACGACTAGCTCGGCTTGCGCGATGACCGTCACCGCCCCGTCGTCGACGTGTGAGTGCCGGAGGGTACCCCGCCAAAGCGTTCCCAAGGCAGTCTGCCGGTTTACAATCGAAACCTCACCCGACGAGCCCGAGTACTCGACCTCGGCCTCTCCTTCGAGCCTCGGCAACCCACCTTCCGGGGCTCCATCCCTCGTAAGCCAGGATGTCAGAACTGAGAGTGCCCCATCCAACTGCGAGTCTGGAATTTCCAAATGGCACGCAAACACATTCTGCATTCGCTCGTCTCCCTTCTACAGTCTCCAACTGTCCTACGCGCTTACCGCCGCAGCGTCGCAACACGCAGTCCTCGCAAGAAGTTCGTTCAGTCCTCGAACGACGACTCGTTGAACTTTAGAGTTGAGGCGTTCTCCGAGACAGTTCGAACCGTACCATCGTCGAAGCCATCCTCGGTGATGGCCTCGATCTCAATGGTGACGTTTACCGCGCTACCCGGGCTCGCGCCAAGATGGGCCAAGACTTCGTCGGTGATCTGTTTGAAGTCGAGCGCGTAGCGATCGGCGGCGAGCTGCTTGCTGCCAAAGAAGCGTGTCTTCAAGGGCTTGGGTGCCGGTGCAGGACTCGGATCGGGACCCGTAGCGGTGGATTCGCCACTGTCGTCGTCTTGACCCTGTTCGGATCCCGGAGCGTCACCTGCTCCGGCGGCCTCCTCTGCCTCCCGCTGCGCCAACGCGACTTCAGGCTTGACGATTAGATCCCGTTCGGAAATGGTGGTTTGTCCCCATTGTGCGTCGGTGGGCAGCACCAAACCTTGGTAGCGATTGGCTTCTTCGTCGTAGCCGGTGGCGAGGGCGTAACCGTCTTGGGTCCAAATCGGAGGAGCGACCTCGAGACCTTTTCTTAGCACCGATGAATCGACCAACCGGGGCATGTACGGGTACTGGGCGTAGGTTCGCCACAGGTCCCCAACTGAGACATGGCCGCTTTCCCAAAGGGACTTGGCCTCGCCGCTCAGCTGCATTCCAATGTTGGAGCCGGCATGCTGAATTGCCAGTTCAGCCTCGTTCTCAAGCCGCTTTGTGGCCCTTTCGGCCAGGGAGGGCCCCTGACCCTCCACTCGTAGTGCCCGCAGGTTGATTGGCTGCCCCTCGGGCACCAGCGCCCACTGATAGGTCTGAAGCAGCCGGGACTCGGCCTTACCGCTTTCGGCCTCCACCTTCTCGTTTGCCTGCTTGATCTGCTCGACGTTCAGGTTGAGGTCAGCTTGTCGGTCAAGGACTTCCTTCCAGCCCAGATAAAGACGCACCGCTGCGTCGAGTTCTTCCAACCGGATCTCGTCGGGAGCGAGATACACGAGCATGTTGCGGTTGGTGCGGCTCGCACCACCCCGGTTCTCCGTGGCCTTGAGGGCAAACTCCATTGCCGTGCTGCTCTTGGCATCCCTCTTGTGGCTCAGCTTGGGATGCAGGATGACCAGTCGGGCATCCTCGGTGTCGGCGATGTCACTGCTCTCTTCGGGGCAGATGTGCACCCCCGAAAAAGCCCCTCGACTCTTGCTCTGACTCTCTAGACGTCGGGCGATCTCCGCCCAGACATCTTCCTTGTGAACGCGGTCGGCGTTGTCCTTGGCGGTGCGTGTGATATTCGCCTGGAGGTCGTACCAGTAGCGGTTCGAGCCGCTGTAGAAGTACGTGGTTCGATCAGAGAGCTGGTTCAGGGCCGAGTGAAAGTTCCCGATCGTGTCACCGGGGGTGGCGGTCGCCAGGAAAACCCTCTGGGCGGTGATGCCCTTCTGGGCCGAATGAATAGTTGGTGCCGCCCCCATGAACACCGCCCGGGCGAGCCGCTTGGTGACGAACCTTGCTCCGAACAGGCGCTTCTCGTTGTCAATTCTGGTGGGCTCCGAGTTGGGGCCGTCAACGTCCGCATCAATGACGGCCTTCCAAGAGTCCGGGAGATACTGGGTCAACTCGGCGTTCACGTCCGAGGTCACCAGCGGCACCGATGCCGGCATGATCAGCGGCGAAGAGTCCCCGCCCTCCCAGAGTGCGTGGATCACCGTGTTCATCAGCCTCAGGACACCGCGGGTGCGCTGGAAACGCTCGAGGCTCGACCAGTCCTTGTATAGACGGTCGAACAGCTCAGGGTGTATTGGATAGGTCTGTTTGATCCGATCTCGGTACTCGGGCTTGCGGGATTCGGACGGAAACTCGCCCGAGTGCTTCATGTAGAGATCGCCGAAGCTTTCGGCGGTGGCCGAAATCGCTGCCAGTGCCTCGGCGTCCGCGGGTTGGAAAAGACGCTGCCTGACGATGTGGTACGACTCATCGGGGGATGCGGGTCGCCACTGATCCGCGACCCTTCGCACCACATTCTGCAGGCGACTAAGCGCTTCCAACCCGTTAGTCCCTCCAACCTCTTCTGCGTTGCCAGCGGCGATCTTGTCGCCGTCCTCGCCGCTCTCGGAGGCAGGGATCGATATCGCCAGCATCGCTCCTGGGGTCGCTTTCACCACCTCAGTCAGGGACTGCGCAAAGGTGAACTGATCGTCGAAGGTGCCGGCCGCCAGATCGTCCCGGCCCACCAGGGTGCGAGCGTAGGCAACCCATTCGTCGACCAGGATCAGAGCCGGGGAAAATTCGGCCAGCAGACGATGGAGCGCTTCTCCGGGTGGAGTCCGATCCCGATCCGAGGCAGCCACGATGGCGAATGCGTCCGCGCCTCCTAGCTGCCAAGCCAGCTCACCCCAGATCGTGTTCACCTTAGTGCCGTCAGGCTTGGTTGAACCGGAGGTCGAGAGATGATTACCAACCAGCGCAACACGTTTCACGTCCGTGGGGATGCCGTCATAGCCGGCGGACTCCAGGAGCTCTTGGACTTCCTGCACGAAACTAGTGGCCGGCAGACCTGCGGCGAGATGCCAAAGCGCCAGCATGGAGTGCGTCTTACCACCACCAAAGTTGGTCTGAAGATTCACCACCGGAGCAGCATTCTCGTCACCAGCGAGCCGTTTGACGCTTCGAGTGATGAGATCCTGCAGACCTTCGGTAAGGAAGGTTCGGGAGAAGAACTCGACCGGGTCCGAATAGTCCTTGCCGGCTTCCGGATCCGTCGTCGAAACCTTGTAAAGGTCGGCTGCGAACTCGGCCGCTCGGAAATTCCCGCTGGCCACGTCATCATGAGGCTGCAGTACTTCTCGCCAGGGCTTAAGCCCATCGGAAGTCGGCATCGTCGCGCTGTCCTTGAGGACCCGGCGGTCGTCTTTGTCCGAGGCAACGCGGCGAACCTCAAGCCGCAGACGACGGACCTCGTCTGCAGCGTCGGTCGACCCGATTCCTCTCAGAAAGCGTTCGGCGGTATCTAGAGTGCGGTAGGCATCGTCATCGCTGAATGGCTTGTTGTGCGCCCAGGCGTTTCGTGCGTCGCGAAGCTCGCTAGCGAAGGAGCGCTGGGTCGGACTGAGTCGATCATCAAATGGATACCAGCCCGGCTTGATGTTGTGTGGGACGTTTTCGGTAAGAAAGCGAAGCTGAACCTGAGGATCACGCTTTTCGTACTCACCACCGGTCTTGCCCTTGTTCGCGTCCTTGAGCGCAAGCAGCTTCTCCCAGGTGATGCCATCCTCGAGTTCCGGCTCGACCGCATCGGCGATGAACTGGTCGAGCGCTGGGGCAAGGACCTCGAAC
>JAIBBE010000161.1 GCA_019694835.1 Fimbriimonadaceae bacterium | reverse complement strand
CCGAGGTCGTCCTCACCAACCTGCCCTGGCAGCCGGTCGTCGATGGCGAGACGCTGCCCGCCTTGCCGCTCGAACGGGTGGCGCGGGGGGCGAGCAAGGGCGTGGACCTGATGGTCGGCACCAACCTGGACGAGAACCGGCTCTTCCTCGTACCGGGTGGCATCATCGACCAAATCACTGACGAGGCCCTGGCCGGGATCGTGACCGCTTACGGCCTCCCGGTCGAGAGCACGCTCGCCGCTTATCGGCAGGCGAGGCCCGGGGAGTCGCCGGGCGATTTGATGGCGGCGATTCAGACCGATTGGACCTGGCGCATCCCCTCTATCCGCCTCGCCGATGCCCATGCGAAGGCCAAAGGCGCGACCTTCATGTATGAATTCGCCTGGCCCTCGCCCCAGTTCGGCGGCCTCCTCGGTGCCGCTCACGCCGTGGAAATGCCGTTCGTCTTCGACACCCTCGGCAACCAAACCGAACCCCTCCTCGGCCCGAGCCCGCCGCAGCACTTGGCCGACACGATGCATCGCGCCTGGGTCAACTTCGCCACCACCGGCAACCCCGGCTGGCCCCGCTACGAGACCGACCATCGCTCGACGATGCGGTTCGATACCCAGTCCCAAGTCGTCCACGACCCGCGGGCCTTCGAGCGACAGCTATGGGGTGGCCTTCCGTAATGGCGCCGCAACTACCCGCACTCCTAACAGCATTGCCCAATTTCTGCAATTCTGATAAAACATCCGTGTTATCATGTTGGGATGAGAGGGCTCTTTGTTTTCGTCAGCATGTCGCTGGCGGCGGCCTCAATGGCCGAGAATTACAGCTATGTTCAGTGGTATGAATTGCCGCTCGACGGGATACAGACCTACGGCGCGCTGTTTGTTCCGCGCGGCGATCACACGATCGGCTGGTTCACGGCCACTTACACAGGCGAAGTCAATCATGCGCAAACGCCGGAAGGCGGGTCGTATTTCGCCTACGATGCCCATCGAGGCCCTGCGGTCCAGAACGCCCCGCTCAACGGCGACCTCATCGGCATCGTGGGTGGTGCTGGAACGTGCATCACTTTGAGTGCGGAGTCGGATCCATGCGATTCGCCATGCCCGTCGTCAGCATGGGTCAAAGTGGCCTCCCGATCAGCTACGAACTCGGCGTTCCCTTCGCGATTGCCAGCCAAGGAAACGGCGCATTTGGGTTCGGCAGCCTATCCCAGCCGGTTTCTGGCCGACTGGTCGGGGAAGAGGGCCACGGGACCCTGATCTTCGATCCGGGGCTTTCAGCAGTGGATTGGACAGTTCCGGAAGGTGAATACTGGCACGGCTTCACCTTTGGCATCAACATCGGAGACTATCGCCCCGTCCACCTCTTGGTGGAGACCGGTGACTATATCCCCGCCGGCCCCATGTCTTCGCTGGGTGGTTTCACCATCGACATTTTCGAGACCGCAAATCCGACCAACCGAGAGACCTGGACTTCAGTGCTTACCCACACGAATCGCGTGCCTCTCTTCACCCAACTCGCACCCGGTATCTACAGTGTCTCGGTCAAAGGACCTCGCTGGCTGCGCCGAACGTTTACCGATGCCATTGAGATCACCTCCGATGGGGGAAGGCTCGACACCCCGTTCCAACTCATTAACGGTGACGCCGATCAAGACAATGAAGTGAGCATTGGTGACTACGCCATCCTGTCGGGAGGATACGGTCTTTCTTACGGCGATGCAGGCTGGTACGACTACGATAACGCAGACTTCAACGTAGACCTCACGATCGATATCGCCGACTACGCGATCATCAGCGCGAACTACGGCCAAATCGGGGACGACTAGGTGCGAGCAAGCCGTTGCGGGCGGCGATGGTGCCCGCAACGGTCCGCCCCCCTCTCCCCGATTAAGAGCGGGGACAGGGGAAAGGGGGTGAGGGGCTCCGGGTGCCTTTCAACCACACCAAAAGGCCGTCCGTACCCCGTTAGCGACCCATCCCTCGTACCGCTGACGCCCCGCCGACATCCCCGTGGAGTTCGGATGGGGATGTCGGCGGTACGAGGTCAGTCGCCCGCCAGCCCGTAGTTCGCCGACAGAATCGCGTAGTCGCCGATGGAGACTTCGAGATCGCCGTCGAGGTCCGCACTGGCGAGCCAGTTGGGATCTCCGATCGCGCTTCCGTAGGCTGCACTGATGACGGCGAAGTCACCGATTGCGACTTCGTTGTCTCCGTCGGCATCGCCATTGATCAGCGAGAGGGCACCGCCGAAGTCGATTCCGCTTCGACCATTGGCAGCGATGGCAACACTCGGCATGAGGCGTTTGAGCCAGTGTGAACCCTTGACCGCGATGTCGTAGGTCCCGGCGGGGACGGCATTCGAGGTCGCGGTGAATTGGAACGAGCCCGTTGCGGTGAGGTTCACGGTTCGAACGAACAGCGCGACCGGCTGGCCCGGAATCCGCAGCTCGATCGTGATCGGCTGGCCCGTGATGTCGCCTAAGTAGTCCTGGAGTTCGATCCGCCCGGAGATCGTCTTGACGACCTCTCGAACCGTGATCTGGAAGGACTTTTCGTCGACCCCGCCGAGGCCGTCTTGAACGCCTACCGTCACCGAATAGATGCCCACACCCTGAGACTCGGTAGGAGTCCAGGAGAGCACCCCCGACTGTGGATCGACGGTCAATCCGGCCGGTGCACCCGGGGCGACATAGTAGGTGAGCGTCTGGCCGGGCAGGTCAGGGTCGCTGGCCACGATCTGATAGGAGAACGCAGCCTCCTCGTCGATGATCTGATTCGGAATCGCGACGATGGCCGGGGGCAGATTCGCCTCGGTGACCGTCACCTGGAAGGTCCTGGTGTCGCTGAGGATGGGGTTGCCATCATCCCAGACTCGCACCGTCACGGGCACGGTCGAGGGGCCGTCGCTCTCGGTAGGCGACCACTGAACGAGTCCCGACGGGGACACGGTTAGTGAGGCCGGGCCCGAGACTTTCTCGAAGGTGAGGCCGTTGGCGGGCAGGTCGGGATCGGTCGCGGCAAGCTGCACTGACAGCGTGGCCGTTTCCGCCAGCGTCTGATCGCCGGGAGGGGTGAGAACCGGCGGACGGTTGACCTCGGTGACCGTCACGACGAACGACTCCGTATCGGTCGCGGTGCCATCGCTGACGATCACCTCGAAGTTGAACGGGTTCGGGCCGTCGGCTTCGGACGGGGTCCAAGAGATCAGGCCGGTGGTCGGATTGATTGAGGCGCCGGAGGGCGCTGTTCCCAGGCTGAACGTGAGGGCCTGCCCGGGCAGATCGGGGTCGCTCGCGGTCGCGGTGACGGACATGAGCGTCATTTCGTCCACCGTCTGGTTGCCGATCCCGCCAAGGACGGGCGGTTCGTTGACCTCGTTGACGGTCACCGTGATCTCCTCTTCGTCGAAGAGCGTCGGGGTGCCGCTGTCGGTGACGCGCACTGTGAATGTGAACGCGCCCGGTCCCTGCGCCTCCGTCGGAGTCCAGTTTAAGACGCCGGAGGTCGGGTGGATCGCGGCCCCGGCGGGGGCACCGACCAGGCTGAAGGTCAGCGACTGGGCGGGCAGGTCGGGATCGGTGGCGATGGCCGTGAACGTCAGGCCGCTCCCCTCGTCGGCCGTCTTGTTCCCGATCCCCTGCAGGGTCGGCGCGATATTGGCTTCATCGACGTGCACGCTGATCGTCTCCTCGTCGGACAGGTTCGGGTTGCCGTTGTCGGTGACGCGAATGGTGAAGGTGTAGTCCCCCGGCCCCTGCGTCTCGGCGGGTGTCCAGGTGAACACGCCCGAGAACAGGCCGATGGAGGCACCGGCGGGTGCGCCGTCCAAAGTGTAGACGAGCACGTTCCCGGGCAGGTCGGGATCGCTTGCTGTGGCAGCGAAAGTCAGCAGCGTCTGCTCGCTGACGGTTCGGTTGCCGATTGGGTTGAGAACGGGGGCTTGGTTGACTTCGTTGACGGTGACCTCAAAGCTCTGCTGGGCGGTCGCCAGGCCGTCGGACACCTGCACGGTCACGGTGTGGGTGATGCCGCCGTGCGTCTCCCCGGGAGTCCACGACCACGTATTCCCCACAACCGCTCCTGGGCCACTGACGAGCGAATAGGTGAGCGGCTGAGCGGGCAGGTCGGCGTCACTTGCGCTGAGGTTGGTGGTAGCGAGAGAGCCTTCGTCGACCGTCTGGTTCGCCGGATCGTTGAGTACCGGTGCTTGGTTGGCCTCGTTGACATGAACCGTGATCTGCTCCTCATCGCTGAGGGCGGGGTCGCCGTTGTCGGATACCCGGACCGTGAACGCATAATCCCCCGGCCCCTGCTCCTCAGTCGGCGTCCAGGTGAAGACGCCGGTGCCGGCGTTGATGGATGCTCCGGTTGGGGCGTCAATCAGGCTGTATGTCAGCGTCTGACTGGGATCGTCGGAGGCATTGGCGTCAAAGGAAATCTCCGCGAGTTCGCTGCCGGTCTTGTTTCCGATTGGATCGAGGATCGGGGCGACGTTGATGTACTCGTGGCGGAATACCGTCGCGGTGCCTTGGATAGCAGGCAGCCCAGCAGTTGTCGCTGGTTCACCGACGAGGATGGCCGTACCAGAAGCGGCCACTGAACCACCGAAGTAGCGTCCCAGGGTTGGAGTCGCTGACTGGAGGACCGATTGCTGTGTCCAGATTCCACCGAGGGCGGTGAAGACATAGGCAGCGCCTCGGTTATTGTCATAGCTCCGGGCGCCGAAGACGACATGGTCGTCCGAAATGGCGCACGAGTTGCCCATGCCGCTTCCAACCGCACCAGAAAGATCGGCCACTTGCATCCAAGCGGCGCCGCTTCCCGTGTAAACAAAACCGCGAGCCGCATCGGCTGCACCGACTGCGAGAAGGCCTCCCTTCAACGCCACCGACGTGCCAAAACCGCTTGTCGGCGATGTCAGCTCGGCGCTTTGAACCCAGTCATTGACGGACCTCTGATAGATGCGAATAGTGTTCGGTAAGCCGATGGCCATTTGCGAACCGTCGATAGCGATACTTAAACCAAACGGCTCGTATGCGCCCATCTCTTCCCACACGCCCAAAGCTGAACGTCGGAAATGATACGTTCGGCCGTAACTGGTCGAGCAGATGACGGCATCGTCACCGCTCAATGCTACGAATCGACCAACCTGGCGGTCGCTCCCGCCACCTGCTGGGTCTAGCTTTGCCACCTTCTCCCACTGACCAGTTTGGTTTCGCTCGAAGATGAAAGCAAAGCCCCGGTTCGAGTCGCCGGCGCCGTAGGAGCCAATGAGCACGCGATCGCCATCGAGGGAAACGGAGGTGCCGAAGTTGTCTCCGTCGGGATCGCGCAACGTTGCGCTGTACTGCCATTGACCGTTGATTCGATCGAAGATGTAGGCAGCCCCTGAAAGTTCGCTTGGCGGATTGAGCCCAAAGAAGGGTGCGGTCACGACGGCGCGGTCGCCATCGATGTCCACGGCCCAGCCGTAGCCAGATGGAACCCCGTTTTCCGAGGATGCTTCGACCACATACGAAATGACAGGCGGGGTGATGCCGCCGGTGTTGTCCGGGCTCACATTGTCCCACGCATTCATTCTCACGCCCGTGATATGGGTAGCAAATGCCACCGCCGTTTGGTCGGTATTGTCGGGTTGACCTGACATCCAATTCGTGTAAGTCCAAGGCTCCCCAGACAGCCAGGCCCATGAGTAAGCAGGGCTGGATGCCGACCGGGCCCCGATCCACGGACCAACACCATTGGCCAAGTGATTCCAGTACGGCGGACTGTCGATCAGCCCAAACACGAAGTCGTTCTCTGCCGCTGACGTCAGCGTCGCGAGGTGGCCACCCATGGCCTCTGCCGCCGCCTTTGCTGTCGGCTGCGTAATGCCGCCCGGAACGACGACGGCTTTGTACCAATGCCCATTGCCGGACCACTGCGTAAACCCGGTCAGATCGGGGCCGGGAGGCGTGAGATGGGCTTCCTGGGTCCACGGTTGGGCGAGAAGGCCGCTGCATAGGCCGAAACCTGCTGCGATGACAGAAAGAGCTTTTGTTAAGACATTGGACATTGCAAACCCCCATCGAGTGGGAACCTCGGCAATCGCGTGAGGTCGTATTGAGAGCCTACATGCAACTTGGAGGGCAAAGGAAGGGAAAAACGCCCGCCCAACGCGTAAGGCCGGGCGCTAACGCCAAATAAACGCTCCCAACCCATACGTCGGCCTGCCCATGCCGACGGCTCGCCCGGGGACCCCGGTTACAATGAGTGCGGGATGGCGGACATCGAACTGCATCTGATTGGGAAGCCGAGGCTGATCCTTGAGGGGAAGGAGGCTGAGGTGCGGCCGCCGATGGTGTTCCAACTCCTTGCCGTCATCCTTGCCTCCGGGGCCGAGGGGATCGCTCGGTCGGAGGCGGCGAATCGCTTGTGGGGACATCTGGAGCCCTCCGATGCTCGCGCGTCTCTACGTCTCGCCATCCACAAACTGAAGGAAGAACTGCGGCGACCCCAGATCGAGGACGACTTTGATCTTGGCAATAGCCATCTTCGGTACCGAGGGTACGCGCTGCTCGATTTCGAAGCGATTGCCGTCATGCCGCCGCGCGACCTCGATGCGATCGAGCGGCTTCTTCTGCCAGTTGCGGACGGCTGGGACCCGGAGCATTGGCTCGCGCAACGCGATGCCTTCGGAGAGGTCATCGCCGGGGCCTTTGAGGCCTTGCCCCACAAAGTCGATCAGCAGCGATTTGTGAAGCTGCTCAGCAAGGCAACCTCTATCTATCCCACTACGACCCGTCTCACCGTTCTCCTTGCGGCCCAACTCGACCGGCAAGGGCGAGACGCCGAACTCAACGAACTTCTGATCGCGTTCGAAGACCGCTGGGTGGACCGGTTTGGCACGGGGGACATTCCCGACGTCAAGAAGCTTTTGGCCGCACGCGTCCAGCCTGCGGGAGAACCGATCGCTCTCAAACGGGCCTTGTCCTGGCAGCTCACGCTGGCCTCGCTCTTGCTGCTGGCTGCCTACGGCCTGATGATCGCTGGGTTTGGTACGAAGGATCAAGAGCCGCCGAAACTCAGCGTCGTCAAGTCATGGCAGACCGAGTTTCGAGGCCAGACCTTCCGCGTGGATCAGCTTCGTCTCCACGACGATAGCAATGGGAGGGTCCACTTCAAGTCGCGATTGCGCAGCGGCGAGTTCGCGCTAGTGCTGCAGAATCGATCAGATTCGTGGGAAGTGATTTTCGATCCGAAGACATCCACGGTGGTCGAATCGGACGACAAGTTCATGGTGGACCGGGACGGGTCCTTTACCGCCCGCTACACGGGATCGGGCCAGTTTGCGAGCATCGTGGGTCCGAGTGGCGAACAAATCCTGAAAGGGACGCCAGAGATGCCCAAGGTATGGCCCACCAAACTCCTGGAAGACGGGAGCTTTCTTTTCGCCCGAAAGTGTGGTCACCCAGACGGTTGCCATCTGAAGTTCTACGTCTTGCGCGTGGGAGTGGAGGCAGAGATCGTTCCACACGGAGTAAACGCCCGGACGACCGCAATCACCTGCATTACGCCGAGGTACCTTTACGCAAAGTACAGCTTGGGTCGTTCGGAAGGCTGGCGATATCATACCTTCGTCTATGACTTGATCAGCGGAACGAGCACGCCGCTACCCTGTGGCCCGGTCGTCGGGGTGTTTGCCAATGGCGACCTCATCACGCGTCCCGAGGAAACGACGGTTACCACCACGAAAGATGGGGAAAAGGACCACGATACGCATAGCGATGGCACCATCGTCGTCAACGACACGTTCGGAAAAGCTCGAAAGGTCACCCTGGAGAAAAGGACCAAATACCCTTGGGCCATCAGCCTCGGCGATCTCCTTTTCCTTGAGCGGCATTCGACCCACTCATTTGTCGACCTATGGGCCCTCGACTCCAACCTGGAGCCCTGCGATCCCTTCCCATTCTTGAACCAGAGGGTCGCTTCGATCGGTGAAGGTGACGAGAAGTGCGTGCTGATCCGGGCTTTCAATCCGACCGAAGAGTCAATGGACTACTACTTGATCTCGGTCGTCCAGCCGTACGTGGGACCCTTGGGGCCCCGCACACCACACAAGTCCAACTCAGGCGAGCATCCGTTGGCCATTCGTGGAGCACTGGGGCGTGGAAGGGCGGGTGGCCGGGGTGATCTCAGTTTGAGCATACTGAACTCAGATTCCTTCTTGGAGGCTCGTGCCTGTTACGGGCGGCTAGACTGGAACGACGGTCTTGGGCTCAATTCGAGCCGCCTCTTTCCGCATCCGCGAACGCATGTAGCGAGCCAGGCATCGCCCGGCCGAATCGGCCGTCCTAAAGACGGGGACGCCTCCTTCGCGCACGGCGGAAGCGAGGGCGTCGTAGCGGGGACCTGCGTCCAACACGAAGACCAGCGGTTTGGGGCTCGAACGAGCCCACTGGGGCACGAGTTGGGCGAGCGACTCGCCCTGCGCGATCTCCTCGGCGGATGTCTTGAGCTGGGGAGTCAGGGGGACGCAGGAGAGAATCACCGCATCGATCTGCTCCTCATCCAGGGCGGCTAGCGTGACCGCCTCGTAGGCACTCTCCCGCGCCATCGGCGTGAGATCGAGCGGGTTCCGGGCGCTGACGAGCTGGTCGAGGCCCTGCTCGGCGAGGATGTCGCGGAGTCGGCCATCGAGTCGCTCCGACAGATCGAGCGGGGTGCCCGTCACCTGCGTGATGGAATCGGCGAGGCCCACTGCTTCCATTCCCGCATTGGTCACGGCGAAGATCCGGCCTTCACCGGGTTCTTTGTCCGCCAACAAGGTCGAAAGCTCGAGCAACTGTTCGAACTCTGCAAAGTCGTTTGCCACCAGCGCGCCAGCGGCGGCGACGGCGGCGAGGCACACATCGTAGTCCCCGGCGAGCGATGCGGTATGACCGGCAGCGGCCTGCCGCCCCGAGTCGGTGCGCCCGCCTTTGTAGAATACGACCGCCTTCCCCTTTTCACCTGCGGCGCGCGCGGCCTGAACGAAGGCTTCGCCATCGAGATCGGCAAAACCCTCCAGGTAGATGCCGACGACGCTGATGTCGGCCCGGTCCGCGACCACGGTGAGGAGGTCGGAGACGGTCACATCCGCCTGGTTGCCGAGCGTGATGAGGAAGGCCGGATTCAGGTGGTCCAGATGACTCATTCGCGAGATGACGAACGCACCGCTCTGCGAAATGATCGCGACGGGCGCGGCCGGACCTTCTCGTCGAGGTCCGGTCTTGGCCTCCGGAATGAAGAACGTGTCGTACCGGCCCGGTCCCGACTGGACGCCCATGCAATTTGGCCCCAGATATACGGCTCCCGCTCCGCTCTCTCTGCTCCTGCGAATGGCTGCGGCGACCTCGGCCCCAAGTTCGGCTGAACCTTCTGCCTCGCCCAGCCCAGCGGAGATGATGATGCCAGCGGCGACGCGTCCATTCGCACTGGCCTCCTCGATGACGCCAGGAACGGTGTGATTGGGCGAGGCGATCACCAGCAAATCGGTGTCCGCCAAATCGCGAATTGAGCGCACGCAGCGCACGCCATCGATCTGCTCCTCCCGCTCGTGAATGATCGTAAGCCGTTCCGGATTGAAACCGGCTTTGACGATGTTCTTGAGGATGATTCGACCGAAGTTCTCGCTCGTGGCGGAGGCCCCGACGAGAGCGATGGAATTCGGCTCCAGAAACTTCGCAACCTTCTCGATGGGACGGGCGGGCTTGGCGGGAGTCGCGGGACGCAGCCGGGCAAGCCCATCGAGGGGGACGAGGTGCTGGTTGCGGAAGGCGAACGGGTTGACTTCCAGTTCGCCAATGTCCGGCCCCTCCTCGCCCCGGTCGGTGCAGAAATGGCGGGCGATGGAGATGAACGCGCGGAAGCAGCGGACCAACTCGCCATCGGAGACGATGCGCTCGTGTCCCCGAACATTGCCCGCAAGAAGATCGTAAGCGGCCGTCTTCTTGAACTCTTCCAGGAATTCTTCGGCCGAGACCTCGGCCGCCACCGCTTTCGCCACGGCTTGACCCGGCTTCATGCGGGCGGCGAAGAACTCCGTCTCCACCCCTCCGAGACCGGCAGCGATGATGGCTCCAAACTCGCGGGTCGCGCGGATGCCGACGAAGAGTTCGCCACCAAATCCCCGATGGGCACCCTCGACGAACTCCACGACGAGCACTCCGGCCACGTCGGCAGAACCCACATGCCGCTCGATCATCCGGTCCATCTCGCGGCGAAGCGTCTCGAAGACGTTGGGCACAAACACGACGGCTTGGGCATCGCTCTTGTGAACGACATCGGGTGAAACCAGCTTAAGCACCACCTTTTCGCCCGTGATTCCGGCCAGCGATTCGGGTGTCGGGAGCGAGCCCTTGGGAACGAAGACGTGCGTGGGCGGGGTGATCGCGCCCACGATCTCGATCAGCCGATAAACCTCGTGCTCGAAAAGCTGCATCCGGCCCTCATCATAGGCTCCGCGGAGAATGCTCTCGAAGGCAAAGGCCTCGGCTCCGGTCAGTCGCGCGCGATCTTCGGCGTCGAGGGCAGCCGCGACGTCCAGATGCTCGGCTTCGAGCGCTTCGGCGTCGAGTGATTCGACCCACTGGCGCACGGAGCGCGAGGTTGCGCCGCGATCGATGGCTTCCAGGTAGGCGGATGCAGCACGGCGTCCGAATCGGAAGGCCTTCAGGTTGGTCGCGACCACGCGTTCGCCTTTGCGCTCGAACATCGATTCGATGACTGCTTCCAATTCGGCCATCGAAAGGTCGAGGAAGAGGGAGGCCGCACCGATCGCCACGACGTTGGCCGACAGCGGACTTCCGGCGGTTCGGCCAATACGCTCCATGTCGAGAAGGACATGCTGGGGATGACGAGCGATGGCGTCGAGTACTTCTTCGATAGGTGGATAGTTTGGGATATTCGTTACCGCATTCGTATTGGAGATGATTACGCCATCAGGTCTGAGATAGGGGCCGTAACGAAGAGCCTCCATCGGCTCGACCGCGAGGATCATATTCGCTTGGCCGGCAGCAATGATATCGCTGAAGATCTCGACTTCTGACATGCGAACATTCGCATACACGGCACCGCCGCGCTGCGACATGCCGTGGACTTCGGCTTGCTTGACATTGAGCCCCTTGCCCAATGCCGCAAGCGACAGTCCGCGCGCGATGGTGAGGATTCCCTGCCCGCCAACTCCGGCAACCACGATATCGCGCTTCATACGTTCTCGTTCTCCGCTTGGCACACCGGAATTGCCGCGGCCATTGGCTTATGTGCCTTCCAATGAATGCAAGCACGACGCGAGACGATTACGCTCAGTCCTCGATGTGCAATGGCATGCTTAATCGTTTCGACCGTCAAAGCATGATTTTTCTTATGCGGTTCAACCAAATGAAGATCCTTAACGCCTAGACCTCTCAGCATCTCCATTAAGTCCTCTCCTGTCGTCATGGATTCCTGCGTGCCGGTCATGGCTGTGGTGGCGTTGTCAAGGATGATCACGGTGATATCGGCGTCGGCCCGAATCGCGCCCATCAGCGGCGTCAAACCCGAGTGACTGAACGTCGAGTCGCCGATGGTGCAGACGACCGGATACGCCCCCGCATGTGACGCCCCATGCGCCATCCCGATCGACGCACCCATATCGACGCATGAGTGGACTGCGCGATAAGGTGGCATGACCGCGAGCGTGTAACACCCAATGTCGCTGAACAAGATGGGTTGCTCAAAACCCGCGACGGCATCGATCAGCGCATTAAAGGAATCTGCGTGGGGGCAACCTTTGCAAAGCTGCGGTGGTCTTGCCGCGACGATCGTCTCAACCGGCGATACGGCGAATGGCTGACCAAGGGCTGCACCGACGATTTCGGGTGTTAGCTCGCCTTGATTCGGCACGGTACCATCAAGTTTCCCCCGAATGGACTTGCCCGATAGTCCCAACAGACCCTGCAACCGCTGTTCGATAAATGGATAGCCATCTTCAAACACAAAGATCTCATCACAATGCTCGACAAACTCCCGAACTAAGTCGACGGCTATCGGATAAGACCCAATATGGAGGGTACTGTCATAGGCATCTCCGCGAAGCGCTTCGCCTACGTAATTCGTCGCAATGCCCGAGCTCAAGATGCCGCGCTTTCCGCGTAGCACTAATCGGTTATGTACCGAGTCCTCCGATAGATGTTCTAAGTCCTTCTGAATCGAAAGCAGTCGATGATAGCGATGGCGGGCGTTGAAGGGTACAAGAGTCCAGTCGTTGGGATCGGGCAAGACGACCGGCTTCTCTCGATGTCCGCGCTCGTCCTCCGCCCAGGGCCTGACCGTACTGCGGCTATGGGCTAATCGGGTGACCAGTCGCACCATCACTGGAACTTCGTAACGCTCCGAAACTCGGAACGCTTCGCGCACCATGTCGTAGCACTCCTGTTGGTTGCCCGGCTCGAAGCACGGGATCTTGGCAAAGTCGGCATAGAACCGCGAGTCCTGCTCGTTTTGCGATGAGTGCATGCCGGGGTCGTCGGCGACGACCAGCACCAAGCCACCCTGCACACCGGTCAGGGCTGAACTCATGAACGGGTCGGCGGCGACGTTCAGGCCGACGTGCTTCATGGTCACGAGTGCGCGCTTGCCGACATACGACATGCCGAGCGCTTCCTCGTACGCCACCTTCTCGTTCGCTGACCACTGCGCCCAAACCCCCTCGCCCCAAGCCTGGATCGTCTCGAAGATCTCGGTGGAAGGGGTGCCGGGGTAGCCGAACGCGCCGGTGATTCCCGCATCGAGGGCTGCAAGCGCAATCGCCTCATCGCCGAGGAGAAGCCGCGCCTCCTCTTGACGCGAAGCCTGGACTGCACTCATAGCTCCATTGTGCGCCCATTGGGCGCAATTCGCCTGTCCCTGTTTCTAGGGACGCCCCTCCCGTGGCGCGGCCGTCCCGCCCGCGCTGGCGAAAGTACATTAGGAGAAGCCAACCGCTCCGCTGGGAGACAGCCAACCAAAACCCGCTCGACTCAGCCGGTGCATCTCGGTGAAGCCGGCCTACCTTGACCTCAAGTACAAACGTCGCCCACGCGTCGCCGAGTGCGATCGCTGGCTCAGCATGGCCCGGCTTCCCTAGTCGCGGCGAATCGGGTCAAATGGGGAAGTGTTGCGGAAGCTCGCGGCTGTTTTTCGGATCTACCTGCGCGAGTGCTTCGCATACCCGGGCGCGAGTTTCATTTGGGTCATCGCCGATGCCCAGACCGCACTGATCCTGCCTGCGGTATGGCTCGCTTCGGCGGGGCCGAGTGGACTGGCGGGTGGAATGGACCGGGGGCAGCTCATCACGTATTACCTGGTTACGATGACACTTTCGCAATTCGTCATCTGCCATCTGATGTGGGATCTCGCGTGGGATATCAAAGACGGCTATTTCTCGGCCCAACTCCTGCGTCCCCTCGATTACTTCCGTACTTCTCTTGCGCGCAACCTCTCTTGGCGCGTTGCGAAACTGGCAATGTTTTTGCCAATTCTGCCCGTCGTCACGCTCGCGTACGGGGGCCTCTCTGGCGTATCGCTTCACTTCTCCTGGGCGTTCCTGGCATCAGCACTGCTTGCACATATACTCTCGTTTCTCGCCGCTTACGCACTAACGATGGTTTCATTATGGACGACCGAATTCATGAGCATCTTTCGGCTCTATTATGTGCCAGAGATGTTCCTCTCTGGCCGGGTGATTCCGCTATCGGCGATGCCGCCTTGGGCGCAAACGCTGGGTTCCTTCACCCATTTCCCCTACATGGTCTCCTTCCCGACCAAGATTCTCCTCGGGGAGTTGAAGCCAGAGGAGATTTGGGCTGGATTAGGGATGCAGCTGGGTTGGTGCGCGGTGTTCGCGGTGCTCGGTCCCGTGCTGTTTTCGCGAGGCGTTCGGCAATATTCCGGGCCAGGGCTCTAACGAGTTTCGGCAGCAAACGTCAAGCCGGCACTCGCGCGAAGCATGTCCAGCGTTCTCGCATTGCCGAGGGTGTCTTGCAGGGTCATGTACGGGCACTCCTTCTGGTCGAGATACTGAGCAACCGCATCGGCTTCGTAGGCATACAGTTCATCATTGGTTGATCCGAACGGGATGAACTCACTTGCACCGTTTCGCTCCAGCGTAATGCCACCGCTTGCGCACTTCCACGGATTGGCGATGTGGATACGTCCTTGCTCACCATACACCGTAGCATCATTGCGAAGACTGACGTGAATGCCGGTACCGAAATGTGCGACGATGTCGTTCGGAAACTTAAGTACACCCGCTCCAGAGGCATCATAACCTCGCTCCGTGATCTCGGCGACATAATAGGCCGCGCTTGGTTCCAGACCAGCAACCAGCCGCGAGAACGACACGCAGTACGTCCCGACGTCCATCAGGCCGCCTCCGCCGACCGCACCATCGGCACGGAAGTTCGTCCAGTCTCGACCAGCCGCGAATCCGAATTCCGCATTGATCTGGAGCATACGCCCAATCGCGTTTTCGCGCAGCAGTTCCACCAGCCGGCGGGTCTGCGGATGGCATCGGTACATAAAAGCCTCCATGAAGAAGACTCCCGCCTCCTTGACCGCAGCCAAGGCCAATTCGGCTTCCCGGAGGTTCAGAGTGAAAGGCTTTTCGCACAGAATCGCCTTGCCGGCCCGGGCGGCCGAGATGGTGTTGGCCATATGCAGGTGGTGGGGCGTCGCGATGTAGACCGCGTCAACTTCGGGATCGGCGAGCACTTCCTCATACGATCCGGCTGCCCGACCGCCGAATTCGCTGCAGAACCTCTCGGCGTTCTCGAGGCTCCGGGAGCCAACCGTGACAAGTCGACCCGTCTTGGAGACGCGAAGCCCCCCTGCAAACTGGCGCGCGATGCTGCCGGTCGCCAGAATTCCCCAACGCAATGAATCCGCCATCGCGGGGATGATACTCCCTGCGCCCGGGAAACAATCGGCTACTTTGCCGGGTCCACATGCGTACTCATTTTCAAGTCGAACCGCGATGTCGGCTCGTCTTTCTGACAATGCATCATCGGCCTGCATGGCCAGGAGAGATACGAATACTATGAGGAAGCAATCATTCAGGGCAGTCTCGCGGCTGTCCATTTTGGCGATGTGCCTCGTGATCGGTGCCGGAGCCGTCGCGCAGGGCCCGTCCGCCAATCGCCCATTGAAGGCAAATTGGAAGCTTGCCAACCGGTTTACCGCCGAGAGCCTTCGTCCCTTCGTCTACAGTTCCAGCCTGACGCCGGGCTGGATCAATCGCACCGACAACTTCTGGTACTCATGGCGGGATAGCCGCGGCGTGCGCTTCTGGCGTGTCGACCCCAAGGCTCGAAAGAAGGAAGCTCTGTTCGATGTCGATCGCATGGCCGCTCACCTTTCCGAATTGACCAAAAAGCCTTACGATTCGACCAACCTGCCCATATCTACGGTGACCTTCGATGAGAAGAACGATAAGATTCTGCGTTTCACCATCGAGACGAATCGTTATGAATATGATAGCGAGAAGGACACGTTAAAGCTCCTGCCGCGGACCGGACCTGGTGCCGCTGCTGCACCACCTGCAACGCAGGGGGGTCAGGGTGGACGTGGACGCGGACAGGGCGGAGCGGGTGGTCCCGCATCGCAGGCAGGTTTCCGGAACTTCTCGCCAGATCGTAAGGCTTACGTCTACGCAATGGACCACAACCTCTATTACGTGAGCCTGGCGGATGGAAAGGAAAGCGATCCTATCCAGTTGACGAAAGACGGTGAAAAGGACTATAGTTTCGGTAGCCGCGACACCGCACAGCAGTTCCAACAGTTTCAACAAGAGCAACAACAAGAGCAGCAAGAGCAGCAGCAAGAAGGAACCGGTTCGGCTCAATCCCAAGAGAAGCGTGTCCGCGCCAACGTCACCTGGTCCAAGGACTCGAAACGCTTCTTTGTTTCGCGGGGAGATTCTAGAAAGGTTAAGGAGCTTTTCCTCGTCAACAATCTGGCCATGCCGCGGCCAACGTTGCTGACCTATAAGTATGCGATGCCTGGAGAACCCGATGTCACTCAGACGGAGCTCTTCGTCTTCGATCCTGACAAGAAAGAATTGCTCAAGCTGCCCGTTGATAAATACAAAGACCAGCGACTCTCCAATATTCACTTCCAAGATACGACCTCCGACTCGCTGCGATTCGTTCGTCGAGATCGGCTCCAGCGTAATCTTGAGTTTTGCGAGATCGACTTGGCATCGTCAAAGATCAAGGCCCTGCTGACCGAGTCTGTTGAGAATGCGTTTCTCGAAGTTCAGACCGTGCGCTACGTCAAGCCCGGTGGCGACTTCCTTTGGTTTTCTGAACGCACCGGTTGGGGGCATCAGTACCTGTATGCCAATGACGGCACCTTCAAAAACGCGGTGACGTCTGGACCGTTTCGAGCTGACAGCATCGTAGAGGTTGACCCTGACAAGGAGCTGATCTGGTTCCGAGGCATGGGTCGCGAGACGGGTGAAAATCCGTACTATCGACACCTCTACCGGACCAAATTCGACGGCAAGGACTTGGAACTTCTCGATCCAGGCGAAGCCGACCATAGCTCAACTCTCTCACCTTCGAAGAACTTTCTTGTCGACGTTGGGTCGCGCACCGATATAGCACCCAAGGCAGTCGTTAGGGACAGCAAGGGTAAGATCGTCATGGAATTGGAGGCGATGGATTTGACGAAGCTCGAAGAAGTTGGATGGAGAATGCCCGAGCGATTCACGGTCAAGGCGGCTGATGGTGTGACCGACATCTACGGCAACATGTGGCGACCAACCGACTTTGACCCGAATAAACGTTATCCTATCATCGCCAATGTCTATCCCGGACCGCAAACCGAGTCCGTTACAGCCGGCTTCTCGGCAACCGCGACGAATCAGCGGTTGGCCCAGCTTGGGTTCATCGTGATCCAAATCGGCAATCGTGGCGGTAACCCTGCTCGGTCCAACGCCTATCACAGCTATGGCTATTACAATCTCCGTGACTATGGCCTTGCCGACAAGAAGGCTGGAATAGAGCAACTCGCGGCGCGCCATCCGTGGATTGATGTCGACAGAGTCGGCATCTTTGGCCACTCAGGGGGTGGCTTCATGACGGCCGCTGCCCTCATGCTGCCGCCTTACAACGACTTCTTCAAAGTCGGTGTCAGCAGCGCGGGCAATCACGATAACAATATCTACAACGCGAATTGGAGCGAGCAGCATCACGGCTTGAAAGAAGTGCCCGTAAAGGATAAGACTGGTAAAGACACGGCCGAGAAGAAGTTTGAAATCCGTGTACCGACCAACGATGAATTGGCCGCAAACCTCAAAGGGAAGCTGCTCCTCGTGCATGGAGATATGGATAACAACGTCCACCCTGCAGGCACCATGAGACTGGTCAATGCCTTGATCAAGGCCAACAAACGCTTCGACTTCATGATCATGCCGGGCAAAGCCCACGGATTTGCTGACATGCAACCTTATTTCACGCAGATGATGATGGAGTATTTCGCCGAGCATCTACTCGGCGATTACTACCGGGCCGGGGCAGAAATGAAAGTGGGTACTTAAGGCTGGCTGTGCCGGGAGGCCGTTCTGCCTCCCGGAATTCACTCAGGCCAGCTGCCATTCACCGTAGAAATTCTTGGATTTTCGACTCAGTTTCCATGCTATCATTCAGTCATGAAAGGGCAAGAGGGGGCTCTTCGGCGGTTCATTGCCGTTTGCATTGGATTTGCACTAGCCATAAGTTCACAGGCCCAGGGTGTTTGGTCAACCAACGCGGTTGAGTGGCCGACGGTGCCCATTCACATGGTGCTTTTGCCCAGTTCTGAACTTCTTCTTGTCAGCAGAACCCGGAATGAGACTGGTGAGACCTACAAGGTCGTCCTCGTCCCTCCGCCATACACCGGCACGGGCACTCAGATTGACCCGCCCATGGATGGCGCGAACATGCGCGAGTTGTTCTGCTCTGGCCACACCCTCGACGAAAACGGAGACGTTCTCTTCTCCGGCGGCCATTATGCCCATGCTTCCCAGTACGACCGCATCGGCATCAAAGATATGTGGCTCTTCAAGTGGCGCACCCGCACTTGGGAGCGCCAACAGGACATGCCTCATGCGCGCTGGTATCCGACCGTCCTCCAACTGCCCAATCGCACGTTTCTCACGATGATGGGGGAGTATAGCGATAACCCCGTTCCAGGGACGCCCATTAGCGTGAACATGACTCCAGACCTTTGGACAGCGATCCCCGGATCTTCGTCGCCCTCAAATCTACGTGTACCGGTAACGACTCGCAACCAGGACGTCTACTATCCTCACACGTTCATTCATCCGGTCAACGGTCGACCCTTTTATGCGGCTTCTGGCTTAGTGGGTATCGAGCTCCAGGGACAGTCAGCGCTGTTCAACCTCGAAACCCTTGCTTGGGAGTCGTATGCGCCAATACCTAATGGATTCGCGAATATTCGACGCGCCTATCCCAGTTCGGTAATGATGGACGGTGTAATCTACCGCTCCGGTGGCAGCCGTTCAGATGGGCAGACTGCAGAGGCTGAAGACGTGGCAACGCGCATTAACCTTTACGATCCCAATCCGCAATGGACAAATATTGCCCGTATGCGGCGGACCAGAAAGAACCACACGCTGACAGCCCTACCCGATGGCCGGATCATCGCAATGGGTGGCAACGTTCGGGCGTACATTGAACAGGCAAAAGATAGAACGACACCCGAAACCTATGACACCGAAGCTGCCAATCCCCAATGGGAGCTCGTGCAGCCCATACCATCGAATCAACTGAATATCGGCCGTGGATACCACCTATGTTCGTTGCTGCTTCCCGACGCAAGTGTGGTTTTCGCGGGAGCAGAACGCGAGTATCCCAACCCCGTTACATGGGGCCAACAGCGAACAGCGCAATTCTTCACGCCTGAGTACTGCAATATGCCGAACTGGAAGGCCACCCGTCCGGCGTTTTCTGGTCGTCCACCCACGTCGATTCGTTATGCGGAACCGTTTTACATTGATGTCGATCTTGCGTCCGGCAGAACGTTGAGCAAACTTCGGCTCATTTCGCTAGGCTCGACGACGCACGCTTTCAACGAAAACCAGCAGTATGTGACCCTGAGTTTCGCACCGCATCCCACGATTCCGGGACGGTATTCGGTGCAGCCCCCCGATTCTGCTTTTAAAGCCACCCCTGGGTTCTTTATGCTCTTCGCCGTCGACAGCGCGCGAATACCTTCAGTCGCTCATATCGTACAACTTAAGGACTATGAAAGGCGCTTCCCGTCAGAAATCGAGGTTCTCGAAGGGACTTCTGATGTCCCTCCCCAGATGACTGACACGGTTCTGGGCGACAATCGATATTGCGGTTCCGTTCTTAGGTCAACCGCAGGCCAAACAGGGCGAGTGAGCATTCGCGCCATCGCCAACTATGGCACAAGCGGGTTTTCAAAGGCACGATTTGCCATCGAAAGCCGGTCATCTGTCAATACGAACCTCAAGGTTTGGTTGCGCAACACGTGGACGTCTACGGATGACCTCGTGGCCACGACATCCGCAACCACCATTGACAGTCTCTTTACCCACGATTTCGATATCCCACTTTGCCCGTACGTTGCGAGTGACGGGCGCGTCGAAGCCCGATTCGAATGGGAGGGCACGACACCCCTCACACCGTTCAGCGTCTTTCTGGATCGAATAGAGTTCGGAATGCGTCCTGTTAACGATCAAGATCCGGTGCTTGGACGTATTGATCTTCAGACCGTTGAGGAAGGTCAGCAACTGACGGTCCCCATTCAGGCAACTGATGCTGATGCGCCGGTCCAAACGCTGACATTCAGCCTTGGAGCAAACGCGCCTCCCGGAGCGACGTTAAGTCCGAATGGCACCTTTAGTTGGACGCCAGGAGAGGAAGATGGAGGAACCGAGCGAACCGTGCTGGTGCAGGTTACCGATGGTGTGGGCTCAGATTCCGCTTCCTTCAATGTGCGAGTGCTTGAGCGTAATGAGGCGCCGATTCTGCAATCGATTGGCAACAAGTCAGTCGACGAATTGCACACACTCACCTTCCAGACGTCGAGCACTGATGCTGATCTTCCAGTTCAGAATTTGACATTCAGTCTTGGGCCTGGCGCACCCGAAGGCGCAGCAATAACTGCAGGCGGAACCTTTACATGGACGCCAACCGAAGCGCAGGGACCGGGCTCTTACCCAATAACGATCTTCGTTTCAGACGGCAGCGGTGGCGTGGACTCCGAAACCATCCTGGTTACCGTGGATGAAACCAATTTAGCGCCCGTGCTTAACCCGATAGATAATTTTACGGTAACTGAGGAATCACTCGTAACTTTGGAAGCTTCCGCCACCGACGATGACCAGCCTGCCAACCAGCTAACGTATTCCTTGGGCGGCAACATCCCATCTGGCGCGGCAATGACTCCCCAAGGCCAGTTCTCTTGGACACCTAGCGAAACTCAGGGGCCGGGTACTTACCGATTTAATGTCGTGGTGACAGACAACGGATCCCCTGCCCTTTTTGATCAGCAAGAAGTTACGGTCTACGTTGCGGAACAGCTTGAAGGCGCACCTGTCGACCTCAACGGTACCTATATCGCACCTGCCAGCGGAGAAGCTTACGCAGCAACAACTGCGATTGAAGGAGAACGCGTACGGGAGCGGTCAAACGACGAGATCGCTCCCGACTCCACGTTCACACCCTTTTCAGACTCGGTAAAGCCGCCGTCGGAGTTGTCGGTCAGCATGGGGGGCGAGCACCTCAGTGTCGACATTGCTGTCTCGGGCGTTTGGGCTGACAGTCATTTTCAAGTTGGGTTTGGGCCTCTCACGTCTGGCATCTTGGCGTGCACCGACATTTCTCGGTCCGGAGCCCTAACCACTTTGCGATTGCTGAGGAAGGATGGGGGTGCAACTGGCGGCTCCATCACCGACCTGACCGGCGCAACACTCTATCGTGTCAAGATGCAGTTGAATCCGACCGGAGACATCCTCTCCGCCGAGGTGACAACTTTGGATGGTGCCGCTCCGGGTAGCACATTGGTTCTCGGGACAATTCCTGTCGCCTTTAGCGACCCTTGCTTCTTCTTTGCAGGGTTCTCGACCTCCGGAGAGGCGCGAGATGGCAAGGCCATTCTGTCGAACTTCTCAACGACTGCGGGTGCCAACGTGATGGCGATTCAAGCTGTCGATCCCTTCGTCAAAACTGCTCAGGAAATCTCCTATCGCTTCTCGCAGGCAAATATGCACGACGAAGTCGGTGGCTACCAGGCATTCTTAGAATCGCATGGCCCACAGTCCTTCGTATCGGGAACGTATTCGCCCGGTCCCTATCTGCAGTCAGTGGGTGGCTCGCAGTATGATCCGATCCGTGCAATTCTCTACCTCGCCCGCGGAATCGCCTTCGCTTCAACAGCCAGGCTCGATGATGCACTTTTGGCAACCCTGCGCTTCCAACCAAACCAAGAAGGTTCGGCCAGCTTGTCCATTAAGCCGAGCAACGGGTGGGGACTCGATACGACTTTTGCCGACAATGGCCTCCTTGGTCTCTTTGTCACGCCAGCGCTCCGAAACTCCGACACGGTGGTTATCGATGACACGATGCCAACCCTTGCCGACATCGAGGTTAAGCAAGGTTCTCACGACGTTCTGGCGTCCGGGCTCATCAAGCAGGGACCTCTCAGCATCCGCGTCCGGGTGGAAGACAGCCTAAGCGGACTATCTGCCCACCCAATAGCCATTCTTGACTTTGAACCTTTCGGCGAAGACCATGGCGAAGACATCACGAGTTCGATGAAACCCGAGAGGGGAGCCACCTTCGGATTCGATACGGTGATCACCCTAGCCAGAGACTGTATTCCCGCTCGCATCATCATCACAGCCCGAGACGAATGCGATAACCAATCAGCCTTTGAGTCTCAGACCCTCGAGGTCAACCAGGCGACCCTTTTGCTGCAGATTCACAATGGCACCGCCTGGCAAGGCGAAAGCGGCGTGACGAGAGGTCTGGAGATTCGGCTTGGAAGTGGCCCCGGCACCGCGAATCCAGTGATTCTCGATCGCGACGTGGTGTTCGACGCGGATGGAAACGCCGTGCTGGAACTCGATGGCAGCGATGGCATCTGCGCCTCACATACCGAAATCGCGATTAAAGATCCTCTCCACGGGCTAAGGTCGAAGGTGGAGCTTGGTGGAACAAGTCCTCATTTCAACGCTACGGTTGATCTTCAGTCTGGAGATATGAATCGAGATAACAAGGTCGACATTATGGATTACGTGGTGCTCGCCATGCGGTACGGCGTACCCGTGAGCCCATCGACGCCCTACCCACACGCTTCAAACTTCCGTCACGCCGATCTCGACGGCGACGGAGAAGTCGGTATCTCGGACTATGCGCTACTATCGGGCGCATTTGGCTCAATCGGAGCTAATGACGTTGGCAACCACCGGCCAGGTGGGCCGCCGCAAGATCGCGTGAGGACGGTCGATGCGGTCCAGGAGTTAGGTTCGGAAGCAAAGAAGTTCGATAGAAACCGAGACGGCTGGATTACGCTCAAAGAGCTGGGATTCTAGCCTACTGAGGGGCGATCCAGTCTTTGATGATCTTGATAATCTCGGGGTTGAACTCGTTGCCGGGTTTGCCGAACCGCGAATAGCTGTCTTGCATGGAGGTGCACTTGGAGAACCCATGATCAGATTCAGGAACCAGAGTGAACTGGCCCTTGCCTGGGTTAGCCTTGTTGACGATTTCGGCAACCTGCGTCTGATCTTCCTTGAGGGAAATCCAATCGTTCTCACCAAACAATGACAGTACTCGAGTTGGACCGAGTTTGGCCCACGCCGCTGCGAAGTTCTTGTCGTTGACCTCCTGCATGTACTTGACGGTGCGGTCGCCCAGCATAAGGCCGTCGGGCGACTGGGCATCGCAGGTCGCTTTGAGCTCTGGCTTGTTCTTTTTGATCCACGCAACCGTTCTCTTTTCGTTAAACAGGAAATGATAGAAGGCGGTGACAAGCCGGACATCCTGATCCACTTCGGCAAACGATTGCCCCCCTAGCGGTCCTTGAATCCGTGGTGCGCGGACTTCCCACTCAAGCCAGCTATTGGAGACGGTACCGTAACTGATAATCCCCTTCACCGGGATCTCGGAGCAAACGAGCGGGGCGTGGCATCCGCCCATGCTGTGACCAAACACGTACACGTTCTGCCGATCCATGTATGGATAGCGATCAAGAGCCTTGAGCGTTTGGCGATAAATATCAAGTTCTTCGTTGTAACCAACGAGATTAGCAGGACCGCCTTCGCTATCGCCAACCCCTGGTTTCTCGACACGAATCGTCACGTACCCTGTTTCAGCAAAGTGCTTGATCAACGGCGCGATTGAGTTCTTCGTCGAAAGCGGAAAGTCGATCGTAGTCGCATTGATGCCTTGCATCCAAAAGAAGACGGGATGCTTGCCATCCTTCTTGGGTTTCGTGATGAACAGCCGTATTCGGTGACCGTTGCTGACCACGTGTTCGTAAATCGTCTCATAGGTATCCGTATTGTCAACCGGCTTTGGAACAACCGATACTTCAACCTGGGCTTCCTTGCCGTTTCGCAAGATCGTCAGTTTCGCTTTCGCCTTATCCGTAAACTTTCGCAGCAGGTTGTTGTATTCACCAAAAGTCTTGAATCGCTTCCCGTCAACGGCGATGATAAGATCGTTTGCTTGCAGTCCGTTGGCATCGGCTGTGACCTGGAGGGCGTCTTGGGGACCAAGTTTGAGCTTCGTCCGGATTTCCTCGGGGACCGCGCGCAGCGGTAAACCCAAAGTACCGCGTCGTGGCAACGGATCGGCAGAGCCCCCAAGGGCAAGGAGACAGGCAAGAACCAATAACGGCGTTCTCATCAAGCGGTGATACTCGATTCGGGCTCGACCCAACTGCACCCATGGCTATGTTCGCAAGAAAAGTCACTCGCGACGGGCCAGCGGCCGCTTGGCATTCTTCTCGAATTCACCGAAGGCCGCCAGTAGCCGCAGCGCAATGGCCTCGGCCTCCTTGGGCTTCAGTTTTTCGGAACCGGGATTCTCGGCCGCGTTGAGCGCCGCTGCGAGTTCCGGCGAGAGCAGCCGATTTCGGTCTTGGCGTGGGGCTTGATTGTCAATGGAGATGAGTCGTCGAACGCGGAGGTCAATATCGCGCGCCATGAGGTCCAGCGCGAGCGGGAATTGTCGTCCACGCTCCATCGTCTGCGCGACCGCATCGACCAATTCTCGAACCCCACGTTCGCGCTTGCGCTCAACCTCCGGAAGTCCGAAGCGCTTCCCGAGGGTGAACACGACGACGACCGACACAAGGACGAATTGCCACCATGCTGCGGAGGCGTAGGGCCCGATGTCTTGAAGGAGTCCGCGTTCCCGTTTCGTGCTGAGCAGACCCTCGGCAAAGACCACCTTTCGGCTCGGTGGCGCATAGGTTCGCACCAAATCGAGATAGAACCGGGCGTTGGCTTCCTTGTCGATGAACCGGTTGGTCATGCCAAGACCGTCGTTCACGGTGACGACAACCCCTTTGCCCAGGTCTCCAAGGGTGACCATGTCACGTGTGCCGTCCGACCAAAGAGGAATAGGGTCTGTGACGGCAACAGGGAAGCTGCCGGAAGAGACAGGTGCCTGGCTGATGGCTACCGGTTTCGACTGATTATCCGCCCCGTCTCGTGAAATCGGGCTGGTTTGAGCAGCCTTCGTCAACTGCGTAAAGTCCGACGCGATTTCGATGCCGATCATCGTGCGACCGGCTTCGATCCAGTCCTCCAGGGCTACGGCGGTCGGGTTTTCGACCTCCGACATCGCCCCAATCGTCTCAAAAAAGCCCGTCTCCTGAACGTGAAAGGCGATGACCAGTGCGTCGGGCGGCAGCTTCGGCCGCTTGTACGGCTCAATAGAGACGATAAAGCCATCTCTGCGAAGAATCTCCGCGAACGCGGCCGTACCCGAGGGCAACGTCGACTCTGCCGAGGGCAATGACTTCGTGTCGTCCCGTGCGAACAAGAACAAGACCGACGCGGCCACCAGCAGGCCGAGGAGAGCCCAGACGAGGGTCGGCAGTCCCGACTTTACGCCGACATTCGGAGATTCAGCTGTTCGCATAGGGCTTGATAGGTTTGGCGGAACATCGCGACGTCTGAGGCTCCCTGGGTCAGGTGGCCATACCAGATGATGTCGAAAGCTTTGGTCGGTGGCCGGAAGTCGAGGCCAGGCGGCCGTTTGGAACTGGCTTCGATCCGATAGAGGTGTTCCCAGTTGGTCTGGCTACGGACAAATCGGGCGATTCCTCCTTCGTCCAGGCGCACGAGGCATGCCAAGTAGAGGCAGCGCACGGCTTCGCGGAAACGACCTTGTCGCTCCAAGTCGTCGGCTTGAACGAGCCATTCGTCAGCGGTTCGTTCGGGCTCGTCCTCCTCCATGAGGCCTCCGCCCTTGATCTTCTTAGCGCGTTTGCCCGACTTCCACGAGAACTGCCGGATCGCCCAGATCAGGAAGGCCAAAATGCCGCCTCCGAGGATGATCCAGACGAGGGTTACGAAAATGTTGCCCACGCCGACCGCTGGCGCGCTGACGTCAGGTGCGTTCCCCTTGGGCATTCTTATCCGGCTGAGCATTTCCCCGACGCGCTCAAAGGCCTTGGACAGCCAGTTGCTCGATTGGCCAACACCCGGGTCGTAATAGGTCGGGTTCTTCTTGATGTCTCGGGCGAGCTTGGCCGGATCCTGGACTTTTCCCCCAGAGGGCTGCTTTTCGAGCGCGATCCGAGTCCTCACCATGCCACGCAAGTCGTCGAGATCAGCTTGGGTCGATTCGCTCTTTAGGACCCAATCGATCTGGTCCCATAGGTCGTCGTCGGCTTGCAGTTCGTCCTCGATTGACTTGAGCAGCTGACGCGCAGCAGGGAGGTCCTTGGCTTGGGCAAGACGACGATCCAGCTCGGCATAGGTGATGGCCGAAGCAAGACACGCCCAGAGGAGCAGGCTAAAACTGAAAACGGCTCTTACGACTTGCACGGCGAACGTCTTGCTCCAGAATAAAAATGTCGTAACCCTCCAGACGAATCCGGCGGTCGAAATATAGCAGGGTGCAGGTCGCGCACCACACCGGCGAGACCACCCACAGCGCGAAGTAGACGGGAAGCATCACGATCATGGACTGCGTTACCGCACCTACCGGACCGGCACCAAGCCAGTTGCGGGCATGTTCGGAGACTCCCAGCAGACCAAATCCCATTGCGGTGCCGCCCCAAATGCAGAAGAACAGGAAGGTGCACAGGAGGATTACGGCGGCCACCGTGTCACCGGCACCGGGCTGAAAGGGACGACTCTTCATCAGATCCTTACCGCGCTGAATCCCCACCTTCACCGGACACCCTTCCAGGACCACTGTCACGGGAGCGAGCGAATAACGGGCAATTGCGATGATCGGCATGATCGGGCTCGCAATCAATAGCAGAGTCGCGATGATCGTGACGATGGCGGGCCAGGAATCACCGCTTGTCGTCCGATCGGTTGCCAGAGCACTCAGGCCTAACAGCAAGCCACCCACAATCGCGGTTCCGAACGCAGCAAAGAACACGCGGACGCAAACCCCGAACATGGTCTTGAGGCCACGCCTGGCTCCTTCCAGGGCAGAGCGCTCGTCGGGCACGTTTCCAAGCACGAAGTCCGCGACGAGTCGAGTCACGAAACCTTGCGCATAGGCCATACCCAAGAAGAACAGCGGCACCGCGACGACGCACCCGACCACGAGCACGCCAAAGGCCTCCGCGATCTGCGTGGCCAGACTGTCCGGATTCGAGGTTTGGAAAAACGTCGGCCCGAGGAACACGAAAAAGAAAACGAGGACGCTGAAGCAGAGCAGCATCGGTGCCGCCGTCTGCCGCAGGATGGTGCGACCCAGTTTCTGGTAAGCCCGGGTGGCGACATCGATGATTTCACCGACCCCCATCGCACGCAGGTAAGCGCGGCGGTCCATCGCGTTCGTACGGCGGTTAAGGTATTCAAGGGCCGGATCGCGCTGCACGCAGCTATTTTACAGGCGTTTCGCGCAAATCGCGCAGAGACCTAGCCGAAACGACCCGAAATATAGTCTTCGGTCTGCTTGACCTGTGGGAACTGGAAGATCTGGTCGGTCGAACCAAACTCAATGAGTTGCCCGAGCATGAAGAAGCCGGTGTAGTCGCTCGCGCGCTGGGCTTGCTGCATGTTGTGCGTGACCATGACGATAGTGTACTGACCCTTGAGTTCGTCGATCAGGTCCTCGATGGCTGACGTCGCGATCGGATCGAGCGCCGAGCACGGCTCGTCCATCAGGATGATCGTCGGGTCCACCGCCATCGTTCGGGCGATGCAGAGTCGCTGCTGCTGACCGCCGGAGAGCGCGAGTGCGCTCTGGTTCAGCTTGTCCTTCACTTCGTTCCAGAGGTAAGCCTTCTGCAGGCATCGCTCGACGATCTCGCTCAGTTCGGATTTCTTGCGAATCCCGTGAATGCGCGGTCCGTAGGCGATGTTGTCGAAGATGGACATGGGGAACGGGTTCGGCTTCTGGAACACCATTCCGACGTGCTTTCGAAGTTCGACCGGGTCGACGGCTGGGCTGAAGATGTCTTGGCCTTGCAGAAGAATCTCACCCGTGTGCGAGGTGCCGTCGATAAGGTCGTTCATCCGGTTCAGGCATCTCAGAAACGTCGATTTTCCGCAGCCCGAAGGTCCGATGAGGGCGGTGACCTTGTTCTGGCGGACATCCATGCTGATGCCCTTGAGGGCCTGGAACTTGCCGTAGAAGAAATCCAGATTCCGTGCCGAAATCAAGGGCTGCTGGGAGGCAACATGAGGCATTGCTTCGGGCAGGGGAGTCTCAGGGTTCTGCACGGGCATGACTTCCGCCGTCGCCATAGGGCGATATTATCGTCCGAATGTTAAGAGATTGTAAACCCCCCGGGGGCGACTCAAGGAACCTGGCAAGCTGATCAAGGACGGCCCGTTGATCCTGACTCGAAGAAATGCCATGATTGAGAATCACACTCATTGTTAAGGTTTGCCCAGAAGGCTCCCGCACCCAACCCGTTAACGAGACCACCGCGTCGAGCGTTCCCGTCTTTCCGACGAACGAACTTGCCTCGAGCCGTTTGGCCAAGGTCCCTTTGCCGCCCCGCACCATCCCCGCCTCAAAATCAGCACCCCACGGCTTCGTTTTCGACCACTGAAGCAGGCGGCACAAGGTTCGGGTCGTGACGAAGTTGTGTCGGCTCAGTCCACTGCCGTCGTCGGGCCGGAGCGCCTCCCGGTCAAGCGAAAGCTCCTTCGCCAAGTGATCGCGCATGAGTTGGGTCGCTCGCTCGTATGGCCTCGTCACCGACAAGTTTGGATCGAGTTTGCGGGCAGCGAGCAGCAACAGGTGCTCGGCATAGAGGTTTATGCTATCCGTGAGGCATTCAGCGACGATCTCCTTCAGCGGAGGCCCTACGAGGGTCAAAGTCGGAGCCGTTTTCGGCACGCTCCCGACGGTCCTGACCTGCTTTCCCAAGACCCGTGCGGCGGCCAGATCCGGCCTGGCTAGGGCAAGGGTGTCCAAGCGCGTCTTGGTCATTGGCAATGGCCCCCGCACCAAGATCTTCCCCGTGAGCGGGTCGTAAGTCACTCGCGGCTCACCAGGTTTGCTTGGACCGACGCTGGTCCGCACCCCAAATTCGGGAGGAAGAGGTGTGAGCCGTCCGCCGCTTGCCCATAGTTCGAACGAACCCTTGTCGACGGTCAGGGCGGTGATTGGAGCCGCATAGCGATTGGGCAAGTCGTCGTACTCCCAAGAAGGTGGAATGAGCGGGCGAAAGGCCTGGTGAACTTCGACAACCGATGCCTTTCCGAGTTTCTTGGCCGCCTCGCGAAGCTGGGCCAGGGTGAACGTGGGGTCGCCTTGGGCGTCGATGACGATTCGTGAACCGATCTTCCAGAACTTCGTCACCGGTCGCCAATCCGGTCCGAGCACATCCAGCGCGAACGCGCAAGTCAGGAGTTTCTGGTTGCTGGCCGGGACCATCCGCTGATCGGGGTTGCGGGTGTACAAGGGTTCACCGTTTTCACGCAAAATGCACGCCGCGATGACCGATCCCCTGGTGGCGGGGACATCGAGCAGGTCATCAATCGGATTTTGGGGAACCAACAGACTCAGGAACGCGCCGAGCATATGGCGGAGTATGTCCATTGAACGGCCTTTGAGGTACGACGTAAGCGCATGCGAGTTTGGATTCTTCCCGCTCTTGGATTTTTTGCTATCGGCGCTATGGCTCCGCAAGCCCGCCTTGGCCGACGTGTCGAAACCTCGACTCCGAGGCAGGCGAACCACGCCGCCATGGGGGCTGGCCTGTTCGGCTTCCGCTGGCCCGCCGATCCCGGCGTCAACCTCTTCAATGCGCGGTCTTGCGACAAGTGTCACGGCGAACCCAGCTTCGGCGGCACCCATCGCGATCCGGATTTGATGGTGCGAATGGTCCCCGATCCCAAAGACCCGGGCGGATGGGCCAACTACCGGCTCTTTCAGGAAGTCGACCGGAAGGTCACCCGTCGCCCCGAACCGAAGGAAGTCGAACTCCGCCGGGCGATGCACCTGTATGGAATTGGCCTCCTCGAAGCGATCCCCGACTCCGCCATCGCCGCCCTCGCCGATCCTGCTGACCGTGACAAAGACGGAATCTCCGGTCGCAGCTTGAAGATCGGCAACACCATCGGTCGGTTCGGCTGGAAAGCCGACGTCGCCACGGTGATGGACTTCTCGCGCGACGCCTTCGACACCGAACTCGGCGTCGCTGTCTTTAAGCCCGGGATGGACGAAGCCCAGATGGATGACAACCAGGTTCGCCAAGTGGCGCTCTTCCTACGGGTGCTTGATGCCCCTGCGCCGAACCTCCCTGAATCCGATCCGATTATGACGAGCGGCAAGAAGTTATTCGGTGAGTTGGGCTGCGCCAAGTGCCACGTGCCAACCCACAAGACCGGGGATAGCGATATCAAGGGTCTCGCCAACCGGACCATCTCGCCCTACACCGATCTCCTCCTCCACGATATGGGACCGGGGAAGGCGGTCGTCGAGCAGGGTCCACGGGCATCGAGGCGGGAATACCGAACGGCGCCCCTTTGGGGTGTGGGCCGGGTCGGCGGGCCGTACTGGCACGACGCAAGCGCGCCCGACCTCACTTCCGCAATCCTCAAACATGAAGGCGAGGCGATGCCCTCGCGAGATCGGTTCAAGGCGCTAGGACCAGCTCAGCAGAAGACCCTGCTCGACTTCCTGGGTAATCTCTAGTCGTAGATGGCGTTGATCAAGTCGGCAAGGCGATATCCCGCCGCTGCTGCACGTTCCCGACAGACTTGAACGCCTTTCTTGAGGTACTCCTTCGACACTGACTTGTGCTCCGTGAGGTTGTAGGAAACCGTTTTCGCCAGGGCGTGGCTTTCGAGTGCCCACTTCATGGGGTCCTGCACCTTACTATTTTCGATCTTCGAGCGCGGGTACTCCTTCATAATCCCCGATGCAAGACGATCGATCTTTGCCGCCTCTTTCGCGTTCAAAGGACGGTCGGTTGGAGGGAATTCGCCGCAACCGAAATCCCACAAAACGTGCAAATTTGTTAAGGGTCTTTGGCTCCAACCCTCAATCGGTGCGATCTTGAAGTCGTTGCCTCCACGGTCGCCCTCAGGGTGATCTCCCGAATCCTCCGCGACGCCGTGCATCGGTTGATGGATATCGCCAACGAAGTGTACGAGATACCGAAGGGCCAGCGCACGATCCTCTTTGCTAGCTTTCGGATCCCCCAAAACCTTCCTAAACTTATTGATCGCCCAGACGACGTTCTCTTCCGGTGCCTTATTCGTTACCGGCTTGCCATCTTTGCGGAAGTGAATATTGATGTAGTGCCACGCACGATCCGTGTCGGACTTGTAGTCGTCTGCCCAGACTGAGCAAGTGACGAACGTGTTGGTCTTGGCGTCGGTCCCAATCTTGGCGAGTTCCTGCACAGCCGCGCGAGCCTTGAGCGAGAGGTTGCGCTCCGCGATCTCGGCGACGACCATGTGTCCGGTTTCGATCCAAGCTTGGGCGCAAATCGCCAGAGATGTGGCAGCAAGCGCCGAGGCAATCCGTATGAGAGCGCGCATCACATGAGGATACCGGTTGGCGCTGAGTCGTGTCCGGACTCCCCTCTCCTGCGCCCACCGGATTTTGCGTGCGGGTGACTTGCGTGGCGGAGGAGAGGGGTTGGGGGAGAGGTTACTGCGAGAGTCTTGTCGCGCGCGAGCCCCCTCCCCAAACCCTCTCCCGCCGGAGTGTGCGGTGCCATGACATCCTTTCCACTTTGTGCCAGGACATACTTTACACCCTGAAGTCCTCAAGCAGCCCGAGGTCGATGCCGAAGTACGTCACCACGTAGCCCAGGTGGCCATCGGCGATGA
>JAIBBE010000071.1 GCA_019694835.1 Fimbriimonadaceae bacterium | reverse complement strand
GGGAGATGCGGCTGTGGACCGACGACAGCCTGCCGCCGATCCTCAACCGTAATGCTTGGGACGCCTGCGGCAACGTCGGCGGCACGCCAGGCTGCGTGATGCGCTCGGACATCCTGCGGCTAGAGATCCTGGCCCGCTTCGGAGGGGTCTATCTCGACACCGACGTGAAGCCGATCCGCCCGCTCGACGAGATGTGTCCGCCCGAAGTACGAGCGTGGGCTGCCTGCGAACAACTCGACATCGTGTCCAACGCGGCGATGGGTTTCCCACCCAACCACCCGGCGATGTGGCACATGGTGGCGATGATCGAACAGTCGTTCTTCGAGCGCCGGTACGTTGGCGATCAGGCCGGCCCGGGGCTCCTAGCTCGTGTGATCACACAGTACGACGACGTGGCACTCTACCCGCCGGCCTACTTCCACCCGACCGTCGGAGAGTCGAAGTCGAATCCGGACGCGCCGAGGTTCCTCATGGGCGCACACCTGTTCGCTGGGACGTGGGTTCAGGACAATCGCAGGCGCTACAGTGAACTTTGGACCAAGAACCTGCCATCGACACTACAGGCGATCCATAAACCTCGTGAAACCCGCGGAACACACGTGTGACACCCGGGTTTCGGCATAGGCTCCACAGACGCCTGCTGGTAATCTGGGCCGCCTCGCCACTACCGGTATTGTGGGGACATCGGCACAGCCGATCTCCTCTTCCTCGGGCTGTCGCTTGATGGTGCGGACGGCAATGTGACCTACTGAAGAGCTTGAGTGGACCCGCGGAGTGCCCCAGCGACGATCGGAGTGCATCAATGGAATGTGATCGCAAAGGTGACCGCAACGTACGAGTGGCTAGGCCTTTGAGGAACCCAGCCTTCCGACGTCGGCGATTCGGATGTGGCCGCTCGCTGCTTCGGATCGCAGCGATGGCGATCGCAGCGCAAGCATGCGCGGTGCTACTCATCGGCTGTACGTCGAGTATGAGGACTCCCGCTCTCACTTATGTCTCACCGGTGAGCAGCGAGCCAACCGCACGAGCAGTACATCGAGCCCTAGATTCGATGCAGTACGCAATCAGAGACACTTCGCATGACAGCGGCAACAACTATGTTATCACCGCGTTCGACAGGGACGGGAACAAGATCACGGTAATCGTCGCGCCGAGCCGAGGTCAGTCTACCCACCTGAACGTCAGCGTCGTGCCGGGCGAGAATGATGCGATCCGCCAGCAGATCATCCGTGTGATCGATCGAGAGGTCCGCCGCTGAAGCAGAGTCTCAATCAACGGCGCGGACAGCCGCGGTCATACACTGGGTACAGGCACGCCGCGTGCGAGCCATTGGCACCGTCCTGAACATCTGCGAGTGATTCCATGAATGCACAACCCTTGACGCGGACGCTCGGTAGGCTGAGAGCTCTTGAACTGCAGTTGGGGGATCCAGCTATGTGGCGAGCGAGTTTTCTGATCTTCGCGACGTTTATGCTCCTGACTTCCCAGGTCGGATGCCAGCAAGACCGGATCAACGGGCCACGCACAGCAGCGGATGATGTGGTACCCCTGGAGGGATATCCGAATGTGTTGCTACGCGACGGCTTGGACAAGTCGCTGAAGATGCTCGGGCGACCAGATGTCCAGCCCCCGACTCCATTGTCCGCGATGAGCGTGCGAGTTCGTTTGCGATCTGTGTCGGAACGCACCCTCGTTGTCCGCTTTCGATTCCGTTTCTTTGGGCCCAATCGGGAAGTGTTGACGCAGGATCCAGTCTGGCAATCAGTCGACATTTCTCCAACGCACGATCGTACGTTTGAGGCTCGCGCACTGGAACTGCGTGCAGCTGATTGGGAGTTAGAAGTATCGGAGTGGCGATAAGGGCTGGGTGCCATCGATCGGCTGACGATCTTTTGACGATCCCTCACTCCGACTCTTCCATCCCCTTGTCTACGCCATACTCCTGCCAGATCTGATGAATGATCTCAAGCTTCCGCTCAATGGTCCCCTTGGTTACACCAAGCTGTTGTGCGATCTCGTCGCAAGTAAATTCATTGTTGAGCATCTCCGCAATATTGCGGAGATCGCCGTCCAAGAAGCTCAGTCTCCAGATATTGCGGACCTTACCGAGGTGTCGCTGGACGGTCCGAGCCGATACGCCGAGCCGTTGTGCGATCTCGACGCTGTCTAGCCCTTCGATTCGCAGCACCGCAACGTCACGAAGTTCCGAATCCAACAGACCTAGGCCGCGCTCATACGTCTCTTCAAAACTCTGGACCTGTTCTGGGGTTGCACTTGCCGGCTCTCCGAGAAGGTCAAGTACCCCCGCGTTGTCGCGGTCTTTCGACTGGGTCATCTGATTTTCACGCACTACGCTCCGTTTGTCCTGGGCGTGGTATCGCACCGTCATGAGCGTCTTCTTGATCGTGATCCCGATCAGCAGCCGCAGCAGGTCATCGCGATCCGCGACAGTGTACTCGCCAGCCTGAAACCGCCGGCAGAATGTCGCGAAGGCGTCCTGGACCACATCTTCAGATCCCGTCCGTTGCCTCACCTTTGCGGACATCCGCTTGTGCGCGTGCTGGAGGAGATCGGCTGAGTACCTCTGCCAGATGGCCGCGGCCGCGGGGTCGGAAACCTGCCGGTCTCCCCGGAGCCCCTGAATCAAGAGTGTCACTGAATGGCTTTGGGTCATACAAGCGCGTCCTGCCCATAGGTCTTTGTCGAGTGGCGACTGGAACGGTGAATCGTACACGGCGGCTCTCGGCGATGCTCGTTTGCGGGCGATGCCTTGCGCCCGTACATAGTCCGAACGCTTGGCGTTGATGTCGAGACGCGCCTGCCATGAGTCCACCGCGTTTGGTTCGTAACCCGGTGTCGCCGTCAAGCCTTGGAGAGCAATCAGAGAGCATGACGTACCATCATGCGATGCCCGCCGCCGCTTCTGACCTCTTGGTGATTGACCGGATCGCGGACCAGTTCGAGTCCGAGTGGCGCAAAGGATCTCGTCCGTCGGTCGCGAAGTACCTCGAGGAGACTCCTGAGGCGATGCGCTCGACCGCACTCGGTGAACTGATCAGATTGGATATCGAGTACCGCCGGAAACGCGGGGAAACACCCTGCGTGGAAGAGTACGCCAAGCAGTTTCCGAACAGCTTTCCGCTGCTTCAGGAGTTGGAGGGCTATGGGAGCACTTCAGCGGCGGCCACTCAAGGAAGTGTCCATACCGTTGGGCGGTACTTTGTGCTGTCAGAGCTTAAGAAGGACGGCCACGGAGATGTGCTGCTGGCGGTCCATCCAATCGGAACCTTGGTAGTTCTAAAGTTTCTTCGGCGCGATGTTGACCAAAGGCTCGAGGCGCTCATACAGAGCGAAGCGCAGGTTCTCGCTCAACTCCGCCATCCACAGATTGCGGGCATCCTTGACATTGGGCGACACAATGGTCGCATCTTCATCGCGGTCCAGCACATTCCGGGTCAAACTCTTGATCAGTACGTGCGTGAGCGGCAGCTCTCCCCTGAGCAAATCGCCATCCTGGTATCTTCTCTGGCACGAACTCTTTCAGCGGCACACGGCAAGGGCATTCTGCACCTGGACATCAAGCCACGGAACGTGATTATCGATCCGGACGGGCGAGCTCACCTCATCGACTTCGGTGCGGCACGCGTTTCGAACTCACTCAGAGATGACGCAGTCTCGGGAGGTTTTCTTTCTGGCACGGCTGCATTCATGTCGCCGGAACAGGCCAACGAAGCCATCGACTTGGTGGGTGTGAGGTCGGACGTCTTTGGGCTCGGTGGATTGCTCTACTACCTCATCACGGGGAAGGCTCCGTTTGCAGCATCGGACTTTCAGGCTGCATTGAAAAAGGCACGTAGTGGAAGCGTTCCGCCACTCTCGACAGCCGTGCCCCTTGAGCTTCGCCGAATCTGTGAACAGGCGATGGCAGTAGATCCGCAGCGAAGGCACATGGACGTTGGTGTCCTAGCGGACCAGTTAGAGCGATTTTCCTACCGTCGCGAGCATCGCCGAAGGGCGATGAAGGTCGGACTCGCGGGCTTCGGATTGCTCCTTGTCTCCTTGACTCTTTGGCTGTCATTGAGGCCACCGAGTGTTCCGGCAAGCGATCCACAACTTCGCGTGTGGGTGATTCAGAGCAGCGGTTCGCCTCTGATTCAGGACGCTCAAGCGATGACGCTCGGCATGGCGATTCGCATTGACGCGACTATCCCGGACCACACCTACGCCGTCTTGTGTTCCCTGGACGGTGCTGGACAACTCAACGAGCTCAGCACCTTGGACGCAACAGCGGCCGACCGTTTACTTCGATACCCTCCAGCAATCGACCAGCGGGCGTCCCTCAAGCAGAATGCAGGGAATTGGACGCTCATCTGCTTGACATCGAAAGCTGGTCCGTTGGCTAGGTCTGATTTGGAGTCAGTTCTCAAGACCGCACCAGTCGACAGGCCGCTGCCACGCGGACTTGTGGTGGAGACCTCCAGCGCCGGAATCGACTACCCGCGGTCTGGCGCCAGGCCACTCGAGGTACAGCCAGACTCATCTCCGGACACCCCTACTCGGCGCTTTCTCGACCACCTTCGGCAGGGTGCTCTGTCTAAAGGCATGGGAGTCCGTGCCGTGACTTTTCACGTCAGCCCCTGAAAGGTACATCGCCGGTCCCGCCCGAAGATTGTCTTCGGGCGGTGTCGGCGATTCGCAGCAGCCGCAATAAACCAAGGGATGCCTGAACTCACAGGCAACCCAACGCGGGCTGATCCCTCAATGTGAGGGACGCGCGATCGGTCCATTCGGCTGGGCTAGAACCGCCCAGCTTCTGTGAAAGTGAGGAAGCCATGCAGTCTTGCATTCGAACGCTCTTGCCGGTCGGGATCTTGCTCGCTCACGCCTCATCAGGCGCTTTGGGAGCTGTGCCACAGCAGATCGCTTCTTCGTTCGAAGCGTCCCTCGCAGCTTCGCGGGCGAGGGCTGGCGACGTCTATGTCAACGGCACGGCGAATGTGCTGCTGGAATCGACGTCGAGCACCCGACTGGGCACTTCGACGAGTGCCGTCACCGCCCCGGTGGACCCCACGTTTCTCGACGCTGCGAAGGGTTTGCAGCGTGTGAATGTTGTGGTTGAGTCAACCACACGCACTGTTCTCGAGACTGATGCTACCCGCCGCGAGGTGGATATCGCGCCGGTCATGACGGAGAAGCAGTTCAACCAATCGAAGGCCTCCATGCCCCTCGGTGCGGTCGTCATCCGCAACACCAGTGACATCCGACCCGTGTCGGTCGTGCGGACCATCAATGTCGCCGATGTGGTGATCCGTCCTCGACACTGACCACAATCTGCCGCTTGCGTGTCGTGCGGACACGCCAACGGCAATCTGTAGATAGTCGGCCGGAGCATCACGCGTGTGAAGCCCGGACGCCCGAGCCTGACGGAAACAGGCACAAAGCCCCCAAAGGGCAGAAAGCAGGATCCAATGCGGAATTACAAGATGTTTGCCGTCGCGGGCCTCGTCGCTTCCACCTACGCCTTCCTCGCCCCGGTGGCTAACGCCGGTGTCATCGACGACGTGGTCCAGGGCGTCGCCGAGTCGGCCGCCAAGGACGCGGGTCAGGCGGCGACGCGGACGATCGGCAACACGCTCAACCCCGGCGGCAACAAGATCGGCGGCAGCGTCACCATCGACACGAAGGTCAAGACCGGAACGATCACGGCTATCGGTTCGAAGGTGGCTGTCGGTGACTTCCTGATGACCAAGTCCCAGGTGGGCGGCAACGTGAAGCTCAACCTCCAGGCCGAGACCGGCGCGATCACCGCCATCGGCAGTTCGGTGATGGTCTCGTCCGTCGAGGTCACCAACTCGAAGATCGGCAAGGACCTGACGGCGAATCTGAGCGCCAAGACCGGGGCGATCACCGCCATTGGTTCCCAGGTCAGCGTTGCGAGCCTCTCCATCACCGACACGACGGTCGGCGGTAGCGTGACGATGAACTCGACCGTGCAGACCGGCGCGATCACTGCGATCGGCAGCTCGGTGAACATCGGCTCGGCCCGCTTCTGATCTCGGTTCAATCCTGTCTCGGTTGTCAACGAACCCGCCGGGCAAGCGCCCGGCGGGTTCGTGTTTTGTGAGTGCTGAGCGATCCGCTTTCAGCACCTGGCGCTCAAGCGGTAGATCGCCTTGAAGAGTCTGACCCAGCGAGGGATCGGAAGCCCTCCGGAGCCCAACAGATTCGGCTGTTGGGGTGTCGCGAAGCGGGATCGACAGCAATCTACTGGTAGCCACTTGAGCATCTACACGCGAGCCTGGTATTGGGAGAACTTTGCTGATCGAGAGCGGCTCAACCGCGGCTGTGGTCATCGCCTGTCACAAGACGATCGTTCCCGGGTCGAGGCCATGCTGGCCGAAGTGCA
>JAIBBE010000238.1 GCA_019694835.1 Fimbriimonadaceae bacterium | reverse complement strand
CGATCTCTGGACTCGGTGGCCCGTCGTTCACAATGACGAGTTCGAAGTCTTGAAATGATTGGGCCAGAAAGCTATGAATAGTAGATAGAAGCTCCTTCGTTCTACAATAGGATGCTATTATCATCGAAATTTCGGCCATCGACCGAGTGTATACCTCACGCCCAAGAATACGCCTAGTGCCTCTCGATCCCCGCTTAGCGATACGCCCTCGGATCGAAGAAAACCGGCCCGGTCATTCCCTCCTTCGATCTGGCCTTTCACGGCGAAGGGCCAGCCGGTCCCTGAGATTGAGATAGTATATGTCTCGTAGGTGGGTTGGATCGTGGCAAATGAGGCTTCACCAGTGAGAATTCTATTGACTGGAGGAAGTGGCCTGCTGGGCGGTGCCTGCAGGGACCTCCTCGTCGCTCGCGGGATGCATGTTTCGGCCCCCTCGTCAAAGGAACTGGACATAAGAGACCGAGAGTCAATCAAGGGGTGGATGGACCGAAAATATGACTGGTGCGTAAACTGTGCTGCGTTCGCCCTCTTCAACTTAGTAGAACGATCGCCTTCTCACGCCTTGGAGACCAACGCGTTGGGACCCAAGTACTTGGCCGAGGCATCCAGGGTGACAGGGACCAGGCTAATCCACATTTCAACTGATTTTGTCTTTGGCGGAGTATCAGATGTACCGTATTGTGAGAGCTCCGAGACTAATCCACTTTCAGTATATGGACGGACGAAGCTCCTCGGTGAGGGTTACGTCTTAGAGAACGCCCCTGACTCCCTGGTTGTTCGCACGTCATGGTTATTCGGCCTTCATGGTCTATGCTTTCCGCGTTCGATTCTTGAGCAATGGTACTCTGGCGGTAACTTGCGGGTGGTTGCAGATCAATTCGGAACTCCCACGTCAACGTTGGAGCTTGCCAGAGTGTTAGCTGATCTCGTCGACCTGAATCCAAAAGCGGGCGTCCTGCACGCCGCTGGTTCTGAAGTGATGAGTTGGTGGGATTTTGCGAACAGGGTTGTTCGCATCCGAGCCGATCAGCTTGGCATAACGCCTCCCGCAATCGAGCCAATTCACACGGATGCTTGGCCAGCCGCGGCCCTCAGGCCGAGGTTCAGCGCCTTGGCCTCGAATCAACTAACACGCCTTGGGATTGTCCCAATGAAACCCTTGAATCAGACTCTTGAGCAGTTCTGCACGGACTTCGGCGGGGGCCCGCGTCATGGATGAAGGTCGTCGGCTCGGTTCCCTGCCGATAATGGTTACGCAGCTTCCCGATGGGCTCCCCAACGGATTCGCTACGGTGCTTGGGCACGGCAAGGTATCGTTGCCTCGAGGTTACGAGTTCTGGCGCGTCCTTCACCGTGGCACGGCTCCACCGTCGGTAGTACGTGTTACCCGCCATATGCAACGAAAGAGTATGAGTGCCACGAAAAGCACAATCAAGGCGAGGAAAGTGCGCATGGCTGCCTCACGAAGACTGGACTTAGGCACGACAATTGCGAGCCCTTCAAGCGCGTAGGCCAGTGCAATCGCGAATAGGAAGGAGAGAACCGCAGATATCCAGGATGGCTGAATCTCGCGTCGCACTGAATTTAGAAACCAAGAAGCGTAGACTGTAGCCAGCAGGAAAGGAATAGCGACAGAGGCAATCTCAATAGCAGAGTGTGACCACCTAAAATCTCGCGACAGGCTAAGATCATCTGCAACACCACGTGCTTCTTCAGGTGAGTGAGTCTTCACCAGATAGAAGGCAAAAACACTTGTTCTTTCAACGGAACCCGAATCCGGGCCAAAGATGTAAGCATTTAGTACAAGCCAGACCCAAGCCGACCAAAGGAGGACTTCCTTTGCAATAGCTTGTCGCTTTATAGATCTGTCACGTTTATCCATTGATGCCCGTCTGTCCCTGACAACCCGCTATGTTTTCAAGGCAGGCGGTGGCAGCGCCTTCCACGTGGCCAATCTGTCCGCATCCATGCAACATCTCATGCAGCACCGCACACGCCCATGCCCCGCACTTATCCCAGAAGTCCGGGCATACGTAGATTACGACGAGATTGCCACCGTAGTTGTGGCCACGAGAGCACTGACTTCCGCGACAGTCGCCAAGTATATGGCACCAATCGCCCCAAGAACAACAGCGAAAGTGAATATTCGTTTGCGGAGACGCATCGAAGAAGTTGGCCAAGTACATTTCCATACAGCCAGCCATTGTTTGGTTGTCATATGGGGATGAGTGAGGATATGGGTAGTCGAGACTACAAGGTTTTGGGTTGAGGCACGTCATAAAGGCATGGAGTTTCCAGGTATTCCACAAGCGCCTGATATCTGAAATCGCCCATTCAAGGCGATCAATATCCTCGTCACTGCAGTCGAAGTACTCAACCCTTCTGCCCGAGCGATCTGTCTTAGTTATCGGAGATGCAGCACAATACACAAAGGTCCGTTGACGAGGCCATAACGGATCTGCGGTCATCCATCGCCCTAAGTCCGTCCGTAGCGTCCGCGCCCTGACATACGTCCGCCCCGACGAGTCGCGATAGTAACCCAACGCACCAATGTACTGGAATGGCATCGTCGTACTGCCGGTACGCGTCCTCACCTCGCCGTAGGGCCAATACTCGAATGTATCGGTGATGGTGCTCGAACTCCCCATCAGGGCGACCGTGGAACCTTGGGCATCGGAAACTAGCAGGTGACGCACTCCATTTCGTTTCTGGGCAATGACCTCACCTTCAACGACCGTATAGCGAGCTTTCATGGGCATCAGTCGGCTCCGTACCCTTCCACTATACAGGCCTTTTGTCCTCAATAGCAATAGATCCTGCGACGATTGGGCCTCTCGCCTCCACTCTCGCTGCACGCTTCGACCATCGGTCAACCATCGGTCGGACATGGGTGGGGCGTGGGTCGGACATAGGTGACGACCCATGTTCTGCCGGGGGCTGACGGCGGGGCGGGCTATAGATCGGGGGCGATGGTGCCGATCATCTCCTTTATGGCGACACTTAAGCTCGGGGCCTTTGCCGATAACCTGCATGGTCGGGCCGGAAACACGGTCTTCGTTCGCAGCGCGGGAGGGGTGGTGGTGCGCGAGCACGTCATCCCCCGCGACCCCCAGACCGAACTCCAGATGGCGGCGCGTTTGCGACTGATGCGCGCCGGGATCGCGTGGAACGAGCTTGAACCCGAACAGGCCGAGCGGTGGCGGGACTACGCGCTGCGCATCGGCGTGCGCGAGCCAGGGACGGGTGCGGTCCGCGCGCGGCGAGCCCAGAACGTCTTCTGCGGTTTGGCGTGCAAGCTGCTTCAAGCCGTGCCCAACGCCACCATCCCCCTCGATCCGCCCGACGCGCCCTTCTTCGGCGACGCGATCTCAATCTCGGTCCAACCCGCCCCCTCAGCCCTGGATTTCGACGCCTCCGCCCCGAACCAGCCAACCGTCCTCACCGAGCTTCTCGTCCAGCCCCTGCGCCACGGCGCGATGCGCCCTAAAGCGGCGGCTTATCGGTCGAAGGCGTTCGTCACCTACGCGCCCGGCTCACTCCGTTACACCCTCTCCCTTTCGCCCGGTTGGTACGCCGCCGCCTATCGCTTCGTCCAGCGCCACACCGGCGAAGAATCCCCCCTCGTCCCGCTCGGCGTGGTTCGGGTTATGGCATGAGACGCTTCTGAACGGGCCCCCAAATCCGCCGCATCAGCTCTTCGCTTTCCGAATCGAAGGTCTTCAGTTCAGCGTTGACAAACGGAAAGAAGTCGTTTCTTCCAAAGTAAGACTCAGTCGTCTCGGCAAAGTACTCCATCGGATTGTTGAGCGCATAATGCTTGGCGTTCTTTCCGTCATAGTGCAGCACCGACTCGTACTTCTTCGATTCGGTTATGCGCTTCCACGCCGTCGCAACGTCTGCATTCTCGAAGCCCTTATCGAGGAACTGATGATGGTAGGCATGGGCGAGTTCATGCATGACCATCCACGGTTGTTCGTAGGTCCATGACAGGAAGTTCTTGGCGTTGGCGAGCTCGACACCCTTCTCCATCGCCGGGTTGACCTTGTGCTCGCGCAGCCATGCCGCCGCCGGATGGTAGGCCATGCAAGGAGCGCCCGGATCGTCCCAGTGCACCCAGATGGTGACCTGGCGAAGCTTGCTCAGCGGCCCATCGGGGACGACGCGGGTGATGCGATAAAGCTGGTTGCCAAGTTCTCGGCGCACGGCCTCCCAGGTGCTGCGATGGTCCGCGATGAGCTTAGTCTCCACCTGCACCGGCCACCCCTCGATCTTCTGGAGTTCGTAGTCGGCGAAGACAATGGCGGGGATGAGCATGGGACATTATGGCTGCCCAATGGGGTGAACCCGCGACTTGACATCTTTTGCGCTGATCGGTCAATATGCAATCGCTATGTTGCATATCCAAGACTCCATTGAACGCACGCTGGTCCTGCCGGCTGATCCGCTGACCGTTTGGAACCGCTCGTTCGGCTCGGCTGACGCTCTCGCAAGCTGGTTCCCGCAGCGCATCGAGGGCGACTACAGTCCTGACGGCACGTTCCACCTGATCTGGGGCGAGCATCGCAGCCAAGCCAAGATCGTCGAATGGGAAGTGGGTCGCGCGCTGGCCTTCCAGTGGCATCCCGGCGACGCCCACGAACTCGACGCCTTCCCCGAGAGCGAGCTCACCACCGTCCGGTTCACCCTCGCTCCGTCTCCGGATGGAACCCAGGTGACCATGATTGAGAGCGGCTTCTCGCGCATCGCCCAGTCTCGCCGTGATTGGGCCCTCGGCCAGAACACTGGCGGCTGGGACGAGGAGTTGGCGAAGCTCCTGCCTACGTACGCGGGTTCGCGTTCCGAATGAGCTGCCCTATAGCTCCATCCTCCCACGGGTGGAGGCGTAGGAGTAGAGGTCGATGACGGTCGCCGTCTTCGCCGCTCTCGCCGACCCCTCTCGCCTGGAGATGGTCCGCCGTCTCAGTCGTGAGGGACCCCTCACGACAGGGGCGCTCACTAGCGAGCTTGGTATCAGTCGTCAGGCAGCGGAAAGGCACCTGAGCGTCCTCGAGTCCAGCGGCCTCGTACGGACCCGCCGCTCCGGTCGCGTCGCGATGCGCGAACTCGACCCCGAGACCTTGGACCAGGTCAGGCGATGGATGGAGGAGCTGGGACACGCTTGGGACGAGCGGCTTTCGCGGCTTGAAGCGGGCTACGCATCGCATCCAACCAGCCAAAAAACTGACGAATCTTCCGGCGGTGTCGGGTAAATTCGGGCAACCTGTGCGCGAAGCGTGGCATGCATCCTCCCTGGGAGCATGTCTGGCCCGTCGCAAGGAGGACTAAGATGCACATGAGTCGTTTCAGAGCCGTATTCTGCGGCACGACCGTCGCCATCGCAGCAGTGCTGTACGCCTTCGGAGGAGGCAAGGCCGTGGTGATTCCCAAGTCCGAGTTGAAATGGAAGAGCGCGGGCATCCCCGGCGTGGAAGCCGCGGCGGTCCAAGGGGACATGGCGAAGGGCCCGAGCCGGTTCTTCCTGAAGTACCCCGTCGGCCTCGTGACCCCCTCGCACCACCATTCGGCAGACCATCATGTCACGGTCATCTCGGGCACGATTACCCTGACCGTCGAGGGCAAGGACTACAAACTTGGCCCCGGCTCCTACTTCTCGCTCACCGGCAAGATGCCGCACGTCGCAAAGGTCGAAGGCGATCAGCCGGCTGTCTTCTACATCGAAGCCGCCGGTCCGTGGGACGTCCAAATGGCCCCGTAAGTCAAATACGGCCCCCCTCTCCCCGATGAATGGCGGGGAGAGGGGTCGGGGGTGAGGGGCTCCGGTTGCCTTCCAGATTTCTCTACCCATTTTCCCCCTTGTCTTTCTGGGGTTGAGGCTTTCGTGGCCTGCTGCCGAGGTTAGAAGGCCCAAGAAGACGCTACCGTCTCAGAATGGAAGTCTTAGGAATAACCCCATCCGAATGCGATGAGCAATCCAGTTAATGATCGTCAGACGTCCGCTGTCGTGTCGGCCTTTCTTCGCCGGTTTGTCAAGGATGGCGGCTATACCGCCAATCCATATCGACAATGGTATCGTCATGTTGGATCAGAGATCATACAGATCTGGGATGTTGGGTTCGAACGTACTAATAATCCCAAAGAACCGAGCGACGTAGTAGTTCAGCACGAAGTGGCTAGTTTAGAGCTTCTGGCTGTTCAGGCGACTGAGCCCGCTGACTTCTTCTCCCCCCATATCAGTCTTGCTTGTCTGGAGATGATCGGACCAAAGCCGGGCCTTCACGATTCCGACGTGATCTTAAAGCCTCCGCTGCGACCCGAACACCTTGAGGATTATTGCGACGCACTTGAATGCGCGATGGTCACCATGGAGATGCTGCACGAGAGCATCCAGACCACTGAAGATCTTATTCAGTATCG
>JAIBBE010000125.1 GCA_019694835.1 Fimbriimonadaceae bacterium | reverse complement strand
CGAGCAATTCGGCAAGCGACGCGGCGCAACTTACCAAGATGCCGAAAAGGTCGCATTCCGCATGAGTGGGGAGTATGAGAAAGCTTATCACTTAGGGATGGCCTGCGAGCGCTGGGCTCGTGTAAAGCTCCAAGAAGGCGCGGCACCGTCCATGGTAAGCGACTGGCTTCATAAAGCCCTGGTCACCTATGAAGTTGCGGAGGCGCTTCGGCCTAGCGGGAACGACGACGTCTTGCTTCGCTGGAATGCCTGCGCACGGCTGATTGAGAAGGTCCCGGAACTGTCGCGAGTCGAGGCCGATCACGAAGTCGGCATCTGGGATTGACCCGAGTTCGGACCGAAGTCATAGCAAGCCTGTGACCTATGTCACCGTCGCATAGCACCGTTTGGTGTTCCCTGCATCTATGGTTAGTTTGATCGCATCCCTCCTGATTGGTGCCTCTGCGCCACAACGTCTGCTTATCGAGAGCGCTAGTGGAATCCTCGATGAACCGCAGCTCTACACCGTCAACGCAGACGGAACGGGTCTATGTGAACTTGGCGCAGGCGAAAGCGCGATTTGGTCGCCGGATGGCAAGCGAGTTGCTTTCGTCTTGCCGTCAAGTCAACCCCTTGGAGCCAAGTCAGAGACTGAACCTTACGACCTATTCGTCGTTAACGCCGATGGAACAGCCCGACGTAAGCTGGCAGGAAGCATCTCCGACTTCCTTGCGATCGTGGGTTGGACAGGCGATTCAAATTCCATCCTCTTTTCTAAAGGAACGTCCGAAGAGTCCTTCGATGAATTTTGGTTGATGCCCGTCTCCGGGTCCAGTCCTCGAAAGGTCGGTCCTTCATGCATGGAAGATTACTTCGACCTTTCTATTTCGCCTAAGAGTGACATGTTCGTCGCCAGCATATCGGTCGGCACGATGAATAAGCACGAGCATATCTTGACGATCTTCAACAGTAAACTGGGTAGTGGTACGCCCATTTGCGAGGGCGAAGGTGCGGACATCTCGCCAAATGGGCGGCATATTGCCTTTGAAGCCGATGGACGATTAATCGTCGTTAATGCGGACGGCACCAGTAAGCGAGACTTGGGATCACTAGGTGCGGAGGGTTACTTCGAGTGGTTGCCGGACAGTTCTGGCCTGGTTTTCGACGATCGCTCCGCCAAGTCGCTCTCGCTGATACGCCTAGATGGCTCGACAAAGATTCGACTCGGCAGCCATCTGTACGAGGCGTACATATCGCCCAACTCTGATCGCGCAATCTGCGGAGATGGGAAAGGGTACTTGCTGTGTGATTTCAAAACCGGTGCAACAACGAGGATTAAGAACTCCGAGGATTTGTGCCCGATTTCTTGGTCGGCGGACGGTACTCGCTTCTACGCGAGTACGTTCAAAGGCGACAAGGAACAACTATCATGGTTCAGCGGCGATGGCCAAGCGGGGGGAATTCTCATTGACGACCTCGCTGATGAGGTGACGGAAGATTCCATCTCTGCTGACGGTACGTATCTTGCCAGGTTCGCAGGCTCAAAGGCGCTCATCTCTAAGCTCGATAACAGCGCGCGAAAAGAGGTTTCGGTGGCTGACAAGATCACATCCGTGTCATGGTGCATGAAGCCCACAAGAACCGGGGGATCAATGGGTTGCTGCGATTAGGTGCATCCCTCCATTTTGGAGGGACGGCCCCTCGTGGCCTTAGCACTGGTACTTGCGAACCGACCATAAACTCTGTCCTTTGAATTTGAGTTCAAGCGCGGCCGTTTTGGGGCTGCGTCATGGTGTTTGGGTGGCCGGGGTGATGAATTTGTGCACCCCGGCTCGGACAAGTACGACAGGCTCACGTAACTGGCAGAACCCTGGTGCACATCACCAGGGCCACCCAAACACCATGACGCAGCCCCATCCTGCCCGCGCCACTCTGGGACCTGTACATTCGTCTATGATAGAGGAGCTATGGAATGCCGTGACTGCGCTCGATACGTGGACGAACGATGCCTGGACCGCAAGCTCAATCCCCTGCGCTGGGAACAGGCGGTGAACGTCGCCAACGTGTATGGTCTTCGGTCAATCTGCGTGTTCAACGACCATCGTGAGCGCCTCGTCAAGGCCAGGTCGCTTCCCCAAAAGACCCGGTGAGCGCGCGGTATAATAGGGTTCTTCGGGATGTGGCTCAGCTTGGTAGAGCGCTGCGTTCGGGACGCAGAGGTCGGAGGTTCAAATCCTCTCATCCCGACCAATCCCTCCTCTAACTTCGGGCCGTGAACATTCAGCCCTATTTCCCGGAACCGGACGTCGTGCCAGGCAACGCCGCGGCAGAGAGCTATGGCGCACGGCTCCGGTTCATTCGGCAGGTCATCGGACTGCACTTTCTCACCGTTGCGGCAATCGGCGCGGTTGCCCACAAAACCCCACCTGACTTGGACTCCACGCCGGCCCTCTGGGGTGCCTTAGCCTGCCTGCTGGCGCTGACGCTGGTGCGTCGGCTCGCGCCTCACAGCAAGTGGGATGTGGCGGCCAGTTTCGTCTTGCTCTTCCCCTTGCTTGCATCCCTTGGCGTGCTGGTTCGTTCGGGGATCGACTTTGGGCTTCCTTTGTGGTCAATGGGGATTGGGGCGGTTTGCGCGCTCCTTTATGCGACACTGTGCGGCAGGGACTTCTCGTTCTTGGGCCAATTCACAATCGCCGGCGCCGCGACAATCGTCGCCAACATAGTCCTGGCAAGCCTGGGCCACCTCGGCACCACGGGAGCCTTAGCGGCCTGCACGATCGCACTTTCCTATCTGGCCTATTTCGTATACGACCTCGCAGCGCTCTTGACGCGAAGACGCCTAGGCGAAGTGCTGCCTGCGACAGCCGATCTCTATCGCGACGTCCTGAACTTCACGACCTACTCATTTCGGGTCGTGCAACACCTGCGCAAGTTCCGGATCTAGGCCGTGGTGGGTAGTTTGAAAGACTCGAGCGCGGCTTCAATATCGGGGCTGCTCAGTAGAGCCCTTCCCACGACGAGATAGTCGGCACCATCTGTCAATGCTTGCTGCGGCGTGCCGACCTGCTTCTGGTCGCCAACATCGTCGTGCGGCATGCGAATGCCCGGAGTCACGATGATCCCGGCGTGGCCGATGGAACCGCGCACCGATCTGACTTCGGGGGCGGGACAAATGACTCCGTCGAGTCCGGTATCGATGGCCAACTGCGACAGATGTAGCATTTGCTCGGAAATGGTTCTCTGCACCCCGATCTGGTCGGTTAGGGTGTGCTGGTCGAGCGAAGTCAGAACGCTCACTCCCATGAGCAGTGGCGCGGATGTGTCACCAAAGCTGCGGGCTTCCTCGACGGCTGCCGTCATCATGGCCGGTCCGCCGGTGATGTGCAGGGTGAGCATCCAAACGCCCTGTCGAGCCGCTTCCCGAACAGCCAAAGCGACCGAATTGGGGATGTCGTGGAATTTCAGATCGAGGAACACGCGGATTGCTCCCGCGTCTTGGAGTTTCGATATCACGTCCAGCCCATATGGCAGGGTCAACGCGTGTCCCACTTTGAAGGCTCCGACATGCTCAGAGAGGCGACGAACGATCTTCAGGGCTTCATGAAGGTCGCCCGTATCGAGCGCACAGATTATTTTTCGATTCATGGCTGTCACCGTAAGTACGGATTTGCCCTCTCCTAAAGATTCGACATCAAGGGACGTCTTAACGGTTTCATCATACGACATTTTCGTCAGTGGCACCAAACACGTTCCGAAAGGAGTTCACCACGACCGGTTCGACCTCCTCGGTGGTGACGGTTCGACCCAGCTCAAGAGAAAGGCTCGTCACTCCATAGTCCTGAATCCCACAGGGAACGATGACGTCGAAGTCGCTGAGGTCGACATCGCAGTTCAAGGCGATTCCGTGCAGGTTGACCCATCGGCGCACCTTGACTCCGATGGCCGCGACCTTCAGATCGCCGATCCAGGCTCCAGTGTGGGGCGGGAAACGTCGGCCGGTGAGACCAAAGTGAGCAATCGTCAGAAGCATGGTCTGTTCCAGATCGCGCATCCACCGATGCAGGTCGCGGCCATGCTTTGCGATGTCGAAGATCGGATAGATGACGAGCTGACCAGGGCCATGGTAAGTCACGTCGCCGCCTCGATCCGTTCGGATGACCTCAAACCCGCGCGCTTCGATTTCTGGGATGGGCAACAGCAGGTTGTCCTCGTGGAAGTTGGCACCAAGAGTCAAAACTCGGGGATGTCGAACGAGAAGCAAGGTGTCCGGAGCGCCGCGCTGCACGGCCTCATTGAGTTCCTTCTGGACCTCCCAGGCCTCACGGTATCCCATTGTCCCAAGATCGCGTACAACGAAACTCATGGCCCGAGGGTGGGGTTGAGGGCAAGGTACACCTTGAAGCCGTCGACCGTGTCCTTCAGTTCAGCCAAGCGCTCACCCTCGAGGAGGTCTGCCACGGGCTCGGTCACACATATTCCCCCAACCTGTGACGCCGCCTCGACATGAGCAGCGATGTCGATGACCTCGGTGAATTGCACCTTTTCGATCTCGCCGGCGACGGCTCCCGAGTGCAAACCAATTCTCAGGCGGAACGGCGACTTGAGCTTGCTGACGTTGGTGTTGAAATCGCCGACCTCCGTCTGGATAGTCTGGGCGGCCCGGAAGCCGCAGGCAGGATCACTGAAATACATCACCGCACCGTCTCCGGCGGTTGAGTGAACACGACCGCCAAACCGGGCTACGATGTCGGCGAGAAAGCGCTGGTACTCGCGGAACGTCCACTCGGCGACCAGCGGATCTGCTTCTGCCTTCATGACGGAGCTCTTCGCAGCATCGACCACCATCACGCAGACCGACGACGTGGATGGGTTGAGCTTGAGCTGAATTTCGACCATTTCGGCCAGAAGCGCGGCCGGGTCGTCTCGCTGCAGACGGTTTTCGAGGGCGGCACGCTCTTCGATCAGCGCACCGAGGCCTGACATGAGACCGATCAGGAAGGCAAACACGAGGTTTCCTACAATCCCCCAGGGGAACGTCTCCTTGAAGTAGGCCATGCCGAAACTGCCCAAAGGAATCAGCCCAGCCGGGTACCCCACCACCGTGTAAAGGAGGCTAACGGCAACGCCACGCCAGGGACGACCCGCTGCAAACGAAAGCCCAATCTGGACCAGATAGCTGATAAGTCCCAATCCCAGGCTGCCGACAGCGAACGCAAGGTCACGCATCTGCCGCTGATCGCCAAGCAACTCTTGGATGCCACCGATTCCAAGCACCATGATCAGCGAAAGGGTCGCTCCCAGAATCGCGGCCCATAAGAAAGGCCTGGTTCGAACGGGCCTGAACACCGGCTTGTCGAGGATGCTGGTTCGGGCAGCCTGGTGATTTTCCGTTCGAAGCCGTTCCTCGATCTCGAACAGTCGTTCGAGAAGCTGTTGGCGCGTCAAGCGTTCCTTCTGCTGATCGGCGCGTCGGACTTGAACATAGCCACCCAGAATGGCGAAGACCACACCCATTCCCCCGAAGAGCGCAGCCAGCGAGATGCTTGCGACGATGAGAAGGGTGAGCAGCAAGCCGGGGGGTGGTCCGGTCGGGCTCGGACCCTGCAGCACGAAAGGTGCCAGCAGAGCGGGCGTGAGAACCAACCAGAAGACGAGAGCGCCGTACAGGGCGATTCGTGCCCGTGCGTGACGGTAGAAGCAGGCCATCTGAACCACGAGGGTGCTCAGAATGATGAGACCCTGAATGATCGCGTACCCAGAGGGTGCTGCATTGCCTTGAGCACCATCCAGGAATCCCGTGAGGATCACCAGCGCCAGCATCGTCAACGTCGAGATTCCGGTGAAGAGCACCGGTCGATCCGTCATCTTGAGGAAGACAGACAGCGCGCCTTCGCCGATGCCTCTGAATCGGTTCGGTTTGTGAGCGGCCTCTTGAGCAGGTGCGCGGTGGTTCCGAGCCTGGACGAGCACTTGGCTGACAACATCCAGGGGTAACCCTGTCCGCTCTGCCAATTCGTCGGCCGGAAGGCTAAGTCCTTCCGGATGCTGGCGAAGGTAATTCGCCAACTCACGATAGGCTTCTCGGGGCGCTTGGACGGGACTCATGGGTTCAGCGGGTGCTTTCATCATACCGACGCCACCTCACGCTGGGTTGCTCAACCTGCACGTCAACCAGCCGATTTCTGCCAATTTTAATAATTTCAAGTAGGACCGGCATCTTTGTCTCGATTTCTTGAGTATGATAGCTGATATCGTTTGAAAATTCAAGGAGACCTATGGGAAAACTCAAACTAAGCCCGATCCCCCAGAAGGACCCGATCTCGGGCGGAGAGCTGTTTGTCAGCGAACTGCACTGTGAAGAGAGCGGCATCACGCTGCGGGGTCGATTCGAAATTCCGAGGTTCGCATCGCTCGATGCGGAGCAAACCCACTTTTTGGAGACATTCCTCCGTTGCCGAGGCATGATCAGCAGCGTCGAAAAGGAGCTGGGCATCAGCTACCCAACCGTTCGAGGACGCCTCGATTCGCTTTTGGACGCACTCGACCTCGCACCGGTCAAGGAAAAGGAAGACAAGGATCGCAAGAAGGACAACAAGGTGTTGGACAAGAAGCGCAGCATTCTCGATAAGCTCGAAAAGGGCGAAATCACCGCCGAGGAAGCCAAGGCCCAACTCAAAGGAGGGACCGCATGAAAGAGGAAACACGCCGAATCATGAAACTCGTCGAGGAGGGCAAACTCTCCGCCGACGATGCCGCTGAGCTGATCGAAGCGTTCGAGTCGGCTCCTCGCGAGGAGGCTGACGACGAACCTCGTTCCGAGACGGCTCATGAGGCCCGTGTCGATGACGAGGAGGCCGTAGGAGAGGAAGAAGTCAAAGCGACTTCCGAAGACAAATCGAAGGACCCGTTTGCCAGCGTGATCGAAGCGATCGAGAAGATCGGCAAAGAGGTGGCCAATGGCGTCAACTGGAGCGAAATCGCGGCCCAGATCAAGGAAGGCACCAAGAAGGGCGTCGAGGCGATCAAACACGCCGCCGAACAAGCCAAGCACGGCAAGACTTGGGTCTTCTTTGGCACTGCCGAGCAGAAGCATGTGGAACTTCCGTTTGACATCAGCGCGGGCAAAACGCTCCGGATCGAGAATGCGAGTGGCGATGTGAAGGTTTTTGGGGGAGCTGCCTCCGCAAGGTTGATCGCGAATGCGACGATCCGCGGAAAGGACAGCGAAGATGCCAAGGAGAAGGCTTCCAACTACACGCCCGTCATCGAGGAGAGCGACCACAGCGTCGTGATCCGCCAGCCTGACGTAAGCGGGATGAACGTCGATATCGAAGTCAGGGTGCCCACCGGAGTGCATGTCGACGTTCGCTGCGAGTCGGGGGACATCTCGGTCGATGCCACGCAGTCCGGGGTCCGAATCGACGGCAAGAGCGGCGACATTCGGCTTACCGGCCTTGACGGCTCGATCGACGTTGACACAAGCAGTGGCGATGTGTGGATCTCGGATAGCAAGTCAACCTCACTTTCCCTTGAAGGCAAGAGCGGCGATGTGAAGATCGAGAAGGTTAAGGGCAACATCAGTATTCGCACGAGCGCCGGAGATGTTCACCTGACCGAAGTCGCGGGAAGGACCATTTCCATCGAAGCCGTTTCGGGCGACGTTCACCTCGATGTCAACGAGCCCGTCGAGGGCAGCATCAACATCCGGACCGTCAACGGCAATACTCGGGTTGGCATTCCGGATGGCTCAGACTGCCGGGTTGCGCTATCCACTCTTCGCGGAGCGGTTCACACCGAGCTGTTCCTGAAGGACGAAGCGCGGCTCGAACAGCGCATCACTGGCATCCTTGGCGAGGGCACGGGTGCGGTTGACATCAGCGCGGTCAACGGCGATGTGATGCTGGCCATGCACGATACCGCGACCGTCTAGTTGGTCGCCCGTACACTTGAGGCCGATGTTCCGGGTACGGAACTCGGCCTCTCGTGTCCCCAGAAGTGAACGGGATCGGTCACAATCACCCCAATGTCGAGACTCCTCTTGATCGCGTTCGACGACGCGGACGCGCACCAGGGTGCCGGATTCGCGCATGCGCTTGGTCTTCCCTTCGACGTGCTTTGCCTCATGGGCACCGGTTCAGCCGGGCTCGGCGCAGAGAAGGTGTTCAACGCAGGAATGAATGAAATCGCTCCCGCGGATGGACTGGCATCAGCCCTGGTTGGGCTGGCCGGAAACTACAGCCACATCGCCTCGGTCTCCGCGATGCGATCCAAGGACGTGTTGGCGCGGCTAGCAGGGCTGATTGATGCGGCGATGGTCACCGACGTGGTGTCCGTGGTCTCACCCACGCTTTTCGTCCGTCCGATCGTGGCTGGCTCGATCTTGGCGACCGTCGAGGTTCTCAGCACGCCCGTCGTCCTGACGATCCGTCCCGCAGGCTTTCCGGTGGGGGAAACCGCGAGCCAATCCGTGGTCGAGGCGTTGAGCTTAAATGTGGACTCCAAGGCGAGACGAACCGCTTCGCGAGAACGAAGTGGGGGCAGGCCCGATCTCGCACAAGCCAAAGTCATCGTCTCCGGCGGTCGACCCCTCAAGGATGCGGCGACATTTGAACAGGTCATCGGCGGCCTCGCTGATGCGCTTGGTGGCGCTGTTGGTGCCACTCGTGCCGCAGTCGACAGCGGTATCGCGCCGAATGAACTGCAGGTCGGCCAAACCGGCAAGATCGTGGCCCCCGATCTCTATATTGCGGCCGGGATTTCGGGCTCGACTCAGCACATGGCAGGAATCAAAGACAGCAAGCTCATCGTGGCGATCAACAAGGATCCTGACGCTCCGATTTTCGAGAACGCAGACCTGGGCCTCGTCGCTGATCTCTACGATGCCATCCCGGCAATTCGGTCGAAACTCGGCAAGTAGCTCAAGGCTCGATCGGAACCGGCTGAACCGCAAGGGGTCCAGCGACCGTTTTCCACTCGCGGACGCTCCATGACTTGACGATTCCGCTCGTCACATAGGGATCGATCCGGGCAAATTCCTCGACGATCCCGGGTGCCTCGGCGCAAAACAGAATGAGCGCTGTATCGAGAGGATTATCAACCGCTCCACCAGCGATGAGCAATCCGTCATCGGCGTATTTCTTGGCCAGACGCAAGTGATCCATTCGGTACTCACCCCGCCGTTCAAGGTAATCGGGGCCAATTTCGTACCATAGCAGGTAGTGGTGCATGCGACTATCTTGCACTACCGCTGGGCCGAAAGTCCCGTATGAGCCGTCCTAGCCGTAAGGATTGTAAACTCGCGACGGCTCCTATGAAGAAAACTGGACTGATTATTGGCATCCTGCTTGTCGTGTTGTGCGGGGGAGGGTTGTTCGCCATGAGGTCCATGATGAGCAGTCGGAAGGCGGAGGGCCCCAAGACCGCGACCGTGGAAAAGGGCAACATCTCCGTCCAAGTGGTTGAGACGGGTACGGTCGATGCCGTGAAGGCCGTCGAAATCAAGAGCCGAGTGGCCGGCCGAGTTCAAGATCTCTTCGTCGAGGAAGGTTCCGAGGTCAAGGTGGGTGACAAGATCGCCGTCATCGATCCCCAAGAAACGGCGCTCAGAGTCGAGCAGGACGAGGCCCAGCTCCGAGGTGCCCGCAGTGCGGTCGAACGAACCGACATCGAAATCAGTCAGCGAAGAGTAACCGCGAAAGCGGCCTACGAACGCGCCAAGATGCGCGTCGCTCAGCTAGAGAAGGAACTCGGTATTCAGCCGGAACTGACCCGAACCAGCATCGAAGCGGCGAACACAGCTTACAATACCGCCGTGCAAGCTCGCGACCAACTCGTCAGTACGACGCAGCCGAATGACCGAACCGCATCGGTAAGCTCGGTTGACGAAGCCAGAGCCAACGAGGACAACGCAGAGCGCGATCTCGTCCGTAAACAGGGCTTATTGGAGAAGGGCTATATCTCCGCTCGCGAGGTTGAAACCTCACAGCTTCAACTGTCGCTAGCCAAAACTCGACGGCAGAGTGCCGAAGACCGCTTGGCCCGACTTGATGCCCAGCAGGACCTTGAGCGAAAGCAGGCCGATGAGCGGGTCCGACAGGCCAAGGCCGAACTCGACCGGGCAAACGCGAACCGTATTCAGGACTTCACGAAACGCAAGGAGTACGAGCAAGCCGTTTCTTCACTGGATGATGCACGAGCGGGATTGCGCGAAGTTGAAGTTCTCGCCAAAAGCCGTGCCCAGAGCCAGGCAAGTGTCGATCAACTGCAGAGCGTGTTGAGAGACAGTCGCCGACAGCTTGGCGAAACCGACATCGTCTCACCGATCAACGGTGTCGTTACGAAGAAACTCGTTCAAGTCGGCGAATTGGTGGCCAGCTTAAGCAGTTTCAGCAGCGGCACACCCATCGTGCGAGTCGAGGATAGAACCAGCATGCTGATCAAACTCGACATCAATGAGATTGACGTTGCCAAGCTGAAGCTTGGGATGGATGCCGAGGTGAGCGTTGATGCGTTGCCGGGCCAGAAGTTCATGGGCAAGATCGCCAAGATCGCCCCAGCCAGCAAAGCGACGGGCACGACGGTGACGACCGGCGAACCGGTCGTGAAGTATGAAGTCGAAGTACGGCTGGATAAGGCCGATCCGCGCCTGAAGTCGGGCATGTCAGCAAAGTGCACCATGACCTCACAGAAAGCGACGAACGTGCTCAAGATTCCGCTGGAATACTTGGGTCGCGATGGTGAGAAGTATTACGTTGCCTTGTCCGACGAAGGGGCCGACGTCAAACCAGGTGCGCCCGTAGCCGAGTCCAAGCCCAATCGCAAGACGGTGACGATTGGTCTCCAGGACTCCAACTCAGTCGAAATCAAATCTGGCGTCGAGGCTGGAACGAAGATCTTCAAGCCAAAGTTTACGGGCCCTAAGCGCAAAGGGGCACAGTTCGGTCGAGAAGGTGACTAGGAGATCTCGTGAATTTTGGCCAATCTTTTATCATCGCTTTAGGAATGCTTCGGCTGCATAAGCTGAGAGCGTTCTTGACGATGCTCGGTGTGATCATCGGGGTCATGAGCGTGACCTTGATCGTCATGATTTCGGGTGCTTTTCAGTCCTACCTGGAATCACAGTTTGCCAAGATCGGTTCGGATACGATTTTTGTGGCTTTCAATCCTTCGCGGTTGGAGCGTGGTCAGATCCAGGGCGACCTCGAGAACCTCCGACTTGAAGACATCGAATACCTCAAAGAACGGACCGGCAAGATTGAGCTCGCTTCAGGCTATCGTGAAGCGGGCCGACACACCGTTAAGGCAGGTGACAAGGAACTCAAGGACGTTGGCGTACGCGCAATTGATCAGAACTTCATTGAGCTCAATCGCATCGAACTCAAAGAAGGGCGTTACATCAACGAAAAGGATAACGAGGAAAAGGCCAACGTTTGTGTCATCAGCGCCGACACGGCAAAAGGCCTGTTCAAAGACGATGACCCGATTGGAAAGTATGTCACCATGCAGGGGCTGACCCTTCAAGTGATCGGCATTTCAGAGCCTCTGGAAATGATGGGTGATCGGAACACTACGGTGATGTTTATGCCGCTCGCCACTGCCAATGCGAAGTGGCTGGGAGGAACAAAGGTCGATCTGATTCTCCTGAGAGCAAAGAAAGGGGTGAAGATCGACGATGCACTCGAAGATGTTTGGAAAGCACTGATGGCGAAGTCCAACAACCGCGCTCTCTACATGGTGGAGTCGAGCCAAAACGTTCTCAAGGTCTTCCAAGGCGTGGTTGGTGTCGCGGGAGCCGCTCTTGCCGCTGTCGCCGCCTTGTCGCTTCTCGTTGGTGGAATTGGCATTATGAATATCATGCTGGTCTCCGTTACTGAGAGAACGAAGGAGATCGGCTTGCGGAAAGCGGTTGGAGCCAAGCGTCCGGCCATCTTAACGCAATTCCTCGTCGAAGCGGCGACGCTTTCGCTCATAGGCGGGCTCATTGGAATGGGAATCGCTTACATGTTGGGAAATCTCGTCACACTTTGGACGATCTCGCTGGAGTGGCCCAACAAGGATGGCCTCGCCACACCGTTTCCGTTGCCTGCGGCCATCATGGCCTCTCTCTTTTCCGCGATGATTGGCATGGTATTCGGGTTTTATCCCGCGGTAAGCGCAGCCCGACTCGACCCAATCGTCGCGTTACGCCGCGAGTGACGTGGCTTCACGCGTCTGCAAAAAGTGCGTTGTTCGGTTGCGACCGCGGCTCTTTGAGGCGTAAAGGGCCTGATCCGCCTGCGCGATAAGTTTCGTCTTATCTGTATCGGTACCCGTGGTCGTCGAACACCCGAAACTCGCGGTCACTGCGCGATAAGGCCACTCTTGAGATTCGATCGCAACACGAAATCTCTCGGCCGAGGAGACGGCTTGTTCCAAGTTCTGAGAAGGCAAGATGACCACGAACTCCTCGCCGCCGTAACGGGCAACGAACTCTCCTTCCATCGCGACCTTTTCGAGCACTTTGCCAACTCCTATCAGAACTTCGTCGCCCGCCTGATGACCAAACTCATCATTGAATGTCTTAAACTTGTCTACGTCCAGCAATAGCAGAGAAACGGGTTCCCCGCTTTTGACGGTGTCCTCAAGCTCCAGCGATAGCCGGTCCTGGAAGGTGCGATGATTCTTCAGCCCGGTGAGCCCGTCCGTGGTAGCCAAGGCTTCGAGCTTATCGTTCGCATCCGCGAGTTCCTGTTGCTGAAGCTCAAGTCTTACGGAATACTCACTGATCTGCATCATGCTTTCCTCGATCTGAGCTTCGATCTGCTTGCGTGCCGTGATATCTTGATAAAAGACGCTCACGCCTTCGGGTGCCGGATAGACTCGCACCTCATACCACAGGTCGTCGTCGCTATCCTGAGTCTCGAAGACCTGTGGCTGTCCACCGGCCATCACCTCGCGGCAGTAAAGAACGAGAATCGAGTCAGCGATATCGGGGAAGAGTTCGAGCAAGTTGCTACCCACAACTTCGGCTCGAATCTTGGAAAACATCTCGCAAGCTGCCTGATTGATATAGGTGATATTCCAAGCATTATCGAGGGACAGAAAGCCGTCGTGAATACTCTCCAGTGTTGAGGAAAGCCGCTGGTGAGCATTACGCGCCCTTTCTTCGGCAGCCCGCTGCGAAGTAATGTCCTCGACCGCCCCGGCATAGCCGATCAAAGCGCCACCAGAGTTGACGGGTGCCGCGCGACAAGCTATCCATACCACTTCCCCATCGGGCCTGAGGTAGCGGAAGACCGCTTCGAAGTAGCTCTGCGCTTGAAGCGCGGCCTGCCACTCCTGGCTGACCCACTCCCGATCCTCGGGATGAAGAATCCGCCGCCAGCCGTGACCTCGGGTCTCCTCCGCGGCCAGGCCGGAGATTTCCAAAAAGCGGCCATTGGCGTACTTGCACGATCCGTCGAGATCGGCGAAGAACACGCCAACCGGCGAACACTCCTGAATAGCCTGGAACTCAGCGTGCCCAATGATGGGTCCCTGCGTCGGAAGTCTCAGGCGTGATCGCCACAGCGACACGCTTGCCAGCGCCAAAATCGTCCCCGCCGCGAGAACCAAGAGCTGCGCGTGCGGTGCACCCGGGAGGAATGCAAGGAACCCGAGACAGGCTCCCGCGAGAAAGGAGACGGCCGTAACCACAGTCGTCAGCAGCGACTTGCTTTCGCTATCCAGTGTAAACAGAGAATGACCCATAAGCAAAAAACGAGAGCTTGAAGCTCTCAAGGGTATTCTCGGTGAGCAACCCGGAGAAGTGAACCCAAATCGGCTTCCTTTGACGTGGTTTCGGCACCACTATGATCCCACGCTATGTTGTCGGTTCTGCTCTAGTGCCCGAGATGGCAACCATGTATCAGAACCTCCTTCGAGGGTATGGCATTCTCTGTGTCGCAGAGGGCTCGACCTTGAACTTCGGGTACTGGGACAAGGTCAAGATTTGGCTCATTGACCCACGAGTCCTCCTGGACGACGAGAAAGTGGCGCTCCTCATCGAGACCTTGGGCCAAGATGCACATCTTGAGGAAATCGAACTCGCACGTGTCGAAGCCCAAAGGTGGATCGACCAAAATCCGGGAATCCTATGGCCATCAGCGTTCTCATAGCCGCCCTCGCCTTGGGCTCGTATCCTGTTCGCGCGACACCCGCGAAGCAACCCCTGGCCGCCAAACTCATCGTCAGTGCTGCGTTGCGCCAGGCCAAGGAAGCAGCGACGTACGACCCAAGCTACGTGAAGCTTGCGTACCCCGGCGGCGACGTACCCGTCGATCGGGGCGTGTGCACTGATGTCGTGATTCGCAGCCTCCGTGCGGCGGGCTACGATCTGCAGAAGCTTATTCGCGAGGACATGCGGTCCCGATTCTCGAAGTACCCGCGTCGAGGCAAGCGCCCGGATCCCAACATCGATCATCGCCGTGTTCCCAACCAAGCCGCGTTCTTCGCCGCCTTCGGGAAAACCCTCACCAAGTCACTCGCTCTCAAGGACCTGCCGCAGTGGAAACCGGGGGACATCGTGTGGTGGAAGTTCGACAATGGCATTGATCACATCGGTGTTGTGGTGGATGGAAAAGGGCCTTCCGGCCTGCCACTTTGTGTACATAACCTCGGGCCCTGCGCGCTCGAAGACGTGCTGGGTCGGTGGAGGATCATCGCTCACTACCGGTATCCAAAGGACTGAGGGGGCAGGTTGGGGTCAGGTTCAGACTGGCGGCGGTAGCGTAACTCGATCTCGCCAATGCCGGGGACGCCCATGCTGTAGAGACGGTACTGGCTCGGATCTTTCACCTCGTATTGAAAGGGCTTTCCCGAAAGGGGATCATCGAGATCGGCGGCTGCACAGCACTCGGCAAGGTTGTCGGGCAGTCGCTCGAATTCCATTTTGAACCTGAGGATCTTCGCATGCAAGCGGAGCAGTCTTAGCTGGGTTCGCATTCGAACACTCGCGAAGATAACCTGTTTGTGGACAGGTTGAAGGTGCTCGCTCGCGCTGGCAATGAACTGATCCAGGGTCTTGACCTCAACGACCGCTGCGGCCTCAGGCGAATCCTCGATGGAGCACCACTGACTCTCGGGGCCTTTAAGCACCTTGATCACACGGTCGGCAGCGGCGGACCCACGCTCGATGATCTTGCCCTGAGCCACCTCCCGTTCGGCGGGCGACATCGTCTTGACGAAGGCGAGGAAGCTCTCGTGCTGCCTACGCTCGAGTTCAGACCCGAAGTCCCGCTCCAGGTCGTAGGTGGCTGGATCTGTAAGCTGCTTGGCACTCGCCATCAACCCTTTCTTTTCCCCTTCCATCGCCATAATCAGGGGATCCGTGCGCTTCAGGCTGTCCTCCACGGCGTCGATGATCCGATCGGTATCGCGTTCGGAGAGGCGAGTGAGGTTCTGCTCGAACCGTGCCAGAGCGACCACGCAATTGGCCGTTCCTACTAGATAGTGAATCAGGGTATCGCCCCCGATGGCCCGACTGAAGAAGACGGAGTCCAGCAACACCTCCGTGGCCCGGTTCGAATTCCCATCCACGAAGGCCACGTGCGCCGCACTGTCGAGCACCCGACCGATGCTTCGATACGGCGCTACTTCGTCCAAAGGACTATCGAAATCAAAGGTGGGTCGAAATGGAATCGCGGGCTTTGAGTTGCCAACGTGAATCAAATCGACGACGCGGCCATAACGGCGCAGAATCTCCCGTCGAGCGTCCAGCGTCGTGGATTCAACGTGGAGACCAGGCGGCAGCTTCGGGAACTCCTCCCCACGATTTCTTGCCATTCCAGTCGGGCTGAACCGACCACGAAGGGAGATAAACGCCTCGTAAGTCGATAGTCCAGGAACCCGCACTAGGTCCGCCGCCGCCAAATACTCCTCGTAGGCGTTTGCCCCGGTGGGACGGGGGATGTATTTCTTAAGCAGCGATTCAGGCTGGGCAACGAATGGGGATGCAAGCCAAGCCATGGCGCAGACAAGAAGGCTCACGCTCATTTCCGGATGATAGCATCAGCACAAACCGCTGGCAAGTTCGCCGGGTCTAGCGGACGTCATCCCCGTTGATCCACCATTTGTCCAGGTTGGCAGGCTCAAAGCGCTGCATCCGCTCGAGGAGGGTCGGCAAATCGCTGTCAACCAAGATGGCCGCGCGATGGGCGGGATGAAGAAAGCCCTCGGCTACCGAATGATCGAGCTGCGCTTGAATGCCGGTGTAATAATCGCGGACATTCAGGACACCGGCTGGTTTGTTGTGGAAGCCAAGCTGGCCCCAAGTGAGCACTTCAAACAGTTCCTCGAAAGTTCCGAGTCCGCCCGGCAAAGCAAGGAATCCGTCGGACAAGTCGGCCATCAGGGCCTTACGCTCGTGCATGTTGTGCACGACCCGCAGATCGACCAGACCCGGCATGGCGACTTCGCGCTCGAAGAGCGCCTTTGGAATAACGCCGATGACTTCCCCACCCGCTTCGATCGCGCCTTGAGCGGCGATACCCATCAGACCAATCCCACCACCCCCGTAGACCAGACCCACCCCGCGTTCAGCGAGAGTGCGGCCTACGAGTTGGGCGGCGACGGCATAGTCCGCATGCCGACCCGGGTTTGAACCACAGAAAACGCAAAGGCGCTTGAACGTCACGGGTCAGACTCTACCTAGTCCACCAACACCCGTTCCGCCAGGACGAAGGCGGCAAAGTCATCGACGGGCTCGGGAGGAAGGAACATGGTTGCGGGGAGCAGACGCCTCCAACCGCGCCGAGGGTTATGCTCCCAATATCGCTCTCGCGCCTGAATCGTCGTGTCCTTTTCATCCACGACCAAAATGCCAACGCTTGGCATGGTCTCACGCAAAGTTTCGACCAAGGTTCGGGACGAGGTTCCCGAACCCACGATGATCATGTTGAACTCGGCCACGGATGTAATCTCTGCAAGCGCGTTGCAGACTTCCGACGTGGGGATGACCTTGCGCCATAGCAGGTCAAGGCCACCGTCCGGCTTTCGACGCACGAGAGCCAGTCCGCATTTTGAAGTTCCAGGATCGATGGCAAGAACGACCTTCTCGCCAACACTCATCGAAGCTTGAACTCCACCTTGAGAGGATCAGCCGCACGAGTTTCTTGAGCCGCAAACGCCAAGAGTCTGATTGTTCGTCGCGCTCCCTTTATCTCCTTGACCAGCGCCAAGACTTCATCTGGGGTGACTTCCCCTAATGGACGATCGGCACCAACAGCCGGGATCATGCCGCTCTTAATGGCGTCTTGTCCGACAGACTTGGCGAGAAAGTCATTGATGGCGTTGAGGATGCTTTCCTCGGTGAGGGTGCCATCGACGCGCGTCTCGCTGATCCGTTGGCCCTTGCTGTAGATGATCGGATTTTGGTAAGCCTCGATGCGTAAGGGAAGGAACTCGCCTTGGAAGCCATTCCAAAAGGCGTAAGCGATCAGGACGCTGGAATCGCTCCGTTGCGTGACCGCTTTGGCGAGCCCATCGAACTGGTCTTGGGCGGTAACGGTGCGGTTGTCCATGGGCAGATCGACCAACCCTGCAGCTTCCCCATCGGCGTTGGCGACCGACCCCCGCTTCTCCGCCGCCATCCGCGCCGAACGAAGCAGGCTGGTCATCATGGCCCTGGCCGCCTCGGGGCTGAGATTGGGGTCGATTTGGATGCGGGCCACCTCCTCTCCGCCACGGAAGATGAGGGGCTGGGTTCGGCTGATCTTGAGATTCTGGTTCAGACCTTGTTCGGCAGCAAGCTGAAGCTTGCGCAGATTACCGAGTTCCCACTCGACCCGCTCTTTTTCCTTTCTCACGCCGTCGAGCGCGCCCTGAGCTTCATCGCGGGCGGTCCGGAACTTTTCGAGGTCTTCCCTCGCCTTGGCGATATCGGCCTCGAAGGTCTTGCGCTGCAGGTCAAACTGGGTGACCGCCGTTTCAAGCTCGGAACGCGTCTCTTTGAGGCGATGCTCCTTGTCGGAGAGGTCCGCGTTGATGGCGAAAACGTTGTCGTTCAGATTCTTGACTTGCTTCTGATAGTCGGTCTCCAGCTTCGCATAGCTCTTGTCGAGATTCTTGTATTTGGACTCCAACGCGGCGAGTTTGCCCTGAGCGGCTTGGCGCTGCGCCTGAGCAGCGGCCAGTTTAGCCTTTTCCTCAGACAGCAGCTTGCGGTTCGAGCCGATCTCGTCGTTCTGTTCGCTCACCTTCGTCTGCAAACTGGAGTAACTCGTCCTCAGGTCCAGCGTCTGCCTGGCCAACTCGTTCTTTTGACGCTCCAAGTCGGCAAGTTCCGATTTGAACCGCCTGCTTTCATCGTCCAGTCGCTGAATCAAGTTCTGGTTCTCGCGAATCGCACGTCGGCCTTCGATCAGCCATACACGGACATCAGACGAGAGCAAGGCGACGAGGAGGACGGTGAGAATCGGGATCGCAAATCCGGCGACCGACGTGATGACGGCAGCAGTATGACGAGGGCGAAGCTTAAAGAGGGTCAGGCGCTTCTTGCCCAAGGTCCGGCCAAGCGAATCCGCGCCATAGGCGACTGCTGCGCCCACGACCCCGAAAAGCAAGACAAAACCGATACCTACCAGATCCACGTTACGTTAGCCCACCCCATCTATATAGACGCTCCGCAAAGCCGCGAAAGTGCGGAAACCACTAGGGACGGTAGCCGTCGGATGGGTTGTGCCGACGGACTTGCTGGGCTTGGCGCTGGCACGAACCATCCAGCGACTACCGGGCGGCCACAGGCGACAACCGAAACCCATCGACATCACGTGTTCTTCACCCGCATGAGAATCCCAGCAACCACGCCTCCGATCACGATTGGCATGAAGCTCGCGACGGCGGCAGGCAAGACTCCGCCACGTGACCATACTGCCATGAAATTTGCCAGCATCATGTACCCAAAAATGATGATAACCGACATCCAGAATCCCGACGCGGCACTCGTCCGATGGTTACGGATCGCGAGAGGAGCGCCGACGAGCGCGAAAATCACCGCCGCGAGAGGTACGGCAATCTTGTTCCAATAGCCGAACTCCAGGTTGGCGATTTGTCCTTTGTCGAAGAGAGGGTTGGCCTTGGCTTTGTTGATCTGCTCCGTGATCTGCGCCATGCTGAGCGAATCCAAGTCACGGAGATTAGCGGCAAGGAGGTCTTCTGGCGAGAAGGTCTGTTTGGGCACGTCCGTGGGCCAGATGTCACCCGTGAACTGAGCCACCTTTTGGCCGTCGAAGCTCGTCAGCCACGCGCCATCCCGAATGCGCCATTCTTTGTCGTTGGTGAAGTTGAGTTCGTTGGCAAACAGGTAGAAGGTCGGCTCGGCTTTCTTGTCAAAGACCGTTACGAGCGCGTTCTTGAGCGTTCTTGCCCCAAAATCGAAGTCCAGAGCCTGCACGGTGGCCACGATCTTTCCGTTTTCGTAGCTCGGAAAGAATGTCGCCTGCCTCGTAGAGCCGTTCAGCTGTCGGGCGATCTCTTGCTGGAGGGTGGTTGCCCGAAGCGAGGCGGCGGGGACGATCAGCTCATTAAACCCAAAGGCCAGCGCCGAAACACCAAAGCCGAAGCCGGCGACCGGGGTGAGGATTCGTGCAAGGCTTGAGCCGGCCGCCTTTAACGCAACCACTTCGCTATCGCCGCTCAAGCGACCAAATGAAAGCAGTGCCGAAAGCAGCATGGCCATGGGAAAGGTCTTGGCCATGATTCCGGGCAAGAGAAGCGCGCTGAGTTCGGCAACCGTCGCCAAGCCGACTCCCTGCACCACGAAATCCGTGATCTTGAAAAGATAGGTGCCCGCCATGATGAGCACGGTAAATATGGCGACCCCGAACGCCCAAGGGCCAAACAGTTCCCCCAGGATAAGGCGGTCAATCCGCTTCAACGCGACTCCTCGACCTCTGGCTCGTCGATACCGTCGGACTCTTCGATGACTTCGACGACTTCCTCATCCACGACCGCTTCGTGCTCATCGGGCTCCATCGACGGGGCGGTGGTGAGGGGCTCAAAAGCCTGGCCAAGGTAGTGCTTGCGAACAAGCTCGTCGTTCGAAATCTCCACCGCGTTGCCACGCGCGACGATGTGGCCGTCGATGAGGATGAAGTTGCGGTCCGTGATGCGCAAGGTGGCGGCGACGTTGTGGTCGGTGATCAGAATCCCGATGTTGCGCAGTTTGAGCCGCTCCAAGATGTGCTGAATCTCCTCGATCGTGACGGGGTCGATTCCCGTAAACGGCTCATCGAGGAGGATGAACTTGGGGTCCGTGGCGAGCGCACGGGCGATCTCGACGCGCCTTCGTTCGCCGCCAGAAAGAACGCCCGCGCTCTGTTTGAGGATGCGGTGGATGTGCAGTTCTTCGGCCAGTTCATCGGTCTTGGCCTTGATTTCCTTGCGACTCGAACCCTTCATCTCCATCACGAGACGGATATTGTCTTCGACGGAAAGACGCCGAAAGACGCTGGTCTCCTGGGGCAGGTAGCCGACGCCGGACCGAGCACGCTTGTACATCGGCCACTTCGTTACGGCAAGGTCATCGAACAGGACGCGGCCCTGGTTTGGCTTAACGATGCCGGTCACCATGTAGAAGGTCGTGGTCTTCCCCGCACCATTTGGACCCAGGAGTCCAACGATTTCGCCTTGAGATATATCGAAGCTCACGCCGTCGACAACGCGACGACCCTTGTACGACTTGACCAGGTTCTCCGCGACGATCTTCATCGGCGAGCACCATCTCGCATTTCGGTGACCCCGGGATTGCCCGTGAGTTCGATGTCGACGATCTCGCGGGCCGCGTTGAGGGTGATGACGGCCTTGCTGCACCGGACGTTGGCACCTATCACGGTGTCGCTTCCATCAAGGGTCACGTTGCCGCTCAGGACGATCGTGCGGTCGGCATCGTTAAACGTGACCTTGGAGGCCTTCGCCGTCACCTGGATGCGCTTGGGCTCTTTTGGCTCCTCGCCTTCTTTCTTCTCGACCCGTTCGAGCGTGTCGAGGGTCATCGTGACGGGGCCGAAAACTTCGCCAAACTTGACCGGCCACTCGGCCTTCTCTTCGAACGGCGTGAGGACCAGTTTGGCGCTGCTGCCATGAAGTTCGAGCGTTTGGGACTCCGAGGGCGAGCGGCTGATCACGGTTACGGCATTGGGCAGGGTCACCGTCGAGGTTTCGCCGTCGAACTTGAGCGTCGTGGTTTGGAGTTCGGTGGTCCTCGTGATTCCCGACTTGGGCGTTTCGGTGAGAGTCGCCTTCTCCACGCCAAGCACCTCGGCGGCCAGCAGTTGCATCGCACCTTTCGACTGTTTCTTGGTCTTGCCGGTGACCGACTTACCGAGGACCATGAGCCCCTGTTCCTTCCAGGTTCCACGGAAGGGCGAACCCGAGCCTTTGAAGTCGTAGGTGTTCTCGCCGGTCTTGGTGATGCGCCACGAAGTCCAGTTCTCGATCTTCATGTTGCCAGCGGTGTCGCTCCAGGTCGAGATCTGGGTGTTCTGAGCGACCGCAGCGGCCAAGAGTGCCGCCGTCAGCAAGAGGGCGAGGGGTTTCCTCAAGGTTTCTTCCATCCTTTGAACATGTCCGGTGTCCCGATATCCTTCAGGTCGGGCGTGGCCCACAGTTTGCCGTAAGGGCCGACTTTGTAGTCGGGGTTCGTGACCACCACGCCGCCACTGGCTTCGATCAGTCCTTTGTCTTCGAGCCATCGTACTTTCTGGGCTGTCAAAACTGCTTTGTCCTTCTCAGACGTAACGCTTACTTCGCCCAAGAGTTCCAGCTCACGCGACTCCTGATCCGCCTTGCCTTCGAGGGCCTTGAATTTGCTTGCGACGACATCGTCTTGATAGAGTTCGCCTTCCACGTTGTCCATCGAGCCGCCGAGGGTCCCTTCTCCCTCAAAGGCAAGCGCTGAGGCTTTGGCCCGGACGGTCCACTGGCGCTTCTGGTCCGTGCCTCGGGTCGTCACTTCGACCGGACCGGTCGCGACATTTCTGGGCTCGGGCGGCTTCTGCTCTTCTGCCTTGGCTCCGGGCTTGGGACCCTGCTTGCCGCACCCCATTGCGCACAGGACAACTAGGGCGACCAGTAGCCTCAACCGGATACGGGCAGCGTCGCCAAGTGCCCCCTCCGAGCGAAACGGCCATGGTGCTGTCCGGCAAGCTGTCCGCAAGCCGCCGCGATGTCGTGCCCGCGCTCCACCCGTTCCGTCACGTTCATGCCGCGATTTTCAAGTTCTTTCCGAAAGGCGCGCACGTTCTCCCGCTTTGGACGCCGAAAACCCCGCTCGGTGTCGACGTAGTTGAACGGGATCAGGTTGATGACGTTCGGGACGCCCTTCGCCAGATTCGCTAGTGCCCGCGCCTGCTCCACGGTGTCGTTGAGGCCATCGATCAGCAGGTACTCGATCGTGATCTTGCGTCCAGTCGCCTTCTGATAGTCGCGCATCGCCTGCATCACAACAGCCACGGGCCAGCGGTTGTTGACCGGCATGAGCTGGGAACGAATCTCATCGAACGGTGAGTGCAGCGAGAGTGCGAGGTGGATCGGGATGTCGTCTTTGGCGAGTTCGAGGATCTGCGGGACGAGGCCGACCGTGGAGACAGTCAGGTGGCGGTAGCTGAGGCCGACTTGATCGTGCAGAATCCGCATCGCCTTGCGCAGGTTGTCCAGGTTCAAAAGAGGCTCGCCCATCCCCATGAACACGACGTGACTCACCCGCGTCTCGCTGATCGGCTGAAGCAGTAGATACTGCCCCACAATCTCGCCGGCGGTGAGGTTTCGGTCGAATCCGCCGAGTCCGGTCGCGCAGAAGGTGCAGCCCATCGGGCATCCGACTTGGGTTGAGAGACAGCAGCTTGTCCGTTTCTCGTAAGGAAGCAGCACGCACTCGAAGACCTCCCCGTCTCCGCCATGAACGAGGAGCTTGTCGACCCCATCGGTCGAATGCCGCCGATCGGCGATGTGGAGGGGGTTGACCGTGTAGTGCTTCGCCAGAATTCGGCGAAGCGGCCCCGGGATGTCCTTCATCGCCTCGATGTCGGTTTCTGCCCGCTCGTAGAGCCATTTGGAAAGCTGTCCGGCCCGAAACGGCGGCTGGCCGTGCTCCGTCATCAGGTTGCGAAGCTCGGCCATGTCCATTCCGACAAGGCTCGGCGCGGGTGGGGTCATGGGCCCGATTGTACCTGCGCACCCGGTAAACTCCCGGCATGACGTTCACCGTCGCCTGCGCCCAAATCGCCCCAGCAAAGGCGGAGGTGGAAGCCAATCTCGACCGCATCGCCGAGGTCGTCCTGCAGGCTTCGTCGCAAGGCGCGGATCTGGTTCTCTTTCCTGAGAGCGTGGTGAGCGGCTATTTCCTCGAAGGCGGCGTCTACGAGAGCGCAATCACGGCTCAGGAGTTGGTGGCCGGTCTGGAATCGCGGCTTTCCAGCCTGACCCGGCCCCTGGACATCGCTCTCGGCTTCTACGAGCACGACGAAGCGTCGCTCTACAACAGCGCCGCCTACATCGAATTCACCCCGTACCGCGGGAGACCTGCCGGCCCGGATGCAGGGGAGACGCCAGCGGTACGGGTGCACCTTCGGCATGTGTACCGGAAGTTCTTCTTGCCCACCTACGGCGTGTTCGACGAGGAGCGGTTTGTGTCCCGGGGGCGGGATTTGGGAGTGTTCGAGTCTCGATTCGGCACACTGGCGCTTCTGATCTGCGAAGACGTGTGGCACTCGATTCTGCCCACGTTATGCGCCGTCGGGGGAGCCCAGATTCTTCTTGTGCCAAGTGCCTCGCCTGCACGCGGGTTCAGCGGGGAGAGGCCGGAAAACTTGCAGCGCTACGAGCGACTGCTGGCCGGCATCGCCGAGGAACATGGAGTCTTCTGCGTCAATAGTCAGCTTTGCGGGTTCGAAGGGGGCAAGGGATTCACCGGGGGCAGCATGGTCTTCGACCCTTCCGGAGCCAAGCTGGTCCAGGCGCCCATCTGCGAGGAGCACTTGATCCTAGCGACGATCGATACCGATCTCGTCGCCCTCGCCCGGTCGCAATCGCCGCTTCTCTCCGACCTGGAGTCGGCATGGGCCGACATCGTTCGGATCGTGTCCGAATGACCCACTCTCCCCGATGAATGACGGAGAGAGGCCGGTCGCTTCTCCCTACTTCATGCCCAGGCCGCTTGGACGCAGCGTCAGCAGTGCAGGATAACTGCTCCCGGAAAGGGGGACCGTCTGGACCGTGACTTCCTGGCTCCCGCCAGCGGGCACACTAACCTTTTTCAGGATGTACTCTGCCTTTGACTGCAGAAGAGGCGCTCGCTGGAATTGGTTGTTCACGATGAAGACCGCACCCGAATAGCCCGCGCTCGCCTCGAAGACCACTTCGACGTCGACGGCCCGATCCGTGGGATTTTCGACCCGCAATTTGACGGTGTACATGACGCCGAAATTGCCGTCGAGGGCGAGTTCACCGTCCACGCTGCTAATGGGCTTCTGACCTACCCAAACGAACGCAAACCGCCCGCCGACTTGGTAGGTGCTCTCCAGAACTTTGTAGGGTTCGGTGTAGATATGCTGGCTAAGAGGCGGTGTTTGGAATCCGGGGCCAATCTTGCGGGTTCCGGCCTTGCTCCAAGGGGTGGCGAGATTCGCGGCACTGAGCCACCCGGCGTCCATGAAGCGTGGATCAACCGCATCCGTTCGAATCAGGACGCGATTGGTCGGGCCATTGAGAACCCGCAGGTAGCAAAGACCGCTCATCGTCTCTCCCGGGGCCAGACGACGCATGGCGATGGGCACGGACGCTCGAGCCGGAATGCTGATGACTTCGCCGCTGCCCGTCATCCAGTTGCGGACAAACCGTTCTCCTGCTTCGAGGCCAACCCGGACCGGGTCCTTATGGGGCACACCGTCTCCAGGCATAATCACGATCTTAACCGGGGTATCGAACGTGTTGACGGCAACCACCTGAATCACCAAGGGATCTGTCGTCGCGTTGATGTGGTGGTACAGCATCCTCGCCGGCGTCTTTTCCTTGAGATCGGCCGCAAAGAGGTTGCCCGGGCCCATCACGGTCTCCGGAAAATTGCAGTACCACATTTCGCCTTCGCGCTTGCCCGCGACCATGAGGTTATTCACTTTCGCCGTGACGAGACCTTCGGATGCAACCGTATTTGGTGCCGTGACGCGCACCTTCGCCTGGATCGTCGTGCTCGCGCCTTGCTGGAGGCTCACGACCTTCGCGTCGACGATCTCGACGTCAGCGTTCGGAGCCATCTTCATCTGAGACTGTGCTCCCGAAACGATTGCATTTCGGACGATGTCCGGGCTCGCTGGGTCGCCGACGACCGAAGCCGAAACGCTCTGGGGGAACTTGGCGGCGGGAGGAAGAACCTGGACGACGGTCGTGATGACCTGAGACCCGCTCCTGACCTTGACCGTGGTCGAGCCGAGTTGATTGCCCTTGACCTTGAATCCCATGGCCGCCTTTGACACGGTCGCGACCTTTGGATTGCTAGAAGCACCGGTCGCCGCCGAGGCGGCCGTACCAACGACGCTGATCAATCGTTCGCTTCCGACCCCGACTTGGACAGTGCGGTTGGGCGTATCCAAAGCGGGCAACTTGAGCGCGTCGCGGAGCTTAGAAGCCCACTCGCCGGCAAGCTGCTGGGGCGATAGCTGGGCGCTCTTGCCCTCGGCGGCCATCACCCGAATGACGGTCTTCCCGGCAACCAACCGAACATCGCTGCCCGATCCCTGAACCGATATCGGGGTCAGGCTCGGTGCTTTGGAAAGGAGTTGGGCTAACTCAGCGGCGCGTTTTGGCGAGCCCACCGTCATCACCGGCGCCTGGTTCACGTAAACCGTAGCACCCAAGGCACGAACGTCGATCGCCAATGCAACGATCGCGCCCAACATCATCAGCAGGACGGCACAAAATTTCCTCATCTTCCTTTTCATTCAGCGGCACCCGTAAGAGTACCTTTCCATACCAAGGACGAATACCACTGACCCTTTGTCGCCCTTTCCCAATGTACATTCGGCGTCCCGCCGATTCCCCTTTTGGGGAGCGCTTAACGCGCTCTCACCTCATCGGAAACTTGATCCTTGCTCGTTCTAAGGGTTGCGACCCGAGGACATTGGCGGGACCCAACCAGCGCTTAGAGAACTGAATCTTACTGAAAGCGCGCTCCGAAGAGGAATCGGCGGGACGCCGAAAGTACATTGGGGAGGGCATTTAGTCGCTTTTCGAGGCCGCAGACGGTACAATGGAGCCTCTTTTTGGCTCTCTTCGAGCTAGACTGGAATTGAAGGTTATTCCAGGGAAGGAACAAGCTGAATGAATGTACTGAGGATTTCGGGTGGAGCGTCGTTAAGGGGTGAGGTTGATGTGCCGGGCAGCAAGAATGCTGCGCTCGCCATTCTATCCGCCGTTTTGCTCGGTGAAGGGCAGGCAATCCTTCACAACGTGCCAAACGTCTCCGACATCCGCGACAAGCTCAATCTCCTTCAGAAGTTCGGGGCCAAGTGCGACTGGCGAGAAGGGACTCTCTTCATCGACTGCTCGGAGATCACCAGTTACGAAGCTGACGAGGAAAGTGTCCGCCCCATCCGGACATCCTTTTATCTTCTCGGATCATTGCTAGCCCGAGTAGGCAAGGCAATCTTGCCGGCGCCCGGGGGTTGCAAGATCGGTGCACGACCGGTTGACTACCACCTCAAGGGCCTTGCTGCTCTCGGTGCGACGGTCGAACTTGCGAACGGCATCTACCGGGCCGAGGCCTCTGAGTTGCATGGCACCGAGATCTATCTCGACTTCCCGAGCGCCGGTGCCACCCAGCACTTGATGGCGACTGCCACCCTCGCCCACGGCATAACCGTCATCGACAATGCCGCCATCGAACCTGAGGTCACGACCCTCGCCGAGTTTCTCAACCGGATGGGAGCCCGCGTCGAAGGCGCTGGCACGAGCAAGATCACGATCATCGGTGTCGAGAAACTCCATGCCTGCGAATTCAGGGTCCCCGAAGATCGTCTCCAAGCGGGAACGTTCCTGCTGGCGGGTGCAATCACGCATGGCGATGTCACCGTGCGCGGCGTCATGCCCGAGCACCAGGTGTCGCTCATCAGCAAGCTCCGTGATGCGGGCGCCGATGCGTACGAAGGCGGCGATTGGGTCCGCGTGGCCGCGCCCGCGAGACTGAAGGGCATCCGCATCAAAACCATGCCCTACCCTGGCTTCCCGACCGACATGCAGCAGGTGATGGCTGCAACCCTCGCCTTGGCGAATGGCCAGAGCGTCGTCGAAGAGACCATCTACGAGAGCCGCATTGGACATATCGGCGAACTCAACCGCATGGGCGCGAAGATGCGGCTCGAAGGGCGGTCAACGCTCATCGAGGGCGTACCGCGACTTAAGAGCGCGGTTGTCGAGGCCAGCGACCTGCGAGCAGGTGCAGCCCTGGTCCTCGCCGGTCTGGCCGCCGAAGGCGAGACGATTGTCCGAAATGTGCATTTCATCGACAGAGGCTACGAGCGATTTGAGCAGATTCTGAATAGCTTGGGCGGCAATGTCGAGAGGATTCCGGCTTCCGAATGGGAACGCGGCAACACAATCTCGGAACTCGCGTAACCAGAGTGGGGGGAAACCGTACACAATAGGTGTATTGGCTCTTGGCCGCGCGGATGAACGAACTTCTTTGAGACTTGTCCCTGAAATCGGAATCGATCTTGGCACGGCCAACATTCTCGTCTACAAACGTGGCCGTGGCGTCGTGCTGGAAGAACCGACCGTGGTGGCCGTCTCGACTCAATCAAAGCGCGTCCTCGCGGTCGGCAATGCGGCCCGCGAAATGCTCGGTCGAACGCCTGGCAACATCACGGCCATCCGGCCCATGAAGGACGGTGTCATCGCCGACTACACGACGACCCTTCGCATGATCGAGCACCTTCTCGACAAGGTCTGCGGCAAGCGACGACTGTTCAAGCCCACCGTCCTGATCTGCGTGCCGAGCGGAGTTACGAATGTTGAGCGTCGAGCCGTGCTTCAAGCCGCGAAGATGGCGGGCGCCGGGCACGCCATGACCTTCGAGGAACCCATGGCCGCTGCAATCGGTGCAGGCCTTCCTATCGCATCGCCGGGCGGCAATATGGTCGCGGATATCGGCGGTGGAACGACCGACATCGCCGTCATCAGCCTCGGCGGAATCGTGATCTCGCAAAGCATTCGGGTTGCGGGCAACAAGATGGACGAGGCGATCGTTCGTCACGTCCGAAACACGTACAACCTCATGATCGGTGAGCCTACCGCGGAGGAAGTCAAGATTAAGGTTGGGTCGGCCTATCCTCTAGCCCAAGAACTTACGATGGAAGTTCGTGGACGCGACATCGTTGCCGGGCTGCCACGAACCGTCGAAGTCACCAGCGATGAAGTCCGAGAAGCCCTCGCCGAACCCGTTCGGCAGATCACCGAAAAGATCTGCTCGGTCTTGGAAGAGACCCCGCCCGAACTTGCGAGCGACCTCATGCAGCGAGGCATTACGCTCACCGGAGGAGGCGCCCTCTTGAGGGGCTTGGATCGCTTTATCGAGAGCGTTACGGACATCCCCGTTCACGTTGCAGAGAACGCGATGCACTGCGTGGCGATTGGGACAGGCCGTGCCCTCGAGGAGCTTGCGGCCATTCGGGCTAGCGGTGCGGTGACGACCATATGAGGCTGCTGGGTTTGGCTGCGGTATGCCTGGCTTCGGGAGCCTGGGCGCAGCCCGTTACTCGGGCGGAAGTGTCGGCGACCCTCGTCAAGACCGAGGGCATCTTCCGAACTGTTCTCAAACTGCCCGCGAAGACCATCTTGGCCTCGTCCGACAAGGCGATCGCCACACGCGCACAGATCATCGACGGCTTCTATGCGCTCTACACCGTCGCGAAACCGAAGTTCACGATGTCGCTACCGCCCGTCCCCTACGAACCCAAACGGCTTGCTGCCGACATCAAGGGTGAGCCACGGATCAGGTTGGAAAAGCTGATCAAAGAGGGCTTCGTGGCCCCATACGGTCCGCTAGCGACCTCAACCGGTGCGAGTCTAACGGTGACTGAGTATGGCGACGCACTTGGGCAACTCATTGCCCGGACGATGGAGCGGACGCATTTGCCCAGTTCAGCGTGGAGCCCTTACCTGCAAGGCCCCAACGGCCCGCCACCTCCGAAGAAGAAAGGTTAGGCTCAATCTGCGAGCTTAAGTTGTTCGATTTTTACTGGTGTTCCTCGCCAAGAAGCCAGTACCATCGGGCCGATGTTACATTCTGCCGTTCTCGCCTTCGTTCTATTGCACGCGGCTCCTCTTGCGACATTCGAACAGGAACCCACTCTCAAGGAACCACTCTTTAAGGTTGCGTCGGTTTTCGGAAAGTCGCAGGCCGACGCAACGAGCTATCTGACTAAGCAGTTTGGATCGAAACCGGAGTGGTACGAATCTGAAGACGATGATGGCAAGCCGTTGTTTCCTTGCCACATCGGACCACAGAAGCCCTTTCCCATCACTTGGAAGACTCTGCAGGTGGCCGCCAACTCGGCCAAGACGGTGACCCTGATCAGTTTGATGGTGTATGGCAATCCTTCTTGGAAGTCGGTCCTCACGATGGTCGGCCTCGACCCGAAAGGTGTGAAGGCAAGTCCCGAGAAGCTCCCCGATTGGCGCACCTCCCGCGGTGAATCAGGCTTGCGACTGAGTGGTATCAAGGGTGTCGACAAGGACGTCGCCGTAACCTATATCTCGGATCCAAAGGGAGCGGCTTTGGGAGAAGTAATTTCTGTCCTGACACTCGTCAAGAAGTGACTTCCAATCACCCGGCTAACCCCGCGGGACGCGCGGTGGCGCAAGCCCGTACTCCCGAGCAAACAGTCCCATCCAGCGCCGAATGACGACGCGGGGCTTCTTATCGCCGGGCTGGTTCTGGACCAGGGCTGCTCGCGCGATGAGGAGAAAGTTCTCGGGTTTGACGTCGACGAGTTGGGTCGAGGTCGTCCCCGCGCTTGTTTGAACGGCGATCGACGTATCCTCGTTAGCGTAGATCCGTGTCTCGCCCGAGGGGCGCATGATGATGAGTGGGTCGGCTTGGGTCGCAAAAGCGATCTGGCTCTCCAGCCAAGCTTTGAACTTGCCGAGCTCAATGAATCGATCGCCAAGCAGCTTCCCGGCCATCGCCTCGGTATAGCCCTGGTCCTCGAGCCAGCGGGCGGCGCCTTCAAAGTCGTACTTCTGGCGGAATGCCGACATCGTCTTGCTAAGGTCCACGTCCTTGGCGAAAAGGTCCTTCAGGGGGGCCTCTTCCTGTTCCGTGGGCATTTCAACCTCAACGTCACCGTTCTTGTCGGGTTCTAACTGAGGTGGGTCCGTCTGTTTGGGTTCTACCTTTTCGTCTTTGGTCGGCTCGTCAACCTTCTTATCGTCCGCCTTCTGGGTGTCTTCGGGTGTCTTGCTCGGGTCGAGTTCGGCTTTGGGATCGGTCGTGACGACAAGGGGCGGCTTCGGGGGCGCGGGCTGACTCCGGAGATACAGAAACATGCCGATTGGCACGAGGAGCAGGACCGCCGCGAGGATCGCGTAAAGAACACCTTTTGCACCGTCCGCCTTAGGCTCCTCAAAGGTGCTGATTGACTCGCCCATCATCTGCTCTTGAGCAGGTGTGTTTGACAGATAGGGTGATTGGGAAAGCGTTCCAATCGGCGGAATTGCCCAAACGGTCACTGGCTCGACGATGTGCTTCAGGTTGCGAACACCGAGCGAGGTGGCGTTGAGCTTGACTTTGTTCCGAACCACGTCGTAGACCGTCTGCGACATGGCGATTCCGCCCGGACGTGCTTCATTTTGAATTCGGTTCGCGATGTTGACACCATCGCCAATCACGTCGTCGGGCATCAGGACCACGTCGCCGAGGTGGACACCGATACGGTGCTGGAGCACGTCTCCCTTGGGCAGGTGCTGCGCTTGGTCGTGCAACAATTGTTGGATCTTGATGGAGCAGTTTACGGCTTGGACCGCGCTCGTGAAGCAGAGCAACAACCCGTCCCCAGTGTTCTTGAGAACCTGGCCTTCGTACTCCGCGCACGTGGCGGCGATGATGTCGTAATCTCGGCGGAAGAGGGCGATGGCCTTGGCTTCATCCTGTCCGGCGAGCACGGAGTATCCGACCACGTCCGTGAAGACGATAGCCGCTAACATCCGGTGTCCGCCGCCGTTCGCGCCAGGTGCGCTCATCTAACGCTAAGTATGCCAGATGCCTCGCCGTTCGTTAGGTTTTTCCGGTCCAAGGGCCCAGCAGGTTGCCGATTTCACCCACCAAGTAGAAGCTGCCGGTGACCAGTACCGCCTCGGTGCCCGCGACCGCCTTCATGGCTTCCTGCACCGTTGCATGGGCCGTGACCCGGGGGAAGAGTGGCTCGATTTCCTTTGCCAGTTCGAACGGATCGCGGCTTCTATGGAAGTCGATCGGTACGACATGCACCTCGTCGATACATTCAGCGAAGCGGCTGAAAAACGGAATCGGATCGTGCCCAACCAGCATCCCCGTGATCATCCCCCGTACCGCTGGGGACTCGTCGGCCCGGCTCCCCTCTCCTGCTCCCTGAAGATTCTCAATTGCCTCGTGCGATGTGGCGGAGGAGAGGGGTTGGGGGAGAGGTTGATCCGCCCGTACCGCTGGCGTCT
>JAIBBE010000035.1 GCA_019694835.1 Fimbriimonadaceae bacterium | reverse complement strand
CACTTGGTAGGTAACTCACTGACCACTACGCGATGGCCCACCCCGAAGCCCTCACCGACACACCCGGCACAGCCCGGACATGGTCAACCTCAAGCCCGAAACCCCACCACCCCAAGGGACTTACCCTGGCACGCGCGCCCTTGAGGCTCGGTGCGGTAACGCGTAGTGAATCGTCGCCATTCACGCTCTGTAGCGGCGGCCAATAAATAATCGAAGGGGGAGTGGAACATTGATTGCAAACGCTGATGGGGTACCCGATGTCGTTCTCACTTTTAACCGCGAGAACGTCGCATCTCAGAGACAACCTTGGCATGCTGCGCGGTGGAGAATCGCATTCCAGAGTAGCCAGGCCCTATATGACCAGCTATCAGCCCATGCTGGCGAGAATCACGGAATCGCAAGAGCATTCATACATGAGCGCGCCGCCGAAGGAATAGACCCCGTGTGGCTTTTCCTGCTTGCGATGGTGTGGGGTTACGGGGACGTGGGTTACGGACCGCACAGAACATCTAGCGTCCTCGCGGACGCAGAGGCGAGGAAGAACATCAGGAAGATCGTTGAAGACACGCAGAATCTCGGGCCTTCGGCGGGCTGGAACGACCTTCTGTCGACTCACAGTGTCCCTGGAATCGGTATGTCGTTCGGAACGAAACTCCTATGTTTTGCAGGCTACAACTCGGGACATCTCCGTCCGTTGATCCTCGATGATCGTGTCCGCTGGTCGTTGTACGACCTGTCACGTGGAACCGTTCCGCCTCCTGGCAAGAGGGTAAGTAACCGGCACTATGTTGCGTACCTTGAGTTGGCAGAGCGCTGGGCCGCCGATCCGAGGTGGCTACAAGAACCCGACGTTGTTGAATATGCGCTCTTCGCTCTCAATGGGGTGTACCCGACTGATGTCGTGATTCGAGCGGGTCGTGGCAATCGCGCTTAGGCTGGCCCGAAGCGGGTCCGAGTTATCCCCGAACTACGCGACGGGTCGGACCGGAAACACGATCACAGAGCCGTCGTGGCTGCGCGCAATGTCGATTTCCACATCGCTCGGCTTGTCGCTGGGTAGCTGATCGCCGAGTTCCCGCAGTTTGTACGCAGTGTCGAGCAGGCTGTCGGCCTCCCCGGCTGTGAGCAAGTGTTTGTCAAGAAACCTCTTCGATCGGATGACCCGAACCTCTGAGAGCTTCCGCAGGACGTCCGTGATGCTGGATTCAAGCTCTATCAAACGCTTTTCATCTTGCCGCAGTGTCCGAGTAAAGCTCTCAAAGGGGTTGTCCTGATCCAGCTGTGTGTGTTGGACCGCTTGGAGGACTATGACCCGCTTCTTCAGAGCGATGGCAACTGCAGCAATCTCGAGGTGTGCCCGGAATTCGCTTGTCGGCTGAGCGATGTCAGGAAAAGCCTTGAGCAGAGCGTTCAGTTCGACAGGCCCAACGCCGAAGCCATCCAGCTTCCTGCGCCAACCCGCCAGGCGATCCTCGGCCATGGCGATAGCTTTGTTGATGGTGTCGACAGCTGAATCGAGACCGATGGTGAGGCCGATGGTGCCTTGGTCGAGTAGCAGTGCCGTTGCTTTGTCGATTGCATCTCGGCATCCGTTGAGATCGGTGCGTTCCTTCTGCAAATCGGCGCTAGCCATCTTTTCGAGCAACTCGGTGATGTTGTCCATCGCCTCTTGACGCTTTTGGTCGGCGTAGGCGCTGACGCCAACCGCGACAGCCATAAGAACTAAAGGTGCTGCCAGAGTCACAGCTCCGGCGCCAGCAACGGCGGCGCCGCCTGCCGCGCCCGCAGCACCCGCCTTCCCTGCGACCGGGACATACGTGGCCTGCCCAACGATGCGAGAGGACTTCGTGAGAGCCCCATGAACCCCTCCTGCGACGGCCTTGGATGCCATCGGCTTGACCACACCCTTGCTCACCTGTTGGGCAATTTTGGCGGGAACCACCATTCTGTACAGCACCTCACCGCCGACAGCCTCAGAAACGACGGTCTTCGAAACATTCGGTGTCTGGTTGATCAGCTGCGATAGCTGAGTAGCCAGGGGACTGGATTTCTCCAGATGAATGCCGCCTCGACGGTCGAGTCCGGCTGGCATCGGGTGCGCTTCCAGTGTGGCGATCGGCGCGTTCGCCATGTCTGCAAGGACGGTTCGGAGATGGCGGAGAAGCTCCGGCGTCATCTCGTCAGTTCCGGTGATCAGCGGCCTATTGACTTGCCTTGTCGCTAGCGTCCAAACGGGCACCACGTGCTGCTGGTCGTCCATCTTCCCCTCCGTTTGCCCCACAGTGAATCTGAGCCGCGAGTCTAGTAGCCGATTCTTGTTGTCAGCCCCCGTTGATAGCGTGCCGCTTTGTTCGGATTTGAGCAGGTAAACAGGTTCAAATGAGGGGGATGACCGATGGCATCGGATTTCGATTACACCGGAGACGAGAACCATCAGGCTGGTTTCCGTGAGAAGTCCACGGGTGTGCAGCACTGGGTCCCGAACATCGAGGGCGGACCCGTCGAACTTTTGGATGGCGATCAGGTCGTGATCACATCCAGCGGACAGCGGGTTATCTGGTCGATCAGCGAACAGCGGCAAGTCGGCTACGCCTGATTAAGAATTCACTGGTGTCGGGGGTTTGCCGTGTCCTACTTCTACACAGACGATGTCCGGCGCGTGTTGTCGGTTGCCCAGAGGCATGCTCTGAGGCTTCAGCATGATGCTGTCGGCATTGAGCATCTTGCGCTCGCTCTCATCGAGTACGGCCGGGGATCTGTTGAAGAGGCATTCTTTGCCCTCGACGTCACGCCCGGCGAGGCCTGGACTCAGTGGGAGTCGTTCGCTGGGGCGCGGCCGGTCGCCGGCCCGGTAGAGGAACCGGCGCGCTCGCTTGAGTACACGTCCGGCGCCAGCCGGGTGTTAGGGCTGGTCTTTCAGGAGCGGGCGCAACTTCGCCACGACTACATCGGTTCCGAGCACCTACTCCTTTCAATGCTCAGACAGCTCGATGACCCGTGGGCCGAGCCCGAACCAGCCAGTGAGCTTTTCGAACGGCTCGAAGTGGGCCTTCGTCAATTGCGACAGGAGCTTCTCGCGCGAATCCCGACCGACGCCGAGGCGCTCAACAGGTCGCAGGCCAAGAGCGCCCGGCCACTCGGAGTGTCTCCCTACATGGACTGGCTCGCAGGGGATTAGGGGCATCGCAGACGTGGATGACAGACACGGCGCAAGCGCGCCCGGAGCATAGGTATCCAGAGATCAGATGAACGACTGCAACGAGGACGACAGGGTGATGTATCGGCGTGCAGAGGTTGAAAAATCGCTCAGGGAGGCGAAATGACAGCACCGGTCGAGAAGAAGTTGTTGCCGGGCCGGCCGTTGAGTGAGGGGCCGCGTTACCAGAAGGGCAAGAAACCGCGAGGACTGGACGACATGCTCGAAGTTTTCGTGCAAGGGATCTGGGTCGGTGGGTCACGCGCTCCTTGCGCCAAGCGTAATCGAGCGCCGCACGCCGGTATCCGCTACGAACTCCGGGACTGAAGGCTCAGGAGTCAGTGCCAGTGGCGTCTCGCTGAGTCCCCGGTGGTATCACGGTAATCGCACTGAATTTGCTTCGTTCTTGAACAACTGCCGAGAGTGATGATCGACGGGGAGGACCTGTGCTAGTCCGCCAACATGAAAGGCTTGTGGAAGAACTGAGCGTCCAGCTGCAGTTCAAGGAGCCAATCACTAGTAGCGGTGCAGTCATGACTCTGCCTGCGGCAGCCGCTGACCTCAAGGATTGGATGGCCGACCGACGCAAGTTCCTAGCTGTGCAATACGACGACTGGATGCAGGTAATCAGCGACTTTCGCGACAGTGTAGCGGCGACCGGCCCAAAGCTGACTGCAAGCATGAAATCCTTTCTGACACAGCTCGATTCGCTACTCGCTGGACTATTTAGATCTAGCACAGATGCTGACGGAACTGTCATTCGTGCCATAGACGCGGCTTTGCGGGCCGAGATTCTGCAGCATCTCGGGCTCTTGGAGTCTGAATTAGCCACTGAGGCAGCCATTGTCGCGGCTTGGCGCGACCTTGTGAAGTCCTGCCGGAATCTGAACCGCTCAGTGGAGGAAATTTCGTTTCGGCGCGACACACTTTTTGCGGTAGCACAATGTCGCAATCTTGACGTGGTTGGGAGCTTCGGCACATTCAGCAAAGTGAATTCAGTCGTCACCGATGTAGCAGATGCAGTGCAAGAAGAATTGGACCGAGAATCCGGTGTCGAACACCGACGTGCTTTTCCGCCCGACTGGGAACCGAGCGGGCAGCCGACGTGGCGGCGACTGCAGCTCTGTGAGCAAGTGCTCACACGATCCCCATACAGAGGCGATTGCATCGTCTGGCTGCGACTAGCGCCGACATTCCTCCGCGAGCACGACGTATCGCACGGGCAGGTTACGTTCTACAACGCTTCCTACCTCAGTGGTTTCGTCCGACGCCCTGAAGGCGCGGACGAGTTCTTTCAAGTAGTACCGACAGAAGTCCTGGCGATGAGGGAAGGGGAGGTGGAGTGGGATGACGATTGGCACATGGCCTACGCACGAATAGTTCTGCCCGGTATAGAAGTTCACACCGCCGAGGCGAAGGCAATCGCACTAGTTGAGGCACTCAAGGCAGTGAACCATCCTGGGAAGGAGATGTGGCAGCTCTTGAAAGGGACGTTGCTGTTTGTTGATGGTGGCCTACGCTCGTGGTCCTGGGGGCCAAAGGAATATCCTCCCGAACCGTACTACCCACAGAACGACCGGTTCGCTCGTGACGTCCGTCGAATGTCGCAGTCAAATCAGATGCTGGACGCTCAATCAATGCACGATCTGCAGGATGCGATCGGGATGAGTTCTGCTCTCAAGGCGGCGAACGACGAGAGTCCGCAGGCAGTCGTAATGGCCGCGGTACGGGCGATCGAGCATGTGAACGTCTGGACAACTGGTGGAGTGAAGAATTGGGCTGACTTCGCTTCTGATTACTTCAAGAAGGCCCAGGCTCGTGTGAAGGTAGTCGGCTTAATAAGCCACTTCACAAAGGCTGCGATTGACCATGCTCCAGACCGTCGCCCAGGTGCGCCCAGCGCGCCTCAACGGGCTCTGTTCGACATTCGGCAGCGACTGATGCGAACCATCGGTGCACATGAATACTTCAATGTTCGTGCTGCCGTCGATGAAGTTTCCGCGCTGGGCGACATCTATGCCGAGCACTTTCTGAAGCGAGGGCTGGGTGAAATTGAGACTCTACTGGCGTCGTCGGCGGGAATGGTCTTGCGTCTAGACGAGCAGTGCCGTCGATTCGACCGCCAACTCGCACGCCTAAGGCGTCTACGCAATTCAGCCATACATGGGGGTCCCGTATCAGAAACAGCCTGCCAATCTGTGGCGGTCTTCGCGTTCAACCTCGGCCATCAGTGCCTCAATGAGGCAATGAGGGCACTCTTAACCGCGATCGCGATCCCGGTGCACATGGATGAATACCGATCCGATCACATTGACAGGTTCGCTCGCGTCGGGGCGACGGGAGACGTCGACGCGTTGTTCGTGGTGTACGAACCCGACGACGATGAATCTGACACAGAGGAATACGGCGGCGCTGCTGTGTAACCGCGACGGGTAAGGCGATCCCTCGTCAGGCGTCGGCCGGAATTGATAGGAACCCCATCGAACGTCCTTAAGAAATCCTTAGCCAGATTGGCCGACTCGAGGCTGCTAAAAGTCGGATCAGGTCTGAAGCTTGCTGTTAAGGCCCCGATAGGGCCTGACACCAGTACAGGAAGGAAGTTAGCTGTGAATGAACCAGATCGTGTCTGGTTGACACGGGAAGAGGTTGCCGAACGTGAGCGGGTACCCGTGAAGACCGTTGCGGAGTGGGCTTCGAAGAGGACTGGTCCGCGCTACGCGAAGATCGGTCGGTACGTGCGCTATCTGCTCACCGACGTCGAGGAATGGGAGGCTCGGCAATTCAAAGACCCGGACGATAGCGCGGCCTAGTGGACAACGCCGGCAGGGGCGGGACGGTCACCGAACGGTGCGCGTCCCGCCCCATCCATTTCGGGGAATCGGCTTCCCGTCACAGCGGCCGTCCCCGCAGACGTCGCTACTCTGAACATTGCTGCCCAGGGACGCTCGATCACGGAGGCTGCTCCGGCCAGCAAACCCATTGTGAGCCCGATTTCGCGGTCATCGTTTATTCATCGAATATGTCCAGGAAACGACCGGAATCAGACGACCTCAATGAGTTCCTGTTACCCGTGAATTCGTCTGCGGGACAGCACTATTCGGACTCGTAAGGCTTTGACCGGGACTCCCGTTCGCTAATCCATTGGTCGCGGGTTCGAGCCCCGCCCGCCCCACAGCAACTCTGTATTACTCCGGTTGATGCTGGTCGTTTCGGCTTCGGCTGATGGTTGACAGTTACTCCGGTTGATCCTTGACATTCAT
>JAIBBE010000023.1 GCA_019694835.1 Fimbriimonadaceae bacterium | reverse complement strand
CAATCTCATGCGCGCTCATCAGGAGTTGTTTGCCCGGACCGAGGACGAATGCTTCGCCTCGCTATCCGACCTCATGCGTCACTGCCAGCGCGAGAAGGAGCAATCCCTCGACCGCTGGCATGCGCCGATCGCCATCTTGCCCGAAGCGGAAGCCGGCGGACTGCGGCTCACGCTCGGCGGCGACGGCGCGTTCCTCATGAACGACTGGTCCTTCGGCCAGCTCTGCCACTTCGCCGGCGTCAGCAAGGAGACCGTCAACCGGCTCTCGGCGCCAACGGCGCGGACCGTCTTCGCGGAGACGATGCCCAGGGGCAATAAGCCTCTGCAAGTCTTCACCGACGACCGCCGCGTCCGCTCGATCCACGGTGTCAGCTACACGCGGCTCTACAACGCCGACCTGCTGGCGATGCTCGGCGAGTTCGCCGTCGACTTCGAGCCGCCGCAAAAAGCGGCCGACAGTCTCAGCGGCGAGCGCGGCGGCACCGGACTCTACTGCGGCGAGCAAGACCTCTTCGCCTTCTTGATCGACCCCACCGGGTGGACCGAGATCGACGGCGAGGCCTTCGCGCCCGGATTCTTCGTCTGGAACAGCGAGGTGGGCAAACGGTCGATCGGCATCGAGACCTTCTGGTTTCAGGCCGTCTGCCAGAACCACATCGTCTGGGACGCGGTCGAGGTCGTCGAGTTCACCCGCAAGCACACGGCCAATGTCCACGACTGCCTCGGCGACATCCGCCGGATCGTCGAAGGGCTGGTCGCCAAACGGGACGAGCGCAAAGACGGCTTCGTCCGCGTCATCAAGAAGGCGATGCAGACGCGACTCGGAAACGACGCGGAAGAGGTCCTGGAAGCGCTCGCCAGGCATGGGGTAACTAAGAGTTTGGCGAAGCGAGCCCTGGAAATCGGACGTGAGCAAGGGCGGTTCACCATCTTCTCGCTCGTCGATGCGCTCACGCGCATCGCCGGTGAGGAGAAGAACGCTGGCGACCGCGTCGGCGCCGATGTCAAAGCCGCGCGGCTTCTGGAGCTTGTCAGCTAGGAGGCCTTATGGACCCAGAAGCGGTTTGGACTCGACTGCTCGATGCACTCGAAGCGGGAGACGAGAAGGAAGCGAGGAGAGCGGCGCTGGATCTGCTCTCGTGGATCAATCGTGGAGGATTTCCACCCGATGTCATTCCCGGCCGCCTCCTCCCATGGGACTGGAGTCGGGCCGTCGTTCATGCGGCGTGCCTGGCAACATGGAAGAAGATGGACTTCACCGACTGGTGAGTCCTGGACGCCTCCGCTCCGGTGGTTCGTGGGAGCGTTCCCACGCCGGAGCGGAGGGGCGTTGTTCCCCCACGGAACGGTTCCGTGGGGGACGCATCGGTGTTGTTCTGAACGTTCTTTTTTGCAGAAGGAGACTTTCTCATGGCTACGACTCAAAAGACGCAACCCAGCAAAGGCAACAAGCCCGCGCACGAGATTCGCTTGGGGCGAATCAAAGGCACGATCTGGGCCAACAGCGGGGAGAACGGCACGCGCTACAACGTGACGTTCACCCGCCTCTACAAGGATGGCGACACCTGGAAGGACTCGCAGAGCTTCGGCCGCGACGACCTGCCGCTCATCGCCAAGGTCGCCGACCAGGCCCACTCCTGGATCTTCTCGCATGGGGCCGCGGGCGCCAGCGCCAACGGCCACGCTGAGGAGAACGGCGAGTTCTAAGCGTCGCCGTCGAACGTGGTTTTAACTTGAGGTTCGCTGCACCACCCGGACCTCAACGTTTTGGGATAACCACAAACGAGACGGTCATGTTCGACGGCCTCCTGACTCTGCTGCTCATCCTGCTGATTCGCTCGATTCTCAACAGCACCGATCCGTCGCTCGTTCCTGCCCGCTCTATCTTGGTGGCCGTTCTAGTCCTGGTCCTGCTTTCACGGATCTAAACCAGGGAGTCCTCTGGTGGTGGAAATTCCAGCCAAGCATCGACCGTCCGTGGCGCTCGGGTACTGGTATCACGTCTGCCTCTGCTGAAGCGCCAAGTGGTTTGCAGGGGGGAGTTGCGCCGCATGTCCCGGTGCGGCCGTGACTCCACATCGCGCAGCCACTTGAGTCCCCCGTGGCTGGTGAACAAGTCGGACGAGAAAACGTGATGGCGCTGGCGCAGGGGATTCGCGGCGAGCCCCCTCCGGAATCGGACCGGCAAAGGCGGAGCGGTGGGGGGGCAGCGGGTTGGGAGACTGCCTGCTCCGCCTGGCCTTCTCTGGCCCATCCTCCCTCGGGGGCCAAGGGCCTGACGGCCTCACGGGGCGAGCCCCCGAGGGATGACAGGCCGACGAAGGCGGAGAGGGCGCCTATGGAAGCTTTCTCTGCAGAAGACCTCACGCTGTCGACGCTCATTCTCCAGCTTATGGCTCTGCAAAGCGGTTTGTCCCGCGCCAGCGGTGGCGCTGTCCCCATTGCGGCGATTTAACGCGACACTAGAACGGATGCGACCATATTGGCGCCCAACCCGGCCATGATGTGCCGACTCGCGAATGACCTCAATCGGCTCTGGGGCGGACCGTCCAAGCGGCTCACCGATCAGTTTTTCCGGTTCTTAATTGTCGCATGCTGGCGAGGTCCGTGTAGAAGTCGAGCGTGTGCGTGGCGACATGGCGCGTGAGCCACAACTGCTCCTTGAATGATTCATTCGATACGACGGGATCCAGCAGGACTAGCACCTGTCCAACACTCAAGAACCAGAACGGAAAGAACGGGCGTTTTGCCAGTCTCTGGTCGAGATCCCCAAGTTCGCGGAACTGCTCCGCCAGGACCTTGGCCTTCTTGTTGAGGTTCTCAAGCTTCGGCTGCAGCGACTGGTCAATGGCCTCAAATCGAGATCCGATACAACTCGCAAAGAGTCGGAACAACACGGTCCGGTCTTGAAAACTACCGAACTCATCGAACGTCAGCGCCAACTTCTCGATTCTCCGGTCCCGGTGTTCGATCACCCGCTCCGACCCGTCCTCTTGCCGTAGCGTCAAGGAGCCCCGCTTCCTCAACACCAGCTCGTGGCGGTTGCATTGGGCCGCGGCATCAAACAGACTCGCGCCCAAGTCCACAAGAATTGCCAGGTCGCCGCCACCTTGCGCGGCGCGCGTCAGACTCTTGATTTTCAATTCGGCGAAGAGAATGCAGTCGGAAGTCTCGATCACAGCGTCGCATTCCCCCATCCCTTCCGGATGCTCGTAGACACCCCGGACAACCTCCATGCTGTGCTCGGCCATTCGTCGCAGCAGGAACCGCTCCACGGCCAGTCCGATGTGCGAGAATGCATTGCGGTCGATGTGGTACAGCGCGCCGGCCAGAGCTTCGAAGCATGACGAGGCGCAACTGCTGGCATCAAGCAGGATCAGCCTCCCGTCGTCAAGCCGCACCAGCGGCTTCGCCGAAAACGTCGCCTCTGAAGAAGATTCTGGCAGCACGAACTGCTGGTTCGGCCGCGCCGCATGCGTCAAGCAGCCGATAACTCGCTCCACCTGCTCAGGCGGAACGGCACCGCAATGGTGTTCGATCTCCTGGGCGCCAAAGATGGATGGGCCAGCGTCAGGTGCGGTCTGTCGCAAGAGTGCATCCGTTACGTCGGCGGCCGCGACCACGCTCCACCCAAGTTGCGACTCTTGATCCTCGGACACCCAGTCGAACAGCCCACGCACCGCATCGCCCACGTCTGTCGGCCTGAACTGGCGAAGCCCAAAGAAGCGATCGCAGAGCGCAAGCTCCGTCACGAAGCCGTCCAGCGAGACAGCATTCACTCCTTCCAGTTCCCACGTCGAATAGGGCTGGACGTCATAGTTCGCCGCGAAATCGATAGCCAAGTTAAGCAGCCGTTGCCAACCACCCCGGCTGAGTGCGTCCGGAGCCGGCACGCGGCCTAGGTGTTTCGCTGCCAGTTGCAGCAGATAGCCGAAGGGCATTTCCGGTCGCACCCCGGTTCCCAGGGCGTTCACGCGCTGCCCCAAGAGGTGTCGATGCATGGCCCCGTTCCATCGCGGTGTCAGGCAGCGGAAGATCTCTGCGGCCACATTGACCTCTCCCAAGGCTGAAATCTGTTCCTCCATCGCGGCGACGATCCTGCGGCGTTCCGGCTCGGGTACTATGGCAATGCCGTTTTCAACCTCGCATTGGTATCCTCGTTCACGCAGTCTCAGGGCGGCCTGTGCCACCGCCATTGCCCGCGGATGATGCGTCGCCAGGTCATTGCCCCTGATGGCGTAAACACCCAAGTTCAATTCCGCAGAATGGCGACATAGCTGGACGATCTCTGGCCAGGCCGGTTCTTCCGAATGCGCGTCGCTGCCGCGCACGGCGTGGGCAGCACCGCGCAGCGCCGTAGCGACGGAAAGATACAGTTCGAGCGCAGCCCCCGAGAGGACGTGTTCGACGATCAGCCCTTGCTGGAGTTGATGCACCCAGAGCCAAATCGCTCGCAGGTCGCGGGGAAGCCGACGCTGGATCTCGGCCGTAAGGTGAGCCGAGACCTCACTTCGTTTCAGCCCGGGGCCGGCTGGCAGGCCCACGATTCCGTAAATTCGGCGCAGGTCGTTGGCTTGCGCGACTTCATCCGAAGTCCCATCGACAAGCCGCCGAAACTCCGCGATCGCTGGCATCTGCATTGTTTTCCTACCTGCCCTGGCTCCTCAGCGGCTTGGCAACTTTGCCTCACTCTCATCCTTCATTATGTCAGGAAGCCGCCGCGGATTTCAGCCGCAACGTCCTAATCGAGTCGCTTCGAGCCCCGTCCGGAATCGGGCCAACAAAGGCGGCGGTGGGAAGAGAAAGGGCTTCGCCGCGGATAAGAGGGGCGTCTTGCCTTCGCCTGGCCCATCTTCCCTCGGGGGCCAAGGACCTTACGGCCTCATGGAGCGAGCCCCCGAGGGATGACAGGCCGACGAAGGCGGAGAGGGAGCTTGATCAAAAGGAACATCCTTGCCGGTCGGCATCGCTACAACATGTCCCGCCAGTTCGGTAGCCCCTTCTGCATCAGCTTGGTCGCCTTCTTGGTGTCGAACCGTTCGGAGTCAAACTTCCCGCCGGCCCACGTCAACATATCCTCGTGCTCTTCGTGCCGTGGATCCTGGAGCACCTCCAGGAAATGCTCATACCCCCACGTGCCTCCCACATCCTCGGGCGGACAGGCGCGCGCCCCCGCCACGCAGCGCGGATAGACACTGCCCGGCTCCTTGCCCCCGATCTCTTCCAGCACCACCTCGTGCCGCCAGTCGTCCCCGAAGTCGTACTGGTATTCAAAGCGAAATGGACGCCGAACCTTGGCAAACAGATCGCTCAGCCAAATGTCGGTCGAATCCTCGAACTCGTTGTCCTCGAACCCATCGTCCAAGAGTTGTGGGTCGCCGTAGGTTCGGCCGCCGATGACGAACTGGTGCAAGTGCGAGTTGGTCCAGCCCATCGCGCATTGGATGTGCTCGTGTAGGGAGTCGAGGGTGCCATCAGGAACCTCGATGCGTCGCCAGATCGGCGGCTTCGTCTCCAGCAGCGTCAACTTGAATCGGAAGACCACCGCCGAGGTGCGCACCCGCTCGTCGATTTCGAATTGCTCCAACGCCTTTCGGGCCAGGTAGGCGACGTTGCGGACGACATGCGGCCGCACGTTGGCCGGCAAATCCCCCCGCCTGTCCCCCAATCGCTCGACGCTGCTCAATTCTTCCCGGGAGAAGGTGAGTGTCCGCTGATTCTTGCAGTCCAGCAGCAGGCGCTCGGCGAACTCCGGCAACAGATGGCCGACCGCCAGCCGCTGCGCATGCGTGAAGCGTATCGGAATCGAATCCTGTCCCGTCGGCGTCGGCATGCCATGGTCCCTCATCCTGCGATCGATTCATTGTCGCCGCTTGGCGGCGAGCAGCAAGTCGATTGACCGAGCGACTAAAGAGCGAACGCGCCGATCACGCGATTGCTGATGGCAATCCCCACAGTTTTCGCGGAAGACACAAACGACACGCATGCCGTTGGTGCCCGCTCTCGTGCCCAGCGTGGGGAATGCTCACCAAGGAAGAAGAGGCGTCTGCGCCGTCGCCCAACAAAAGCGTCCCTGGAGACCGATCCATCGGCCCCCAGGGACGAAGTGCGAGAAACCATGCGGTTCTCACGCGAAAGGAAATCCTGTTGTAGGACATCGGCCGTGAATGCGTCAAGCTGATCCGCCGGACGCAGGGGCGCGAAGTCACTTTCGCGAGGGCCTGAGTCGCGTCGCTTGACGGCAGCGGAGAAGGAGCCAACGGTTCGCCAACCGGATTGGTGTTATCGCGAGTGGAGGGAGCGCCGCGCACTGTCACCCATTCTTGAGCAGAGGCCTCGTGAATCATGTCGATTCTTCTCGCTGACCGACGCGCCATCGTGCTACACAAAGGACGTTGCGGGGCGTGAAGAGGATAGTTGACCCAGGAGGCGCGTGAATACCGATTCCCTCACAAGACCGCTGCCGTTATTGCTCGAATGGCATCCCGCGCCCGCTGCTGAACTGCCGAGCGTTCTCGATGAGTCCTTTCCGCTTCCGTCGGTGGTC
>JAIBBE010000065.1 GCA_019694835.1 Fimbriimonadaceae bacterium | reverse complement strand
TAACGCATTAAGTATCCCGCCTGGGGAGTACGGCCGCAAGGTTGAAACTCAAATGAATTGACGGGGACCCGCACAAGCGGTGGAGCATGTGGATTAATTCGATACTAACCGAAGAACCTTACCCAGGTTTGACATCGATCGTAATCCCAAGAAATTGGGCCCTCTTCCCACAAGGAAGACGTGAAGACACTTGTTGCATGGCTGTCGTCAGCTCGTGCCGTGAGGTGTTTGGTTAAGTCCAGCAACGAGCGCAACCCTCGTCCTGTGTTACCAGCAAGTAAAGTTGGGGACTCACAGGAGACCGCCGGTGTAAATCGGAGGAAGGTGGGGATGACGTCAAGTCAGCATGGCAGTTACGCCTGGGGCTTCACACATGCTACAATGGGCAAAACAAAGGGCAGCGAAACCGCGAGGTAGAGCAAATCCCAAAAATATGCCCCCAGTTCAGATTGCAGTCTGCAACTCGACTGCATGAAGGCGGAATCGCTAGTAAACGCAGGTCAGCTATACTGCGTTGAATACGTTCCCGGGTCTTGTACACACCGCCCGTCAAGTCACCTGAATTGTCTTCACCCGAAGTCCGTGGCCTAACCGTAAGGAAGGAGCGGCCGAAGGTGAGGGGAGTAAGGGGGACTAAGTCGTAACAAGGTACCCGTACCGGAAGGTGTGGGTGGATCACCTCCTTTAAGGATAAGAACGTGGGTCCGCAAGTCGGATTTCACCATATCCAGGTCGAAATTGTTCATGCGTCTGGAACTTTCAAATGTGCGAAACGCTCTTCTGACTCGTTCAGAAGGGCGCTTTGTTTTTTGTCAGTAGTCCCCCTGTCCTTTTGGGCAGGTGAGCGCGAACGTACTCGCGTTGGAGGAAGACACGCGGGTGGCCGGGGTGATGAAATCGTGCACCCCGGTTCCGCCAAGGGACGAGTGCTCTTGCCCCAGGGGAAAGTCTCACGCAAAAGTCGAAGTCCGCGGCAAAGCCTATTCGGACGAGATTCCCGCAATGGGCAACACCGGGGTGCACAGTTTCATCACCCCGGCCACCCTGCACGGTTCTTAACAGCGTGGGTTCTCCTTCCGTCGAAATGACGCCCAAAGCGAACGGTCGACGGGCCACAATCCACTAACCATGACGCCGCTCGATGTCCTCAAAGTCCTCGTGGGCGGCTATCTCACCTACGACTTCATCCGCTACATTGCGAAGGGTGGATTGAGGCGGCAATACGCGATGTTTTGCCGCACGTCTTGGACGAGAATCCTGGGACTGGTTGGCCAAAGCACGGTCATCTTCAGTCTGGTTTTGGTCGCGGGAGCGCTCCTCTGGATGGCTTGGCCCGACGTCTTCGGGTTTTCGTGGCTGAACCTCCTGGCCCGACGCGGCGAATCGGGCACGAACCTCATGGTCGCTCCTGCTGGCATACCGTACTTCGGCGTTTTCTTTTACCTGCTATTGATGCTGAACATTCCCCGCCTCGCGAGGATCGAGGAGTACAGGTTCCGGCTTCGCACCCGCGATTGGCCACACGCTGTTCGGCGCTCCATTCGCTTCGGGCTCGCACACTGCATCATTGGGGTGCCCATCGGATTCGGCTTGGCGATTTCGATCGGTGGACTCTGGTTTTCTTACCAGTACTTCCGAGGCGGCATCCGGCGCTCCATCCTCGCCCACACCGTCTATAACTGGACCGTTTTGGCCCTCCTGGGCGGGTTTGCCGTCTACGACTACATCAGCGGGTAGGTCGAAGGAACCAACTTCGCCCCAAACCCTTGGTTCTGGTCCAAAGATGGCGGATAATGAATCCACAAGCGAATACGCTCCTCCAAAAACAACCCAAACGATCAACCGACAGCCGCCCGCAGAGGCGGCGTCGGACAGGAAACGAAAAGCATCGCCGACCGGGATTCCTCTCCATCCGGTCGGCCTTTTTTTGCTCCAGTCGCCATACCGATCATCCGATCATCAAGAAATAGGAACACGAGACGTTGCCAACGGCGTCTTGTATCTTGGTAAGATTCAAAAGTCCAAGGCCGAATGTCCAAAAGGGCAGCGGGGGAACCAAATCTGGGGTGTATCGTCACATCGACGACGGGTAGTTCTTGGCCCGAACCCGACAGCTAACCTCGTAGGCCGATGCAAGAACCGGGAAGCACCCGGAGGAGGTAACGATGTTATCTGAATATGAAGTCCGACAGGCAGTGGCTGAAATCGAAAGCTGCGACCTGCCCCCGATGGCGAAAGCGCGCCGTCTGATGTCTCTGGTACGCACGTTGCGATATCAGCTTCGAACTCTGAGGCGAGGCAATTTCATCCTCGAGCAAGACTTGGATTTCGATGCCGCTTCGCGGTTATCGCGACTGGAGCGCAGCCAAGAGCGGCTGATGGAGGACATTCGCCTGTCCGCACTTCACTGTCTGCAATCCGGCAAGCGACGCCTTTCTTTCGAGACCATGCCCCTAAAGGGGGTGGCTTCGATGGCCTCGTCGAGTGAGCTTCTCATCGCCCATTAGTCCACTGACAAGTTGCCAAAGGGGCCGCGCGTCGAACGCGCGGCCCCTTTCTTGTGGATCGTTCGCCAAGCCCGTTCGCTTCAACGAAACCCGTCGTACAATGACAGCATGGTTCGTTGGTTTGTCTTTGCCGCCTTGGCTGTCGTCGCGATTCCCGTCTCCGCTCAGAAAAAGTCGCTCTTGCTTGAGCCGCTGGAGGAATACGGCGACCCTCCTCTCCCGCCTCCGTTCAATCTGGAGTCTCCGCCCGGCCACAACTCGTTTGGACCTCTGTCGAGCGTTCAGACCAACGTGAACGCGAACGGCAACAACATCATTGGCGATGCGGCGAATGAGCCCTCGATCTGGGTCGACCCGACCAACCACGCCCGTATGGCGGTTGGCTGGCGGCAGTTCAATAACGTGGCCTCCAACTTCCGCCAAGCGGGGTACGCCTATACAACCAATGCCGGCGCCTCCTGGACATTCCCGGGCGTCTTGCAGAACAACGTTTTCCGCAGCGACCCGGTTCTCGGCGGCGACGGCGGCTCCAGCTTCTACTATCTGAGCCTTCTTGAGACCTTCTATGACGATCTCTGGAAGTCTACGAATTTTGGCCAAACTTATACCAATCTTGGGCCCGCAACCGGCGGCGACAAGCAGTGGTTTGCGTCGGACCTGACCAACAGCACCGGCCATGGCTTTCTCTATCAAATCTGGAGTACCGCCGGAAACAACTATGGCGGTCGTCAGTTCAGCCGCTCCACCAACGGTGGTGCGACATGGATGAACCCGATCAATATCCCGGATCGTCCGGTGTGGGGCACGGTCGATATCGGTCCCAATGGCGAGGTCTACATCTGCGGCACTGATGGCAACCTGCCCTCGCTCCGCTTCGTCCGATCGTCAAACGCGAAGAACTCGGCCATCACGCCGACCTTCGATCTCTCGGTCTTTGTTGACATGGGTGGCGACATCACCTACGGGTTGCCCATCAACCCCGGCGGACTCGGCGGTCAAGTCTGGATTGCCTGCGATCGAGGGCTCGGACCGGCTCGGGGCAACATCTATATGCTCTGCTCGATCAGTGGCGACGCTTCCAATCCCCTTGATGTCAAGCTGCGGCGCAGCACCGATGGCGGCGCGAGTTGGGGTCCGGTGAAGCGGGTCAACGACGACCCGGCCAACCAAGGAAAATACCACTGGTTCGGAACGCTGTCCGTCGCTCCCAGTGGTCGACTCGACGTGGTCTGGAACGATACCCGCCTCAGCCCCGGCAACACCGAATCGGCTCTCTACTACGCTTACTCGCTAGACGCTGGCCAGACCTTTTCGGCCAACCAGCAGGTGAGCAATATGTTCAACCAGTCGCTTGGCTACCCTAACCAAAACAAGATGGGGGACTATATCGGGATGATCAGCGACAACGCCGGTGCCGATGTGGCCTACTGTGCGACTTTCAACCTCGAACAGGACGTGTACTACCTCCGCATCCCCGCGCCGACGCTGCCAATCTCCGGTCGGGTGACGTTGGGTGATTGGACGGGGCCGGTCGCGGGCCGAACGGTAACGATAGAGATCCGCAATTCCGTGACGGGCGCCTTGCTCGAGACGAGGAACGTGGTTCTGGATGGGTCAGGGAACTACAGCTTTTCGACGAGCGCCATCATCACCGGCTCCTACCATGTGACGGCAAAGGCGAGCCACTGGCTTCGCAAACGCCGGACGCCCGTCGCTGTCGGGTTCTCGGGAGCGAGTGGGGTTGACTTCGTCTTGGTCAATGGCGACATCGACGGCGACAACGAGAACGGCATTGGGGACTACGCTCGGTTGTCTTCTGCCTACAATTCCGCCCCGGGTGATGGCAACTGGGACCCGGAAGCGGACCTGAACGGGGACGACGGCGTCGACATTGCCGACTACGCCATCCTGTCGATCAATTACGGCCTCAACGGGGATTAGCGGGAACGTCGGCACAACCCATCCGACGGCTACCAGCCATTAAATCAAGAAATCTGCGGTAGCCGTCGGATGGTTCGTGCCGACGCCTCCTACCGCCCCGCCCGATCCGGCCTGTGCCCCGCGACCCGCGCACCCGATAATCTTGCTATGGCGCAAGATTCGGCGGCGCGCGTCCGCCCCTCGGGCCCTCCTTTGATCGTCCTAACTCCCGATGCTTCGGTGCAACGCAGGTGGATGCCGGTGAGGGCGCTGTTTACGGCGACGATTTTTGTCAGCGCGTTCCTGCTGTTCTTGGTGCAGCCTCTGTTTGCCCGCATGGTTTTACCCTTGCTGGGAGGCTCGCCAAGCGTGTGGAACACCGCCTTGATGTTCTACCAAGCGGTCCTGCTGCTTGGCTATGGCTACGCACATCTCAGCGGACGGCTTTCGGTGAAGCGGCAGATCCAGATTCAGGCCGTTCTCGTGCTCTTGCCCCTGGTCCTGATGCCGATCGCCATCCGGACGGGCGACCCGGTGGGCGGTCAGAGCCCGGTCTTGTGGCTGCTGATCACCATGGCGGCGTCGGTTGGGCTCCCGTTTTTCGTCGTGTCGAGCACGAGTCCGCTTTTGCAGCGCTGGTATGCAGCGACCGGGTCGAAGGGCGCGGCCGACCCGTACTTCCTCTACGCTGCCAGCAACATCGGCAGCATGATCGCCTTGCTGGGCTATCCGCTGCTCATCGAGCCGAAACTCCGACTTGCGGCCCAGAGCGGGCTGTGGGCGTTCGGATATGGCTTGTATGTCGTGCTCGTCATCATCTGCGGTGCTGTTCTCTGGAAGACTCCGGGAGCACTGGAATGGAATGCACCGGCACCCGAAGACGCTGGTCGTCTTGCCGCCCCGACGTGGCCGCGCCGCATCCGCTGGATTCTCCTGGCCTTCGTGCCGTCGAGCCTGATGATTGGGGCGACGACCTACATGAGCACTGACATCGCAGCGGTGCCGATGCTGTGGGTGATTCCGCTGGCGCTCTACCTCCTGACGTTCATCATCGTTTTCGCACGAAAGCCGCTGATTCCGCATAAGTGGATGGTGGCCGCCCTGCCTCCGCTCTTGGTCGCGCTCGTGCTGGCCCTCGCGATCCCGATCACGAAGCCGCTTGCGTGGCTGTTTCCGCTGCACCTGGTAACGTTCTTCGTTGCCGCAATGGTGTGTCACGGGGAGATGGCCAACGACCGCCCTTCAGTCCGATATCTGACCGAGTTCTTCTTCTTGATGTCGGTCGGCGGCGTGCTTGGCGGCCTCTTTAACGCGATTATTGCGCCGACCGCGTTCAAGTCGATTCTCGAATATCCCCTGACGCTGCTCCTCGCCTGCCTACTCTTGCCGAAACATGGTTCTAGGGAAATGCTTGCAGAAATCGGAAGCCCTAACCGTACCGCTGGCATCCTGCCGGCACCGCATACGGAGCAATTGCAAGGGGAGGCCGGCAGGATGCCAGCGGTACCGTCGGATCCGTTTTCTTCCATTCGCGATTCAGTCGCTGCGGAAATAGTGGCTGCTAAGCCGGACGAGAAGCCGGGGAAAGTGCCTCCCTTCGTCCTGGACCTTGCCGGTCCGCTCTCGGTAGCCTGCCTGGCCGTCATCTTGATCCGATACCAGGAGGGTCAAGGTCTCACTTACGGCTGGCGAGCCTGGCCGGTGATGTTCGCCGCTCCCGCGCTGATGGCGCTGCTGTTCGTCAAGCGACCGGCTCGATTTGCCCTCGCGGTGGTGGCCCTCTATCTGGTGGGCCTCTGGCAGCAAGGAACCATCGGGCGTGTGGTCTATGAGGATCGCGGGTTCTTTGGTGTCTTGCGAGTGCGCGAGGACGCGGGCAAGGACTACCGCCGCCTTCTGCATGGCACGACCCTGCACGGTATCCAGGCGACCGACCCCGCTCTGGCGCGGACGCCGCTTTCATACTACTATCCAACCGGACCCATTGGCGAAGTCTTCGACACCCTTGACCTTGAGGGGGCTTCCATCGCAGCGGTTGGGCTCGGCGTCGGCTCGCTCGCGGGCTACAGCAAAGCGGGTCAGACGTGGGACTTCTACGAAATCGACCCCGAGGTCGAGAAGGTCGCCCGCGATCCACGGTTCTTCACCTATTTGGCCGACAGCCCTGCTCAGCCAAAGGTCATCCTCGGGGATGCCAGGCTTTCTCTAGCCGCTTCCCCGACGAAGTACAAACTCATCGTGCTCGATGCCTACAGTTCCGATTCGGTGCCCATTCACCTGATCACCAAGCAAGCTCTGGCGATGTATCGTGAACGGCTCTTGCCCGATGGCGTCCTCGCTTTCCATATCTCGAATCGCCACCTCGACCTCGAGCCGGTATTGGGTCGCTTGGCCGAAGACGCCGGGCTCTTCACGCTGACCCGCTCGGACCTCACGACTCCGGAGGAGCGGCAAAAGCAGAAGGCGAGTTCGACGTGGACCCTAATGGCAAACAGCGAATCGGCACTTGGCGCAATCGCCGAAGACCCTCGCTGGACGCCGACGAAAACCTCGCCAACGGTGCCCCTGTGGACCGACGACTACTCCAGCGTGCTGAGCGTGCTTCGGAAGCTGTGAGTTTCGTCGCCGACACGAAAACATCCGATGGCTACCACTCATCATCCTTGGACTCGGTAGCCGTCGGATGGTTCGTGCCGACGAAATCTTGATATTCGCCTACTTGCGGGCGTTGACGATCTTCATGAGCTCCTCGACCGCTTTTTCGAGCTGTGTATCGCGACCAGCGAGCCACGCGTTCGGATCGAAGTTGACGAGGAAGTCAACGGGGCGGCCATTGCGCTCCAGGTTCACACCATCGATGGTGTAGGCACCGGCAGCGGGGATCCGGATCGAGCCACCATCCCAGAAACTCATCTGCGATGTGCCGATGACGCCGCCCGCCGTCGGCTCACCGATGATCGGACCGCACTTGAGGCGTCGGAAACCCTCGGACATGATTTCCGCATTACTGAACGAGTGCTGATTGGTGAGAAGCGCGGTTGGTAACTCCAAACTGTCACCACGATAGATGTTCTCGCTCACCTTGTAAGCGGGGTCGCTGCGCGAGGTACGGATGAGCCAAGGCTGCTTGACCAGAACGCCTAAGATCTTCTGAGCGGTCGAACCCCCGCCGTTGAAGCGGACGTCGAGCAGCACGCCCTTCTTGCCATCGGCATAGGTTCGAATTTCGCGTAAGAAGCGCTGATAGGAGGTCTCGTCCATCGCTTGGATATGGATGTAAGTGAGCGCACCTTTGCTCAAGCGCTCAACCTCGGCGCGCTGCCAAGCCACATAGTTCTCGTACAGCACGTTTCCTCGGGCGCTCGCATCGGCGGGCTTGATGTCCACATTCATGGTTTGGCCATTTCGCTCGACCTTAAGCTGCACTTTCTTCCCGCTCTTCTTATTCAATAAGGCCGCCATCGGGTTCGAGCTGCCCGGCTCGACCCCGTCAACAGAGACGATGCGGTCTCCGGTCTTGAGCATCGATTGTGGATGTGCGGCAGGAGTGCCGTCATAGACTTTGCCGACCACGTAGGCTCCCCGCGACGCGAGGACATTCCAGTCCCATTCGACCCCGAGAAAGGCGGTCGAGTCGTTGGTTTCGGCAGGGGCACTTGCCGGGGCGGTTGCACCAAGGTGTGAGCTGTCGATTTCCTCCATCATCTCGCCCATCATCGCGTAGAAGTCCGCGCGGTCGAACGCATGAGGGACGATCGCCGCGAATTTGGTCTTGAGCTTGTCCCAGCCCTTCTCGTTGTGGTCCTCACGGTAGTACATGCGGTCGAAGGCCCACCAAATTTCGTCGAACAGCGCCTTCTCCTCATCGCGGAGATTCACCGAGAATGCAGCGTTGAAATTGACGGGAGCAACGGTTCCTTGGGCAATTGAAAGCGCGTTAAGCTTTCCGGCGCTCACAAAGTACAGCTTTGACCCGCCTGCTCCGACCTTGCCGTTGACGGCGGGGCCGACGACGGCGGCTACCGGTGTCGCGGCTCCGGACGTCACTGAGATCGCGTTGAGTTGACCATCGATGAGCGCCCAGATGGACCGGCTGTCCGGCGAGGCTACGGGAAGGGCTGCTCCACTGCGAGTCAGGCGGCGCATCCGATCATCGATGCCCGGTTCATAAACCTCGACGCTGGCGGCCTTGGAGCCGGTCGGGCGGGAAGCGTCGATCTTGTCGAGATCGTCTTCGCTGAATGTAATGTCGGCGGGCACCAGATCGACGATGTAGAGATCGGCTTCATCCGGATACTCCTCGGAGATGAAGAACACGCCCTTGCCATTGGGCAGGAATTGGGGCACGGATTGGGCCCCTCGTGCCGTTCGCGCGATCCGAATCGACTTTCCGCCCTCGACGCTGCGGAGCACCACATTCGAGCCGTGGCTGTTGGGCTCATCGACGACCAGCCACTTGCTGTCCGGCGACCACGAGAAGCTGATGTTTCCGCGCAAAGCATCCCCGAACCCGCCGGTTGCGATGACTTTTGCGGCACCGCCGCTGGCGGGCATGACGCAGATTTCACCCTGGCCCCGATGGAAGGCAAGGGTCTTACCGTCGGGCGATAGTCGTGGCTGGACCACGTCTTGAGCATCGGCGAGAAACACCTTTTCGTTCCCGTCGAGATCAACGGTCATGAATTCGCGCTTGGTGTTGCGCCCGGTCACGAAGAGGATGGTCTTGTTGTCCAGCCAAACCGGCTGGAAGTCCACCGCCGGACTCTTGGTCAGCCGCCGCGTCGTGCCTCCCCGCTCGGGAATGAGGAAGATTTCGCCCCGCACCACCAAGGCGGTGCGCTTGCCATCGGGGGAAACCGCGTAGTCGCTCACCCCGGTCGTAAGGCTGAGGTCAGCCACCGGGTTCGTGCGCTGGTCTTGCGGCACGGAGATATCGAGCTTGGTCGATCCGCCCTTGTCGGCATCGTAGACGTACAGGTCGGACTCGAACTCGAACGCAACGCGGTCGCCCTTCTTGCTGATCGTCGGCATGCGCATCGTCCCGTCGGTGAATCGGGTGAGCTGCTTGGCCCCGCCCCCATCGCCGTTCATGCGCCACAGGTTCGGCCAGCCGGATCGGTTGGAAACGAACGTGATTGATCCGTCGGCGGCGTACATCGGCCAGAGGTCCATCTTGTCGTTGTTGGTGAGGTTCTTGTTGTTCGTGATCGGGGTGCCATTGTCACCGACCCAGATTTCGCCGTTGTTCGGGCCTCCATCATGAGGGTTGCGCCAGGAGCCGGGGGAACCTCCCCGGGTGTAGGCGACTTTTTTGCCGTCGGGCGAAATCGAGGCATAGTATTCGAGTTCGAAGGGATGCTCCGTTAGACGGACGATATCTCCACCGCCCGAGGCAACCTTGAACACATCGATGCGCCCGAAGTTGGTGGTGTAACCATAGATCCAGCGCCCATCGGGTGACATGGCATTCGGATACTCGGTTCCGCTCTCGAAGGTGAGCCGCTTCAGATCGCTGCCATCGGGCTTGATCGAGAACAGGTCGTAGCTGCCATAGCGGTTGGATGCGAACACGATGCGATCGCCGCCGGGGGCGAATTTCGGCATCACATCATCGGCGGGATGAACGGTCAGGCGAGTCGCAGCACCACCCCCTGACGAAACGGACCAGAGGTCGCCTTGCCAGCTGAAGATGACTTGAGTGCCATCGGGCGAAATGGCCGGATGTTTGGCCCGCTTGATCGGGCCTTGGGCTGCCGAAAAGGCCGCAATGGCGAAGAAGGCGATAAGGAAAGTCGTTTTTCGGTTCATGCTGATGAGGATTCCTACGAATTGCACCTCCCTCTTTACCTAGATTGGAGTACGATTTGCTTCAAGATCGTCAGTGAGTCGTGCAGAATGTGCGAACTACCGGCACCCTCGATAGCGTCATACCCATTGGCCTCCTCTAGCCAAAAGGAATGCTCTTATGAAATTTCATTTGTTCTGCCTCCCCACCGTCGTGATCGCTGGCGTTCTTGCTGGTTCGGCGTCTTTTGCCAGCGGCCCCCAGGGACCGGGTCACTACTACGAGCGCCCCGGCATCCAGGAGTTTTCCGGCGAGATGATCGTGCGGCCCCTTCAAACTCCCGATCTTAAGGCTCGCGGATTGGGGTCGGTCGAGATGAGCTTGGTCCAGCTTCGAGCCCGCCAGCGGGTTCTCCCCTACTCCGTGGAGTACGTCGAGATCACCGACGAGTTCATTATCCGCGTTCCCCAGGGCGAAACCGAGAACTCAATGTCGCTCAAACTGATGCGAACCGGTGACTATCAGTACGCCGAGCCGAATTGGATTTGCTACCCCCTTCGTATCCCGAACGATGCGATGTACGGCCAGCAGTGGCACCACCCAGTGATCAAAGCTCCCCAGGCTTGGGACACCGTCATCGGGCTTGCGAGCCAGACGGTCGCGGTGGTTGACACGGGCATTGACATTACGCACCCTGACCTCGCCCCGAATCGCGTTCCTGGCTACAACTCCGTAGACCGAAAGCGCGAGGTCGACGGAGGCGAGGTCAACGACATCAACGGGCACGGCACCCACGTGGCTGGCGATGCAGCCGCCGTTGGCAACAATTCGATTGGTGTTACCGGACCGGGCTGGAACTTCAAGATCATGATGATCCGGACGTCGAACAGTCCCGGAGGCGGAGCATCGACGGCCGACATCATGGACGGCGCCCGATGGGCCGCTGCCAACGGAGCCCGAACGGTTTCAGCGAGCTATTCGGGTGTTGACGCGGCTGCGGTGGGTACTACCGGCACGGCCATCAAGGCAATGGGCAGTCTTTTTCTGTATGCGGCTGGCAACGACAATCGCGATCTCTCTGGATTCTCGCACCGCGATACGATCGTAGTCGGAGCCACCGATGTTGGTGATGTGAAGGCCGGCTTTTCAGCCTACGGACGAGGCGTTCACCTCTTCGCCCCCGGTGTGAACATCTTGAGCACCACCAACGGTGGTGGATATGGTGGATCGTCAGGCACAAGTATGTCGACCCCAGTCGCCAATGGCGGCCTCGCCTTGATCTGGGCGGCGAACCCGTCCCTAACGGCACAGCAAGCTCAAGATGCGCTCGAAAACTCCTGCGACAACATTGGGTCGAGTGCGATCTTCGGCAAGGGCCGAATCAACCTCCTCAAGGGTGTTCAGCAGGCGAGAGCGATGCAGGGCACCGATGTCTTCCCCTCATCGGTCCAGACCACCGAAGGAGTTTGGCTGAGCGGAACCTTAGCCGATCTGTCTGGAAACAACCTGGGTCGCGGCTACACGATTGCAAGCTCGTCAACCGCATTGGGACAGGTCGCGGCGGCTACGTTTACCTACAATACCGGCACGACGCCAAGTCGAGCGCTTTCGCTGAAGTTTGCCTTCGTCGCCAACCAGAATCCGCAGACGATCGTGACGGGCATGATCTACGCCTACAACTGGTCGACGTCGCGCTGGGACATGATTGGCCAATTCCCGATGTCGTCCACGAGCAATGCGGAGCAGTCGAAGACGCTCACCACCAACTTGAGCAGGTACATCAGCTCGTCGGGTGTGGTGCAAACTAAGTATCGAGCCGTCAGCACGACGAGGGGGAGCGGCCTGCCGCCGATGTCCTACCAGCTGAAAATCCGCCGTGCGAAGCTGTCGGTTGCGGCCATGCCCTAAGGCATGCTAAGAATGGCGTCGGCAGCTCTGACCTTGGTCCGCGCTGTCGGCGTCAAACCTTGACGAAGTCGAACAACAAGTTCATGTTCGCTTGCGCCAGCTTGACCATTTCTTCTTTGCGGCGCTCAACCGTGGCCAGGTGCCGCTCACGGTCCTTGTAATAGCCCATAAAGTTCTCGAACAGCCGATTTGCGGTCATGCCGATGACTCCGGGAGGCGTCGGAAGATTCATACTGGCGGCGAAGGCGGTCACCTTCGGGTCGTAGCTGACCATGAACGGCAGCACGCCGACCGTCGTCGCGAGAATTCCAGCGTGGAGACGGACCGCAATGATCGCTTCCATGCGAGCCATGCGCTGCTGAAGCTGCATCGGCGTGGTCACCTTCCGAATGCTCGGCACTTTGCCACCCTGGCTCTTCTCGATGTCGTCCAACAGTTGTCGATCGCTCTCGTGGTCCATCTCGATGAGGACGGGCATGAGGTTGGCTTGGAAGAGCATCCGGCAAAGGTCGCCAAACATCTGGACGACTTCCTTGTGCTTGCCAAATGGCCTCGGCGCTATGCCGATGGTTTTCATGTTTCCGACTGAAAAGCTTGCAGATTCTTCTTGTTGCGACGGAACCGGGAGGAGGAAGGCGAGGTCGCCGGTCACGCGAGGGGTGATCTTCACTCCAAGGGCCTTCAGCGTCGTAACGGAGGCTTGATCGCGTACGGCAATTGCGTCGGCGCTGTTGAAGGCGCTGGTCGCCATTCGCTTGCCGAGGAAGTTGTTGAGGGGTCCGATGCCCTGGCCGAGCATGATGACTTTCTTGCCCGCTTTCTTCGCCTTGCTGACGAGGCTGGAGTAGTAGTTCACGCTCGCGACGCTCGTCACGTCTTGGAAGATGCTGCCGCCAGCGAAGACAAGCGCATCACAGTTCTGGAGCGCTTCGTTGAGGGCTTGGTTGTCCTTGCGCGGAATGCAGCGGACGCCGTAAAGTCGATGGGTTTCTTCCGGGTAGCCGCTCATGACGATCACATCGACGTTGTGACCGCGAAGTCCCTGTAGAAAGCCAAGGAGGATCGCATCGTCCCCCAAATTGCCGCAGCCAAAATAACCGGCGACGAGTAATCGGGCGCCCATCCTTCCTCCTAAACCTGCTTCGTTGGCCACTTGGCCCGGAAAAATGCCCACAGCAGTGCGCCGAGTATACCGCCGATCACCCAGCCGATCAGAATTCGAGCCAAGCTCAGCGTCACTGGCGTGTGCAGATGGCAAAGCGTGTTGACGATGCTCGTCTGGCCGATGGCCCCAAACGTAATCAGGAGCGCACCCCATGCGGCCTGGGGACTTCGCCCGGATTCGTTGGGTTTCGCCGTCATGAGCATGCCCAGTCCGACGATCAACGCAGGATGTCCCATCAAGAACTCCTTGGTGCGTGGCCGCGTGTAGAGTACGGAATCCAGGAGGTCTCGGAACTGAAGTTCGAGTCCGCTGACGGCGGCGGGGTTGTCGTTCCCGGTCCGGGCGAGCATGAAGGCGAGGGCACCGAGCAGCACCGCTCCGATCGCCGCCGAGCCCCAGGTCGCGGGTGATTTGGAGGCCTCTCGCCAGTCGAACTGACGTCCGACCAGTACCAGCCCAATGATCACGATTGGCAGGAAGTGTGCAGCTTTCACGCCTGGAAACTGATCAATGCGTACCAGATAGGGAAGGTCATTCAACAGTCCGGCAACGCACAAGCCACCGACGATGCTGATCGCTGACAGCCTGGCGAAGTCGGGGAAGGGGCGAATCCGCTGGAGATCAAGGGTCAGATACGCGCCTACCGGGAGCGCCATCGCCGCAGCGAGAGCCATGAACTCGCGTCCCGACTTCATCCAGCAGGCCCCGGCCAAGGCAAAGACCGCAATCGCCCCTGCCATCCGCCACCTTCGAGAAGGCACCAGGGCGAATCCCACCCAAACGATACAGGCTCCCGCCGCGAGGCCAATCAGCAAGAACAGGGGTTTGGGCACCTCGGGCGACCGATAGGGCGCGGGAGTTCCGAGGTTACCGCCGTCTCGTTTGATGGCGGCGGCCACTTGTCCGACAAGGTCTGCCACCCCTGCCACCGGATCTTCACTGGCTTGGCTTACGGGCCGAAGCAAGAGAATTCGGATGTTCCGCTCCCGATAGGCTTTCTCGAAGCGCTCCACGATGGCATCCGCGGTGAGTTTGTCAACTTCCGCCTGTTGGACGCTGTGGAGGCGTACCAACCGCTCCTGGCACTTCTCAGCCAGGGCAACATCGCCACCCAGCTTCGAGAATTCGGGAGACGCATACAAGAGCCCGTCTTCGGTTAGCACGCGGGCGGTTTCGTCAAGAAGTTCTCGCTGACCGAGGACTTGGTCGCCTTCGGGCAAGTACGTCGTCGCTCCCAGCTTCTTGGATCGACTCAGCATCGCCTCGACATAACGCGGTGTCGTGCCGCTTGGATTGCCGTGGCGCGCGATAACCTGGACGCCAGCAGCCCGTGCGATGCGAGCATCGGCGGGGGAGAGCCCGAGTGAGACTCCCATCAGCGAGTCGAACGGAATCGAACCTACCGGGATCATGGCAGTCCCCGTCGGCCCGGTCTTGACCGAATCCCAGGGTCCCGGTCCGAAACGCGCGGCCAAGGCAAACTTCACGCGTTCCGTTGCCTCGGTGTTGTTCGCGATGAGGAGCGGCGCGGGCGAACCCTCGTACTGGAGTTCTTTACGTTGGAGCAGGTCGCCGATCGGATCTGCGGAGAGCGTCACCGCCGTCAGGCCAGCACGCTTCAGTTCAATCAGAACCTCCTCGGTGGACTTCCCCGTCACCGCGCCGAGGTCATGCAGGCCCTGCATGTCCATGCAGATGGAGGCGGTCCGGTTGGCTTGCTCGACCTTGACGCGATACGAGATCGAGATCAGGCACAGCACCGCCGTGACTGCGACGAGGAGATAGAAAGTCCGTTTCTGGGTGAATCCGTTCACGTGCTGAGTGCTAGTCTAGCCGCCTTGCCGGGTCTTTGGTTTGCGAAGGTATTCGGCGAGGGCGGATAGCTGTGCGTCCGTCAATTTGTCGAAGGCGGGCATGACCGTTCCGGGCTTCTTTGAGTTCGGATTCTTGATGAACTGCTTCAGCCAAGCCGGGTCTTGACGTCGTTTCCAGACGTCGGTCAGATCGGGGCCACCGTTCGACCTTGTCCCAAGGATCCCGTGGCACCCGCTGCACCCCACGGACCCGAAGAGGGCTTCGCCTTTGGCGGCAAGGGTCGCATCGATCCTTATCCCGTCATTCGGGACGACGGGTGCTTCTTCCTGGCGCGGGGGGTCCTGGTTGCCGGTCATCGGGCTCGGAGAGCCGCCGAACGCGAGTGCCGCAACGAGGAACAACGCCAGGAATCCATCGAAAATCAACTGGATCAGCGTCGAGGTGAGCTTCTTGGCAAGCAGTGGGATCGCGATCAAGTAGCCCACGAACAGCCCGGGCAAGATGGCCGAGCCAATCCAGCCAGCACCGACCTTGCTGAACATCGTTAGCGCTCCATGCATGGGCAGCGTGTACCAGTTGGGCCGGGCATCGAAACTCGTGAAATCAGCTGGCGTCGCCGCTGAACCGAACGCAATCGGCACCCAGAGGGCCAAGAGGACGGTGACCAATGCGGGCACGAACATCAGGATCCGGTTCTCCTGGACATCCTTCAATCGATAGTGCGACACGATCGAACCCAAAGTCCCGATGATAAAGAGTATCGGGATCAGCCACCGATGCGCGAAGTACCAGACGCTCAGCGTCGGCTGGCCGACCTGCTCGCCCCCGAGCATCAACTGACGCACGTCGCTGCCCACTAGCGGAACCTGGGCAGCGACCGCACTCTCAATCCCCGTTGTTTGCACGGCATGCCGGTCAAACGGCAGCAGGTGACCCGTGATCTGGAAAAGGAGGGCGCACACGAAGATCGTCACCGTCCCGTACCATCGCCAAAGATGCGGTGCCTTGTACCATCCCGCCAGAACCATGGCGAACAAGTGCAGTCCCGAGAAGACGATCAGGGTCGCCCCTCCCCAATCGTGAAACTTGGCAAGGAACCCCCAAAATCCGCTCTTCAGCATGTCCGACACCGAAGAGTGGGCTCCAGCGACGGTCGGCTCGTAGGGCATGTGTAGCAGCCACCCGCTTACGATCAACAGGATGGCCAGAACGAAGAGTCCAGCCGCCGAAGTCGCCAACAGACGATCGCTCCGAAACATAACGCCATTTTGCGCGCATAATCGGCCTTATGTTGCTGGCAGGAAAGAAAGGGCTCGTTTTGAACGTCGTCAACAAGAACTCGATCGGCTGGGCGATCGCCGAAGCCGCAGCGGCGCACGGGGCCTTGGTGGGGGTTGGCGCCCAGAACGAGCGGATGCTCGAGGGCGTGAACAAGCTGATCGATGGCAACGCCAGCTTCCGACCCTTCGTGGTCGACTTCCAGGAGGACGCGCAACTCGAGGCTCTTGCCGAAGCGGTCAAGCACGAGTACGGCATGATCGACTTCCTCGTTCATTCCGCCGCTTTTGCCAAGCGCGAGGACTTGGCGGGTCGATTCATCGACACGTCGCGCGATGGTTTTGCGCTTGCCCTCGACATCAGCGCCTATTCCCTCGTCGCCCTTTGCCGTGCGCTGGAACCGGTATTGGCAGAAGATGCCAGCGTCATGGCCCTAAGCTACTTGGGCAGCCAGCGCGCCGTGGGTAACTATAACGTCATGGGGGTCGCTAAAGCGGCGCTCGAGGCGGCGGTCCGTTACCTTTCGCAGGACCTCGGGCCGAAGGGGATTCGCGTCAATACCCTCTCGCCCGGACCGATCAACACGGTCGCTGCACGTGGCGTGAGGGATCTCACGACGATGATCGACTATGTTCACGAGCGAGCGCCGTTGAAGCGGAAGTTCGGTCAGCAAGAGGTTGCCGGTTCGGCGGTTTACTTGATGAGCGATTTGAGCAAGGGCGTCAGCGGACAAATCATTTACATCGACAACGGCTACAACATCGTCGGGATGTAGATGCGCATTCTCGCGAGCCCCCAATGGTCGTTTGGACGGGATCGCGCCCTCCTTCGCGAGTTCGAAGAAATCCTGACCCTGTTTCGGCTCGATATCCACTACCTGCAAAGCAACCACGATCACAACCGAACCGTCAGCACGTTCTCAGGCGAGGCGGTGTCGGTGTTCGAGGCGATGGAGCGTCTTTGTGTAGCCGCCCTTCCTCGGATCGATCTGCAGCGCCACACCGGCGTGTTTCCCCGAATCGGCGCCCTCGACGTAGTCCCGTTCGTGGCGTTGGGCGACGTGGCCCCACAGGTTCTGCACCGCTACATCGATCAACTCTCATGGACCCTCGCCGACTTCTATCAGGTGCCGGTATTCCTCTACGAGCGCTCGGAGCGGCCTCGACCGGAGGATGATTTAGCCAGGATGCGTAAGGGGGGATTCGGCATGCTCCTCGGTCGAACGCTCGCCCCAGATTTTGGCCCTCAGGTGGCCCATCCCCATCTCGGCGTGGTCGTCTTAGGCTGGCGCGACCCAGTCCTCACCCTGAACATCAACCTCAGTACCGAAGACGCAGGCGTCGCGCGGGCGCTGGCTTCGCAAATGCGTCACCTCCGCAGCGAAGGTGACGAGCGGTTCTTGGGCGTTCACGGACTGGCCATGGCTCTTCCGAGCCAAGAGCAATCCCAACTCCACCTCAATCTCACGCTCCCCGATCTCACTCCGGTTGACCCGGTTGTGGAGTGGGTACGCGTGGAAGCCTCGCGCTACGGGGCCGTACTGGCTGGCGTCCACCTGGTTGGCGCGATTCGCAGTAGGGACCTTTCGGGAGCGACACGGGTGCGCATTAGGCCCGAGCAGTTGGTGGACGTAGCGCTCAGCTGAACTACTCAATCTCCCCTGGCGGGCCCGGCTGACCCGGGTCTTGCTGGGGACGCTCGGGATCTAGGGGCACTCCGCGGCCAGGTACTGGACGAGGCGGCGCCGACTCCTCAAGGCGGGGGACTTCGCTTGTCGTGGCGGGAGGGGTGGTCGGGGGCTGCTCGGTCGGGGTGGCCGATTCGGGCTTCGGATCGGGGCCGGAGTAGTTCTTGGGGTCGAGCGGGTAGTCCTGGAACACGGCGTCGTTGGCAAACGGCGGCGCTGGTTCGTCTCGCTGACGCATGACCACCAATACGAGTACCACGATCACGATCAGCGGCAGGAGGAGGGCACCTATGCCGTGCTGGCGCTGAAGCCACTGATTGAAGGACTTGTCGTCGGCCATCGCTGGTAGATTGTAGAACGTGATGCGCCGCGTCCTCGTTGCCTGGGTCCTGCTTTTGGCCTCCCTTCTCGCTCAGGCGGCGAACTTCACGACCCAACGGTTCGATGTCGACGTCCAGATTCGACCCGATTCGACACTCGACGTCACCGAGAACATTTCGGTGACCTTTTCGGTCCCACAGCGCGGACTCATTCGGAGAATTCCTTTCCAGGTCTCGAAGCCCGACGGCGCAGTGGTCCGGCGAGGTGAATTCAGCATCGTCAGCGTGGAGCAGAATGCGGGCAAGGGGTTCGTTCAAAGCCAGATTGCAACCTCGTTCGAGGGGGACTTTTGGAACATCCGCATCGGGAATCCCAAGATCACGCTCCGCGGGGCCGTCACCTATCGGATTCGTTACCAGGCGAAGGGCTACGCCATTCCTCGACCTGCCGAAGGCAAGCTGCCCCCACGCGTTGAATTCAACTGGAACGCGATTGGCTCGCAGTGGCCTACCTCCATCGGCTCGGCCAAGGTCGGCATCAGCTTTCCTCCAGGTGACCCCAAGGGTGTGCTGATCCGCGCGGTTACCGGCAAGAAGGGGGAGCGTCTGGCCCTTGAGGGATTCGAGGGCGGACCCTATGGCGGACGCAGCGACCTGCTTTCCATCGACTTCGCTCCACGCAAACCCGAGGCACCCGGAAGCCTGACCATCGTCGCCAAAAAGGGATTGGCGCTGAACGAGGGCCTCAGCTTCGTCATCGGGGTTCCACCGAATTCGGTCCGGGTTCCGGCGATGGCGAATGCCATAACGCCTGAGCAGAGCAACCTCACACCGCTCAAGTCGCCCTATCCCGAGCAGCCGATGGGCGAGATCCCCCAGTCGCCTTGGGGCTTCCTCATCCCGCTTTCGGCGGTTCCTCTGGCCTATCTCTTCTACCGAACGCGACCGACCCCGAAAATGGGACCGCTGGTGACTCGCTTCGAGCCTCCCGACGGCCTCGGCCCCGGCGAATGCGGGCTGCTGATCGATGAGAAATTCCAGCCGCGCGATGTCGTTGCTGCGATGGTCAGCCTCGCCCAGAAGGGTGCAGCCAACATCCAGGTCGAAGGCCAGCGCTACGAGACCATGGCAATCCATCTGATTGGCAAGGAGCATGCAAGAGGGCTCACCAGCCTGGAAAGGGAGCTTTACGACAACCTTTTGCCCTATGCGCCGGAGATCACTCCCGTGACGCTTCGGGGGGCGTTTGCGGCTGCCTTTGCCCGCATGGAGACTCACGCAACCGCCGACATGATCCAACGGGGCCTTCTTCGCCCAGGCGGAATCAGTTGCTGGGGTGCCGGGTGCGTCACGTTCCCGATCCTGCTCATGATCACCTTCTTTAGCTGCCTTGCGACGGGATATTCCAGTCTGCTTGGCGCGATGGTTGCCTTCGCTGTAGGAGTCTGGCTATTCCGGCGGATGTCGAAGCTCACGCCGAGTGGCGGAGTAGTGAAGTCCCAAATCCTGGGTTTGCGTGAGTTTATTGCCCGTGCCAATGAGGATCAGCTCAAAGCCATGACCACTCGGGAGCCCAATCAGGCGCTTTTCGAAGAACTCCTGCCCTATGCGGTCGCGTTTGGCCTGGTGAAGCAATGGGCGGGTGCGTTTAAGGGCTTGGACGTTCACCCACCCGTTTGGTATGCGGGTTCGGATGTGGGAGACATGCTGTGGGCGACTCACCTGGCCGACAGCTTCAATACGTTCGAGAGAAGCTACTCGGAGGCCGTCAGCTACGACCCACCTTCGCCCAGGACTTCCTCGTGGAGCAGCTCTTCTGACTCAGGCAGCGACTGGAGCAGCGGCTCATCCGGCTTCAGTTCGTCCGACTTTGGTTCGGGCAGTTCGGATTCGGGCAGTTCTGTCGACAGCGGCGGCGGTGGCGGAGGCGGGGATAGCTGGTAGCGGAGCGCGGACTTGAGTCCGCCTCTGGGTCGAGGACTTCAGTCCGAACAGGTAAGGAGGCGATCATTCCTTTCCGATGGGAAAGCCGGATTGAAGCTCCACACGCCTCTGCGAGTTGCGTTGGCTACTGTCAGAGCATCATCAACCATTGCGCCATAGAGCGTCAACGTGTCCCAATGCCGCGCACCAACTTAGATAAGCCGGACTGAAGTCCTCAACCCAGAGGCGGACTAAAGTCCGCGCTCCGAGTTTAGGCTCGGCCGCCGGCCAGCATTCGTTCGCTGTCGAAGCGTGCGTCTCGATAGATCTCGTTGCCGCAGATCGTCAACACCGGTTTGCCTTTGAGATGCATGCCGTGGAAAGGCGAGTTCTTGCCCTTGCTGAACGTCTTGGTCACGTCGAATTGCCACGCGATCTCCGGATCAATCACGCAGACCTGGGCGACGGGGGTTTCGCCTGGCTTGAGGGTTCCCGCCTCGAGCCGCAGAATTTCGGCGGGCGCGGTGCTGAGTTTGCGGATCGTCTCAAGGGGTGAAAGGACGCCTTTGTGAGTCAGGAACGTCAGCGACACGCCAACCACTGATTCCAAGCCGACCATGCCGAACGGCGCATGCTCGAACGGGACCTGCACTTCGTAGTTTGCAAAGGGCGAGTGGTCGCTGGCGATGCAGTCGATGGTGCCGTCAGCCAGAGCCTGCATCAAGATTTCGATGTCGAGCTGCGTTCGGAGCGGCGGCGTGGTCTTGAAGAGCGGGTTGAAGTCGGCAACCGCCTCATCGGTCAGCGTGAAGTGGTGCGGGCAGATTTCGCAGGTCACCCTTGCGCCGAGGTACTTGGCTTGGCGAATCATTTCCACCGCGCCCCACGTGCTGACACGCATGATGTGAAGCTGGCAACCGGTATGGAGCGAGAGCAGGCAGTTGCGCATCACCATGATCTCTTCGGCGCTGCGTGGCATGCCCTTGAGGCCGAGCATGGCGGAATACGCACCCTCGTTCATGCTCGCTCCCTCACTGAGGGAGGTGTCTTCGCAGTGCGCCATGATGGGGATGTCGAACTGGACGCAGGTCTCCATCGCGCGGGTCATGACGGCCGAGTTCTGAATCGGGTGCTCTTCGTCGCTGGCGGCGACGATGCCGGCTTTCTTAAGGGCGGCCAGGTCGGTGAGGTGCTGACCACCATTGCCGACAGTCAGGGCGCCGACGGGAGCGACAAAGACGCCGCCTGCCTCGGGCGACGCAGCTTTATCGAGAATGAAGTCGATCAAGCTGGGCGTGTCGAGGGCCGGATTGGTGTTTGGCATGCAGCAGATCGTAGTGAATCCACCGGCGGCGGCCGCTTGGGTACCGCTGACGATGGTCTCGCGATGCTCCTCGCCCGGCTCCCGAAGGTGAACGTGAGGATCGACGAGGCCGGGGGCGATCCAGAGACCCTTGCAGTCATAGACTTCGTCCGCGCCGCGCTCATCGACTTTTTTGCCGTACTCCAGGATTTGGTCGTCCTCGATCACGAGGCTGCCAATGAGGTCGAGGTCCTGCGAAGGGTCGAGGATGCGTCCGTTCTTGAGAATCGTTTTCATTTCTTGCCTCCTTTCGCCTTGGCGGGGACTTTCACGGCCGCTTTCGCAGGTTTCGACGCCTTGACCGCTTTCGCGGGTTTGGGCTTCGCGTCTTGGAAGACCCAGTGGAGCGCGGCCATGCGGACGAAGATGCCGTTCTCGATCTGCTGGGTGATCGCGCTGGCATCGCCATCAGCAGAGTTGTCGTCGACCTCAATGCCTCGGTTAAGCGGCCCAGGGTGCATGACAAGGCAGCCGCGATTCGCGTATCGCAGAGTCTGCCGGTTCACTTGATAGAGACGTCGATATTCGTTGATCGAGCTGAGCTGCCCGTCTTCCATCCGCTCTTTTTGGAGTCTTAGGCAAATTACGACATCGGCTCCTTCGAGGCCAGCCCCAAGGTCGTAGTAGACCGAACCGGGCAGCATCGAGACATTGTTCGGGATGAGCGTTCGCGGTCCGATGAATCGCACCTTGGCTCCCATCTTGGAGAGCAGCCAGGCGTTCGAGCGCGCGACGCGCGAATGGGCCACGTCGCCCACAATCGCCACGGTTTGGCCCTCCAGCGGCCCCTTGCGCTCGATGATCGTCAGTGCGTCGGCAAGGGCTTGGGTCGGGTGCTCGTGCTGGCCGTCGCCAGCGTTGAGGACCGGCCCGCCGAAGTAGCGGGCTGCGAAGGTCGGTGCGCCGGAAGCGCGGTGGCGCATGACCAGAGCTTCGAGTCGCTCGTAGCGAAGGGTGAGGATGGTGTCTTTGAGGGTCTCTCCCTTGCTCATGGAACTCGCGGTGGACGCAAAGTTGGTGACGCGATAGCCCAAGTAATGAGCGGCCTGTTCGAAACTTACTCGCGTGCGGGTCGAGCCTTCGAAGAACAGAAGCCCCACAACGTGCGGTTCACCGCTGGCTACTGGCTTGCCTTCGAGGATTCGTCGCTTGAACTCCTGCGACTGAGCCAGGAGCTCGTCGATGTCCTCGCGCTCGAGGTGGCGGATTCCGAGCAGGTGGCGGCTCATCGGCCGGCCTCGGCGAAGTGGGCTTGTTGCATGATCATTCCATCCTCATAGGTGCTGGGCACCCTGCTGATTATGGCTGAGGAGAACCCGTACCGCTGGCAACCTGCCGGCACGCGGACCCACAAACTGGGGTGAACCAGCAATTCGCCTGAGACCTGAGTGGTCCGCGTCCCCTCCCTAGCCCTCCCTCGGCCAGGGGGAGGGAACTGGGCCTGACTTAGTCGTCGCCCGCCATGCCGTAATTCGAAGACAGGATGGCATAGTCTGCGATATCCACTGCTTCGTCGCCATTGAGATCGGCCATCGGATCGAAGTTCGCGTCACCAACTGAACTGCCGTAGGCTGCTGAGAGCTGGGCGTAGTCCCCTATTCCGACTTCGTTGTCCCCATCGCAGTCACCGTTGACGAGATCGAAGTTTACGCTCAATCCGTCAGCGGGAATACTCGGTTCGATGCTCGTGTCCCTCAGCCAGTGGAGTGTTTGGCATGACAGGACGCAGGGGCCTAGGAAGGCGGTGTCGATTCTAAACCTGCCATTTTCATCCAGGTTCACCGTATGGGTTTCCATGACGACGCCAGTGACGGTGTTGCGCATCTCGATGGTTACGGGAACTCCCTCCGTTGCAGCGGCCCAGTCTTGAAGATGGACCGAACCGGACAGTCGGTAGCGTGAGTACCGCAGCGCAACGGCTTTCCGTGTACCATCAAAGTAGTTTCCGGAAAGGTAGATGCGGTTTTGTGCGTCGATGAAAACCCCGTTGCACGCCGGACTGGTACCCAGGCTGATCAAGTCTGAGATGGCCGTATGGCCTTGTTCTGTCACAGCAAGGAATGCACAGGAAGTTGTCGTTGACCCAATGGCGTAAATCGTATCGTATGGATCGCATGCTACGCCGACTCCAGAGGACGTGCCCGGCAACCTGCGAACGCCCAGCCCATCGCCGGTGTCTTGCCAGGACGGCGAGAGCGCACCCGATGACCCATCGACCTTCAAGATGCGCCCGCTCGATGAGGCAGCGACAACGCTCCCGTCAGAAAGCAAGGTTGCCCCGTTGAGATGGTCGGTGGCGGCGGGACCATCGAAATGAAAAGTCCAAAGCCGAGATCCGTCTCTCGCAAGCTTGAGGATCGTTCCGTAGGAATTGCCGGGAGCCACATTGGAACTCCCGAACACGATGACACTCCGCTCTGGAGTAACGATGATTCCTTGAGTGACCTCGTTCTGGCCGGGAGTCATGCCATATTTTCTGAGACCCTGCCCGAAGCCATCATCGGGCCACGCATCGGACCTCGATCCCTCCGAGTCAAGTTTGAGAGCGACCATATCCTGGTCAACGACAAGGCCCCCATAGCAGTTGCCTTCCTCGTCCAATCGAACAGAGCGAACCGCTTCGGAGGTACCGAAATCGAACCGTCGCTCTCCCACGCCGTCGCCAAAGTCAGCCCACGCGTTCGAGCGGTCTCCGTTTGGATCCAGCCGTAAGAAGCAGCAATCAAGAGACGTTGAGATTCCCGCGACGAGATCCCCATTCGGGGCAAATGCGATGCTTTGCGCCGTGTTGCTCGACCCGTTGCTGTAAAGTCGCACGCCGTCGCCAGCCCCGTCGTCTCTCCACGAGTCGGCGGGCCGCATGGTGGCCTGGTCGAGCTTCACCAAGATGGCACGAGACGAGCCTGTGCCGATTGAACCGCACACGTAGACATTGCCGTGGCCGTCAGTCAGGGCCGCATTGAATTGACCGGGTGTGTCCGCATACAGGTAGCTCGCGAGCGGCAGTCCGAGCGGACTGACTTTGGTGATGCTAGGGTATGTCAGCCCCGCAATGCTCCCGCGTCCAAGGTGGAAGGTGGTTCCGTCCGGCAGCCCGATGAGTTGGAATGGCTGGTTGGTACTCGCTGAAGGCGGCCCGAAATCGCTGCGCCAGTCTTGGACCAAGGTATTCGACAGGGCGGCACCGGAAAGAGACAAAAGGGCGATTAGGCAATATAGCTTCATGGGTTCACTCAACGGTGATTCAACCCAACGAGTGTGTTTTGCCTCCCCTGTCTTTAGGCGGGATTCGTTGCTGACTTTGGACGGGTCGCAGAAACAATGCGGGCTTCGGTCCGAAGACCGAAGCCCGCACTGCGGTTCCTAATGACGAAGTTTTAGAACTTGATGCTGACCTGAGTGCTCAGCAGTCCGCCTCGATAGCGGTCCGCGAAGTTGTTGCTCAGGAGGCTCAGATTCTTGAGGTCGCTCGTTTGGTACATGATGCTCCACTTTGCGTTGGCGCCCATGTTGTAGCCCAGACCGAACGTAAACCAGCGCTGGGTGATGTCCGGAACGCCGATGGCATCGCTGTCGAGGACGACGTCCTCGTAGCTGGCCATGAGGCTCCAGTTCTGGTTCAGCTTATAGTCGATTTGACCGATGAAGCTGTTCAGATTATCATCTTCCGTCAGCCAGTTCCCGACGCTGCTGGTCGAGCCCTTGTAGAACTCACCGGAAGCGCTGATTCGGAACTCGGGGGTCACGTTGATGTGTGCACCAACGTGGAAGCCCTCGATGTTCGTCGGGTTCCAAGCTACGCCGAGTCGGCCCCAGTTGCCCGGTGCACCGAAGTTCGGCTTAATGTTGCGGTAACCACCCTCGATGCCCCAGTTGGAGGCATTGTAGGCCAGTTTCGCCCACCAAGCATCGTTCTCGCTGTCGAGAACCTTGCTGGTGTTGTACGAGTAATCGGACTTAGCGAATCCACCGTTGAACATGAGGTTCTCCCACTTCAGGTTGATGTCGCCGCCGTACACGTTGCTTCGGTTCCAATCCACGCCATTGAAGGTGCTCGGGCTGTTGGTGTCCAGCCAGAGGTAGGCAAGGTTGATGGAGCCCATGTCACCGATCGGGAAGTTCAGGCGAGCGCCGAAGCTCTGATCGATGCCGATGTTGTTACCGTCGTCGTCGCTGCTGAATCGGTTGACGCCGGAGGTAAGCGGGTTGATTTCAACGCCGTTCACCGACCGTCGGTCCGAATTGCGGCCGCCGAAGAGGTGCAGGTTTGCAGCGCCGAACTTGAATTTCAAGAGGGCGCCATCGAAGTAGTAGTCACCGTTGTCCCAGCGATCGTTGTCGAAGTACGGGGTGTAGTCCGGTCGCTGAAGCAGGTAGGGGCTGATCTGGTATCCCAGTCGTCCGATGTCGGCGCTGAAGTTCAGGCCGCCAATGCTGGTGTCCATCGACACCACGAAGTCCTGGAAGTACACGTCAGCCGAGCCCTCGCGGAAACCGGTGCCCAGCGGAAGCTGGCTCTGGTTGCCGAGAGCGGTGGTGGGGACCACGCCGCCGTTGATGCCGCTGAGCATATTGCCCACGACCAACGTAGCGCGCCACTTGGGACCCTCGTCATTCGTGCCCTTGAAGGTGAATGCGCCTTCGTGGAGAATGCTGAGGTCTCGCGTCATGCCGACGACCTGACCGGCATAGCCATCGCGACCGACGCCCGTGAGGCGACCGGAGGTGGTCATACCGAATTCGGTGTCATCGTTGCCGTGACCCGAGAGGGCGAGCAAGTTGACGTCGCCGCTGATGTCGACAGCCGGCTTTCTCTTTTCGAGGGCCGTGACTCGAGCCTCGAGGTCGCTAAGGTCCTTCTTCAGGGCCTCGACGTCCACGCCGAGCGATGCGAGTTCCTTCTCGAACTTCTCGGCGAGCTTCTTGAGGTTGTCGATGTCGTCCTTCCAGCTCTGCATGCCATCGACGGTGGCCTTGAGCGCCGCGAGTTGATCGCGGAGATCCTTGACCTCGCCGGGCAAGCCGCTCAGACCGTCGACCTTCTCTTGAAGGGCCTTGATCTGATCGTCCAAGCCGGAGTACATGCTTTTCAGCTTCTGGTACGCAGCATTGATCGCTACCGCCATTTCATAGCGGCTCGCTGGGCGCGGACCTCGGAACAGACCGTCAGGGTATCCAACGAGGATGCCCTCCTTCTTCATGTTCTCGAGAGCCTGATATGCCCAGTGATTGTCCGGAACATCCGGGAAATTGTCCTGCGCCATCGCTGGTACAACCAGCGCGGCTCCGAGGACAGCGGTCAACGCGTATCTTAGCGTTCGCTTCATATCCGCTCAATCTCCTTAGAGTTTTTTCCGACTGGGGATGAACGAGCGTCGCGTTCGAAGCGAACCTAACCCTCACAACTGTCCTTGAGTTTCCTATGAGCGCTCGGCCCAATCGAAAACGCTGCCCGCATCCTGCGTCTGAATAGCATGGATTTTACTCCACACCTACCGTCATTATGCCGTACTACCTGGAAAAAATCAAGGCACACGGCACCATTGCTAGGACTTTTATCGTCTCCTATCGTTACGGCGATTGGGCATAAGGCGTTTCGCAAGCACATTCGCGTGGCCGGGTAGCCTGGCAACATGGCGAAACTGATCGGCACCGCGGGCCATGTCGATCATGGCAAGACTACCCTCATTCAGGCCTTGACCGGCATCGACGCCGATCGGCTTCCCGAAGAAAAAGCCCGGGGAATGACCATCGACATCGGCTTTGCCTACATCGATCTACCTGAGGCAGGCCGCGTCTCGATCGTGGACGTGCCAGGACACGAGAAGTTCGTCACCAATATGCTCGTCGGTGCCCTTGGCGTCGATGTGGCCTTACTCTGCGTAGCTGCCGACGAATCGGTTAGGCCACAAACTCGCGAACATCTACAGATCCTCGAGCTATTGCCCATCGACGCCCTTGTGGTAGCGTTGACTCGCGCTGATCTGGCCGATGACGACCTCCGGTCGATCACCGCCGCGGAAGTCCACGAACTTTTGGAGGCAACGCGATTTGCCGGTGCGCCGAAGATCTTCGTTTCTGCTGTTACCGGCGAAGGTCTTGACGATCTAAGAAAAGCGCTTGAACTTGCACTTAACCGTCGAAAGGATGTCCGAGAGGGAGCGTGGTACTTGCCGATAGACCGCGTCTTCACGGTCAAGGGACACGGGACAGTGGTCACGGGATCGCTCCAGCGCGGACGAGTTCGCGAAGGTGACAGCGCGGTGCTTATGCCGGGCTCTCGCGAGGTCAGAATTCGGGCGATCAAATCCCACGATCAGCCGCTTTCGCAGGCCGAACCCGGAATGCGTGTGGCTTTGAACCTCGGCGGAATCCGGTACGAAGACCTTGAGCGGGGGGCCATCGTTGGAGCCCCGGGGGCGGTCTTCGAAAGTCGCGTAATCGATGTCCAACTCACCTTGCTGACGGCCCTGAAATACGGGTCTCGGGTGCGGGTCAGCATCGGTGCAGATGAGGCCATTGGAAAGGCGTTTTTTGCCGATAGCCAACCCGAAATTGTGCAACTTCGCCTAGAAAAACCGGTAGCTGTCGCCCAAGGACAGCCTGTCATTCTTCGGCGGTACAGTCCCCCCGACCTGTTGGGTGGCGGCCTGGTGCTGGTGCCCCAGGGCAAGATCCGCCGAAAGACTGAGCCGCTCACCATAACGAGCGCTTCACAGGACGATTCAGACGCCATCCTCGACCGCGTGGGCAGCAAGCCCGAAGGCTTGCCCACGGAGGAGATCTGTCGCGCTCTCGGCAAGACCACCCAAGCCCTCGGGGACACGTTCGAGAAACTCAAGGAGTCCGGCGACCTGCTCGGCTTTGCCGGGCTATGGTTTACGCCAACAAGCCTCGCGACTTCTTGGGAAAAGATAAATGAAAGTCTATCGAAGCTGCACGAATCGAACCCGACGAAGCCAAGTTGGCCCCGCGAGAAGGTCGTGTTGGCCGCTGGTCTTCACTGGTCAGGGAAGCCGCTGGATCGTCTCATCGCCCACTTTGGGCAAACGGGCTTGCTGACGGTACAAGGATCAGAGATCGCCCTCGCTTCCTTTCGGGTGGCTCTCAGCCCTCGACAGCGCGAATTGCTGGACAGGGTTCGAGAAGTACTCGATTCAGCCGGTATCAACGTCCCGCCCGAGAGGGATATTGCCCAAAAACTCGTGGTCCCAGTTCCCGCGGTCGAGGAAATCCTGCGACTGGGTTTGGCGGCTGGCGAATTGGTCAGGATTGAAGAGGGAATCTTTTATACAACGGCTGGTTTGGGCCGGGTCAAGTCCGCCATTGAGGAGATCGGCGCAGGGGGGAAACCCTTCACCGCCGCTGAAGTTCGCGACCGGCTCGAAACAACGCGAAAGTACGTGATTCCGCTCCTGGAGTACCTCGACAGCAGCCGTTTCACCTTGCGGCAAGGAGAGCACCGGGTTTTGCAGGCCCGTTAGCCGACCTTCTGGGCTGCGTCGAGAACTTCTTGCGCAAGGGCATCGGCCGCCTCGGCGAGGCTCTCAACGGGAATAAGCATGCCTTCGGCGCAGGCGTCTTCGAAGGCTTGGTCGCCCATTTTGGCGCGAATCTCGGAGAAGATGCGGTCGCGTTGCGCCGCGTCGAACTTGCGCAGGTGCATGCCGACCGTTCCCTGATTCCGGATTGCCGCGGTCGTTACCGCTACGGCTTGGCGGCGCAGGTGTCGGTCTTCGGTGCCCAGGGCACACGCCAGCCCCAGACCGCGCACTGCTTCGCACGTGCCAAAAATTCCAGCGTGGGTCGCCAGCCGCGAAAGGCCTTCGCGGTACCACGGAATCGCCTCGATGGGACGGCCCTGGGCCATGAAGGCATCACCTAGGTTCGAACAGTTCCACCCTTTGAGGTGCTCAGTCCCCGTTTCCTCACAGAGTCGGATCGCATCCTTAAACGTCTCTGCGGCTTCTTCGAAAAGTCCGGCATCGAGTTGAACGAGGCCGCGCGACGTCAGCAGCCGCGGATGCTTGGGAGGTCCCCCCAGGATCTCAAGGCATCGCGCGTGCAGGGCGAGGGCTTCGTCATGACGGCCCTGCTCGCTGGCTGCACTGGCCGCGCTCACGCAAGCCATCGCCAGAACTTCCGGTTGCCCCAATTCGGTTGCCACCTGAATCGCTCGCGCGGAAAGTCGATTGGCCATTTCATATTCCCCAGTTAACAGGCTGTAGTACGTGGTCTGCTGCAACAGCCGGACCTTCTCGGGGATGTCGTCGGGAAGAAGCTCGACCGCCTTCTCCAGCCACAGTCTTCCTTCCGAGCCGCGCTCACGCACGCTCCAGAACCCGGTGAGCACTTGGGCAACCTGGTAGGTGGGAGCAACCCGCGAATGGTCCAAGTTCCATTGAAGGGCAATCCGGATATTGTCGTAGACGCGCTCCAGCAGCCGCATCGCCTCAAGTTCATCGGGTCCCTCGAGCTTCTTGCCCGCCTCGATCACGAGGTTTGAGTAGTAGCTGGCATGCCGCTCGCTGGTCGATTCGGCTTCGTTGGCGGCTTCGAGGAGCTCGCGCGCGAACTCCCGGGTTGTTTCGAGAAGCCGATATCGGGCCACGCGGTCCTCGCCCACCTCGACCCTTACCCAAGACTTGTCCACGAGTTTGGAGATGAGATCGAGCGCATCGCCCTCTTCGACCGGCTCACCTGCTGTCACCGCTTCCGCCGCCTGGAGAACGAAGAGACCGCCGAATACGCTCAAACGTCGCAGTACCACGCGCTCAGGCTCGGACAGAAGGTCGTAGCTCCATTCGAGGGCCGCGCGAAGAGTCTGCTGACGAGTTGGTGCCCCTCGGCTGCCTCCCGTGAGCAACTTGAAGCGATCGGAGAGCCGTTCGGAGATCTGCTGAACCGTCAGAACCCGCAGCCGGGCTGCCGCCAATTCGATGGCGAGGGCGATGCCGTCGAGGCGACGACACACGTCCACGATCGCCGACGCATTTTCGAGGGTGAGCTCAAACCCTGGGGAAGCCGCTTGCGCCCGGCTCATGAAAAGTCGCACGGCATCGTATTGCAAGAGAGCTCCCGCCAACTCGCGATTCAATTGCCCCATTCGGCGCTCCTCCGGGAAAGCGAGCGAGGGCACCCGCCACGCGATCTCGCCGGTCAAGCCGAGCGGTTCGCGGCTGGTAGCGAGAATGCGAAGCCCCGCACAGCCTTTGAGCAGGGCATCTGCCAAGTCTGCGCAGGCATCGATGAGGTGCTCGCAGTTGTCCAGCACCAGCAGCGTCGGTTCTCTGCCGATGGCGTCGACGAGGTCCTGGACGCGAGTCGTCCCCTGCCGTTCGTGCACGCCCAGGGCATGCTCAACGAGTTGAGGTACCAGTTCCGAGTCCTTGAGCGGCGTGAAATCGACGAACCATGCGCCCCCGGACATGTCCTCCTGAAGGGACCGAGCGACCTCAATCGACAGCCGGGTTTTGCCGATTCCGCCTGGGCCAAGAAGGGTAACGAGTCGGCTCGAAAGCAGGTGGGCCTCCACTTCCTGCATGTCCTGTTCGCGCCCGACGATGTCGGTAAGCGGCTCGGGCAGATTCCCCTTGCGATGGTTCGCCGGTTCAGACGGCAGGACGAAAGCGGGCCGGGTCTCCACCTCGACCGCTGCCACCGGGGAGATTGGAATGGAGGTCCTTTGAGCTTGGGCACGAGCTTCTTTGCGAATGCGCTCGAGAAGCGCATTGGTCTCCGCCGAGGGGTCGCTATTCAGCTCGTAGAGCAGACGTTCACGGAGTTGCCTGTACGCCAAAACTGCTGCAGCCTGGTCGCCATTGGCCGCGCACGCTTGCATCAGGCTGCGCGTCGCCGATTCTCGGAATGGGTCGACGGCGACGGCACGCTTGAGCAGGCTGATCGCCACTTTCGGCTGCCCCGCTTCCAATGCGAGCCGTGCCGCCTTTTCAGCCGCGGTGAGGAAGGTCTCTTCGCGGCTCTGGCGGTCGATGAGCACCCATTCTTCGGCGCAGCCTTCAAGCAGCGTGCCCCGATACAACGAACAGGCGCGGCTTAGGTCGTCGAGGTCGTCACTCTCGGCAAGTCGATCGAATTCGACCGCGTCGACTTCAACTCCATCCTCGAGGAGGACGAGGGTCTTGGGGGTCGGGGTCACGATCTTCGCGCCGAAATCACCCATGGCCGCGCGAAGGTCGGTGAGGGTCCGGCGCAAGCTCGCCAGAGCCTGCGTGTCCGGGCTATCTGGCCACAAAACACCCGCAAGCCATGTGCGATCAACCTCTCGGCCCTGCCGCAAAGCAAGCTGGGCCAGCAACCATTGCCCCCTTCGTGAACGAAGGGGCACCATCGGCTGCCCGCTCAGACGCACGTCGAACGGCCCGAGGAGGCGGATCTGCACCGCCACTGCCTCAGTTTCCCTTATCTGCACCTTAGTCCATCTTACACGAGGTTGACTTTGACTGCTAGAGCTGACGAAGGACCCTGAGGTACGTTTCGTAGCGATACGGACTGATGCGCCCCCTCTCCGCCGCTTCACGAACCCCGCAAATGGGCTCGTGGTCGTGCATGCAGTCCCGGAACTTGCAGTTCTCACTCGGCCCTTCAAACTCGGGAAAGTACCAGGGTAGATCCTCGCGCTCAACGTCGAACAGGCCGAAGCTGCGAACCCCCGGGGTGTCGATGATGCGCAAGTCACCTTCGAGTTCATGTAACGTTGACGCGGTGGTCGTGTGGGCTCCGCGACCGTAACCCTCCATCAAGACGCCGGTGTCCAAGCCCAGATCCGGCGCAATCGCGTTGATCAGCGACGACTTGCCCACGCCTGAGTGGCCCACGAACACGCAGAGCCGACCCCGAAGCCTCTCCTTGATTTCCTCGATGCCGAAGTCCTTCGCGGCAGAGCAGAGCACGATCGGAAGCCCCATCGCGTCGTAGGGCTCCAGCTTCGATAGCTCGGCTTGCTGTTCGTATTCAGAAGTCAGCATGTCGACCTTGTTCACGCAGAGGAGGGGCTCGGCACCGCCGTACTGAATGGCGATGAGGTAGCGGTCGATGAGGCGCGGATGGAGCGGCGGCCCCCCAACCGAGACCACGAGCACGACGACTTCGATATTCGCGGCCACGATGCGCTCGATATGGGCGTTGCCGGGGTCTTTCCTCGACAATCGGGTGATCCTGGGTTCAACGGAGACAACCATCGGCGGCTTATCGGCCGGCTCTTCGATCCAAACGTGGTCGCCGACGGCAATCTCGCTCTGCTGATGCCGCGCCAGATCGGGCTCGATGACGCAATCCAGGACTTCGTTGCCCGATTTCACGCGGCAGCGCTGGGAAGTAAGCCAAACCACTTGGCCGGTACGCGTGGGCGAATAACGACGCTTCGCGGTGGGACTGCCTGGGCTCTCATCGAGCAGGCGGATCATGAGGTCTTCCAGCGAGACCGTTTTGCGGGCTCGGGGCGACTCCTCGTCGTAGCGCGAGGCCTTGGGGGCTCGGCTGATCATCTCTTTTCGGATTTTCTGGGCCTTCTTGCGAAGGTGCATCCGTTCATTGGCATCCATCTCGGCCAAACGGCTTCGAAGGTCGACATTGTTCTTTGAATTCAACGTTAGGTTCCTCGTGACGGACAGGCGCAAACGCGCAGGCGACGAAGATCGCCAATCCGGTAGAACCGACCGAGGAAGAATCCTAGCGAGAGAGGGTACCGGAGGCGAACGGGGTTGAAGCAGAGTTTCTTGCAGACATTGTTTTCGTTACCTCCAGGTGAATTGGACCCGCAATCCGAGTACGAACCGCACTTTACCGACTCCGACGTCGGTTTGGCAAGACCCTAGGGCAAAAGGGCCGAAAACTGGTAATTCACCGACTCCCCTCTCCTGCGCCTTCCCGATTGCGATTGCGGAGGCCTTGGTGGCGGAGGAGAGGGGCTGGGGGAGAGGTTTCGCCGCAGAGCTTTGCCGTATGTGAGCCCCCTCCCCAGCACTCCCCCGCGGGAGCGAGAGAGGGGGAAACCCGAACGCCTCCATCCTGCCACGGATGGAGGCTCCCCGCATGTGGAAGCCTCGAACATCCCCGTCCTCCCCCAACCGTGAATTGACCACCTGTTCGGAGACATGTTGGACACTGGAGCCTGGAAGCTATCGCAATTGACGGGTGCCAGTCGCCGTCTGCAGAGGCTTTCCGTCGAGGGTCGTAGTATCGGAGACTTCGACGATGGCCTTCAGTTTCCATCCACTCGCGCCCTTGACCCAGGTGTCCCTGGATTCGCCGACCGCCTTTAGGACCATGATCTTCTTGGTCTGCGGGTTGGGAATCTGGCCCTCGAACACGCTCTTGCACATCACCTCGGCAGTGGTTCCATTCACTTTGATGCTGATGAGCGTTTGAGACGACTTCGTCACCGTTTTCACGACCTTGAACTGGCTCTTCAGCTGAGTTTCAAGCTCTTTGCGCTTCATGACCCGTCCGTCTTTGGCCTTGTAGGTGAGGTCGGGCGTCGCCATCGCGAGGATTGCCGTCGCGTTCTTTTGCTTCATGGCGGCGGCGGCTTTGGTGTACAGCGCCTGGATTTCATTCTTAGGATCGGCTGAGGCGAGACATGCCATCAGGCAGAGGAAAGCTCCGGCGAAGAGTCGCGATTTCATAGTGGGAGGTTACCTTCTGGTCGGCTATAGTGAATGCACAATGGTCGTGGGCTGGATGGAGGTCACCCTTCGCATCGAAGGCAGTTTCTCATTGAAAGACAAGCGCAAGATCGTCAAGCATCTGCTCGACGTGATACGCGTTAGGCTGCACCTGGCCGTCGGCGAAACCAACGACCAGGAACTGCATAACTTGGCCACACTCGGCTTCTCGGTGGTCTCCAACAATGCCCTGCACGCCAGCGAGGTTCTCGACAAGACGATGGAGGTCATCTTGAGCGATCCGCGCATTGAAGTTGAGGATTTTCAACGGGACGTGCAGCATGTCTGACCTCCTTTCGTTTGGACACAGATCCATTCTTGGTGCGACCGCGCTTTGGAACTCATGCTATGGACCGCAGTTTCATGTAAGTGCGCAGATCATGGCGCTGAATACGATAAGATCGCCGGGGTTCTGGGCAGAAGCTTCGTGGTATGCCTCCGATGATAGCGCCTTTATCGTCTGCAAGCACTCTTCGACCTTTCAAGGTGCGGGAGAGCACGGCTTTATCTCCGCGCTTGCGTTCAGCGATCGGAACTCCGCCGTTCAACTCGTTCAGCAAGCTTTGCAGCAATTCTCTGAGTTCGGGGTTTCTGTTGTCTCGTTTGGCCAAGATCTCAATCACTTCCTTCCCGGTTGCCCCACGACATGTAATGATGTTGTCTCGGTGCTGGCAGAGGGCGGATTTACGCGAGGTTCTGTTGTTCACGATTTGGAGCGGGACCTTACGACGTACGAACCACGCTTCAGCGATTACGCGATTGAGGTTCGGTGGTGCCAACCTGAAGACGAAGAGTGTCTCATGACCTTTCTACATCGCGAGTTTTCCGGGCGTTGGCCTTACGATGTCAGCCGCAAGGCAAAAATCGAGGGTGGCCATGACTTTGTCTTAGGGATGTTTGAAGGTGGAGAGTGCATCGGATTCGTGGTCTTGCAGAAATTCGATGCCGATTCGTATCCGATTGGAGGAGCAGTCTGGCAGGAAGCACTCGGGCCCCAATGGTGTACTTTGGGCCCAATCGGGGTCGCGACGCGCGTTCGCGGTCAGGGTCTTGGCGACCACCTTCTGTCGCGGGGGCTTGATCTCCTTAAGCGACTGGGCGCGCGACAGTGCCTGATCGACTGGACCGGAATTCCGGAGTTCTATGAGCGTCACGGCTTCCGGATTACGAGGTCTTATGTGACGATGCGGGCGGTGACTTCCATACTTCCGAAGTAATGAGTTGACACTCGGTAATCGATGACTTCCAATCCCAGACTTTCCAGTGTAGATTTCAAAGAGCGATAGGAAAAGTAGTTGAGATGCTCGACGACTCTCCACATCGGATCTGCGTCTTTGATGAGCCGTGAGAACGCGCTTTCCCAATTCGGTGTAGATACCCACAGAATCCCGTTGGGCTCAAGAAGTGACTTCGCCTTTCGCAAAGATGACATAGGATCAACCATGTGCTCGATTACGTCCCCCATGCAGATTACGTGATAGCGAGTCGATGATTCAAAGGACTCGAAAGGCAGAGAAGAAACTGGAATGCCTAATCGCTTACGAACGGCTTCCGCGTATGCTGGGCGAATATCAAGCCCCTCGACCTCAAACAGAAACTCGAGCGCAAGCGCCGCAAGCTCTCCCGCCCCGACTCCAACTTCCAGGAATCGATCCCCTCGCGAAACCTGACGAAGACGGCCAACAATCGGAGCAAGCGAAGGGAGGATATCCGCCTTCGGATATTGATGATGCTCGGGACATCCGCCGCTGAGGAGCGCTCCAAGATTCGCTGGATACTCCGAAGCGTAGAGGTGATGACATCCATCACATCTCATCCAAAGTCGAATCGGCTCGAATCCAGGAATGAAATCATGATTCGTGGTTGTGTTATAGGCGGAGTGCGGTTCACCAGCAGAACCACATAGGGGACAAGTCTCCACCGAAACCTGATTCTTCCGACTGTAGTAATAAGCGAAGTTCGGACTGTCGTCGGGGAGGATGCGTTGCGTTAGTCGCGGCTCAACCCGAAAGGCCTCCGCATGCAAATCACGCGATTCCAACGCCCGTCCCGCACGGTTGGCGATTTCGGCCAGCCGAACCAGTGCCACAGCCTCAAGAGCGGGCGTGCTTCGACAGAGTTCATAGAGCTGCGCAGCCGCAGCATCAGCCTGCTCGGTGACAAGCTGCTCGGCGCGTCGAAAGGTTTCGACCGGATCGTCGTACGTCGGGTGAAAGGCGAATGCTTGAGCCATGGGGTACCTGGTCGAATTATCGGCTTGATCGCGTGATTTCGCCACAATGAAGAGGCAATGCTGCCCCGAATTCCCTTCATCGTCGCCCCCACCCCGCTCCATCGCCTCGATCGCGCGTCGCAAGCCCTCGGGATCGACCTCTGGATCAAGCGCGATGATTTGACTGGCTTTGCGATGGGCGGCAACAAGGGACGAAAGCTGGAGTACCTCATGGCCGAGGCGCTTGCGTCGGGGGCCGATATGGTCGTGTCCTGCGGGTCGGTTCAGTCCAATTTCATCCGGCAGTTGGGTGCAGCGTGTCGGATTTTGGGGCTTCGGTGCGCCGCTGCGACGATGGAATTGCCATACGAACCCGAGTTTGGCAAGCCGACCGGCTTTGGACCCAAGCCCGCTCGCGGGGGCAACGAGATACTGGACCGCATGCTGGAAGTCGAACTTGAGATCACCCCCGATGGCTCTTGGGACGACCTCTTCGCGGCGGCTGAAGAACTTGCCAAGAGACATGAAGCCAAGGGCAGCAAGGTCTACCGAATTCCCATCGGCGGCAGTTCGCCCCAAGGTGCGTACGCGTTCTACCAAGCCGGACTGGAGGCACAGCATCAAGGGGAATTCGACACCGCCATCTGCCCTAGCAGCAGCGGGAGCACCCATGCCGGCCTCGCCTATTCCTATGCCACCACACCGACGAAAGTGATCGGCATCTCGTGCGACCCCGAGCCCGAAAACCTAACGGATCTGGTTCGACTGACGGCTGGGCTCGACGACATCACCGGTTTCGACCACGGCATGACGGTTGCCGATTTCGATCTGCGATTCGGGTTCGTTGGCACGGGATACGGGGTCGCCAGCGAGGGCAGTGTCGCCGCCAACGCCTGGCTCCTCGATCACGAGGGCATCTTCCTCGATCCGATTTACAGCGGGAAGGCGTTCGATGGACTGCTGCATTTGGTTCGGAACGGCGAAGTCACCGGCCGAGTGCTGTTTTGGCACACCGGTGGGATGCCAACGCTCTTTGCGGTACCCGGCTAACGTATCAAACTGCCGCGATCCGTCTCTTCTGGTTCATAACCATGAAATGCTTCCTCACACTGACAGTGGCCGTGTGCCTCACATCGGCTTCTTTCGCCCAACCGATTGCGAAGATTCGCTACTCGATCACCGACCTCGGAGTGATGCCGGGCATGGTCGCGAGTTCTGCTGAGGGGCTCAACGAACGGGGCGAGGTCGTGGGTCACTGCGCGCCTGCCAACGAATACTTCAACCAGCAAGGCTTCGTTTGGAGCAATGGCGCGATGCGATCCATCGGTTTGCTGGATCAGGGTGAGTACAGTCTGGCTCATGCGATAAACGAGTCGGGGGTCGTCGTTGGAGAGGGAGACGAAGGCTTCGTCCAGCCTCAGGCGATTCTCGCTAGTGGCAACAGTCTCGTGAATATCGAACACCACGGCGGGTCCAATCTGCGTGCCATCGCCATCACGGACTCGGGCGTGATCGTCGGAAATCGATCGATGAGCTACCTGTGGGCACCCATCGTGTGGACCCAAGATCCGGCCCATCCGGATCGCTTCCTCAGCGTGCTCCTGCCCAATCATCCGAGCGGCCAGGTGGACTCTCGTATGGGCTATGCCTTCGGTGCGAACAACGGTGCGCAAGTTGTCGGTTACGTCCAGAGCACGGTATTCGGTCAACTCGGCGCGCTCTGGGCGAACAACCCCGAGCACACACTGACTTTGCTTCAGCCAGCCGCCCCAGGGTGGACTTCCTATGCCTACGGAGTCAACGACTCTGGTCAGGTCGTCGGCGACAGTCTCGCCGGAATCTATGCCACGATTCCGACCCTTTGGAACAACGACGCTGACCATTCGCCAACCGCGCTGCCGTGGCTACCCGGTGGCAACCAAGGATCAGCCATCGCGATCAACCGACAAGGCATGGTCATCGGCTGGAGCAATACTGGCGCGGCACCGGACGTTCGCAGGCCAGTTCTTTGGATGAATGGCCGCGTCATTGACCTCGCTCAGACGCTGGATGCCAGTGGCTTCGGGTGGTCAGAGATCTCGGTCAGTGGACTGAACGACCGTGGCCAGATCGTTGGAACGGGGCTCCACAACGGCCAGCCTCGAGCATTTCTCCTCAACCCGATGAAGCCAACGGCGATCCGATTTCCCTAAAGCGCAATCCATGTCCTGGTCTCGGCACCGCGATAGATCGCGTCCATCACAACATCGCGTGCAGTAGCCGCGCGAGGAGTCACGAGTTCGGCGTCAAGACCTTGGACGCAGTCCAAGAAGGCGCTGAATCCGGCGGGAGCCTCCGGTACGAGGTCGGTCACGACCTCTAGCCTTCCGTCCTCGCCGGCGACCTGCAAATCGCCATTCAGCAGGGCGTGCCCCTTCGTTCCACAGATTTGCAGCCGGATCGGGTCGGCCACATCGTCCCACGATGCGGCAAGCGTGCCAATCACGCCGCTGGCGAACTGCATGAGGCCCTCTCCGAACTCGTCACAGCCCGGATACCTTGCCGTCCCCATCCCGAGGGCACCGGTCGCGGCGTCCACATCGCCGAAGAGCCACATGAGCAGGTCCAGGCCGTGAGTCCCGAGATCGCCGTAGGCTCCGACGCCAGACTGCGACCGGTCGGCCATCCAGCGCCATTCGTTGTCAAACCAGCCGCCGAGCGCGCCGTTGTGGCAAACGCTCATCCGAGCACGGGTCACCGTCCCAAATCGGCCCTCGTCCAGAAACGTTTTCAGAGTCCGAACTCGGGAATCGCCGCGCATCCGGTAGCCTGTTTGGAAAATGGCCTGACCATCCTCAATCGCTGCGGTGATGGCTCTCGACTGGGCGGCGTCGGTCCCGAGCGGCTTCTCGACGAAGATTTTCCGCCCCGGCTTGACGATGGGGCGCAGAAGGTCGAGGTGACGTACCGTCTCGCTCGTGATGACCCAGCCGTCAGCGTCCACTTGCGCGATCTCTGCGAGGGTAAGAACCGGTCCGCCGAGCTTCTCTGCATTCTTGGCGGCCCTTTCGGCGTCATCGTCATAGACACCTGCACACTTGATGCCCCGACCGAGGACCTCATTGACAAAGCCGGGAGTGTGAATGTGGCCGACGCCGACCCAGGCAAGGCGAAGTTCTGAACTCATAGTCCCGCAGTTTAGTCCAAACGCCCTATGCTTGCGCGGTACCTCGCTGGTATTCTCAGCGCAGGTGCAGCAAGGAGACCCCCAATGGGACTGAACGAACGACGAAAGATCAAGGAACTCGAAGAAACCACCCTTCCCGAACGTGTCAAGGAAATCGAGGAGATTTGCGGAAAGCCCATTCCGTACGAAGTTGATTGGGCTAGCCTCGAGGACGATTTAGAGGGGCTGAACTTTCTCGATAACCTTTCCTGCCATCGGCTCAATATGGCGCTTCGCACCATCTGTATTGATGAAATGGGGAAGGAAGCCGTTCGAGAAGGTTTGAATCTCGTCAAGCTGAAGAACGTGAGAGATAAGGCAGATATGTCGATCTCCTTCGATGGTGGTGTTCTTGAGATGCACTGCGCCTATGCGCTTCGTACGGACGGGATGTTCAGTGATGGTGAGATCCGCGAAGTCTTGTTGAAGAAGCTGTGATTCTCTGTACCGCTGGCATCCTGCCGGCATCCGGGAAGCCGTGTCTCTGTGAGCCAATGGGCGAGTCTGGCTGATAGACTTGATTACTTCATAGCAGTCAAGCGCGGGCAAGATCGAGCCGCGTCATGGTGAATAGCTGCAATCGCAATTCCTGAGGGCGGGGAATTTTAGGTGCCGCAAACTTCCGGAAGTAGTCCAGAGTGGGTGGCCGGGGTGATGAAATTGTGCACCCCGGCGCTGCCAGCCGCGGAAGCCGCTCAGGACTTGGTCGAACCGGGGTGCACAATTTCATCACCCCGGCCACCCAGATAATCCTCCCGCGGCAAGGTGCCACTGTAGACACTATGACGCAGCCCCAAGATGCCCGCGCCACTCTTTTCGGACTAATCATCATCCTCAACATCCGCCTTATCAATCTTGAGGCCCTTGCCCTTTAGCCCTCGGCCATGTGCACCCTGGTACTTGAATGGATACGGCGTGTCGTAACCTTTCATTGCGTGCCAGATGATTCGGTTCATCAGATTGTCCTTTTCCAGACTCGGAAAATCGGGAGTCTTGAAGTCCATGCTCGCACTCTTCTGCGCCCAGTACAAGGCTTTGCCCTTGAGGGCAGATAGTGGGGGATTCGCTTTGCTGAGATCAACCTGCGGATCGCGCACTTCGTAGGGCCGGAGGTCAGGAGTGGGCGTAAAGCACTCGGTCATCAGGGGCGCTGAAGCGATCTTCTGATTCATTGCGGGTAGACCGAAGATCCTCAAAATGGTGTGCAAGACAGAACTCTGGTTATAGAACTTGCTGACGGTCTTCCCACGTTTGGCATAGGGACTCGCGATAAGGCAAATCGAGCGATGTCCGTCAACATGATCGTAGCCGTTCTGAGGATCATCCTCGTTGGCAACGATCAGCGACTTTGACCAGAACTTCGACTTACTCACGGCTTCCACCAGTCGCCCGAGCGCAAGATCGTTATCTGCTACGTAGCTTCCAATCGTCGGGTATCCGGGCGAAGTTCCGGCGGTGTGATCCTGGGGCAGATACACCATGACGAGGTTCGGCATCGTCCCGCTTTGTTCCCATTCGCGAAACTCCTTCAAGAATCGGTCCATTCTCAAGACGTCCGGAATCGCCATCTCCCAGCCCGGATAATCCATGCTCGTGTAGTTCTTGAGTCTCTCGAGTTCGATGCGAGTTGGAAAGACGGCATCTTGTCCCTTCTCGTAGTTCCGCCAAATCTTGTCGACCTTCCAACCCTTCGGCAGCTCGGGGTAAACCTCGCAGCCGAAGTTGCGGAAAGACAAGCCCTTTGCTAAAATTGGATCCCAAATCATGCCACTCGACGAGTAAGTTAGCGGATCAGTACCGTAGTCATACGTTCTCGTGAATCCCCCGAACTGTCGCTCCAAATAGGGTGTGACGTTGCCTTCGACTGCCCAGGTATGACCGTCGGCACTGCAAACGCCGTTACAATAGTAGTTGTCGAGCAGCACGAACTCACGGGCGAGTGCATGATGATTGGGAGTGATCTTCTCCCCGAATGTGCAGAGACGTTTATCGCCATCACCCCGCTCCATGTCTCCAAACACCTGGTCGTAGGTACGATTCTCTTTGATAATGTAGATTACATGCTCAATCGGACTCGGATCACCGATCTTGGCCGGGACAGGAAGAGGCTTCGAGGGCACTCCCGTACGCCTGTCCAGGGAAGCCAGAATAGGCTTGACACGAGCCGTTTCAAGAACCTTATTGGTGTAGGATATCAGTTCATTGGCACCCGGAAGGTCGACTTTCTGAACGACACCGGTGACATCCCAGGAGTTGTGTCCTTGAGCGGCCGGTCGCTTATCGGCAAACGATCCAAAGCCCTTTACGTTGCCAATGAAGAGCAGGCCGTCCCGAAGTGCCAGTGGTCCTGGATACCAGGCCGTAGGAATGTAACCACGGACGACCGGCGCGTTAAGGTCAGTGATATCGACTTGAGCGACGGCGTTGTTTCCAGAAAGTGAAACATACAGCGTCCTCCCGTCAGCCGAAGCCACTAAGCCATTTGGCATCGACCCAAATGGGAGGCCATCACTCGGCCGAAGCGTAAGAGTCTTCGCAACTCGATTCTTTGCCGTGTCGATAAGTGATATCGAATCCTGATTCGAATTGGCAACCACGAGCAGGTCACGAGATGGAATAAAGCAAAGCGCGCTCGGAAGCAGGCCAACTGAGATGTAAGTCTTTTCTTTTCCTGAGGCTAGATCGACCACGGAAACCGTGCCGCTCGCGGCAACACCACGCTCATCAACGACGACGTCGGTGCCCGCACTATCTTCCTTCCGGTCGCCACTTCGCACATGTCGGCCCCCTTGGCAGCTCACATACGCCGTCTTCCCATCACCGCTAACAACGACCTCGTAGGGTGCGACTCCAACGGGAATCTCTCGCGTCGTTGTTCCGCTTGCATAATCGATAACGGCGAGGACATTCTTCTTGCTCAGACATGCATAAAGGGTCTTAGAGTCAGCAGAGAATCGCAGACCGCAAGGGTAGCTGCCTTTGCTGACCGTAATATCCCGATTGAGCAAAACCTTCCCGTCCTTGAGCGCGAAAATATGAATGTCCTCTTTCGAGTTGGAGAACACCGCCGTGGTTCCGTCATCGGCGAGTTCCAACCCCGTCAGAGAAGCGCCACCTTTGCTGTCGGCCGTCCCGATCTCTTTCCACGTGGCCACGTCGATCAGGCGGACGCTGCCACCGGTCTTGACCCAGAGTTGCTTCCCATTCGGGGTCAACGCGAGGTCAACCGGGCGGGCAGGGAACAGGACGGTCTGGCCTGCCGGAGCCAGGAGTTCGTAGGCCGGCGTCAGGCGGTGAGAGACTTTCTGATCGTCAGTCTGTGGGGAGAGGCAAGCCAAGACAAGCATCAATGTCGTCATGCCGCTAGGCTTACCCGGTTTTCGTTAAGATGGGGATTAGGCCGTCTCGAAATCCTCGGGCGCGGGCGGTCGCTTTCGGGCCGCCTTGGGAGCCACAGGCTTCTTTTTGGCTGCTTTTCCGGCTTTAGCTTTGGGCTTCTTCGATTCCTTCACCGGTTCGGGCGTTGCGGCAGCCTCTGGCTCGACGGCAGCGGCAGATGCGACGGGCTCTTCGACAACTTCAGCGACGGTCTCGGCAACCACTTCTTCTTGAGCTGGCGGCTTGGCGGGAGTCGGCGGCGGTGCTCCGTTGCTCTTCTTGGCCTCAGCTGCCGCTTCTTGGAGCTTGTCGCCGATCTTGGACAGACCTCGACCGACGGCTCGCGCCAGCGGCTTTGCGGCCCCAATCACCACCGGAATCGCGGCCGCAGCCAAAACGACGAGCCCGGCTTTCCCGGGCGGTATTGCACCCCGTCTCATGATTTACCTTACACCGAACCTGCGCCCGGCGTTGCATGGGACACAATGAGCCATGCCCAACGCGGTACTTGGCGTGAGCGGAAGTGTGGCAGCTTATCGGGCTTGCGACCTTGCCCGCGAGCTGATGCGGCGCGGATTCACGGTCCGCGTCTGCCTCACCGACGGCGCCCAGAAGTTCGTGAGCGCCGCCCTGTTCGAAGCTCTAACGGGCCAGCCCTGCCTTATCGACGCTTTCGAGGAACCCGAGCGCGGACGAATGGCGCACATCGATTGGGCGCGACAGGCCGATGTGCTCGTGATCGCACCGGCAACCGCGAACGCAATGAACAAGCTGGCGGCGGGCATCGCCGACGACATGCTCTCGACCATCGCCCTTGCCTTCGACGGCCCGTGGGTCATCGCCCCAGCCATGAATCCGACCATGTACGCAAGCGAGCCGGTCCAGGCGGCACTGGAAACGTTAAGAGCCCGTGCTGCGGCCTTTGTCGAACCGGATTCGGGTGAAGTCGCGTGCGGCGAACAGGGTCAGGGCAAGTTCGCGGCGGTCGACCGAATCGCGGACGTGGTGGCCGAAATCACCGCACGGGCACAGCTCTTCGAGGGAAAGCATGTGGTCATCACGTCGGGGCCGACTCAGGAGCCCATCGACGGTGTGCGCTACCTCTCCAATCGTTCGAGCGGCAAGATGGGAGCCGCACTGGCCCGCGCCGCCTTCCTCATGGGGGCACGAGTGACAGTCGTATCTGGCCCAAGTCAGATTCCGACTCCGATCCAGGCAACGACCATTCGCGTCCAAACCGCGCTTGAAATGCGTGATGCGGCTTTGTCTGCCGCCAAGGACGCCGATCTGATCATCGGTGCCGCCGCCGTCGCGGACTACCGGCCCGAACACCCAGCGGCAGGCAAGATGAGGCGCAGTCAGGACGCTTTAGACCTGAGGCTCATACCTAACCCCGACATCATCGCCGAACTCGCATCCCAAGCCAAGGAGGACGCGATGGTTGTGGGGTTTGCGGCTGAGCCCACGTCTGACCTCGCCATCGCCAAGGAGAAAGTCGTCCGCAAGCGGCTCCACGCGATCGCCGCCAACGACGTTAGTGTGCCCGGTCTCGGGTTTGGCAGCGACCGCAACGCCGTGACGCTCGTCTTCGCCGATGGTCGGGTGGTCGAAAGCGGCGTCAGGTCGAAACTCGGTTGCTCGATTTGGCTTCTGGAGCAATTGGTGGTCCCAAGGTAAGCGTGCTGCGCCGTCTACGAGGCCAAACCGGTACAATTCAGCTTCAATATCATGGGCCAGTCGTTCAATCTTTCCGTCGTTGCTCCCGATCGAACCGTCGTGGATGAGAAGATCCAGTCGCTCGTCGCCCCCGGAGTGACCGGCTATTTCGGAATCATGCACGGCCACGAGCCGATGATCTCCGCGCTCAAGACCGGCCTCATAGAGTTCATCGATGCCTCGAACCAGCGCCACTACGTCGCAATCGGCGGTGGGTTCATGGAAGTCAGCGAAGAAAGCGCGATCATCCTGGCCGACACGGCGGAGCGCGCAAGCGAAATTGACCTCGCGGAAGCCGAAGCCCTCATTGAGCAAGCGCGAAAGGCTCTGCGCGGCGAAGATTCAACCCTGACCCAAGCCGACGCCCTCCAAGAACTCGAGCGCGGAATGAATCGCATCAAGGCCGCGAAGCGCGCCTAAAGGGAGCAACTCCGATGTCGACTACCGACATCCGGGATCTCGTCAATCCGGGCAAAATCCGCATAGAAGCCCTGAGCGACGGCGTATTCGCCATCGCGATGACGCTGCTCGCCTTTAACCTTAAGGCTCCCGAACACCTGATGAATCCGTCGAGTGCGACGGAACTGGCTCAGGCGATCTGGGACGAAGGCGTCATCTTCCTGACCTTCTTCTTCAGCTTCGTCACCCTCGGCGTGTACTGGATCGGCCACCACAACATCTTCCAGGGCATCGAACGCACCGACCGCACCATCCTCTGGCTGAACACCCACTATCTACTCTTCATCGCCGCTATTCCGTTCACCACCAACCTCGTCGATCTGTATTCGAGCAACCAGGTCGCCGTCACCGTCTTCGGTGCGAATCTCATCCTGATCAGCCTCCTCCAATTCTCGATTTGGACTTATTGCGAGCGTAAGAAATTCCTCGCCAAGTGGGTGACGCCGGCATACTCGCAGCTCATCAAGACGCGAACGGCGGTAGTGCCCCTGATCGCGCTGTCGAGCATTCTGCTTTCCTTTTGGAGCCCCAGTTGGAGCACCATCGTCTACCTCCTGTTGTTCCCCCTCTACGCGATGCCGAGCCTGATGGAGCGGAACACCGAGGTCGTGCTGAGCGGCGATGGGCAGATCAAGCCATTCATGGGGGTCCGCAAGCCGACCGTTCCGATCAAGGCGAAGCCCAACTTCAAGCCCTTCGGTCATCGGGGACAGGCAGCCGTAACCGCAAGCCCGTCTGGAGCGTCCGAAGGTTCATGAGGACACTCACGGCATTCGGGCTGATGGCTTTCGCGGCTCTGTCTTTCGCTCAGACGGCGGTCACCCCCATCAAGATCAAGGTCCGGCACGCCGACCCGTGGATGTTGGTGGCCTTGCTGCAGGGTGAGCCGGTCGTTTCGCCGGAGATCAGCACGCTGATGGGATTCATGGGCATGCCCGCGCCGCCAATCACGACCGGTTTCGGACGTCTCATCCCGCCCGGACGGATCTTTGTCAATCCGACCGATAACAGCATCTGGTTCGTCCCCGAGAAATAAGATGTGACATCATGGGGCCATGGTTGCCGCACTTGGCCTCGCTGTACTCCAGCTCAACGACACCTATCTGCTCCCGATTCCGAAAGAAGATCCGGTTCGGGTCGGCATGGGCATCACCGATCTCTACACCCTCTTGCCAGTGACCCCGGACGACATTGCCCGCTCGGCGGACGGGATTCGCTACGTTCTGATCGGCGAGAGCCACACGAGTCCGGCCCATCACCAATTCCAGGCCGACGTGATCGCCGCACTCGTCAAGCGCGGACGGCGGGTCACGGTCGGTTTCGAGATGTTCACCCGCCCCAATCAGCCCAACCTCGCGCCCTACAGCTTGGGGCAATGGACGGAATCCCAATTCATTGAGCGTGCGAATTGGGCGAAAGAGTGGGGCTTCCCGTTCGCCATCTACAAACCGATCTTCGACGTCGTGCGCGAGAACCGACTGCCGATGGTCGCGCTGAACGTGCCCCGCGATTGGGTGCGCGCGGTCGGTCGAGGTGGAGCGAAAGGATTGGCGCTCGAGAACATCCGCGAGGTGCCGGACCTCTACCTCGGCAACGAGAATCACCGGATGATTTTTGACAGCCTGATGGGCGGCCATCCTCCGACAGGGCCGATGGGCCAGAACATCTACACCGCCCAAGTTCTGTGGGACGAGGGCATGGCCGACACCGCGATCAAAGCCACCCGCGATTGGACCAACCCGGAGCGCGTGTTCGTGGTCATCGCCGGATCGGGCCATGTGATGTACGGCCAAGGCATCGGCTACCGCATCACACGCCGGACCGGCCTCCCGACCCTCACCCTGACCGCCATCGACTCCGCGAAGCCCCGCAATGTCTCCCGCGGCATCGCCGATTTCATCTTCGTCTCGCCTCCGCCTCCTGGCGAGGAGCGCTAGCCAACTCGCCACCCACCTTCGCGCCGTGTGCCTCCATCCTCCCACAGATCCGTATGCCTCCATCCTCCCACGGATGGGGGCTCCCCGTTCCCCCGCTGATGAGGTCGCCTAATCGGGTACCGCATCGAGCATGGCAGCGTACGGTGGGGCGACGCCGTGCCACCACGCGAATGCCCGGGCTGCTTGGGCGACGAGCATGAGGCGACCGTCGGCAGCCTTTAGTCCATGAGCGCAGGCGGCCACCAGGAACGGCGTGGGTTCGCTCGCATAGACGGCGTCAATCGCAAGTGCATTCGGATCCGCTCCGGTCCAGTCGACTGGCGGCGCCTCGCCGCTTAGCCCAGCCGCCGTGGCATTGACGATCAGCCCGAATCCCTCTGTTTTGGGCTCGTCGACGACCACCAGCCCGGGAATTTCTCGCGCAAGATCCTCCGCGCGCTGCCGAGTTCGGTTCCAGAGCGTGACCTTAAAGCCGCAGTCCTGAAGGGCGATCGCAAGCGTGCGCGCCGTCCCGCCCGCGCCCAAGATGAGCACCGAACAAGTCCCTCCTCTCCACTCCGGGGGAGAGGGGGCTAGGGGATGAGGTCCGGATTGGCCCTGCGCGCTCGGCGCAGGACCCTGCGTGCTCGCCGAAACCCCCTGCGCGCTCGGCGCAGGACCCTGCGCGCTCGCCAAAACCTCCTGCGCGCCCTCCGGATATGACTCCCCCTGTGTCACGCGCTCCTTCGTCGCGGTGAACGTCCCCCTCACTGCGTGAGGGGGAGTGGGGAAGCCCAGATTTGCGAGCATGTCGAGGAAGCCGGGGGCGTCGGTGTTCGTGCCGCGACGGTCCGCGAGGGACAAAGTGTTGAGCGCGCGGTAGGGGGTTGATGCGTCATCTACCGAGAGAGCCCAGGCGAAGGCGGATTCCTTCAAAGGGATCGTAACGTTGAGGCCGCGATAGCCGAGGCCTGTGAGGTGAGCGAGAGCAGCGACGAATTCGTCCAAGGGGACTCGGATGGCTTCGTAGCGCTCTTCGAGCCCGAGCGCGCGGTAGGCGGCTCGGTGCAGCTTGGGCGACCACGAGTGCGCGATCGGATCACCGATGACCCCGTATTCGGCCCTCGGGGCATCGCGCCACTCGTAAAACGTGCTCATCGTTCATTGGCCCGAATGGCCTAGCGGCGCTTCTCGGTGAAGAATTGCCACATGATTTCGGCAGGGGTGACGCGCCGAACGCCGATGAGAATGGCCTCCGGCCATTCGTGATCGGCGCGCGGGAGTTTGTACAGCACGACGTCCGAGAAGCCGTCATCGGCTGGATATCGGATCGCGACGGTCGAGCGTTTGCCAAACCGCTGGACCTGAGGCTCGGCGTTGCACCCGTTGACTTCGCGCCAGAAGTCCATCGAATCGTTGACGCTGAAGTAGCTTCGCGCGCCACGAGTTCCTTCGCCTCCATCGTAGGGGAGAACATCATTCGCCCAGCCGTGAAACGCTACGACCGGTACGGGATTGGCCGGGCGGGGGATGCGCGAGGTGATGTTGCTGCTCGTCGCGGTGACGCCGATCGAGGCGTTGACCACGCCAATCGCCGCGATTTGGCCCGACATCTCCGCCGCCAAGCGATAGGCCATCATGCCGCCGCTGAGTTGACCCACGAGGTAGATCCGCGAGGGGTCGACCGGGTATTCGGCTTTGAGTTTGGAGATCAGATACCGGAAGAAGCCAATGTCATCGGCGGGCGGATGCTTGCCGAAGATGGACGGATGCGAGGTCCAGCCTTTGCCCGGCGCGGCCACTTCGGGCACCGCGAGCATGAAGCCGTGGCGCTCGGCGAGGTCCTCGAATCCCGTCTTCTGGACCGCAGTCTCAGCAGTGTCGGTGCTGCAGTGAATGAGGATCACGAGGGGGCGCTTTTCCGTGCCTTCGGCCTCGTAGACATCGCACCGCCGCTCCATTCCGCCCGCGACCAGCGTGAGGGATTTGGGGCCACTGGACTCCGGGCGCGCCACGACAGGGGGTGCCGATCGCTCAGGCGACGCCGCCCTCACCGTCGTACATCCCTCCAACGCCAACAACCCAAAAAATGCGAGTAGAACGCGCATCATAGCCGAGTCCAGAATGTGGCACAAAACGGCTTGCCTTGTGTTAAGACGTGTCTGGGGCACCGGTTTGGGGTGGCCCTGGTGCTGAATTGTGCACCGGGGCGCTGCCAGTCGCGGAAGCCGGTCGGACTCTGACAACGCCGGGGTGCACCCTTCATCACCCCGGCCACCCGGCATCGAGTCGTTTCGACGTTTTGCCTTCACTCCACTCTCAGTTATCGGTTGCCCACCGACGTCTCCAAAGTCCACCCGGTTGTGCCGATACTTATTCCAGATCGCATGGGCGGCGAATGCGGGGAGATCGCTGAGTCGGCGAAACCACACGCTATGTCTGAGATTCGCGAAACTGCTTTGCTGGACATCAAGGCCGCCGTCGACCGGCTGGCTGAGTCGGACGAGATGCTGAGCAACCGTCTCGCTGAGGCGATTGAGCGGGCTTGTGCGACCGCGTCGGCGACTTGGCCCCAACCCGCGGAGGCGCACCAGTCGCCCGATCCTGACGCCTTGGCGCGCCTCTCCGGCTCGCTCGCCTGTTTCGCTCGGTGCTTGCCGCTTTCGATTGAGGGCGGGATTCTCGTTGTCTTGGCTGCCGAGCCGATTGACATGCACGCCCTTCGCTTGGTCGAGGCGCAGGTAGGTCAGGTGCGGGTTGTCACCGCGCCCGCCGAAGTCGTTTGGCGCGGCCTGGAGACGGCGTACGGACAGCCGGTGAAGAAGGGGCGAAAGAAGGCGGTCGCGTCAGCACCTCCGGTTGAAGTTCCGACCGAAGAGCAAGTTTTGGTGCCAGAAGTTGCATTGATCACGGAAGATCTGCAAAGCGCGGAGATGGCACCCCTGGAAGAGGTTGAAACAGAGTCGGTTGAAGTTCCCGTCGCGCCGATGACGATCCCGCCCGATGCCGATCTCCTTGCCGCCTTTGAAGGTGATGTGGAGATCCCCACCGTTGCCCCGGCACCCGAAAGCAGTGCAACTCTCGGCGCCGATGACATCGCAGCACTCTTCTCGGCAGCCGAAGCCTCCGCCGAACCCGTCGAGTCTGAACCGGAGCCCGCCGAAACGCCGTCACTCGACGCTCAGTTCGACGAATTGATGGCTGAGGTCGGAACCAAAGCGGCCGAGCCAACGGATATTCACGAGCCGCGAACCCAGAACCTCGATCTCCTCAGCGCGTTTGAGGGTTTGAGCGAACCGGTGGCCCTTACCGAAGCTCCCACGATGCGCGACGTCGATGTTCACGCAATCAATCCGGATGCGTTGCCCGACGATCTCGAATTGCCCACCGACCCTGACGATCCAGAGAAAATTTCCGCCCAGGTCCAGCGCATAGCCCTTCTTCTCCATGAAGAGGATTCCGGTCCAGGCTCCGGCCTGTCGCCTGATCTGGTGCCCCTCGACTTCGCGCTAGCTGCCAAGTGCGCGCCGGTGGCCGTCGATGGCGAGGACCTCATCTGCCTGATCGAAGAGCCGCCGAACCTGAAGGCGGCGGAGGCGGTTGCCGAAGCGGCGGGAATGTCACTGCGCCTGCAGTTGGCGTCCCGCGACAAGGTGCTAGCCCGACTGCACGAGGTCTACGGTGAGTTCGACGAGGCAGCCCTCGCAGCCCCGAACAATGCGAAGGAACCGAAAGAGGGCCTGTTGGCGAAGATCAAAGGGAAGTTTAAGAAAGCGGCGTAGGCAAGTGCCCCATCCGCCGCTCCGCTTCTTCCTCTAGCCGGTGCATTTCGGCTTGGAGTCTCTCTCGAACCTCGGCAATCTGTTCGGGACTAGCATCGGCAGGCAGGTAAAGCGGGTCGCCGAAGATCATCAGGCAACGTGCGAAAAACCCGGGCACGAGATAGCGATCCCACGTCTTGACGAGCTTTCGGCGTGAGGCAGAAACACCGACGGGAACCAACGCCGCCCCCGACTTCATCGCCATCGTCAGAATGCCGTCCTGAACGACCCCGCTGGGTCCTCGGGGGCCGTCCGGCGTAAAGGCCATGGTCGCTCCTTCGCGGAGAACCCGAATGGCCTCGACGGCGGCTCGCACACCTCCCCGTCCGGTACTCCCGCGAATCGTCTTGAACCCAAATCGGGTGAAGATCCGGTTCTGCATCTCACCATCGCGCGACTGGCTGATGATCGTCCAGACGCCCTTGCCGCGAAAGAAGATGGCGGCGACGAACGTGCGCCCATGCCATCCTGCCAGAATCTTGCCTCCTGGGAGGGCTTGAAGCTTGTCCCAGCCGTCGACCTGGATACGGAGTGTCAGTCCAATCAGCCGAGCCAGAAGGAAAATCGGGAGGCTCAGCACGTTGGGGCGAATGCGCCGCCACCATGCCTTCACTTGAGCAAGCCCTTCGCGCGGGCAAGGTCGACGGCGGGATGCAAAGGGTAGTCCTGGCCGAGCTGGACCAGGGTGTCGTGGGCGCGCTCGGGCTCGGCCTCGCGAAGCAGATCGGCGAGCGCCAGCATGGCGTCTGGTCGCTGCGGCTCATCGATCGGCCCGTCCTTGATGCTTTCGAGGAGGGTCGCGCTTGCCTCGGGGTCGAGCGTTCGCAGGGTCTCGGCGTCACGTATTCGGCGCAGCGCAGGGAGGGCAGCGAAACGGCTCGGATCGCATTTTGCGAGTTGATGAATCGCCATCGCCAACGGCATGCCGCGCGACAGATCGACGATTCGAAGCCGCGTCTCGGCTTCCTGCTGGTGGTCGCCGAGGGACGCATGGGCGTCGGCTTTTTGAGCGAGGGCCTTGAGGTCTTCGGGATGCCGCTTGAGGTGCTGCTCGGCGGCGGCGAGCATGGCGGCCGGGCTCCGCTCACTCATCTCGCTGAGCTTCTGGTGACCCACCTCGACGGCCACGCTGGCGGGGGCTTTGAAGATCAGGCTCAGCAGGACGCCCGCCACGAAGCCCCCGAGATGGTCCCAAAACGCCGCACTTCCGCCCGGATCGCCGAGGCGAACGAAGCCTCCCACGACCTGAAGCGCTACCCACAGTGCCCCGACCGACCAGATCGGCAGTTTGAGCTTGGGGGCGAGATGAACCGGCGTCGCGAAGTAGCGCACGCTCGCATAGCCCACGCAAGCCGCGATCGAACCGCTGGCCCCAATCAGCAAATTGGGCTCGACGACATTTCGGTACATCAGCCAATGAACAAGCGCGCCAAGCAGACCACCGACAAGATAGATGACCAAGAACTTGACCGCACCGACCGCAAACTCGACGCTCGGACCGACGGCGGCGAGAAACACCATGTTGCCGAGAAGGTGGATGACGTTGAGGTGGAGGAAGAGGCTGGTCAGCGCCGTGAGGGCGGTCGGCGCGTCGGGGCGAAAGCCGAAGGAATAGGCGATTTCAGGATCGAACAGGAGACCGAACGCCGGAATCAGATTCGCGGCGATAAGCAGGAGGGTTATCCAGGGGACCCTGGTCATTTCCCCTCGTACCGCTGGCAACCTGCCGGCGAACCAACCCCGTACCGCTGGCGTCTCGCCGGCAAAGGCCCACTGGAAGACATCACCTTCACCTCTCCCCCAACCCCTCTCCTCCGCCGCCGAGCGGGAGGTAGTCCAAGGCTTGCGGGCGCAGGAGAGGGGAGCAATGCGTACCGCTGGCAACCTGCCGGCGAACCAACTTCGCCCTGCTTGCGAGCCTGACGCGGAACCTCTCCCCCAACCCCTCTCCTCCGCCGCCGAGCGGGAGGTGGATCAAGGCTTGCGGGCGCAGGAGAGGGGAGCCTGCTCACGCCTCCTGCAGGATCTCCTCGGGTATGTCTACGTTTACGTAGGTTTCCTTAACGTCATCGAGATCCTCGAGCATGTCGAGAAGGCGCAGGATTCGGCGCAGATCGTCGTCGCTTGGGGTCGCCATGTTGGTTGGAATTCGCGTCAGCGAGACTTCCTCAGCTTGAATACCGGCCTTGGCCAAGGCGTCGTTGCAGGCGTGCAGATTCTCGATCGCCGTCTCGACGGTGAAGTGCTCCTCGTCCGAGGTCACATCTTCGGCCCCGGCGTCGAGGGCTTGTAAAGTAAAGGTTTCTTCGTCCAAATTGCCCTTAGGGACGAGGATTTGCCCCACATGCTTGAACTGCCATCCGACCGAGCCGTTTTCGCCGAGGTTGCCGCCGCACTTGGTGAACGCGTGCCGCAGGTCGGCAACCGTGCGGTTCTTGTTTTCGGTGAAGACCTCGACCATGAGCGCCGCGCCGCCCGGGCCGTAGCCTTCGTAGGTGACTTCGTCGTAGTCGGCACCTTCGATTTCGCCCGTTCCCCGCTGGATCGCTCGCTTGATGTTGTCGGCTGGCAGCGAGTTCTCGCGGGCCTTCTCGATCGCGACGCGAAGGCGCGAGTTCGTATCCGGATCGCCCCCGCCCTTCGCCGCGATGATGATCTCGCGGCTGAGCTTGGTGAAGAGCTTCCCTCGAATCGCGTCCTGCTTGCCCTTGCGGATGCGGATGTTCTTCCATTTGGAATGGCCAGCCATGGGTCCTATTTTGGCATAGTGACGTGGATGGGCTCGGTTGTGGGCTGGTGAGGGCTGACTTGGGTTGAGTCACCCGCTAGAATTCGTTCGTCGTCGTCCTGGGGACGGCTCTTACGGCCTTCCTCTCTCTTCTCGTAGTACCACACCCCGACCGCAAGAGCGAGCAAAAAGAGCGAAAGCCAAGCAGTGGACGTGGGAGAGTTTCTGTCGGGGGCTCGTCCCAACTCTAGGTTGGGGACATTCCACCAGTAGAATCCAATACACTTTATCAGGAAGATAGAGGAAATGAAGCGTGCGCGCTCCCAGAGCCGCCGTAGGAACCAGACGTTTATAACAAGAAGCAATAGTATCGGAAAAATGAGCAGCCAAGTTGGGACAAGGAGTTCTTGGGCTCGTTGGGCAAGATGTGGCAACGCACCCTCAATCTGGTGCGTCTTGTAGGCGACAGGCACCAATCCAATCAAAGCAAGCGCCTTTCCCGCGCCGGGCGATAGTTCCATCTAGGCCTTCTGTGACTCCTTCTCGACGTTTTGCTTTGTCGTCATGCTCAACGGAGGCGAACTTGCTAGAGACTGATCTGCGACTGGCCTTGCGTCCTCTGATTTGGAAGCATCGGAATCAAGGGGACCCCACTTTTTCTCAACGAGCCAATTTCCGATCCCCATAGCGAGGAGGATCAATGCCATGAAGGTCACCTGACTCCATCCGCCTTTCGGTGGTGGGGCACCTAATTGGAGCTTAGAGACAGCTAGCCAGTATTGTCCCCAGCAGCAAAAGGCATAGACGATTGACCAGATGTGCAAGCCATCCCAAAGGCGGCGAAAAAGCCAGATGCTCAAAGTCAGTAGAATCGCAACGGGAACCACGAGCGACCAGCGATCTACCTGCAGTTCCTGCGCGCGCTGGGCGAGATCGGGGAGCGCACGCTCAAGTTCATGCGTCTTGTAGGCGAGAGGCACCAATCCGATCAAAACTAATGCCCGTCGAGTTCGGAGCGAAGTAATCATTCCAGTCTGTTGTGTCTATTCTACGACATTGGAACTCAAAATTAGGGTCATGGCCGGGCACGTCAAGTGCGGATGCCATCGGCATATCAGCGGAATATGCCGATGAAGCTGGTGTTTCGTCGGCATGTTAAGGCCACGCTGGCACAAACCATCCGGCGGCTACCGGTTGGCGGATTACGGCGCAAAACCTCATCTCCGCAGATGCCGGTAGCCGCTGGATGGTTTGTGCCAGTGCGCTTGTGCCCAATTGGCAACCCATGTGGAGTCAGAGTCTCCGTGCCCTCAGTTGAGCCGTGTGACGGCAATTCTCTCGCCAATCCTCGCTGTACTCCTCGACCTCCATCCCCTCCGCCAACCCCAACAACTCCTCCTCGGCCAGCACAAGCCGCTCCCGCGAGGGTTTGCCGAAGTGATCACGGTGGACCGTAGTGAACGTCTCGACCAGCAGCCGACCGCCTTGGGCGAGGTGGTCTCGTGCCCAGCGAAGCAAGGGCCGGTCGAGGAAGAAGAAGCAGGTGATGAGGTCGAATTCGCCGCGGAGGGGGATGGATTTCTCTAAGTCAGCGACCAAACCTTGAATACTTCCCGCGAGTTCGTAGCGCCCGGCAAGTCCCAGGCAACGGTCGATGGCGTCAGGGAGCCAATCGATGGCGAGGACGTCGTAGCCGAGCGAGGCGAGATAGACGGCATCTCGTCCGGTGCCGCAGGCGAGGTCGAGGGCCAAGCCTTCGCCTGGCTGCAGGTTTTCGATGAGTGCGTTGGGTCGCCAAAGGCGACCTTGGGTTATTGGTTGCGCGGCTCCCCTCTCCTGCGCCTTCCTGATTCCACTTACGTTTGACCTGCTTGGCGGAGGAGAGGGGTTGGGGGAGAGGTCACGCTGCTGAGTATTGTCCTGCGCGACCGGCCCTCCCCCGCAGGGGTAACTCGTGCGGATCACGGTCCGGCCTAGTTCCGCCAGACGCCGTTCCGCCTCGCTGGCCCAGGGCTCGATGTCGAGGATCTGGACGGCTCCGGTGTGCGGCCTCCATCCGTGGGAGGATGGAGGCATAGGTCCGGGTGCTCCCTCTCCCACTCCGGTGGGGGAGGGCCGGGGAGGGGGCTCGCGCTCGGCAGAATTCTGCGCCGTCACCTCTCCCCCAACCCCTCTCCTCCGCCGCGCACGCTCTTCGTCACTGATGTCTTGGCGGGCGCAGGAGAGGGGAGCCGAATCGCCTTCCTCAAGTGCGGTCGTCCCTTCGTGGGAGGATGGAGGCATAGGTCCGGATTCTCCCTCTCCCGCTCCGGTGGGGGAGGGTTGGGGAGGGGGCTTGCGCGGGGCTTCCGCTCTCACCTCTCCCCCAACCCCTCTCCTCCGCCGCGAAGGCTCTTCGTCACTGATGTCTTGGCGGGCGCAGGAGAGGGGAGCCGAATCGCCTTCCTCAAGTGCGGTCGTCCCTCCGTGGGAGGATGGAGGCATAGGTCCGGATTCTCCCTCTCCCACTCCGGTGGGGGAGGGCCGGGGAGGGGGCTCGCGCGTGTCTTCAGCTGTCACCTCTCCCCCAACCCCTCTCCTCCGCCGCGAAGACTGATCTCCATTGGTCATTTGGCGGGCGCAGGAGAGGGGGGCCGGAGGCGGCAATTCGTGCGTCCGGGCCGCCAACTCCTCAACCGGGATGTTCACCGAATCCGCCATCGGCTCCCGCCGCGCGAGGTCCGCAGGGCGCGGATCGAGGCAGCGGACGAGGGGGATCACGGGTAGAACTCGTAGGGTGGGGTGAAGGCCTTCTTCTCGGTGATGATCGCGCTGATCAGACCGCCGGGGGTGACGTCGAAGGCGGGATTGAAGACGGGGCAGCCGACTGGCGCGACCCGCACCCCTTCAATCTCGGTCAGCTCCTCCGCCGCCCGTTCTTCAATCGGGATCAGGTCGCCGCGAGGCAGGGCGGGATCGAGCGTCGAAGTCGGAGCCGCGACGTAGAACGGCAGCCCGTGATGCTGAGCGAGGACGGCGAGCATGTAGGTGCCGAGCTTGTTCGCGGTGTCTCCGTTGGCGGCAATCCGGTCTGCGCCGACCACCACGACATCGACCTTCTTGTCCTGCATCAGCGCCGCCGCCGCCCCATCCGCGATGGACTGGAAGGGGATGCGGTCGTGCATCAGCTCCCACGCGGTCAAGCGCAGACCCTGCTGGCGGGGACGGGTCTCACATGAGTACACGAATTCGACCCGGCCTTGCTCATATCCAGTCCGGATGATGCCGAGCGCGGTGCCGTGGCCGCCGGTGGCAAGGCTGCCGGTGTTGCAAATAGTCAGGACCCGGCAGCTCTCGGGCAGCAGGTTCGCCCCGATCCGCCCAATCGCCTGGTTGCACGCCCGATCTTCCTCCTCGATGCGCTGGGCTTCGGCAAGGATGGTCGCGAAGTCGTTGGTCCCCAGATTTCGGATCCGATCGAGCGCCCAGAAAAGATTGACCGCAGTCGGCCTCGACGCCGCCAACCCAGCGTATGCCTCGTCCATCGAAGCTCCAGAACGTGCCGCCAAAGCCATGCCATAAGCGGCGGTTATGCCAATCGCGGGTGCTCCGCGGACCGCCATATCTCGAATCGCCTCGACGACGGACTGCCAATCCCGAAGCTCCAGCCACTCCTCGGCCAGGGGCAGGCGGCGCTGATCGAGTAGGGCGAGATGATCGCCGGACCATTTGAGGGGGACAACCGACATTTAGGGCCGTTCCCAGTTGCCGGTCGGGCTCTCGCCGAGCATCTTCACCCGAGCAGCATCGGCGGTCAGGACGGCCACTTGGCCGCTGGCGAAGAGAAAGTGGTTTTTCCCAAAGTGCCGCCCCTCGTTCTTGGAATTGAACTTGCCGTTTTGGGTGCCTTTGAAAGCGAGGCGAGTCACCGAGGTCGTTTTTGGCGATGGCGTCGTGTTGCTGTCGCTATAGCCGATGATGAATCCGTCATAAGGCAATTCCTCGCCCGCCTCGGTGTAAAGGGGGACCGGATTGAAGGTGCCATTCGCACCGTGGTTGCTGGTTTCGGAGACGATCACGGTGGTCGCCGGACTTCGGACGAGGCTGGAAGGCTGCGAGGCAAGACCCACGTACATCCCGTACGACATCGCGACCGACTTCTTGGTCGTTTGGGGGTCTTGGGCGAGGAGGTTTTCGCTTTCATCAGCGCTTGGGCACTTGAAGATGCCCTCGCGTTTGGCGAATCGCTGGATCAGCGAGCCCCAGGTGAAAGGCCGTTTCGCGGAGTCAAGCATGGGAGCCTCGCGCTCGCCGCCCGCCACCACATAGAGCGGCGGATAACGGTCGTTCCACTCGGCCGCGTAGAGGTTGATCGACTCGAAAATCTCCTTCATATTCCGCTTGCATTGGTACTGGCGACTGACGTTCGCATAGTAGCTGTACACCGGAGCAAGAAGGATTATGAAGACGACGAGGACGATGCCCAAGACTTTGATATCGCGACCAGAAAGGTAGCTAGAGCGGCGTGGAGACCCCTCAGGATCATCAGGATCGTATGCAGGATTGGACATCAGTCGTTGCGGCTGACCGTGGTCGTATGGTCCTCGATAAGGTGGAATTCCTTGAGCGTATCATCGAGGTGCCGCTTGTCGACCTTGAGGTTGTAGTTCGGGACATCGTAGACTGGAATCTGGCCCATTTTGATGTGGTCGCTGCCGACCTTCTGCGCAAACCCGACGATTGATGCGATTTCGGGGACGGAGAAGTCTTCGCTCATCATCGACGTCGCCTTGTTGGCGATGTCGGGAATCAGCATCGGGTTTTTCTTAACCGATTCCTTCATCGCAAGGAGGAAGTCCTTCTGACGGGCTTGGCGGGCGAAGTCGCTGTCGCCGTGGCGGTATCGGACGAAGCACATGGCATCGTAGCCGCTCAGATGCTGGAGGCCAGGCTTGAGGTCGATGAAGAGTCCACCGCGCCGGTCCGTGTACTTGAGTTTCTTGTCGATGAACACATCAACGCCGCCCACCATGTCGACGATTTCCTGGAAGACCTTGTAGTCGAGTACCACGACCTTGTCGATGTCGACATCGATGAGCGATTCAACCGCGCGCTTGGCGAGGTCTTTGCCGCCGATGGCATGGTAGGCATTGATCTTCTGTTCGCGGTAGCCAGGGAGCGCGCAGAGGGTGTCGCGGGGGATGCTGACGCCGGTGATGCGCTTCTTCTTGAAGTCAAGTTTGGCCACGAGCATCATGTCGCTGCGGGCCTGCTCACGGAGAATCTTCTTGCCGCCATAGGCTCGATCTTCATCGCATCCGAGAAGGAGAAGGTTGATCGAATCTTCGTGAAAAACTTCCTGCGGGGGCGTGTTGCTTAGCCGCTGCTTCATCATTTCGGTGATGACCGCGCTCTTGCCGGTAAAGCCCAAGAGCGAACCTGCTCCCAGCGCAAACGTACATAGCGTTACGAATGCGAAGCCTTTGAGCAAGGTCTTCCACAGTGGTTTCTTTGAGTCCTTCGCCATTCCCAGTCCTAGGGTACCCCTTGAGCCCAGCCGATCGGCTTGTTTCGAGATTCAATTAGGCCCACGATGATCAACGTCGGGAGGCTCTTTGTCGTTCCGTCGGCCCGGGTGCACGCTCTGGCCGACGCTCTCGTCTACACCCGGGCGTTACTTCTTGCGCCCTCCGCACGGTGGCGACGACGGCGAATGACCGGAGTCAGAAACATGCCGATGCCGCTGGCAGAGAGATAGACGAGGCAGATGGAAACGAGGGGTAAGAGGTACGCATGGAGGCCCTCATGAAACCAGCTGAGGTCGTGGATGTCCTCAGCGAACTGGTCGGTGCGCTTCGCTACCTGGAGGACCTGGCCTGTCTTCCCATCAACCTGGACCTCGTGGTAGCCCTTGTCGCTCACGACCTTGAACATGTTCTTGCCCGGGCGGTAATCAATACGGTTGATGTCTTCGCGAGACTGGAGTTCCGGGATTTTCTCCGCGAAGGCCGCCTCGGCGACGGTATGAATCGAGGCCACCGAACCGAGCTCGACTTCGCCGCCCTTTTTCTCCGGCGGACGGACCCAGCCGAACGTTCCCTTGGTCGCGAGTAGAAAACCGGTGACGCCAATCACGAGCAGGAAGATGGAGGACAGCAGCCCGAGCCACCGATGGATGACCCTCACGATCCGATACATGCCGAATAGTATGGCGATTGGGCGAATTCGGTTCCCTCGGCTCCCCTCTCTTGCGCCCGGAAGCCTTGGACCAACTGCCGGTTTGGCGGCGGAGGAGAGGGGTTGGGGGAGAGGTAAACGTGATGTTCTCCCGTGGGCGTTTGCCGGCGAGACGCCAGCGGTACGAGGCTCCCCTCTCCTGCGCCCGGAAGCTCTGGCTGGCCGTCAGTTTCGTGGCGGAGGAGAGGGGTTGGGGGAGGGGTTGAGGCGAAGATTCTCATGCGCCGATAGACCGCGCGCCGGCAGGTTGCCAGCGGTACGAGGCTCCCCTCTCCTGCGCCCGGAAGCTCTGGCTGGCCGTCAGTTTCGTGGCGGAGGAGAGGGGTTGGGGGAGAGGTTGAGGCGAGAATTCTCAGTCGCTGAGAGGTCTCCAGGCCGGCAAGTTGCCAGCAGTATGGTGAAAAACGGAGGTCCAGACAGGTTGAAAGCCCCACTCTGAGGGCTTGAGATGGGGCCTTCTAGGAAGGAGGAAATGACCTCTGTTTGTTCTGACGCCAGTCCGGGTCCGATTGTTCCCGAGATTTTTGACTGATTTCATATTCGATTCGAAAATCTTGTCCAAATCGACGAACTGAACCTAATGTCAAGCCCAGGTCCTCCGGCACATCCAGGCCACTGCCCACCCACGAAATGCCCTCGCCGAAGACCTTCGGTCCGACGTAAAGGCAAAGCCGGTCCGCCAAGCCGGAAACTAGGAAGCGCCGCAACGTTTCGCCGCCGCCCTCGACCAGCACACCGCGAACGCCCCAGCCCCAAAGCTGGCGAAGCAGTTCTTCTGGCTCGAGTTCTTCGCGAATCCAAAGGACATTGCCTTCGCCAAAGACGCGTTCCTCTCCGGACAGGCGCGACCGAGCATCGAGCACGACGCGGAGGGGCTGGTTGGTTACCCCGCGAATTCTGGCCGTGAGCAGGGGATCGTCGGCAAGGACAGTGTTGGCCCCCACCACGACGCAGCCCATTTCGGCCCGCAGCCTATGCCCGTCCCTGCGCGCGGGTTCCCCCGTGATCCACTTGCTCGTCCCGTCCGCGCGCGCGATCTTGCCGTCAAGGGTGATGGCGGCTTTGAGGGTTACGAAGGGACGCTGCATTTCAAGCGCTGAGAGCCAGACGCGGTTCGCCGCTCGCGCCTCATCTTGCAGCAGTCCAACCTCGACCTCAATCCCAGCTTCGCGCAAAGCAGACGTGCCGCCAGCTGCGACCGGATTCGGGTCAGATACAGCAACGAAAACACGCCGAATGCCTGCTGCGATCAGCGCCTCAGCGCAAGGCGGCGTCCGACCGTGGTGGTTACAGGGTTCGAGGGTCACGTAAACATCGGATTCGCGCGCTAACTCGCCAGCCTGAGACAGAGCGACCGCCTCCGCATGCAGCCCTCCGGCATACGAGTGCCAGCCTTCTCCCACGACTTCCCCGTCCCGAGCGATCACGCAGCCGACATGGGGATTGGGCATCGGGAATCCCCGGCGAGACAGGCGAATCGCCCGCCGCATGAACCCCTCATTCAGACTTTCGGCCATGGTCTCGCAGGGTGCCCTCAATCAAGCCGCGCAGGTTTTCTGAAGCTTGGTCACGGAACTCCAGCTTCGCCCGACGAACGAGCAGTAGGGCGCAAATGGCGGTCGCAAGGAACGTGATGGCCGTCGCCCCGAAGTAGATCAGCATCTTCAATCCAAAAGCCGCGAGAACCTTGCGCTCGGCGTCAGGGTTCGGGCGGTCGGCCATGACCAGCGGCCAGGCCAGCAGCATCAAGATCCCGGCAACGAAGAGGGTCGACGTGAGAATCTTTAACCGCATCGCTCCCTCAGGCGGCTCATTCCCTGGGCAATCGACTCGGCCTTGGCCAGGTAGCTGCCGACCACGAAAGTGTCCGCTCCGGCGGCGAGGGCTTCGGGCAAGGTGTCAGGGTCCATCCCGCCATCGACCTCGATGTGAAGATCGGGGCGCAGGTCTCGCAGACGGCGAACTTTGTCAAGGCAGCTCCAAATGAGCTGCTGCCCTCCCCAGCCGGGGTTGACGGTCATCACGAGCACCAGATCCACCAAGCCGAGAAGCGGAAATGCCGCTTCGACCGGGGTGCCGGGATTCAATGCTACGCCCGCTTCCAGACCCATGTCGTGCAGTTGACCGGCAAGGCGATGCGAGTGGGCGGTTGCCTCCGCGTGGAAGATGATGCGCCGGCAACCAGCCGCTTTGAACGCCTCGAAGTGGCGGTCCGGTGTTTGGGTCATCAGGTGCGCCTCGAAAGCGACATTTCCGACCGAGCGAAGCCCGCTCACGAGAGCGTCCCCGAAAGTGATTGGCGGAACGAACTGGCCGTCCATCACGTCGAAATGAATCCAGTCGGCCCCGGCATCAGCGAGTTCGACGACGGCGGAACGCACCGTCCCCTGATCGAACGAGAGGATCGACGGGGCGAGTTGGGCGGGCATGGCCTCGTTACTCCTCATCGGCCCGCTTGGTCACCTGCTGCACCAATTCGCCATCGAAGAAGATTCGGAACGAGGCTTCTGGCCCGAAGCCCTCTTCCTCGATCTCGACCGTGTCGCCGCTGGTTCGTTCGTCGTCGAATACAGTCTTCGCGCCCTTGCCGTCGGTCATGACAACCTTGATCGCGATCGGCTCCTCAGATTCGGGCACTTTGAAGCGCACCTTGAAGGTGTAAACCTGCATTTCGTCGGGATTGGGCCGGTCGGCGCGAGACTCTTGGCCGCTTACGGTGATGCGAATCCTCGTCGAGCGCTCGACCTTGCTTCGCGGATCGGGAATCTGAGCAACGATCTTCCCCTCCGGGATGTTTCGATCCCGTTTCTTGCGGACGTTCTCGTCCATCGTCAAGTTGACCGTCGATAGCAGCGCCTTGGCTTCATCGAGCGTACGTCCGCGAAGGTCGGGGACCTCGACGAACTTGCTGCCGGTGCTGACATCGACGTAGACGTCACCGCCCGCGCGCTTGTCGCCGCCCGCAGGAGGGGTTGTCGCGAGAATCTCGTCCGCCGGCTGCTTCTCACTCGAAATCTTTTTGCCAATACGCATCTTAAGCCCGAGTGCATCGAGTTGTTTTTGGGCTTCGGGCAGGCTCAGACCCACCACATTCGGAACCCGAACCACTTTGGGCTTGGTCAGATTCCAGTAAATCCAGAGGCTGACAAGCACGACGAGCGAACACACGCACAGGTAGACCATCGCCAGCAGCCACTTGGGAACGGTGTCCAGTGTGTCGGGCTTGTCGCGGCGCGGCTTGGCGGATTTCTTGGGGTCGGTTGCTTTCACTTCTGGATCAGCGGGCTGGAGAACGGTTGGTGCAACGGGGCCTGCTTCTTGGGCGGCACCCCGAATGGGCCAAGACAGCGACTTGCCAAAACGCAGGGCGTCTTGAACGGCGCGGAGGTCGGTGAGCATGGCTTTCGCGTTCGGATAGCGTTCGAGCGGATTCTTGGCCAGCGCTTTGCGGACGATTTCGTCGAGCACGACCGGCACGGACGGATTGAAGCTCCGGACGCTCGGCACAGGGGCCGTCGCATGCTTCATCGCGATCGAGACGGCGGTGTCGCCTGAATAGGGTTTGCGCCCCGTCAGCAGTTCGAAGAGCAGGACGCCAAGGGCATAGACGTCGGAAGTCGGGCTGGGCATCTGTCCGGTCGTGATTTCTGGCGCGAGATACGGTGCCATGCCGGGCAGAACGACCGCGCCCGCGGTTTTGCTCGACGAGTACGCTTCCCAAATCGCGGTCAGGGCGACCTTGGTCTTGCCTTCGGTCGTGAGGGTGATGTTGGTAGCCGAAATGTCGCCATGAGCCAAGCCCGCGCCGTGGATGGCATCGAGGGTTTCACAAATGGAAAGTGCGAGTCCGACCGCGACGGCGGGAGAAAACGGGGCAAGCTTCTTGATCCGCTCTTCGAGCGTGTGCCCCACACTGAGTTCACTGACGATGAAGGGCGTGCCTTCATGGTCGTCAAAGTCGAGGACCTTTTCCAAGCCAGGGTGCTGCAGGATACCGACCCGCTTGACCACGTCCTTTACTTTGTCGACGAACGCAAACTCGCTCGCAAACGGCTGGTGCAGCACCCGCACGCTGACTTCGCGGGCGGCAATGCGGTCGCGGGCCTTGTACGTTGCGAAAAGCGGGCCGTCGTCGCTCTGCTCCAGCAGCTCGTATCGGATTCGCAGAATCGAGCCAATCACGACGGCTCACCCTTGCGATTACCGAGAACACCCAAAAGGATCGCGCCGAAAAGCAGCAGCCCCGAAATCGCCCACATCGGAGGAGCGTCAACGCTCTTGGCATACTGGGCAGGGTCGCCCCGGAAGAACGCCCATTGACTCGCGGCGTAGCCGCCAACGACAATCAGTGTCGCGGCAATCACGAATATCGTCCGCACTAAGCCCAACAAGTCTCCAAAACCTCGCGAACGCTCGCCTCGTCAACGTTCTGGACGAGTTTACACGCACCGAGTCGAGTCAAGAGGCTGAACGCCAAACCATCGGGACCGGCTTTCTTGTCAATGGCCATCGCCTGGAGGAGCGCGTCGGCGGAATGGTTGCGGGGAATTCGGGTTGGCAAGCGCTGGCCGGAAAGTGCCTGTTCGATTTTCTGCGAGGTTCCAGGTGGCGTCATCCCGAGGGCTTCGCCGAGCTTCGCCTCCGCCACCATTCCCATGGCGATGGCTTCGCCGTGCTTGTGTCCGGCGTAGTTTTCCACCTTCTCGATGGCATGTCCTATCGTGTGGCCGAAATTCAAAATGGCCCGCAGACCGGTCGTCTCGAACTCGTCGGCCTCTACGACTTTCGCCTTGAGCTTCACGCATCGGCGAACGAGTGCGTCCTGCGCCATCGCTCCGGGCTCGAGCATCTCGAAGAACTCGGCGTCCATGATCGCGCCGTATTTCCAGACTTCGGCCATCCCGTTGTCGTATTCGCGGGGGTCGAGGGTCGACAGATATTCCGTGGAAACGAGCACCTCGCGCGGCGTGTAGAACGCCCCAACCAGATTTTTGCCTTCCGGCAAGTCGATAGCCACCTTGCCGCCAACCGACGAATCAACTTGGGCCAGCAGCGTCGTCGGAACCTGGATGTAGGGCACCCCACGCATGTAGGTTGCCGCGACAAAGCCAACCAAGTCACCGATGACTCCTCCGCCAAATGCGACGAGGGGCGTCTTGCGCGTGGCTCGAAGTTCCGCGAGTTTTCGGTGGCAGAACTCGAAAAACTCGACAGACTTCGTATGCTCGCCCGGTGGGAGGACGACGGTTTGCTGCGCCGCGACCGGCCAGTGGCGCGCTACATTCTCGTCGGTGAAAACGATGGCATCGGCGGGGACCCGCTCCCACATTTCGCCAGGTGAGCCGAACAAAACTTCGTAGTTGCCGCGCGAGTGACGAATCGTCAAACTTCTCCCCCCAAGGCCTGATAGACCTTCATCGCCGCATCGATCATGCTCTCGGACTCGACCGTCACGACCTGATCGGCCTTCAGGTAGAGCTCGCGTCGGGCGTCTAGAAGCGTGGCGAGACGGTCTTCCCAATCTTCGTGCTGCAGGAGCGGACGCGGCTTCTTGCTCTTGGCCAGGCGGGCCTTCAAGACCTCTGCCTCGACATCGAGGAAGATCGTAGTGCCGAGTCGGCGCATTTCGGCCCAGTTGGCCTCGCGGATGACGATTCCGCCCCCGGTCGCGAGCACGGTGGGGCTGGGTTCGAGGCCACGTAGGATCGCGGTCTCATGGTCTCGAAAGGCCGACTCTCCGTAGATGGCGAAGAGTTGGGGGATCGGTCGCCCGAGACGGTAGGTCAGCATCGCGTCGGTATCCGCAAACTCGCGGCTCGCGATTCGGGCAAGCTCACGCCCGACCGTCGATTTCCCGGCCCCCATCATCCCCACCAGAATCCACATCCCGTCCGCGCTGTCGATATCCGATTATCGCACCGAGCTATGAATCGAGGCTGGCGGTGACTTCTCAGAACGCCATTTCGTGATCGTCGTACAGAGTCTGGATGAAGAGGATCTGGCCAAGGTGATACACCACGTTCCAATAGTGAAACATGATGATGGAGCCCAGGGCGACCGGCTCAGAGGCGAACGGCACCTCGATGCTCGTCAGCAAATCTTCGTCGGAGAGGCCGCGAATCGCCTCGAGAAGCGGCCCGAGGTTCGCGTAATGCATCTCCTTGCAACGGTCGATGCTGGTCCATTGCGCCATTTCCTCTTTCATTCGCGCAATCCTCTCGGGATCGTAGGGCTGGGCTGACTTGTCTCTCAGCATGGGCACCGTCCAGAGCGGCGAACGAGCCACCTCTTGAACCTGATCGAGGACCGATCGCCCCTTGTCCAACACTTTCCAGTCGAGTTTATCGGCCGGAACGCGCTCGACATTGCGATAGAAATTGCCAACCGCCCATTCAGTCATTTCGGCGGCATAGTCTTGTACACGCATGAGGGTTCTCCGCTACCGCCGATCGATGCGTTCTTCGGCCTTTCTCAGTCTGTTATCGACGCTCCTGAGATAGAGGAACAGGCCGCACCACACGATCAGTGGCGGAATCATCGAGAGGAGTTTGGTTGGGTCCATCTTGGTTGTCCAGATCGAGTTCGAGGAGCGCCGCGCGAACACGGGCCTGATAAAGGATGACGGCCACCCAGATCAGCATGGCCATGACACTGAGGATGCCAATCCAGTACATACGGTCGAATCCGCCGCTCTGGATGGTTTGGCTGGGGTGGAACGACTTCTGCTGAATCTGCGAAAGTCGGGGGAAGACGAAGATGAGAAAGATGTTCGGCAGAAGGGCGAAGAGGGCATATCCCGCCGAAGCCGCCGCGCGGCGCTTCTCATCGCTGAGTCCGGCCCGCAAAGCGAGCCCGCCAGCGAAGATGAGCAAGACCATGAGGAAGGAAGTCTGGCGTGGGTCGTTCTGCCACCACGCGCCCCACTGGACTTTCGAAAAGAGGATGCCGGTCGCCATGGTGAGCGCCCCGAAGAGCGCCCCGAGTTCGAGTGTGGCCGCACCTCGGATGTCGATATCGGCCTGTCGCGTATTGAGGTATCGGAATCCGAACCACGCGCCCAGAAAGAGCAGGCCGGTTGTGATGAAGGCGCAAGGCAGATGCCAGCAGATCATCCGAGCTAGACTTGGCTCGCGAAAAGCCTTGGCGTCCGGGATCCAGTAGGTGACCACGGTGACCACCAGCATGCCTACGAGGAGAATCGGGTTGGCGAGGCTGCCTTTCTTCATGCCGTTCAACTCATTATGGCCTACCTGCTCCCCCGTTCATGACACTCGCGGGATTCCCGCCGAATCAGCGGCTACTGCTCTGCGTGGAGCGCTTCGAGATCCAGGGGATCCGAGACCATCAGAAGGTTGCCTTGTGGATCCTTCGGCCAATCGCTTTGAGGACGATCTCGGTACAACTCAATGCCGTTACCGTCCGGATCACGCAGATACAGTGCTTCACTCACTCCGTGGTCACTCGCGCCATCCAATTGTATTCCGGCCGACTCCAATCGTCGAAGTGCATCGGCCAAAGTTGCGCGGTCGGGATAGCGAACGGCAACGTGGAAGAGACCGGTCATGTTTCGGGCTGGCTGGGGACCGCCCTTGCTCATCCACGTGTTCAGTCCGATGTGGTGATGATAGCCTCCGGCAGAAATGAATGCCGCCGCGTCGCCCATGCGCTGCATCAGCTCGAACCCCAGGACTCCACAGTAGAACGCAAGGGACCGCTCGATATCCGAAACCTTTAGATGGACATGACCGATATCCACACGCGGGTCGATGGGGTTTGCCATGCCTTCTTGTACCCGAGCAGCCCTTTGAGGCAAAAAATGGACCGGCTGGCGAGGCCGGTCCGATGGGCTGGAGTGTTGTGATGAGGAGTGAGGGTCGTGGCTGATCTCCTCGTTTTTCTGTTGCAAGTCTTTGCGTATCGTCGCTCTTTCGCTTACACAACAGGAATTCCCCGGCCCGGGCTCGTGAGGGCATGGCGTTGTTACCGGTCTGAGGGTCTTGAAGCCAAAGTCCGACACCTTTGCGCGCGTCGGTTTGCTAGCTGAAACAGCATCCTTTCGGGCTTCTGCACGGCTACAATACGGGCGTGCTCGACCTCGACCGTCAGGTCTTCGATTGGATCAACCGTTGGCCGGATGAGTGGGCACCGTTTTTTCGCTTCCTGAGCATCGGCATCAAGGGCCTTGGCCTGAAAATCGTGTTCGGCGTGCTGGCGGTCGGGCTCCTCATCTGGCCCAAAACAAGGCTGGCAACGATCCTCGCGCTCCTGTCTTGGCCCCTCGCCAACGGGATTACTGACCTCTTGAAGAGTTTCGTCCCCATGCTGCGACCTTCCGTCGACTTGGCGTCGGCAATTGTCCGGGTCGAGCCGCTGAGCAGTGCCGGGACCGCCAGCGCCCACTCTGCGAATATGGCAGCGGTGGCGATGGCATTCGCGCTCAATCTCGGAAGTTGGCGAGGCCAAGACGTGCGACTGAGGCTGATCATCGCGTTCTGGGTACTTGTCGCGTTCCTGACCGGCCTATCAAGAATCTACGTGGGAGTTCACTATCCCTATCAAGTCGTTCTCGGCTGGGTCGTGGGCTGCTTCGCCGCGTGGCTGGTGACGCTTCTCGGCCGGGTGGCAGTTGCCAAGTTTCAGAAACCGGGGTCAGACGGCTAAGTGCTCTTCGAGGGCTTTGGAGTCCACGTTGTCGGCGGCGTGAACGCTTCGGTACTCCCAACTGACGGTTCCGTCAGGCTCGATGGCGAACACTCCCGGCATCTGCCAAGGATCGCCGACCGGTTTGCCAACCCAGTGCCCGCGCAGCATCGCCCCGAATCCCCGAGCGAAGGTCTTGAGGTTGAAGATCTGCTTCCCCTCGCCGCGGCCGAGGTCAAACGCGGCGTAGAGCTTCCGCTCAGGGTCGCAGATAAAGGGATGAGGTGATCGCAGTCGCTCGCGAAAAGCCGCCGTGTCCTCGGGGCCGGCCATCGTCACGAACGCAATGTTCAAGTTCGGGTGGAACCGCAAGTTAGCGACTTGCTCCTTCGCAAACACGCAGGCGCAGTGGCGCAGGAACACCAAGACGAGTCGCTTTTCGCGGTAGAGGTCCTTAAGCGGCACCGTCTCGCCGGTGTGGAGCTGAACCATCACGTCGGGAGCAGTCATCTTCTCGTGATACGAGCGTCGACGGGTCGGGGTTAGCGGCTTGGGCATCGTCGGTGCGGACCGTTGTTACCTTGGCATGAGATGTTCTCATGCAATGGGCCTCAGAGGTGACGGTACGGTCAACCTCGATGTCGATAGCAGGTGGCATGCGGCCTCCATCCGTGGGAGGATGGAGGCATGGGAAGATGCTCGCCTGCCGTCACCGGAGGGGTAAAACCCTGGCATGCTTGCCGCCCTTGCTATCGCCGTCCTCTCTTCATCAGTGATCCAAGAGCAGGCATTCCTCACCCGGGCCGAGAGGTCCAGTTTTCTTGAGACCTCGACCTATGACGATGTCATTGCCTTCATGCGAATCCAGCAGACTCGTTATCCGTCGATGATCCTGCAGTGGACCGGCGTCTCCACCGAAGGTCGGAAAGTGCCGCTGGCGATCGTGTCCTGGCCCGAGATTCCGACCCCTGACCAGGCGAGGCGAAGCGGTAAGCCCATCGTCTACATCCAGGCCAACATCCATGCGGGCGAGGTTGAGGGCAAGGAGGCGGCGCAGTCACTTCTTCGCCGACTTTGCACCGAAGCCCTCGCCCTTTCCGATCCACTGCACTTTCCGAAGCCGACGAACAGCTTGGTCGACAAGTTCGTGTTCCTCATCGACCCGATCTACAACGCGGACGGCAACGAGAAATGGGGGCCGGTCGAGCGGAATCGCCCCGAGCAGGACGGTCCGGCCAAGGTCGGGGTGAGGGCGAACGGTCAGAATCTCGACCTCAATCGGGACTGCATCAAGGCTGAATCGCCGGAGATGCGAGGTGCGCTGGCTGAGGTTTACACCAAGTGGGACCCCGATGTGATCTTCGATTTGCACACCACCGACGGAACGAGGCATGGCTTCGAACTCACCTACTCCCCGCCGCTCAATCCCGTCTCCGATCCTGGAATCCTCGCCTATTCGCGCGATGAACTCCTGCCCTGGGTCCGCAACCGGTTCCGCCGGGATTTCGGTCAAGAGCTGTTCGACTACGGGAACGCGGCGCGCTCGGGCGAGAATCGGCGTTGGGAGACTTTCGGGCATGAGGGGCGGTATGTCACGAACTACGCCGGCCTTCGAAACCGGATCGGGATTCTCAGCGAGGCGACAACCTACATTCCGTTCGAGGCTCGGGTGGTGGCGACCGAGCGGTTCGTCACTCTCTGCCTGATTCGCCTTGCCACCCAAGCCGAGCGCGTCGTGAGCCTGACCCGCGCCGCTGACCGTCGAATGGCCGATTGGTCGGTGAAGGGTCCGAACCTGGGGGTCCGATTCGAAATGGCTTCGCGCGGCAAGGAGAAGGTGCCCCTCGAAAAGCCGCCCGGCAAACGCGAGAAGCGGCCCGACGCGGTCGTCTGGACGGCAATGCCGATCTTCGACCGGTTCAAGCCGACGAAGACCTCGAAGTTCCCTTGGGCCTACCTGCTTCCCGCCGAATCCACCGCGACCGTGGAACTGCTTCAGCGACATGGAGTGCTGGTTGAGCAGTTGGCAGAGCCGTGGAATGGCCCTGTCGATCGCTTCCGGATCGACAAGGCAACCCAGGCCGGAACCGCGTTCCAAGGCCACCGACTCTGGACACTCGATGGCGGATTTGTCGCGGAACGATCCGAGTGGCCGACGGGGACGGTGGTGGTACGTACCGCCCAGCCTTTAGGAAGTCTCATCTTCCACATCCTCGAACCCGAGAGCACAGATGGGGCGGCGGCTTGGGGGTTTATGGGGGACTTTCAGGGAGGAAAGCTGTATCCGGCGGCGAAGGCTTATCAGCCGGTTCAGTCAGCCCGGGAAGTACTCACTCCGGTGCCGACAAAGTAGCCCTGGTCCTAAGCCGCGCAATGAGGTCGGATAAACTCAAGACAATGCATACTGTTCACTTGCGAGCGATTACCCGGGCCGATGGCACTGTCCATCTCATCGTGCCGACTGGAGTCGAAGCTGGGCGGCCAGTTGAGCTTGAGGTGCGCGTTGAGGAAGCCCGGACACGGACACAAACGAGGGAAGAATGGCACGCTTGGGTTCAGAAGATGGCGGGGAGCATTGACGATCCGAATTTCGAGCGGCCGACTCAGCCGCCCCTGGATGATATTGCACCTCTGTGAAGAAACTGCTCGATACCTCGACGTGCGTTGCGTTCCTGCGAAAGCGACCCTTAGCGGTTGTATCGAGGTTTGACTCTGCGGACCGGTCTGAACTGGTTCTCTGCACGATCGTTTGTGCCGAACTTCTGGTTGGAGGGTTGAAGGCTGACGACCCTGAACGGAAAATCGCCGCCGCTCGCGAGTTCATAAGCCAGTTTCATTGCATTCCGTTCGGTGAATCGGAGGCCGAGGTCTACGCGAGCATTCGCCACGATCTGGAACGAGCGGGAGCGAAAACTGGCGCTAACGACCTCATCGTTGCCGCGACGGCAATCGCGGGAGGCCTCACGCTAGTCACGCACAACACGAGCGAATTCAGCCGGGTGGACGGGCTTGTCCTTGAGGATTGGGAGGACTAGCCAAAGCATCCGCGCGTGTTGGAGTCTTCGGTGACGACAGCTTCTCCTCGACCCAATTCAGCGGATACGGTGCGGACAGGAACCGCCACACGCCGAACACAAAGAACAGCGCCGTCAGCCCACCGAGGCTCCAATTCCAGGCCCGGCTGTCGGTATTGAAGCGCTTGCCCTTCACAAACCCGTACAGGCACGCAAACGCCGAAGCCGTCCAGGCCAGATAGAAGATCGGGCCGAAGGGATGATCGAGGAAGGCTTGCCCGAAGTGGCCATGAAGGAACGACGTGAAACTCGTGGTGAGCCCGCAGCCGGGGCAGGGCCGCTGAAACAGCATTACGCTCGGACAAGGCGGGAGGCCGAGTTGGGTGTGGGTTCCGTGGCCATGTGCGCTTGGAGTGAGGCAAACGCCGACAACCGTGACGAACAACCATGCTCCGAACCACATGAGGTGGCCGAAGAGTTGTCTGCGCGGGACGCCGTCATCAAAGTGCAGCACGTTCGAGGGCCTCAGCAGGAATGACGCATTCGGGCTGCAATCGGTTGCCAAGCACGCGGGCCACTGAGAAGACCTCGCCCGACGGCTCGATGAGCGCGACGAAGGCCTCTCGGCCGCTATAACCGCCCGAAACCGACTGACCCTCGCGGATCAGGTTCGTGCGGTTCGTGTCCATCTTGACCAAGGGCATGGGCGGCAGGGCCGCTCGCAGCGGAATGAGGTGCTCGGGTGAGATGACTTCCAGGGGCGTCGCGTCGCGAACTTCGTAGCGACCGACTCGCGTGCGGCGCAGCGCGCTCAGGTGGGCACCGCAGCCTACGAACTGACCCAAGTCGTGGGCAAGCGTTCGAACGTAGGTCCCCCCCGAACACACGACACGATAGGTTCGGGTGTTGTTCTCGCGCCCGACCTCCTCGAACGCCTCAATGTAAACGGTCCGCGGAGTTCGCTCGACCTCTTGACCCTGACGAGCGTAGGCATAGAGCGGCTTACCCTGCTTCTTAATCGCGCTGTACATGGGCGGAAGTTGTTGAACGGGGCCGATCAAGGCGGGAAGGCTTGCCGTGATTCTGGCGTCCAAATCCGCCGGAACTTCGTCTTCGCGGACAACCTCTCCAAGGGCATCTTGAGTGTCGGTTTCCGCTCCGAAGGTCACCTCCGCAACGTACTCCTTGGGTTCCAGCGGCAAATACTGCAGGAACCGGGTTGCCGGGCCCACTGCGACCACCAAGGCACCGGTGGCCATGGGATCGAGGGAGCCAGCATGACCGACCCGGCGGAGCCCGAGCCGACGACGTATATCGTTGACGACGTCGTGCGACGTGAGGCCTTGAGGCTTGTCGATTAAGAGGATGCCAAGCATGTGCGAAGTGCGGCGACCAGGTCCCGCTCAGCCTCCTCTAACGTAGTTTCGAACGTGCAGCCGGCAGCATTCTTATGACCACCACCGCCAAACTGGCGAGCGACGAGCGATACATCGACATCGCCGCGCGATCTCAGGCTGGCTCGCACCTTCTTGGGTCCCGGTTCTCGAATGAGAGCGGCTATCTGGACCGACTGGACGCTTAGCAATTCGTTGACAAGGCCCTCAGTGTGCTCCTCGCTGGCGTCGGCGGCCAAGAAGTCGGCCTGCCCCAGCGCCGACCAAGCCAGTCTGCCATTCTCCTCCAAATGCATACGTTGAATACAGACGCCTAAAAGTCGCACTGCAGGCAGTTGTTTCTTCTGATACACCTCTTCGCCGATCCGCACGATGTCGCCGCCCTTCGCCAAAAGGTCAGCAGAAACGGTCAGCGAGTGGGGCGTGGTGTTTGGAAACCTAAAGCTGCCCGTATCGGTGATGATGCCCGCGAGCAGGCAGGTGGCGATCTCGGGAGTCACGGTCGCGTTGCACTCACGAAGCAGATCGTAGAGGATCAGCGCAGTGGCGGGAGAAGTCGTATCGACAATCCGCAGGTTGCCGGGGGCCTCGTGGGGCACGTGATGGTCGACCACGATCGTATGGGCACAGGCATCGAAGTAGGGACGTACACGGCCAAGTCGATCACTCGAATCGAGGTCGAGCATGATTCCGAGGCATGGCTTGGAACTTGGATCGATTTCCGGGGTTTGGCGGACCCGAAACACGCCGGGCATGAACTCAAGATTGTACGGCGCGGGATTGTTGCAAAGAACCTCGTTCGACTTGCCGATGGAATCGAAGAAGAGCGACATCGCCAAGGCCGAACCCAGCGCGTCGCCGTCGGGATTAAGGTGCGTCCCGATCAGCACATGATCGAATGCCTCAACCTCACGAAGGAATGCCTTCGCCATCTCGGGGGTCACGCTCATCCAATCTAAGGGTACCGCGCGAGGCGGGCAGGACGCGGGACGGGGCTCATCGGGGGACGGGGTGCGGGGTGCGGGTGGCGGAACTGCATCACCACGACGATTATCGGGAATAGCACGGGCACGTTAACAGGATTTGGTCCGCGGTTGCCCTGAGTATTACTCCCCCCAGCGCATCCTCCTTCGTCGTCGCGCAGGCCCCCTCACTGCGTGAGGGGGAACCTCGATCAAAGGGCCAAGTATTCCCCGCAACCCGGGAAGCCGCCACCCGACAAAAGCCCCGGCACTCAACACGAACCGAATATCATGGAAAGATGAACCACGCCCAGCGGGTCTTGGAGTTCGATCTCATTCGTCAGCGACTCGCGGGCGAGTGCGAAACCGCGCTGGCGGCAGAACGGGCGGCGGAAATGGAGCCCGAATTCGACGAAGAGGAAGTGTGGCGGCTCCAATCGCTCACCAAAGAAGCGATGGAATTGCTCGCCGGACTCAGCATCCCTTCCCTCGGCGCGGTCCGTGACCAGCGTCAAGCGGCCGACCGGGCCAAGAAGGGCGGCAGCATCGATGGCGCGACCATCTTCAGCATCGGAGCCGGACTCCAAGCGATGCGCGAAACCCGCGCGGTGGTCTGGGGCCGACGCGACGTGTGCGCGAACCTCTGGCATATCGCGGAGGGCCTGCCCGAACTCAAGGCGCTCGAAGACAAGATTCTGTTCAGCGTCGAAGCCGACGGCGAAGTCCTCGACAGCGCGAGTCCCGAGCTTGCCCGCCTGCGCAAAACCAAAGCCAGCGCCGCCCAGAGGATCGCCGACCGAATCCAGTCCTACACCACCGGCAAGAATCGCGACCTTCTCTCCGACCCCATCGTCACCCAGCGCGACGGCCGGTACGTGGTGCCGCTGAAGGCCGAGAACAAGGGGAAGCTGCGCGGAATCATCCACGACACGAGTTCGAGCGGCCAGACGGTGTACATCGAACCCGAGGAGATCGTGCAGCTTGGCAACAGCCTCCGCGAGGCCGAGGTTGCGGAGCGGGTCGAGGTTGCGCGGATTCTGACCGACCTTTCGAAACGAGTCGGCAATGAAGCCGACGCGATCATCGGCGGCATCGAGTCCGCCTCCGCCCTCGATCTGATCCTGGCCAAGGGCCGTCTCGGCTACCGAATGAAAGGCACCCCTCCGATTCGCTCGGCGGGCCACCGCATCTTCATCGCCAACGGCAACCACCCCCTGCTCGACCCCGAGAAGGCCGTACCCCTGACCCTAGACATCGGCAAGGACTTCGACGGAGTCCTCATCACGGGTCCGAACACGGGCGGCAAGACGGTCGCGATCAAGACGGTCGGGCTGTTCGTGCTGATGGCCCAGTGCGGCATGGTTCTCCCCGCGCACGAGGTCCGGCTCGGCGTCTTCACCCAGGTCTGGGCCGACATCGGCGACGAGCAGAGCCTCCAGCAGTCGCTCTCGACCTTCAGCGCCCACATCAAGAACATCGGCGAGGCGCTGACCAAGCTCAAGCCTGGCGGGCTTGTCTTGCTCGACGAAGTCGGAGCCGGAACCGACCCCGCCGAAGGTGCCGCGCTTGCCAAAGCTCTCCTGCTCGCCTTCCAAGCAGGCGGAGCCAAGATCATGGCGAGTACGCACTATGGCGAACTCAAGATTTTCGCCTACAACTCGCCCGGGTTCACCAATGCGGCGATGGAGTTCGATGTCAAGAGCCTGCGCCCGACCTACCGCCTCATTGTCGGCGCGCCGGGGGCCAGTCACGCCCTCATGATCGCCCAGCGGCACGGCATCCCCAAGCCGATCATCGACCAAGCCCGCGAAGGCGTCGGCATTGAGCAGCAAGACGTGGCCCGGATGCTGGAGAAGCTCGAAATCGCCCAGCGCCAAGCCCAGCGCGCCCAAGGTGAAGCCGACCAGCTCGCCGCTCGCCTTCGCAAGGTCGAAAGCGAAACCCAGAAGAAGCTCGACGAAGCTGCGGAGATCAAGCGTACAGCGAAAGCCAAAGCCGCTGAAGCCCTCGAAGAAGCCCTGCGCGAAATTCGCCTCGAAGCGACAGACATCTTCGACATGCTCAAAGGCTCTGCCGACCAGAAAACAAGAGACGAAGCTCGCGAGCGGCTGCGCACTTTGCAAGACGCCGGAAGCGACCTCGCCGCCGCCTTCAAGCCCAAAGAGAAAGCCCGCGTCAGTTCGCCCGTCGTGAAAGGCGCGAGCGTGAAGATGACGGGTTATTCTCAAGTCGGCGTTGTCCTCACCGAGCCACGCGACGGCAAGGCCCAAGTCCAAATCGGCCTCATGAAGATGACCGTCGCCGTCGGCCAACTCGAAGTCGTCGCCGGTCAGCCCGACCAGCCCAAAGCCGCCCCCCGCAAGAGCATGACCCTCCAAAAAGCCCAAACCGCCAAGATGGAGATCGACATGCGCGGTGTCCGGATGGAAGACGCCGAACTCATGTTGTCGAGGTTTATCGACGAAGCCCTCCTCGGTGGCCTGCCCAACGTCCGCATTGTTCACGGCAAGGGCGAAGGCATTCTCCGGAAGATGACGCAGGACTTGCTCAAGCGGCACAAGAGCGTCGTCAGCTACCGCGACGGCGAAGCCGCGGAAGGCGGCCAAGGCGTTACGATCGCGGAGTTTTGACCGCGCCTTCCCCCTGCCATACTCGCGGCTATGCTCGCGCTCTTGCCTGCTCTCTTCGTTATCGTCGCGCCCCCGGCACAAGTGCCTTGGACCGAAGAGCAAGTCGCTCGCGGAGTAGCCGGTCTTGATGGTTGGGCGCAGGAGGCGCTCGACAAAGACTATGCGCCCGGTCTCGCGATTGTCGTCGTCAAGGGCGACCAGATCATCTACCAAAAGGGCTTTGGCGTTCGGAGCACGAAGACCAGCCAGAAAGTCGATGTGAACACGGTGTTCCAGTTTGCGAGCGTATCCAAGAGCGTAAGCGGGACCTTGATGGCGGCACTGGTTGGCGACAAGAAGTTGAAGTGGCTGGATCCCGTCGCCCCGATGCTCCCGGGGTTCAAGCTCGGCGACCCATGGACGACCCAGCACGTTACGGTGCGCGACCTCTTTTCCCACCAAAGCGGACTCGCGGACCATGCTGGCGACCTGCTCGAAGACTACGGCTGGGATCAGGCAGCTATCTTTCAGCGTCTGCACTTCTTCGCCGATCCCAGCCACTTTCGCGACAACTACGAGTACACGAATTTTGGCCTCACGGTGGCAGGCGAAGGTGTTGCCCGCAAATTCAAGATGACCTACGACCAGCTTGCCCAAACTCGGCTTTTCAAACCGGCAGGCATGAATACGTCGAGCTTCCTGTTTAGCGACTTCATCAAGCGCCCGAACCATGCGGACCTCCACCAGCGGGTCGGCGGCAAGTGGCAGCCGAACGACGTTCGCGATCCCGATGCCCAGGCACCGGCGGGCGGCTACTCCGGCAGCATTCTCGATCTGGCCCAGTACTTGAAGCTGCACCTGAACAAAGGAATGGTCGATGGCAAGCGCGTGATCGATGAAGAGGCGCTGGCGAGTTCCCTCGTTCCGGCAATCGTCAGCGGACGCTCGCCTTCGGATGGTCGGCCCAACTTCTACGCGATGGGCATGGGGGTCTCCTATCGTCCTGATGGGCGCATCTACTACACCCACAGCGGCGCCTTCGACACCGGCGCCCGTTCGGCGATTTCCATTTGCGTGAGTGACGGTCTCGCGATTGGGGTCGTGTGCAACGCTTACAACGGCGTACCCGAAGCTATCATCCAGTACTTCGACGAGACGATCGCATCGGGCAAGGCGAGTCGGGAGTGGTTCACCTTTATGAATGGTGCCTTCCAGCAGATGGAGGACAAAATGAAGGAGGGTCAGCCGGACTTCTCCAAGCCAGCGCAACCGTTTGTCGCCGCGAAATCGCTTGACGTGTATGTGGGTGAGTACAAAAACGACTGCTACGGCAAGGTGCGGATTGTTCGAAGCGGCAACGGCCTCGAACTTGTAATCGGGCCGCAGGGCCGTCGTTTTCAGCTGACCCACTATTCAGCCGACACATTCACCTACATGACGCCCGGCGAAAACTCGATTGGCATCGGCGGAGTTGTATTTGTGATGGGTGGAGTCGGGAAGGCGAGCCAACTCACGATGCTCCCCCTCCGCGAAAGCAGTCTCGGGGTTTTCAAGCGCTAATCCCGGGTTCAGGTGCCGCGGCCATTACGCACGAGCACTGGCCAGCGAAGCACTAATTTCTCCTTGTTGCTCGCTGATGAGCGTGTTCCCGCCGCAAACCGGGCCGACCCTTCTGACCATCGCTGGCACGCCTGGTTCTGGTGGACGTGAGTGATTGCCGATGCCCGGCGCATGAGCAAGGAGGCCTATCGTGAGCCGAAGCTGACTGAAGCCGACCTGATCGAGCTGAAGCGCATCGGCCAGACCTCCCTGAAAGACAAGTAGCTACTCACCGCAGCCGAACCAGAGGACGTTGCCGTCCGCGTCCTTTACCTGCATATCAAAAGCATAGGAATTGCGGGTCGGCGGGTAGAGGAATTCCGGCGGCTCCGTCATCGCCATGAGCGTTTCGTAAATGGGACGAATATCGGATGTCCCAATCCAGACGAGGCTCGACCCTGTTCCATCAAGCGTGGTCAGCATGATCGGAATGTCGTCGCGCCGCAGTCCCGCGATACCTCCTGGCGGCTCACCCTGCCACTCGATTTCGAAACCGAGGACGCCCACATAAAAGGCCAAGCTGGCCTCCATGTTGACGATCCGAAGTACCGGGATCGCGTTTTCGAGTGTAACGTCAATGTGCTCTTGGTTGGGCATGCGTGCATTGTGACCCAGCAGTCTGCTTCGTCCTAGTCTTACCGGAACCGAGGACGGAGGTTTGACGGTTCACCGGGTAGTGCGGTAACTTCAAGCTCCTGGCAGTCGAGACCACATGATGTTCACCGTTCTTGTAGCATGCGTTTTGAGCTTGCATACTTCTGACGACCGGTTTACGGTCGCCACGCCGACGTTTCCCGACGACATCCTCAATCCCGGCATAGCCAAGCTGCGGATCACCTCCGTCAGCGTCAGCACGCGCGTGTTCGATCGCCGCTGCGAAACTCAGGCATCCATCACGTTCGTCAATCAAGCCAAGTCGACGATCGAAATCAAATTGCAGCCGACATTCTTCTTTGGCTATGGACCTTGGATCGGAGCCGCTCCCAAGCCTCTGACGCTTCATATGGAAGCCGACAATGGGAAGCGAGCATCCTATGTGAGCGGCCAAGAGTTGCGTTACTTGTCGGAGATAGATGCCGATGGCTGTATGTTCATGATGGGAGGCCCTGATGGGCCGATCCAATTGGCCGTCAAGCCAGGCAAAGAGCATTGGATCAAGTACCGCTACTCGACCCCCATCGGCTTCAATTCTCAGGGCAAGCCGGGCGTTGTGGGACACGATTTGTCGGCAAATTCGTGGAAGCGACCGCTCGAAGCGCTCACCTTCGAGGCCGTCATCGACCCAAGTTCGAAGTGGCAGTTTGATCGGGGTAGCCGCGGCTTTTCGTGGAAACTCTCCGCCAAAGCCGCGTCATTTCAGGCAAAGTCGTTTAGATATGTCGATCCGCGAGAATCCATGATCGCGCTTTGGCTCAAGCGGTAGCGAAGAAATTGCGCTCAGGAATTGGCATGTCACCCAATTGGCAAAAAGGGCGTGAACAAAGTCGGCCCTTCCGGGCGTCACCCCCATATGGTGAAACTCCCAATTTAGTTCCCGGTTTCAAGTCGCGATACAAAAATCGAGACTTAGGGTCTAAAATGAGCGAATCGCCAGAAGGGGTAGTGGGTCCAGCCTACTTCTCCGATGGGATTGTATTGAGGTAACGAATGGCATTACCGCGGGTTCCAATGGATCAGTTCCTGGTGCAGAAGGGTTACATCAACCCGGAGCAATTGGAAGAGGCCAAGAAAGTTCAACAGCAGACGAATCAGGCCGATCTCGGCAAAGTCCTCATCGACCTGGGAATGGTCGGGGAGCGCGAGATCATCAATGCCCGCGCCCAAGAGCAGGGGATACCGTTTGTGGATCTCGACCGGATCCAGGTCGAGAGCAGCGCGATCAACGTCGTGCCGGACCGCACCGCGAAGATGCACAACGTCGTGCCGGTCAAGAAGGATGGCACCACGCTGTGGCTGGCGATGTCGAACGTCAACAACATCCAGGCTCAGGACGATGTCCGCATGGTCTCCGGCTGCCGGGTCGTGCCCGTCCTGGCCGTTCCGGGGGCGATTGAAGATGCCCTGAAGAAGTATTACGGAGGCGGGGAACGGGGAACGGGCAGCGGGGAGCGGGGTGCGGGGGGCGGGCAGGGCCTTCAAGCGAGCGGGCAATCGCAAGCCGAATCCATGGCCGGCCGTGCGGATATGCGCCGGCTCATGGCAGAGGCGGCGGTTGGCCGGACCCAAGCCGACGACGAAGCAGATGGCGTCGATGCCGAAAAGATGGCGGAGCAGGCTCCGATCATCAAATTGGCCAGCGCCGTCATTCAGCAAGCCATTCTCGATCGAGCCAGCGACATCCACGTCGAGCCCCAAGAACGATCGGTCCGCATCCGGTATCGAATTGACGGCGTTCTCATGGAGGCCATGACGGTTCCGAAGAACCTGCAGGCCCCACTGCTCAGCCGCCTCAAGATCATGGCGGACATGAACATTGCCGAGCGGCGCGTTCCTCAAGACGGTCGTATCGAGGTCAAGCACCAAGGCAAGGACTTCGACCTTCGCGTCAGCTCGATCCCAACGCCGTTTGGCGAGAAGATCGTTATGCGTATTCTCGACAAGTCGAGCGTCATGATCGGCCTCGGCAAGCTCGGGTTTACGGACGAGAACGGACTCAAGATCGAGGAACTCGTCTCGCAGCCGAACGGCATGTTCCTCTGTACGGGTCCGACGGGTTCTGGAAAGACGACGACCCAGTATTCGGTTCTCAACAAGCTCAACACGGTCGGCGTGAACATCGTCACGGTTGAAGACCCGGTCGAGTACCAGATCCCGGGCATTGCCCAGGTCCAGGTGAACCGCAAAGCCGGTCTGTCCTTCGCCACCTCGCTCCGCGCCTTCCTCCGCCAAGACCCTGACATCATCATGGTCGGAGAAATGCGCGACTTGGAAACGGCGGAAATCGCCATTGAATCGTCGCTCACGGGACACTTGGTCCTTTCGACGCTCCACACCAACGACGCCCCGTCCGCTACCCTGCGTATGATCGACATGGGCGTCGAGCCGTACCTGATCTCGGCGACGGTCATCGGCGTTCTCGCCCAGCGACTCGGACGACGCATCGACTCTGATCACAAGGAGCCCTACACGGTCAAGGCGATCGACCTCCGCCGTTTCGGCTTTAAGGTCACCGATCCCGAGGAAGAAATCACGCTTTATCGCGGTATCCCTGACGAGAACAACCGAATGACCGGCTACCGCGGTCGAACCGGCTTCCACGAACTCATGGTGATGAACGCGGAGATCGCCGAACTCATCGTTCGCCGGGCGCCGCTCGCCGACGTGAAGGAAGCGGCCAAGGCGAACGGCATGAAGGAACTTCGCGAAGACGGACTGCATAAAGTTTTGGCCGGACAGACCACGCCCGAAGAAGTCATGCGCGTCGTCTTCACCGCCGGCTACTAAGATTCAGTAAACGAGGACCAACAACGACACATGGACAACCAGCCAGCATCATTCGTAGCCGGAGGACCGAACGCGACCGGCGGAGGCGAGCCGCCCGTTCACGAGCAAGCGACCGAAACCGCAAACAAAGTCGGTGGCCCTCGTTCGCTTGAAGACATCCATATCGACGAGCTTCTGCACATCGTCGTCGATCGGAACTGCTCAGACCTTCATATCTGCACGAACTCCGAGCCGGTCATTCGTGAAGACGGTGCCCTGAAGCGCCTGAACTACGAGAAGTTCACGCCTCAGCAGACTCAGCGACTGATGTACGAAATCATCGCCGACGAGAATATCCATCGCTTCGAGACGACACTCGAACTGGACTTCTCCTATCAGCTTCCGCGGCGCGCCCGATTCCGTGTGAACATGTATCGCGACCGGGGTGCCGTTGCCGCTGCCTTCCGATTGATTTCCAACCGAATTCCGACCGTCCGTGAGTTGAACCTGCCGCCCATCTTGGAGCAGCTCACCGAAAAGCCTCGCGGATTGATCCTGGTGACCGGTCCAACCGGTTCGGGTAAGTCGACCTCGCTCGCGGCGATGATCAACCACATCAACGTGAATCGCGCGGTCCACATCATCACCATTGAAGACCCGATCGAGTACCTGCACCAGCACAAGTCGAGCCTGATCAACCAGCGCGAACTGGGCGGCGACACGAAGAGCTTCTTGAATGCGCTTCGCGCCAGTCTCCGCGAAGATCCAGACGTTCTGCTCGTCGGTGAAATGCGCGATACCGAAACCATCGCCCTCGCGATCACCGCCGCTGAAACGGGCCACTTGGTCTTCGCCACGCTTCACACGAACAACGCGGCTGAATCGCTCGACCGAATGATCGACGTGTTCCCGCCTGGCCAGCAGGAGCAGATTCGAATTCAGTTGGCCAACAACATCCAGGCCATCATCTCGCAGCAGCTACTGCCGCGTGCTTCTGGGCCCGGCCGAATTCCGGCGATCGAGGTCATGATCGCGACGCCTGCAATCCGCAACCTCTGCCGTGAGAATAAGACCCACCAGATCCCGTCTATGATTCAGACGAGCGGCGCGCAGGGCATGATGACCATGGACCAGTGCCTTCGCGACCTCTACCTCAAGGGTTACATCACCCTCGAGGAGGGCATGCTTCGAGCGCAGAACGTCGAAGAATTGAAGAAGATGATCAACACGCCCCAAACCGGTGGCGTCCCCGGACAGCCCGGTGGACCTCCCCGCCGCTAAAAGGCCCGTACAAATTGCAGTCCGAACGTCCGAAACTTAACTAAGAGCACAACATGCCGGTATACAGCTATACATTCCGAGACGCCAGTGGCGGAACGCAGAAGGGAACCTCCGAAGCTGAAAGCGAAGAGATTCTGAGGAAGCGGTTTGAGGAGCAGGGCTTCACGATTACTGAAGTCCAGCAAATCAAGGGCGGAAAGATGCGCGCCAAGCGCACGGGCAAGGTCAAACTTGCCAACCTGTCTGTCTTCTGCCGTCAGTTCTCGACGATGGTCGACGCCGGTGTGTCGCTCGTTCGGTGTTTGGACGTTCTCAGCCGACAGCAGCAGGACCCGAAACTCAAGAAGATCTTGATCGACATCGGCGAGCGAGTTGAAGGTGGTGAATCGCTTTCTCGCGCTATGCAGCGCCATCCGCGTTCGTTCAACAACCTGTTTATCGGTTTGATCCGCGCCGGAGAAGTCGGTGGTGTTCTCGAAGAGTCCCTCCAGCGACTATCGCACTTCTTGGAGAAGGACGTCGAACTGCGCCGCAAGGTCAAGGCAGCCCTGACCTATCCGGTTCTGGTTTTGATCGCCGCCACCGGCATCGTCATCTTCCTCGTCTCTTGGGTCGTTCCCCAGTTCGCGGCCCTGTTCCGCGACATCGGCCTCAAGGACAACGAATTCCCGGCGATGACCAAGTTCCTTATCGACCTCTCCGAGGTCTTCAAGAAGCAGTGGTACATCGTTCTCATCTCGGTTGCCTGTGTGCTTTTCGCGTGGCGGCTTTTCGTCGGGACGAGGTTCGGTAGGCGTACGGCCGACCGTATCAAGCTGAAGATTCCGGTTTTTGGCAAACTTCACCACAAGATTTGCATGGCCCGCTTCAGCCGCACGATGGGCACGCTGCTCACGTCGGGTGTTCCGATCCTCCAGGCGATGGAGACGGTGGCCGGAACCGTGGGCAACACGATCATGTCCGACGCAGTGCTCGAAGCGCGAGCCCGTATCCGAGAAGGCGACCGCATCGGCGACCCGCTCGAAGCCAGCCGCCTCTTCCCGCCCATGGTCGTCCACATGATCGGTGTCGGCGAAGAATCGGGATCGCTCGACTTCATGCTTCAGAAGATCGCCGACTTTTACGAGTCAGAGGTCGAAGCGACGCTGCAGTCGCTGACGGCAGCTCTGGAACCGGTTCTCATCGTCGTCCTCGGCTTCATCGTCGGCTTCATCGTTATCGCGATGTTCCTGCCGCTCATCAAGGTTATTGAGGGTCTGTCGGCGGGCGAAGGCATGGAGTAACCCCACGCATCTCGCGCGGTATCCGGGCCTGGGTCGTTGCGACCCAGGCTCGTGCTTTTCTGGCTGGATTTAAGGTGGAAAACTTGCGAACACTTTGGAGCCGTTGGGGTTGCAAATGCGCATCCGGCATGTATACTAGCGTCTAGCTAAGGAGAGAGAGCATGACGATAGCTCATTTTAGTGACACGCATCTAGGCTTTCGGCAGTTTAACAAGACCAATCCAGACGGCTTCAATCAGCGCGAAGTCGACGTGATGAGGTGCTTCCGAGAATGCCTCGACGACATCGCCGACCACGATCCGGACCTCGTGATCCACGCGGGCGACTTCTTCGACCGTGTTCGACCAAGCAACTTCTCCATCGTCCTTGCCTACAAGGCCCTAACCAGTTTCCAAACAAAGCGCGGCAACAGACCCTTCGTCCTCATCGCGGGCAACCATGAGACGCCGCGAACCCTGGACACCGGCAACATCCTCACCCTCTTCGAGTCCATACCTGGCATGATCGTCATCTGGTCGGACGACCTCACCCACGCCCGGCGAGAGCTCTCCGAACTCGATCTCGAAGTGCTCGGTGTCCCCACCAGCCTTTTGGAGAGCACGAAGCATCACGTAGCCTATGAGCCGGTCACCAAGCGAAAGCACCGAGTGCTCGTGCTTCATGGCCTGGAGCGTCGTGTCATTCCCGATGCGGGCAATTTTAGCTTGGAGGAGACTCATCCTGAGCGATGGTCTTACGTGGCCTTGGGTGACTACCATGTCCACCGGCAATTCACCGCGAACTGCTGTTATTCCGGTTCGACCGACTACAACTCGAGCCACTATTGGGAGGAAGTCGGCCATCCCAAAGGCTGGGTGTGGGTGGATTTGAATGCGGGAACGATGGAATTCAAGCCGACCCATCCGCGCCCGGTGATCGACCTGCCTGTGATTCAAGCGGCCGAGTTGACGGGGCCTCAGATCACGGAGGCCGTGCTGGCGCAGGCGATTTGGGATGCCAATGAATTGCCGATTGTCAGGCAGCGCGTCGCCGGAGTCCGCCCGGAGAGCCGTGGTCAAATCGACTTCTTGGCGTTGCGTGAGCCACAGGACCGGTGTCTGCACTTCGATCTTAAGCTCGAAATCGCCCGCTCGAAGGCGCTCGATTCCATCGAGGACCCCGCGCAAACAGGCAGTTCTCTCGAAGCCGAATGGACGAGGCACATGATGGAGGCAACCCCGCCGCCCGGCATCGACCGAGAACGGGCTACGCTCATCGGAGAACGACTTCTGAAGGAGGTTCAGGATGAAGCTGATCTCACTCCAGCTTAAGAATTTCCGCCAGCACAAGCACTCGAAGATCGTCTTCCAAGACGGCATGACCGCCATCGTCGGAGCCAATGGCAGCGGCAAGTCGACCCTCCTCGAAGCGATCACCTTTGCCCTCTTCGGAGAGCAGCGTCAAAAGAAGGACACGATCCGCTTCCTGTGGAGCGAAGAGGGCGAGAAATTCGCGGTCAAACTGGTCTTTTCGTTCGACGGAAAGACCTACGAAGTCCTCCGCGAGGAGGGGAACGCCAAGTTTCAGGATATCACCGGCGACGTTCCTATCCTGCGCGCGAGTGGACTGACGGCGGTCACTGCCGAGTCCAAGCGATTGCTCCGCCTGAATTACCGACAATTCATCAACAGTTTCTGCGCCGAACAGAAGAAACTGAGTTTCCTCGATTTCGAGCAGAACACCAAACTCCAAGAGGAAGTTGGCAGGATGCTGGGTTACGACCGAGTCGGTAAGGCATCCCAGAAGGGAAGGGAGGAAGCCCGAGAAGAACGCATTCGCGCCGAAACCATCAAGTCGAACCTCGGCGATCCGCAGGAACTTCGCGCTTCGATTGGTGCAGAGAAACTCGAGGTCGCGCGCATCGAGAAGACAGCCGCGGAGAACCTGGCCCAGCACCAGTTGCTGACTTCCCAAGAGGCATCCGCGCGCGCGCGCCGCACCCAAGCGGACCAATACTGCAAGGTCTTCGCCCAGCGCGCGGAAGTCGGTGCGAAGGCGGCTGGGCTCAAAAGCGCCGAGAACCTTGCCCGAGAAAATCTCGCGCTGGCCAAGAAAGACGTCGCCGAGCGTGAGGGGTTGTTGCCGATTGAGGCGACGTACGAAAGCCTCAAGGCCGATTTGACCAGGCTCGAGTCCGAGAGAATTGCGGAATCCGAGCGCAACCAACTCCGGGCGCGTGCCGAGGATCTTGCTAAGAGAGTGGCGGACAGCGAGGCAGAACTCGCAAAAATGCCCGCGCCTGATCTCACGGCCCTTGAGGAAGCGATCAAGCAGGTAGTTGCCGAAATTTCCGCCGCCACGACTGCAGCCCTGGAGCGGGAGGGCGTTTGGAAGAAGGCAGCCGGCGACGCCCAGCAGGCCTGGCATACCGAAAAGGCGCAAATGGAGGCCCTTGGAAAGGCCCTCGAGAAGGCTGAGCGAGCAGCCGCACTCGGTGAGTGTCCTGAATGTGGGCAACCGATCGCCGATTCGTATCGCGATGGCCTGTCAGACCGGCGCAAGGACATCGATGCGTTCAGGGTTCGCGTCTCCGAGTTAGAGAAAGCAGCGATTCTAGCGCAGCAGCTGCCCAGCGATTTGAAGGTCCTGCAAGAGAACGTCGAGCAGTTGCGCACCCGTCACAGCCAGGCCCAGACGGCCTTCGAGTCAGCAAAACTCTCGGCGGGTCATCGCGCACAACGTGCCGAATCACTAACCGTTGACCAGCGGGCGTTGGCTGCCCTGCGCGAGCAGATCGGAACCGCGGCCAACACCTTCGACCAAGCCGCCTATGTCCAGGTGCAAGAGAAACTTAAGCAGATCGAACCTCAGCATCGGCGTTTCCTTCAACTTGGCGACGCCCCCCAACGCGCACAGATAGCAAAGGAGAGCTTCGAACTTGCCGTAAAGAACCTAGCCGAAGCCAAAGAGGCCTACGATGAATTCACGACCAAGCTCACGGGACTGGGATTCGAGTCGCATGCCGACGCGGAGACTGCGATCCGTGATCACGAAGGCCTGGCCCAGCGCCTCGCCACCGCGACCCAGCAGTTAAGGACGGACGAGTCTTTACTCGCCAGCGCCCGAGAACGGCTCAAGACCGCCGAGAGCCGGCTGGCCGAGTACGAGGCCAAGAAAGGTGAATTGGAGACCCGCCAGTCCAGCGAACGCCATTTGAATTACGCATCGCAGGAACTCGCGAGCCTCCGCGAGCGCCTGAATCGCGACATTGGCCCAGAATTGGAGGCGCGTGCCAGTGAAAACCTCTCCGCGCTGACGGACGGCCGCTACCCCAAGCTCACGCTCGACGCCAACTTCCAGCCGACGATCTCGGACAATTACTACGAGAAGCCGGTCATTTCTGGGGGTGAGGAAGATGTGCTCGCCTTGAGCCTCAGGCTCGCGCTTTCCGAACTCATCCAGGAGCGAAACGGGATGCCGCTGTCCCTCTTGGTTCTCGATGAGGTGTTTGGGGGGTTGGACGAGGATCGGAGGTCCAACGTGCTGGAACGGCTCATGTCGCTCAAAGGCAAGTTTCGCCAAATCCTCGTGATCAGCCACATCGAGGACATCAATCAGGTCGCTGATCAGTGCATCTATGTGCGTCGAGACGAGAGGGGGCGGCACTCCGTGGTCAGCGACCTTGCTGAGGGTGACGGGCAAGCGCTGGTGGAACTTGCGCCCGGCACCGGAGGATCGGACCCGGAGGGCGGGTCCGATCAAATGGTGCTCGCCGTCTAGGGCGGGTCAATGGCGAGGCAGACTAACCGCCAGCGCCAAGCAGATTCGAGTTCACTTGCACCTGAATCTCGAAGCGCTGGGCGGCCGGAATTCCCCCAGATGCGCCAGGCCGTTGATACAGGAGCCCGAGGAAGAAGCTGCCGCGTCCGACCGTTCTGAAACGATAGACCTGCGTTCCGCCAGCTCCCATGAGGCCTCCACGGGGTCGGATGTACTGGCTGTCGATCATCCGGAGCACCGAATTGTCGATGTTGCCGACGTTCCATTGGTAGCCAGTCGTCGAGTTAGCCGAGAGCCGCACGGTCAGGGTATCGCCGAGATTTAGGCTGACCTGCGTGTGGTTGTCGATGTCGCTGACGGTGACATTCTTGCCTCGATTATTGGGTCGATTGATGACGACGAGCACTTGGAAGGTATCGGCAGCCTGAATGCCCCCTGAATTAGGGCGCTGATAAAGGAAACGTAACCCCTCTCCACCCGCACCCACGGCGCGGAATCGAAAGGTCTGCGTCCCGCCCGCGCCCATGAGGCCGCTGTCCGAATTCTGGTAAGTGGGGCGACCCAGTGGGCGCAAGAGCGACGTATTGTTCTGCGCAATGTTCCAGCTGTAGCCGGTACTCGCGTTCGAGTTCAGGTTGACGACGAGGGTGTCTCCGAGATCGAGTGTGACTTGCTGACGGTGGTCGCCCTCATCGATGGTGATGGTGTCGGCTTGGGCCTGACCGGAGATCAGAACCCCTACGGCGAGCGCGAATCCAAGCAGGATTGGGCTAAGTTTCATAAAGTTGTATCCTCCAACGAAACGTTGCGCCCATTATGCCGCCTTGGCTCGGCCAGAGGGTTTCCGGCCCCCCCCTACAATCCCGGCCAAAGGAATCGATGGCGTAGGACGTTGAAAACGCCGTGCATCCGGCCAATGCGATCCATCTCCTCGATGTGCCCGACCTCCATGATGGCGGCTTGCTGCATGGCGATTTCCGAAGCATGAGGCACGTGGGGCTGACGGCGCCGCGCGGCGATGATGTCGGCGATCTTCGAAACCTCGTCGTCATCGATCCATACGCCACCGCATTGCTGGCAGACATCGACCTGGATAGCCGCGAAGAACGGATGCTGCTGTACCAATAACGGGCTGAGGTCATCGGGGCAGAGCCTCCCCGCGACGGGTTCCCGAAGCTGAACGGCTTCGTCGTGCTGCAGGTCTTCGAGCTTCTCGAAATCACCGTCGGTCAGGGTCTGAATCTCGTCGATGGCATCGCGGTTCAACCACACGCCCGAGCACTGGTCGCACATCCACAGCGTGACCTCCCGGAACCGAACAGAGTTCAACGGTACGCGACACAACGGGCAAGGAGGTCCACTCATCACGCCGTTTTACCCGCTCCTTCCTTCCAGTTCGGTGGAGCATCGTGGGTCGGGTTTCCAAAAAACCGCTGCCAAACCCTACAAATCACTTTAGGTTTCGCCAATGATCTGTACATGAGATTGGAATGGGGACATTGGATTTCGCAGCATCGATGGGACTTCTTTGAGTATCAGGCCAAGAAAAACCCGTCCCAGCAGCTTTGCGACACGGTGGCCGAACTCGAAGCCGGATTGGAGGCCAAGGGTGAGAAGCGCGAGCTCAAGCGCATCCTCTACTTGCTGAAACAAGCAGGATACGAGCCGACCCCGCTGCACAAGCCCAACGAACTCCATCACTGGAACAAAAGGCCCTTGACAACCCGGCCCGGGGTCAAGGCGTTCATGAGCCCGCCCGATCATGCTGGGGGCAACCTCTTCTATTACTTCTGGCCCAAAGGACGGCTCCTGCACCTTGCCTCGATGCGCGTGTGCACCCTGGCTCGTCACTATGTGCACGCCCACCAGTGGGGACCGCTCAACAGCATGCCGAGACGCATCGAGACGATCAAGGGGCACGCACGGAGCTTGGATCAGACGATCCGGGAGGTTCACACCGATTTTGCCCTCAGCCGGATGGCTCAAAGCTGGCGCGACAGCTTCACCGAAGAGCACGTTGACGCCTTCCCCAAAGACCTTATCCGCCAGTTTAGCGAGTTGGCACCGGTCCGACACCCCGCACTCGACCTGCCGCTCCGATCCGTTACCGATGAGGACTGTCGTACGCTCTGGCTGCAGTACCCCCAATCGGCCCGCTGGAGGATCTGGCTGGGGTGCGATCACGAAATCATGGGCCAGATTCACAGCATACGCTGGGACCCGGACTTCAGCGAATCCCAGAAGCTCGATCAGCTTCGCGAACTGATGTTCCGCGAACGTCGATGGATTTTCGACGAGAACATGATTCGGAGCAACGCGCAACGGTTCCGCGACATGGCCTACCTTCTGGCGCTCGACGGCAACGTCGATTCGGAGAAATTCGCCGCAATTGCCCTGGAAATCGAGAGCCGTGGGCCCGCCAGCACCTTCTTGTCCGCGTGCTTGGAGGTGACGGCCCGCGACATCCCGAATCTGCTCGAGAAGGATGATATGGAAGACGAAGCTCTCTGCTGGGCGGCCTAAGAGTGCAGCTTGCGGATCATCTCGACCGTGTTCCGGCCCAGCTTCATAATCCGCTCAGTCATCTTGGGATCCTTGAACGTACCGTCCTCGTTGAAGGCCTCGAAGGCACGCGTAACCGCCACGTGCTCGGGCAGCACGATCATCTGAACGTGGCTGAGCAGAGCCCGGTTCATCGGCAGTCCTCGAAGGCCGCCAAACGCCCCCGGCGATGCGGACATGACCGAGCACACCTTGCCGACGAATGGCTCGAAGTCGAATTCACCCGGCACCGGGCGCGATACCCAGTCGATGAGGTTCTTGAACACGCCGGTGATGCTGCTGTTGTACTCGGGGCACGAGATCAACATGCCGTGGTGCGACTTGAAGAGTTCCTTCCACACGATCACGTTGTCCGGCATCCCTTCCGCTTCGAGATCTTCGTCGAAGAGCGGGAGCGGGATCTCGCGGAGGTTAATGTGGGTCACTTCCGCCCCCGCCTCGATCGCCCCCTGCTCGGCGATCTTGACGGTCATGTTGTTGTAGGAGCCCTTACGCAAACTTCCGGCGAAGGCGAGGATTTTGGGGGTCATTGGTTAAGTGTGACGGCCCGTGGTCGCCCCGTCAAGGGCGGCTAGGTCGTGCGCCGAAGTTCCAGTCTTCAACCACCGATCGGGTGCGTGCTTTCTGCATCAGTCGATCGAGCTCGGCCACGACCTTGGGGTGCTTCTTCGCAATATCCGTTGATTCACCAATATCGTTGCCAAGGTCGAACAGCATGATTGGCCCCTGAGGGTTCTTCTTTACTTGTCGTCGAACCGCCTTCCAGTCGCCCTTGCGGAGCGCTTGAAGCCCTCCGCCGGAATGAAACTCCCAATACAAATAGGGGTGTGTCTTTTGCCTTCCTCGACCGGTTAGAGTACTGAGGAAGGAGACCCCATCGGTGGTGAGCATGGGAACGCGCAGCAGATCGGCAACCGTCGGCAAGAAATCCCAAAACGCGCCGACGTGCTTTGAAACCTGCCCCGGCTTGATTCGATCGGGCCACCAAGCAACGAACGGAACTCGGATCCCGCCCTCGAAGACGCTTGTCTTGAGATCACGAAGAGGACCGGCGCTTTGGAAGAACTTGGAGTCAGTTCCGCCGTTGAAAGTGGGTCCGTTGTCGCTGGAAAAGATGATCAAGGTGTTCTTGGCGATACCCAGATCCTCGAGCGTCGCGCGCACCTGACCAATATGGCGGTCCATCCGGCTCACCATTGCAGCATAGGCCGCCCTCGGTTTTCGATGAGGCAGGTAGCCCTGATTCCCTAAGTACGGCGTTTCCTCAAATACGCTTTCGTAGTCGGCCAGTGAATCTTCGGGAACTTGAAGTGCCGCATGGGGGACAGGGTAGGGCAGGTACAGGAAGAAGGGTCTATCCCGGTTGGTCCGGACGAATGAGAGCGCTTCTCGGGTGACGAGGTCGCTCGTGTACTCGCTTCCTCGGTAACGGTCGTATGCCTTAGGATCGGCTGGCGGCTTGGCAAGTTTTTGGTGAGCGCTGAAGGTCGGATTATCGAGTGGATAGAGCGTGAAATCCTGCCAGAGATGGTCGGGGTAGTGATTGTGCGCCTGGCGCTGGCACAGGACCCCGAAGAAATGGTCGAAGCCCTGCTTCAGCGGGTGACCACTGCTGTCCGGACCTCCCAAGCCCCACTTTCCCATTGCCGCCGCTGCATAACCTTGGGACTTCAGCAGCCTCGCTACGGTGAAAGTGCCGTCGGGTAGCGGCAGTTGGCCTTCCTTGGAATCCGGTTCGAATCCCCCAAATTCGTAGTTATCTCGAACATACGCATGGCCCGTATGCAGCCCCGTCAACAGCGTGCACCGCGATGGAGCGCAGACAGGCGAGCCGCTGTAGAACTGGGTAAATCGGATGCCCTCTCGGGCCAGCCGATCGATGTTCGGCGTTTTGATCTTCGTTTGCCCGTAGCACCCCAATTCGCCATAGCCGAGGTCATCGGCAAGAATGAAAATGATGTTCGGTTTGGTTGTGGCGAGGCTGGCGGCGGCGATTAGATTGAGCATTGCTACTCCCCCACTGGAACCCATACGTTCTTGACCTGAGTCGCACGCCGCATCGCTTCGCGCAGAAACATCGCGGAGGAGCTAGGCATTTGGTGAGGAGTCCAGGTCTGCTTCAGGTTACCAATCGACAAGCGCTCGGCCTCCGTTTGACCATCGGGTGAACCAAAGTGCCAAATCGCGTCGACATCGTCATGTCCGGCCAGCGTCGCCGACATCTCCGCGTGAAGCCCGGTGCAGATATTGATCACGCCACCGGGAATGTCGGATGTTTCCAGCACGCGATAGAGTTCGACCGCTGGGAGCGGGTTCTTCTCGCTCGGCAAGACGACGACTGTATTGCCCATCGCGATGGCAGGCATGACCAGGGTGAGCAAACCGAGAAGCGGCAGATCGTCCGGACATACAATCCCGACAACACCGAGAGCCTCGTTTAGCGTGTAAACCACGCCCTTCCACGGGGCGGTGTGAACCTGTCCATCGAATTTGTCTGCCCAAGCAGCACATGTGATGATTGTGTTGACCGAATGGTCAAATTCAGCGCCAGAGCACTCGGCGGCGAGGAACTCCGGTCGGACGGCGCTGAGGTTTTCGGCGAGGTAATAGAGGATTTGCGCACGACCGTGAGCGGTCAATCCTGCCCATGCGGGCTGTGCCATCCGCGCCGCTTCGACGGCGTTTCGGATGTCCTTGCGGTTGCCGCGGGCGACCTCAGCGGTGCCGCCGCCGCGCAGTTTGATGGTCAGGCTGTAGCCGGAGTCGGGTCGCGCCTGTTTGCCGCCGATATACTGCTTGTGGGTGCGGTCGAGGGCCCTGAAATCAGGCAGATCGGACGGATCGGACGGATCTGTCTTATCGGCCCGATCCGTCTGATTCGTCCGATCAACCTCGATCAACTTCAAATACTCATACATCCCCTCGCGGCCGCCTTCCCGACCGTAGCCGCTCTCGCGATAGCCGCCGAAGCCCGAATTCGCGTCGAACTGGTTGGTGCAGTTCACCCACACCGTCCCCGCCTTCACCCGACCCGCGATGTCCAGTGCCAAGCCCAAATTCTCGCTCCACACGCTCGCGGCGAGCCCAAACGGCGTGTTGTTGGCAAGCGCGACGGCCTCCGATGGAGTTCGGAACGACATCGCGACCAGAACTGGCCCGAAAATCTCGACTTGGGCGACCGTCGAGGACGGTGCCACGTTCGTCAGCAAAGTCGGTGGATAAAACCAGCCGTCCTTCGGACACGCCCAACTCGGCTGGAAAAGCTCCGCGCCTTCTTCTCTGCCCTGGGAGACCAAAGCCGCAATACGGTCAAGTTGGACGGGGGCGACGATGGCTCCGATGTCAACTGCTTTGTCGAGTGGATCGCCGACGCGCAAGGTTTCCATGCGCCGTCGCAGCTTCGCCAAGAACTTCTCAGCGACACTTTCCTGAACCAGAAGTCGCGAACCAGCACAGCAGACCTGGCCCTGATTGAACCAAATCGCGTCCACCAGCCCCTCGATCGCGCTGTCCTGGTCGGCGTCGTCGAAGACGATGAAGGGCGACTTGCCACCGAGTTCAAGAGAGAGCTTTTTGCCCGACCCAGCCGTCGCCTCGCGAATGATCCGGCCAACCTCGGTCGACCCGGTGAAGGCGATCTTGTCGATACCGGGATGCTCGACGATGGCTTTGCCCGTGAGCCCATCGCCGGTCAAGATATTGACCACACCCGGTGGCAGCCCGACCGTGTCGCAAATCTCCGCAAAGAGCAGCGCGGTCAATGGCGTGAATTCAGCCGGCTTCAACACCACGCAATTCCCTGCCGCCAACGCCGGAGCGATTTTCCAGGAGAGCATCAGCAGGGGGAAATTCCAAGGGATGATCTGACCGGCGACTCCGACCGCCTCATGATCGGGGAACTCGGATTCCAGCAGCGTCGCCCAACCCGCGTGGTGGTAGAAGTGCCGCGCGACGAGGGGGATGTCGATGTCGCGGGTCTCTCGGATCGGCTTGCCGTTGTCCATGGACTCGAGCACCGCGAAGAGGCGGCTGTGCTTTTGTACTTGGCGTGCAATCGCGTACAGGTACCGCGCGCGTTCAACCCCCGGCGCCTTCGCCCAATCTGGCTGTGCCTTGCGAGCGGCCTTGACGGCGGCATCGACGTCAGCCTGAGTTCCCTGCGCGACTTTGGCGAGCACCTGGGCGTTGGCGGGGTTGAATGTCTCGAAGTGTCCTTCGCCCTTGCGCCACTTGCCGCCGATGAAGTGTCCGAAGGTTCGCCCGTGCCGCTCAAGCCACTCGACAGCTAAGCTGTCGCCCTCCGGGGCTGGGCCGTACTCCATCGTCTGGAAAATCTCGCTCACGCTCACTGCGCTAGCTTACCAACTGCCGCCCGGTCGCCCCAACCTCTCCTTCGCCATTCCCATGCGCATAGGAGAGGTTGGGACCGGAAACTACGGTGCCACGGCCAGCCACTCATCCCATTGCGTCGCTTGGCCGAAGGACATCAGACCGTAATCCTGCGCGAACTGGGTGAACCGATTTGCGGGGGAGAAGTCGATCGAAATGCCGGTGCTTCGCGGCGAGTTGGCGTTGTGGGCTTCCCAAACGATTGCGGCATCAGCGGCAGCGCGCAAACTCGCCCCGGCCGTCACAAGGGCCTGAGGTACGCCACCGGGAGCGGCTTCGAGATTGGTCGTGATGCTCTTCAGGTCACGGTAGTATCGTCCTGCCGTGGGGCTGAAGGCCTGCGCGTTGTTTCGTGCGTATTGCACCTGGGCGCTGATCGTCGCTTGGTTGGCGATAAGAAGCTGCGCGTAGTTGTTGATCGAGCCAGCTAGATCGGATAACTTGCTCGTATCGAGAACGCTCTGGGTGATCTTTCGACTCGCATAGGGCGGATTGTTGATCATCGCATCAACAAAGCCCTTGCTCAGATTTCGCGACGAGTCGTTGGGGTTGTCGGCGAAGCGCTTGAAAACATCGTCGTAGGGATACCCCTCGCCCGGAGGGCTCTCCTCGCTGCCCGCCACGAACAAGGCATTGTCCTTCAGCTGGTAGGCGCATTCGAGCATCTGCATGAGGCTGCAGTCCCAGGCGAAGATGTCGAACTTGTCGTTCGCGAGCGCCTGCTGAAGCTCCCAAATCTGGATGGCGTTGCCCGTGTCGTCGTCGTAGCTGAAGGCACGGCTGGAGAAGTCGCCCGGACTTCGCCGCCAGCCGTTGCCGTGATTCCAGACGACGAGGCAGTAGCGGTCGGCGGGATAGAACGTGCGGCCCCAGGTAATGAAGTTCCGCAGGGTGAGCGGATCGCCCATATCGATGTCCTTGCCCATGTTCTGGACGACCGGGCTGACGATGGAGGGACTCGTATCGCTCTTGAGAACCATCCGGCGGGTTCCGTCGAAGGACGAATTCGGCCACGCCGTCTTGCTCTGCTTCCACTGGATCACGAACCGGACGTCGGGGTTGTAGGCCACTTCCTCCATCTGGTTCACGTTGAGGTCGCTGAACTCGTAGAGGTCGTTCGCGGCGTTGATATAGACCAGCACCGTCCATTTGCTTTGGCGCGTTTGGAAGGGCGTCACCGTGACCGATGCCCCGCCCAGATCTCCGGTCGGTTCATATCGTGCCCTGATGGTCGTATTGCCCGTCTGGAGGCCGATGACGAGGCCATCATTCGTAACCGAGGCCTGTTGGCCAATCGACTCCCACGTGAAATCAGCGGAGTTCTTGAAGGTCGCGACCCCGTTGCTGGTGGCGTAAGCCCGGAACTGAACCGACTCTTGGACCGTGAGGGTGGCGGTCGCAGGGCTCACCTGCACACCGTTTACCTGACCTTCGGTCGTCGTTTGGAAGGTCTCCTGGCCGCAGAACTCCTTGATCCAACGAACCTCGCCGATTTTTCCGCCGAGGGCGTCTGGGTTTTCGTAGAGTTCGATGCGGACGTCATAGGCTCCCGAAGTGAAGCCCGACAAGCTCGTCGACGAGCCCTGCGACTTGTTCAGCAGTTTCGTCGCTCTGACGTTGCCGTCCATGTCGATGATCGAGATGATCTGGCTTTGCCCAGCTCCCGCCGCATTGGACCAGTTCGTCGTGTAGTTCAGCGAACTCGGTCGAGTGCCATTGTTGCATCCACCGCCAGTGGTGCTGCCCCCGCCACCACCGCCACCGCATCCGATCAGCAGGGCGAGACAGCCGAAAACGAAAAACGCAAGGAAACTGGGACGAACCACGAAGGTTGGACGACGAAAACTGGTATCCGTTCTCATAATTTGTACTCAGGGACGGGCCGGAATCTGCCGAGAATCAGTATAGCCTTGAGCGACCTACCCTCTCTCGAAAGACTCCGCGCGGTGCTGGCTGAGCTTGGTATCCGGACGGTCCAAGACCGAGCCGACGACGACCTCGTCGGTTTTCCCGTCATGCTCCCGTTGCCAGACGGGCAGTCGATCTGTCTGGACCTGCCTCAACCGGCGATGCTCTCCACGCTCGATCCGGATTCGGTCGGTCTAGCGATCCTCGATCACCTCGGCTTTGCCAAGCGAGTTTGGGGCCTCGCCAAGCACATCGAGTTTTTCGATGGGAAGCGGAGCTGCCTGGACACCGAAATTGCATCGCTGGTTGAAGGTGCCTATCGCGAGACGCCGGGGGCGCTCTATCTCGATGGCCACCGGTACTACGCTTCGGGCATCAACCTGGGTGACTCGTTCGACGTCTTCGTGCTCATTACCGACGCCCAAGACGAGCAATTCGCGCGCAAGAGCGCGAGTCGAACCGCACGCTCGGCCGATGTGCTCAAAAAGATCGGCAAAGCACTGACGATGAATCAGACCTTGCAGCCGCTCTGTGTGGCCGCCGTTCACGAAATCGCCTCAGCCGCCGAGCTTGCGGCGGTTCTGTTGTGGGTCCGAGAGGCCGACGATCAGCCCTTCGAACTCGCGGCCTCGGTCGGCGCGAATCGCCACGGTGCGGCGTTGGTACAGCGTCTGGACCCTGATCGCGGCGTAACGTGCATCGCCGAACTCGTTGCCGCGCGGCGCGAGCCGTTCACCGTCCGCAGTGTTCACGAGAACATGATGACCTCCGAGTTGGAGGCCAAATTCTGCTATCTCAAGCCCGGCGCGATCGTGGTGCTTCCCCTCACCATCGGAGATCGGACGATTGGCGTGCTGGAACTCATCGGACGGGACGGCGATCCCACGTTCTTCGAAAACCGGGACCTCATGGACACGGTCGCCGAGCACTTGAGCCTCGCCCTCAATAGCGCGATCATGTTCGAAAACGTCGAGCGACTGGCGTCGTTCGACCCGCTCACCGGCATCGCCAACCACCGCTCCATGCAGGACTTTCTCCACCGCAGGGTAGCCGAGGCGGCGCGGCTGGACCAAGAACTGGGTCTGATCATGCTCGACGTCGACCACTTCCGGAGCTTCAACGAGGAGGAGGGGCACGACGCCGGGGACGAAGTGCTTCGCATGGTGGTCGAAGTCCTTCGTGACTCCGTGCGGCCCTACGATATGCCCGCCCGGTACGGCGGCGAGGAGTTTACGGTCGTCATGCCCGGTGTCGGCAGGGAAGGGACGCTCGCTCTCGCTGAGCGTATCCGCCGCCGGATCATGGAGCTTGCCTACGTCACCCGCAGCGGCCGCACCCGACATATCTCGGCGAGCCTGGGGTGCTCGGTCTTCCCCCACACCGCCAAAGAGCCGAGTGGACTTCTGAAGGCCGCCGATGTCGCGCTGTTCCGGGCCAAGCGCGCGGGACGCAATCGGGTCGTCTTTTACGAAGGTTCGTTCCAGGAAGAGCGCAACCAGCCGACCGTCGATATCGAGCAGCTTTGGGATCTCCTCACCGCCAAAGAGCAGAAGAAGGCCGAAGAACTTGCCGAAGTGATCGACCCCTACATCGAGCATCTTTCACGCGAGTTGGGGCTATCCAAGTCGCAAGAGCAGATTCTCGCCGCGCTGGTCCTGGTGGCCCCCGCCTATCGCTCTTCGCTGGAAAGCAAGAGCCGAAAGCGCCTTGAAACAATGGAGTCGTGCAGCGAGTTTCGAACGCTCATGCCAAGCCTGAGTGCGCTGTATGAGCGCTTCGATGGGCAAGGTCCGAACGGCACTCAAGGCCCCCTCATTCCGCTGCTGGCAAGGGTGCTCGTCGTCTTGCTGGCCGTCGCTGAGACCCCGACTGCATTCTTCGACGATCCGGGCCGCTTCGACCCCGAAATTCTAAGCCTGATGGCCGAGATCGACGAAGCCGCGTAGCTTCCTGCTCACCTCACCTGCGCCCTCTTGAGTTCCCACTCTCGCGCGCTGTTGCGGCGGAGGAGAGGTCACCCCAGAACCTGCCCATACGAGAGCCCCTTCCACCAATGGGGTGGGAGAGGGAGCCATAAGCAGAAGAGCCCGCATGGCGCTCTGCGGGCCGGTTCCTTTACCCGCCACACCCGGAAACCCGGGGGGAGGCTAGGTCTTTAGACAATCTGCGTCGCTGGTCCGTTCCCAAATGAGGCGCAGTTTGACTCAGTAGCGGTTGGCATACCCGCAATGTTCTGGGTGCATCCACCCGTGGCACCGGTCCCGCCAAGGTTAAACTAAGAGCGATGTGATCAAGCAGCTCGTGACCGGCCTTGAGGAGTGGACGCCGAAGTCCATCCAATGCCTACGTACCTACACGTGGGCTACCTTCGCGAAGGACCTCGTCGCTGGCATTACGGTCGGTCTTGTAGCCCTGCCCCTTGCGATGGCGTTTGCCATATCCTCGGGCGTGCCTCCGCAGAACGGCATTTACTGCGCGATTGTCGCTGGTTTCATCGCCAGTGCTCTCGGCGGTTCGAAGTGTCAGATCAGCGGGCCGACGGGGGCGTTCGTGGTCGTCGTCGCCGGGATCGTGGCTAAGTTCGGGGTTGATGGGCTATTCATGGTCACGCTGATGGCCGGGGTGATGTTGCTCTTCCTCGGCATCACGCGGCTGGGAAGCGCCGTGAAGTTCATTCCGCGACCCGTCGTCATTGGTTTCACCAACGGCATTGCCGTTCTCATCGCAAGCACTCAAATCAAGGACTTTCTGGGCTTGGAACTCCCCAAGGTCCCCGGCGAGTTCTGGCCGCGTATGGTCGCCCTCGGTCAGGCTCTCTCAACGTTCTCCGTGCAGACAACCATGCTCGCAACGGTGACCCTAGCGGTGCTGATCGTGATGGCGCGTTTCGTTAAGAAAGTGCCGGGCGCAATTGTCGTCTTGCTCGTCGGCACTGCGGCGGCGCTGATTCTGAAGCTGCCTGTGGAGACCATCGAGAGCCGGTTTGGAGGTATTCCTGCCGGACTGCCGAAGTTCGAGATTCCGAAATTCGATCCCGCCATCGTGAGCAGCTTGATCTCGCCCGCCCTGACGGTGACGATGCTCGGGGCCATCGAGTCCTTGCTCTCAGCCGTCGTCGCCGACCGCATGACGGGGGACAAGCACAACCCCAACGTCGAACTGGTCGCGCAAGGCGTAGCCAACGTGGCGTCGCCGCTGTTCGGCGGAATCCCCGCTACCGGCGCGATCGCCCGAACCGCGACGAGCATTCGCAGTGGCGCCAAGACACCGGTCGCGGGCATGATCCACGCGCTGACCTTGCTGGGCGTCCTCCTGTTCGCGGCACCCCTCGCCAAGTTCATCCCGCTGTGTGTCCTCAGCGCGATCCTCTTCATGGTCGCCTATAACATGGGCGAGTGGAAGGAGATCCCGCAGATTCTGAAGCTTTCGAAAGCCGACATCGGCGTGTGGCTGCTCACCTTCGCCCTCACGGTCTTTGCCGATCTCACGGTCGCCGTTGAAGCGGGAATGATCCTCGCTGCACTGACCTACATTCGCAAGGTGACCGCGACGACGACCGTCGCGAAAGTCACAGGCGACTACCTCGTCGAAGGACGCGAGCATGTCCTCCAATTGCAGGAGATTCCCGATGATGTGGCCATCTACCGCATCCACGGCCCGTTCCTCTTCGGGTCTACGGACAAGATCGATGAGATTACTGACAACATCGATTCGCTGCCCCAGGTCGTGATTCTGCGTCTCCGCAACATGACCGCAATCGACGCGACCGGAATTCAGGCGCTCGAAGACTTGGCAAGCAGCCTCAAGAAAAACGGGCGGTCGGTGATCTTCTGCGGGATGCGTGAGCAGCCGGCGGAGCTCTTGCTCAAAGCTAAGTTCGACGACCATGTTGGCGCGGAGAACCTGTGTCGTAATGTCAGCGAGGCTTTGAAGCGCGCCCGCGAAATCCTAACCCTCAAGTAGCGTCAAAAGGCTAAACGGGGTGGCCGGAGTGATGAAATCGTGCACCCCGGCTCGGTCGGGCTCGGAGAACCACTATGTGGTCTATGATTGGCAACGCCGGCGTGCAAAGTTACTTCACCCTGGCTTGGTCGGGCTCGGCGAACCACAAGGTGGTCTATGATTGGCAACGCCGGGGTGCACAATTTCATCACCCCGGCCACCCACTTCCTTGAGCAGTCATAAAGAAAATCGCCCCGGGCCATAGGCTCGGGGCGAGGCAAAACCGAAGCTGAATCTTAGCGCTTGACGAACTGGAAGCCGCGTCGGGCTTTCTTGCGTCCGTACTTCTTGCTTTCCTTGACGCGCGGGTCGCGGGTCAGATAGCCGCCAGCCCGTAGGGGTTTTCGAAACTCTTCGTCGACTTCAAGCAAGGCCCGGGCGATTCCGAGACGAACGGCACCGGCTTGACCGGTGATACCGCCGCCCTTGGTGGTCGCGATCACGTCGTACTTGTCGTCGAGAGCCAAATGCTTGAGAGGGCTCTTAACGAGAATCTCAAGTACGGGGCGACCGAGGTACTCGGCGTGCTCGCGTCCGTTGATCGTGAACTTGCCCTCACCGGGCTTGACCCAAACGCGTGCAATCGCGCATTTGCGTCGACCTGTTCCGTAATTTTCCTTCTTCGCCATATCTACTTCTTCTTCCCGATATTGAGCGGCTCGGGGTTTTGAGCCTGGTGGGGATGGTCGGGGCCAGCGTAAACCTTCAGTTTCTTGAAGGTCGCCTTGCCGAGTTTGGTCTTGGGAATCATGCCCCAGATGACCTTCTCGACGAGCTTCTCCGGCTTTTCGGCAAGCATCTTTTCTCGCGAGATGTTGCGAAGACCGCCTGGCCACATCGTGTGCCAGTAAATCAGCTCGTTGCCCTTGCTGCCGGTCAGGACCACCTTGTCCGCATTGATCACGACGACGAAGTCGCCGCAGTCCATGTTGTACGTGAAGGTGGGCTTGTGCTTGCCGCGGAGCACCTGGGCGACCTGGGCCGCCAAGCGTCCGACCGGCACGCCCGCAGCATCGACCACATACCACTTGTGCTCGATCGTACTTGGTTTTGCCGTATAGGTTCTATTCATGATTGCTTTCTATGGTTGTCGCGTCCACCCCGTAGGATGTCCGTCATCGCTTATTCAAACTCGTTTTCTCCGGGCCAGGCGCGTCGTCCGTATCGGATGCGCATCAGCGTCAGCCCTCGTGCCGGGAGCACTTCGGAAAGCGCCACTTCCGGATCACCTTGCAGGAGCCTCGCGATGTCGCCCGGTTTTCGCATCCCTCGTCCCACTTCCAGCAGGGCTCCCGAAATTCGTCTCATCATCCCTCGGATGAAGGCGGTCCCAACGACGTCGATCCAGATCTCGTCGCGTCGCTCTCGAACGTCGACAGAGAAGAGAACTCGGACCGTATTCTCGATCCCTTCCAGTTCTTCGCCGAACTTCCGAAAGTCGTGCTTCCCGACCAAACTTTCCGCCGCCTCCTGCATCCTCGCCATATCCAGTTCTCGTCCGTAGCCGTGGACGAATCGTGACCGGTGCGGATCGCGTGGTGAGGTCTGGATTCGGTACCGATAAAATCGGTCCCTGGCCCAGAACCGGCTGCTGAAGTCATCGGCCACCTGTTTGGATCCCAGTACGGCGATATCTCCGGCGAGTCGCTTGTTCAGCACCGCAGCCCAGCGTTCGGCGGGCATTGGGTTGGCCGTATCGAAGTGACAAACCTGTCCTCTCGCATGGGCGCCGCTGTCGGTGCGACTAGCTCCCGTGATCTCGTTATCCTCGCCCGAGACCTGGCGAACTGCCTCTGTCAATGTGCTTTGGACTGTTCTCAGTCCAGGTTGTGCGGCCCAGCCGCGGTAGTCGGTCCCGTCGTACGCGACGACGAGACGAATTCGTTTAGTCGACAAGCTCCAGCACGGCGGTCGGGGCGGCATCGCCTCGGCGCAGCCCGGTCTTGGTCAAGCGGGTGTAGCCGCCATTGCGGTCCTTGAACCGAGGTGCCACGCGGTCGAACAGGTGATGAACGAGATCCTCACCATTGATGAGGCTCCTCTCCTGCATGATCTGCAGCTTCTCGATGTCTGATTTGCCCAGGAGCATCTTCTTCGGCTTCGGCGTGCTGCTGCTATGGCCGACGAGGATCTTTCTCGCTTCGCGGCGGGCACTTAGCGTGTCTTCCTTGCCCGTGGTAATGAGCTTTTCGACGATCCGCTGAAGTTCCTTGGCACGGCCGACGGTCGTCCGCACGTAGCCGTGTCGGATGAACTGGCGCGCAAGGTTGGTCAGCAGAGCGCGGCGCTGGTCGCTCGGCAATCCTAATTTTCTTCGGTCTACTTTATGTCGCATGGCCGTATGTCCGTCCTGGTTCGAGCAAGAACCTTAGTCGAAATCCTCCTCGTCATCTTCGTCATCCAAGTCGAGGATGCGGTAGCCGCCCTTCGGTGGCTTCATCTGGAGCCCGTGCTCGGCGAGCTTGTCGCGAACTTCATTGAGTGACTTCTTGCCGAATCCGCGGATACCGGTGAGGTCGCTCTCGGTCGCCATCGCGAGGGCTCGCAGGTTGAGCAAGCCGGCTCGGCGAAGGCAGTTGAAGGTTCGCTGTGAGAAATCGAGTTCTTCGATCTTGATCTCGGGGACATTCGCGAGTTCGGCGCTCACTTCTTCCTCGTCTTCTTCGATCATGTCGAATCCGCCACGTCCCAATTCGAAGAACATGCGGAAGTACTTGTCGAGAATCTGGGCCGACTGCGTGATCGCGTCGTTAGGTCGGACGGCACCGTTGGTCGTCACTTCGAGCACGAGTCGCTCATAGTCGGTGCGCATGCCCACACGGGTCTGTTCGACGGTGTAGGAGACCTTGCGGACGGGAGTGAACTGCGAACCGGTGGTGATGACGCCGATGATGCCCTTGTACTTCTCGTGCTTGTCGGGGAGGACATAGCCCGAGCCCCATCCGACGAACATCTCAACGGTCAAGTGCGCGTTGGCGTCACTGAGCGTGCAGATATAGACTTCGGGGTTGACGATCTCGACATTTTCCGGGCAGACAATATCGGCACCGGTAACTCGGCCCGAGCCCTTCACATCGATACGGAGCACGATTTCTTCGGGCGGAGTCTGCTCGAAGTCGATTCGGATCGCAACATCCTTGAGATTCAGCAGGAACTCGGTGACGTCTTCTTTAGCCCCGGGGATCGCCGCATATTCGTGCATGACCTTGCCGATCTTGACGGCCATCACGGCAGCACCTTGAATCGAGCTCAGCAGGACGCGCCGCAACGCGTTGCCGATGGTTTGACCGTAGCCGCGCTCCAGCGGCTCGAGCACGAACTTTCCGTATTCGGTTCCGAGATCGAGAGTTTGAATTTGAGGCATATTGGGTTTCGGATACTCGAAGAGGCCTCAGCCCCGGCAAGCCGGGGAAAGAACCTCAAAAACTACACGCGGCGCTTCTTAGGCGGTCGGCAGCCGTTATGGGGAACCGGAGTCACGTCGCGAATGGACTGCACGTCCAGACCGGTGGCCTGCAGGGATCGGATCGCCGTCTCGCGTCCGCTTCCAGGACCGCTGATGAAGACCTCGATCTTCCTCATGCCATGCTCAAGCGCCTTGCGGGCGGCCTGCTCGGCGGCAAGCTGGGCGGCGAACGGCGTACCTTTACGGCTGCCTTTGAAGTTCACGGCTCCGGCGCTCGACCAGCACAGAACAGCGCCCTGCGGGTCGGTGATCGTCACGATCGTGTTGTTGAACGACGAGTGGATGTGGGCCATGCCCGCCGCCACTTGGCGCTTTTCCTTGGCCTTGCCTCGGGTGGTTTGCTTTCTTGCCATGGGTTACTTCTTCGCCTTCTTCTTGCCAGCAACGGTCTTCGGCTTGCCCTTGCGAGTTCGCGCATTGCTGCGGGTTCGCTGACCGCGAGTCGGCAGGCCACGACGGTGGCGGAGGCCACGGTAGCAGCCGATCTCGATCAAGCGGCGGATGTTGGCGTGGACTTCTCGACGAAGGTCTCCTTCGACCTGGTACTCGTCGATAAGCTCGCGCAACTTGGCGACCTCGGTCTCGGAAAGTTCTTTCACCTTCTTCCGAGGGTCGATGCCTGCTTTTTCGATAATATCGGCGCCATTCTTGCGCCCAATTCCATACAAAACGGGAATCGCGTACAAGATCGCTTTATCCCGCGGAAGATCAATACCGGCAATTCGCGCCATGCTTTTCTCGTGTTCTCCTTAGCCCTGTCGCTGCTTATGCTTCGGATTGATGCAGATCACGCGAACGACTCCTTCGCGCTTGATGATCTTGCATTTGTCGCAAATCTTCTTGACACTGGCCCTAACTTTCATGATTTTGCCTGCACCGATGGCCGAATTCTGCCCGTCTTTACCGTGTCGGCACGCGTTCTGACGCCCCGACGGGTCACACCTTGCCCGGCGCAAGAGGGAAGTATACCAGCAGGCGCGGCCCGCGCGCTACTTGTATCGATAGACGATTCGACCCTGGGTCAGGTCGTAGGGTGACAGTTCGACCTTCACCCGGTCGCCCGCGAGGATGCGGATGTAGTGCATGCGCATTTTTCCGCTCACATGGCAGAGAATTTCCATCTCATTCTCGTCGAGGCGGACCCGAAATCGGGCGTTGGGCAAGTTCTCAAGAACTGTGCCTTCGACCTCGATGCCTTCTTCTTTGGTCGTGTTCTCTTTTTTCCGTCTTGGCTGAAATTGTCGGCGCATAAATTGGTTCTCGTCCCAATTATAGACGGCATGGCCCCTAACGACGCACCGGTCGCGGCTCGGTACACTCCGACGATCATGGCCAAGATACAGGAACTCAAGGATCGGCTCTACGATATCAATGCGCTGCAGGCAGCGGCGGGCATCATGGATTGGGATCATCAGACTTACATGCCGTCTGGTGGCGTAGAAGCGCGCGCAGAACACGTCAGCCGCCTTAGCCGCATGGAGCACGAGATGTTCGTCGCCGACGAGACGCGACGCCTGTTGGAGGCTGCGAAAGCCGAAGCCGAACCTGATTCCGTGGATGCAGCGCTCGTTCGGGTCGTCCAGCGCAACTTGGACCTGAAAACCAAAATTCCGGCCAGCCTGGTCGCGGAGAAGATGCGGCTCGCGTCCATCGCTCACGAAGAATGGGTCAGGGCGCGCGCCAACAACGACTTCAAGAGCTTCGCCCCGACGCTCGAAAAGATGTTCGAGATCGCCCGAAAGGAAGCCGACTACCTTGGCCCAACCGAGCATCCCTACGACGCCCTTCTGGACCAGTACGAAGAGGGGGCCACCGCCGCCGACTGCCAGCGCATGTTCGACACCATTCGGCAGCCGATCGTCGATCTGGTGCGTCACATCGTCGAGGAGGCCAAGCCGATCGATGACCATCTGCTGTACGGTGAATGGGATCAGGGCCATCAGAAGAAGTTCACCGAGCGCATCATCTCGGCCATTGGGTTCGACATGAATCGCGGCCGGCAAGACACGGCCGCGCACCCGTTCTGCACCGGTTGGTCGGTCAACGACGTGCGCCTCACGACCCGGTACAAGAACTACATTGGATCGGCCATCTTCGGCTCACTGCACGAGGCAGGGCATGGCATGTACGAGCAGGGCTCACCCGTCGAGTGGGATCGCACGCCTCTCGCCGGTGGCGTCTCGCTTGGCCTCCACGAGAGCCAGTCGCGGCTCTGGGAGAACATCGTCGGACGAAGCCTCCCGTTCTGGAAGTACTTCCTTCATGAACTCGAAGCCCTGTTCCCCCAGATCGCGGCCTTCAGCCCCGATCACTTCTATCACGCCATCAACCGGGTCGCCCCGAGCTACATCCGGGTCGAAGCGGACGAGGTCACCTATAACCTCCACATCATGGTGCGCTTCGAGACGGAGTGCGACATCCTGACCGGCAAGCTCAAAGTCGCCGACCTGCCCGAGGCCTGGAACGCGAAGTACCAAAGCTATCTCGGAATCACGCCGCGCAACGACGCCGAGGGCTGTTTGCAGGACGTCCACTGGTCGGGCGGCATGATTGGCTACTTCCCGACTTACTCGATGGGCAACCTCCTGAGCTACCAGATCTGGCACACCCTTCAAAAGGACCTGGGAGACACGGATGCGATGATTGCCAAGGGCAACTTCGCCCCCATCCTGGGGTGGCTGCAGGACAAGGTGTATCGCCAGGGTCAGCGTTACACTCCGAAGGACCTCGTCATGCGCGTGACGGGTAAGCCGATGGGGGCTGAGGACTACCTCGAGGGTCTGACCCGCAAGTACAAGCAAGTCTACGGCCTCTCCTAATGTACTTTCGCCGTCCCGGCGATTCCGTTTGAGTCCCCGCGAGGGAACTGCCCCTCGCGGAGGGTCAGTCTCCGCAGGCCCCGGCGCTGGCGGAGCCTTCTCCGCGAGTGGCGGAGTCTTCTCCGCTGGTGACGGAGTGTTCTCCGCGAGCGACGGAGTGTTCTCCGCGAGTGGCGGAGTCTTCTCCGCTGGTGACGGAGTGTTCTCCGCGAGCGACGGAGTGTTCTCCGCGAATGGCGGAGTCTTCTCCGCTGGTGACGGAGTGTTCTCCGCGAGTGACGGAGACTTCTCCGCGAACGACGGAGACTTCTCCGCTGACGACGGAGTGTTCTCCGCGGATGACGGAGAGTGGGCAAACTCGCGATCTGCGACATCGGCGACAGTGGAAACAGTCGCTGAGGGCTGCGCTGGGAAGGTCCTGGCCTTGGCCAGGGCCGTGGACTCCTCTCTCAACAAAAAGGGCCGCGCCAGAGTTGGCGCGGCCCGGATGGCAGGTGAGGCTAGTCGTCGCCCATCAAGCCATAGTTGGCGGACAGGATCGCGTAGTCCGCGATGTCGACGCTATCGTCGCCGTTGAGGTCGCCGGCTGGATTGTAGCCGGGGTCTCCGAGCGACTTGTTGTAGGTGCCGGACAGAATGGCCAGATCCCCGATGCCGACTTCGTTGTCGCCATCGCTGTCACCGTTGATGAGCGTGAAGTTCTGACCGCTCATGATGCCGCCAGAGAGTGTCTGGCTGCCGCGCTTCTTGCGAAGCCAGTGGCTGGCCTTGGCGGTGACGTCATATGTTCCGGCTGCGAGGTTCACGTTCATCGTGAAGTTGCCGCTCGCGTTGAGCACCACCGTCTGGCTGACCAGCGGCGTCGTGCTGCCCACGTTTCGGATCTCGATGACGACCTGCATGCCCGCCACGGCACCACTCCAGTCGCTGAGGACCACGTTGCCGCTCACCACATTGGCGTTGATGGTGAAGTTCAGCGAACCGGAGAGACCACCGCCCGGGCCGGGGTTCGAAACCCGTACCGCGGCCACTCCCGGCGTGGCGAGGTCGCTCGACGGGATGATTGCCGTGACTTGTCCGCTGTTGACGAACGTCGTGGTTCGGTTGGAGCCGTTCCACGTCACCGTGCAGCCATTGATGAAGTTCGAGCCGTTCACCGTCAGGGTGATGCCCGCGCTGCCTGAGAACGCCGAACTTGGCGACAGGCTCGAGAGCGACGGCACCGGATTGTTGATGTTGAAGGTCAGCCCACCAGACGTGCCGCCTCCCGGAGTCGGATTGAACACCGTCACCGTTGCCGTCCCCGCCGTCGCAATGTCGGTGGCCGGGATTTGGGCGGTCACTTGGGTTGCGCTGACGAACGTGGTGGTTCGGTTGCTGCCGTTCCAACGGACAATCGAGCTGGTGTTGAAGCCCGAGCCGTTCACGGTGAGCGTAAACAGCGGGCCACCCGCGATGGCCGAAGCCGGCGAAATGCTCGTCAGACCGGGCGCGGGGTTGTTGATCGTAAAGGTGGCGCCGCCCGAGGTGCCTCCACCCGGTGCCGCATTGAGGACGGTGACCGTCGCCGTTCCCGCCGTCGCGATGTCGGCCAGAGTGATCTGCGCCGTCAGCTGGGTGGTGTTGACGAACGTCGTCGTTCGATTGCTTCCGTTCCAGCGAACCGTCGAACCGTTGACGAATCCTGTACCGTTGACGGTCAGCGTGAAGGCTGGCCCGCCGGCCGTTGCCGAGGTCGGGGAAATCGTCGTAATCGTGGGTGCGGGGTTATTGATCGTAAACGTTTGAGCGTTCGATGTTCCGCCTCCGGGTGCCGGGTTGAAGACCGTGACCGAAGCCGTTCCCGCCGTGGCGATGTCAGCGAGGGTGATCTGCGCGGTGACTTGGCCACTGTTCACGAAGGTCGTGGTGCGGTCAGCGCCGTTCCATCGAACGATGGAGCCGTTGATGAAGTTCGAGCCGTTCACAGTGAGCGTGAACGCGGGACCACCAGCCGTCGCCGAGGTTGGCGAAATGGATGTCGTGGTCGGCAAAGGGTTAGAACCGGAGGTGACGGTTAGAAGGCCATTGCCGGTCGCCTGCTGGCCATCCGGATTCGTAATCGTGACGTTGCGTGCGCCCGTCGTGGCACCGCCTGCCACGCTGACATTGATCGTCACCTGGGTAACGCTGTTGAAGGTCACACTGTTGACCGTGATTCCCGTGCCGCTGAACGAAGCCGCGATGTGGTTGGTGTAGTCGGCAAAGGTATCGAAGAACTCAGAGCCGCTCGCGCTCGTGCCCGTCAGAACGAGGTTGACGTTGGTGGCACCCTGTGCGATGGTGTTGGGAGCGAGAGTCGTGGGTGTCGCAGGTGGGGGAGCAATCAGCTTGACGGCTCGCACCGCCCACACATTCGTTGCCGAAACGTATTGCTGAATGGTCCAGATGGTTTGGTCGTCGGTCGGGTCGACTTCGGTTTTGTCGTAGTCCCCCCATCGTTGAGGATTGGTCACGCCGTCGTTGTAATTGAAACCGCTGACAATGGCGCTGCTGGGAGCCTGGGTCGTACCGGCCGCATCGAGCGGTGCACGGAATCGACCGGCCGCTGCAATCTCTGCCCTTTGGGTCGAGCTGGCCCGCGTGAAGCCTAGTGCGAGGTGACCCTGGCCACTCATCGCCACGCTCGGGAACAGATGGCCGGCTCCTGCCGCTGCTGGAACAGACGTGCCGGATTCCGCGAGCGAGGGAGTGGTGCCCAAATTGATGATCCGGTACCAGCGCCCCGAGTTGCGATCACCGGCTCCGCCCACTCCGGCACTGTTCGTTCGGATGTGGTGAGCGGTGAGCAATGAGGTCGTTCCCGAAATTTTGTCGCGCTTGATGACTGCACCGAAAAGGCGGTCGTCAATCGCGCTGAGGGGGTTGGTGCTTCCTTGACAAGGCTGATCCGTTGCGAAGGCGGTCGTATTCACGTTCAGTGTGAGGTTCGCTGAGATCGAGGGAGTTGCGCCCGGATTGCTGATACGACGAAGTTGCAGGCGGCTAAATGCCAGCGTGTCCACGCCGATGAAGTAACCCTGAGTCGCCGCCGGATCATCGTTATCGCAGCCTTGCGGGGCAAACGGGCCAGCCGCCGCCTGGGTACCCATAGCGCGGAAGGGTGTGACCACGATTGGACCACCACTTGTCACCGACGACTTGCGGATGACGAAGCCGCTGCAGTTGAGGCCAGCGCCCACGAACGTGTTGGTGCCGATGTACAGCGCGTTGGCGTCAACGCCGAGCGACGGATAGTCGGCGAAACCGCCGGTATCGACGTTGGGCGTCGTTCCCACCAGATCGTGCTGGAAGAAGAACTTGTTCCAAACCGTTCCTGCCGTGATCGTCGGACCGTCACTGCACGCCACCAAAATTCGATTAACGTTCGCGACGTCGATCATGATGACGAACCAGCGATTGGTCAATCGATCGAAGCGAACCCGGGGGTCGCTAGTGCCGGACGAGCGTTGGCCGGCCCAAAAGTTGTCGGTAGTTGTATTGAGGGCTCCGATTGCGCCGGTGATCTTGTCTTGGACCCGGATGCGCCCGTTCACATAGAACAGAATCTGGGTTGGCCCGACCGAAGCTTGCGTGTCGGGCGGAACAAAGCCGGGGGTATCGGTGATCTTCGGCCCGTCGATCTGTGTGCCTATTGGCTGGGGCGAGAGAATGCCCACGCCGCCGCCGCCCTTGAGCGCGGCTTGACCCTTGGGCATCGGATACTGCCAGCCGGGCAGCGCGTTCGGATTCTGAGCCTTGTGCTCGATCTCGACTTCGTGTTCTTGCCGTGGCGAGCGAATGCCCTTAAAAATCTGCTCGGGGTCGAGGGGATTGTCGCGGGGCCATGATTTGGGCAGTCGTTTCCTTAACCGCCATCATGCCGACGGTTGGAACTCCTACGGTATCGCCGGGCGGGACTTGGTTCCAGCCTCCTGCGAAGGAAGATGTGGCCAAAAGTCCGAGAACGAGCAACGCTCCCCCTTTGGCAAAAAATCGATGGGCTATAGAATTCATATCACCTCATTGGCGCGCACGGGCACCATTTCAACAGTCAAGTATAAGCCGAATTCATGCCGAATGAAAGGAGCGATTTGCCAGATTCGCAAAAACGCCCGTATCCGGTGCCTACTCTTGCGATGCGTCATGCAGATGACCTGAGCCCCTCACCGGCCCTTGGCGGGTAGAGTTGGGTGTGTCCAAACTCCCGCTCTTGACCCCGCTCTTGCTCGTTCCCGTTGCCGGATGGATGTGCGTTCCGAAGGAGAATCCTCCGACCACCAAGCCCATTGCTGAGCAGCAACGCAGGAACATCAACGTCACTCAGTTCTATGACGACACCTGCTCCAAGTGCCACGGCGCCAAAGGAGAAGGCGGAGGCGGCGGCACCAAAACCCTGCTCACCAAGGATCTCTTCGACCAAAAGCATGACCGCCGGTTCTATGACGCCATCTCCAATGGTGTCCCCGATATGGGGATGGAGGGCTACAAGTCCACCATGAGCGGCCCAGATATCTGGGCGCTGGTCGTCCACATCCGAGAGTTGCAGGCAAAGGCGCTTCGCGCTGAGTTCGGGTCACCGAAAGCGGTCGACGGAGTCTACAAGGGCACCGGCCACAACTACCGAATCGAGACGGTGATCGACACGGGCGAAGGACTGAAGACTCCTTGGGCTGTCGATTGGCTTCCCGACGGACAAATGATCGTCACCAATCGACCCGGCACGGTCCACCTCGCCAAAGGTGGCAAACTCGGACCGGCCATCGAGGGCATTCCGGCCTCCGCCGAAATCGGCCAAGGCGGCATGATGGACGTGGCTGTCCACCCCGACTACGCGAAGAACGGGTGGATCTACCTCGCCTTCACCGATCCGGCCGAAGGTGGACGCGGAGGCATGACCAAGATCGTGCGCGGCAAACTGAAACTCGGCGGAAGCGCCCCCCAGTGGGTCGAGCAACAGACGATCTATCAGAACGCCCCTGACACCTATAATGGCTCGGGGGTCCACTTTGGAAGTCGGATCGTTTTCGACGGGAAAGGCCATGTTTTCTTCTGCATTGGCGAACGAGGCAATGGCAATCTGGCCCAGGACCTGACGAAACCGAACGGCAAGGTCTTCCGCGTCAACGAAGACGGCACCATCCCCACTGACAACCCATTTGCCGACGCTGCTTCCAAAGCCAAGGGCTACCTTCCGGCAATCTGGTCCTATGGCCACCGCAACCCGCAGGGCCTGACGCAAGACCTCGACGGTGCCCTCTGGGACACCGAGCACGCCCCCCGCGGAGGCGACGAAGTTAACCGGGTGGTGAAAGCCAAGAATTACGGATGGCCCATCATTTCCTTCGGCATCAACTACAACGATTCCCCGCTTGCCCTTCCCTGGCCAGGCCCGGGTCAGGACTTCGCGATGCCGGTCTTCCGATGGCTGCCTTCGATTGGTGCCTGTGGGCTCGACACGATTCGCGGCGCGGCCTTTCCGAACTGGAAGAACGACCTCGTGGCCGGTGGGCTCTCTGGAGCTAACGTCGATCGCCTTCGCATTCGCAACAACCAGTTGGTCGAGCGAGAGGAATTGGTGCATGGCATGGGACGTGTGCGCGACACCGTGGTCGGACCGGATGGATCGATTTACGTCGTGCTGAACCAGCCCGACAAGATCATCCGCCTCGTCCCCGCAAAGTAGCATGCCACGACCCATCGTCTTGGGCAATGGCTCGCTGTTGCTCAACCTCGACCCGCGAGGCAACATTCGCGACCTGTTCTTTCCCCAGGTCGGGAAGTACAACCACCTG
>JAIBBE010000171.1 GCA_019694835.1 Fimbriimonadaceae bacterium | reverse complement strand
TGTTCGGCGTTGGCTCGTTCTGCGCGAGCAGAATCTTCTTGAGCTTGTCTACGTAGGTCTGACCCTGCTCCTGAAGTTCGAGGAGCTTCATGTTGCGGCCAGCTTTCTTCAGCTCGACCACGATGTGTTTTCCAGCCATCAAACGATATTTGATGTCCACGCGACCGAGTTCTTCCTTCTTGGTCAAATCCTCGACAACAATCCCTGAGTCCAATAAGCGTGTTTCCATGACTTCGGTCCCAGTCGCCCGCTCCCACGAAGGGTCGAGCAACCACAGATGATCGAAAAGGTACTTCTGGAGCACCTTTTCCTTCTCGTCGTCATCAACGAGCTTTTGGAAGGCGCGAATGGCTTCGAGCCGTGATCGCACGATGTCGCGGTAGAGCGAATCTTCCAGAGCGTCGCGGTCGGCGAGCACGGCCAGCAACTTGTCGGAGCTTTCCACGCCCATCACGAATTCATCCGTGGAGCCTCGAAGCTTCATTCGCTCGAAGGCAAGGATTCCGTGCTTATAAAGGGTCTTGCGGTCGTCCTCGTCATCCACCGGAAGTGCACTCAGTTTGGCGATGAGCGTCTCTGCGCTCTTCCTGTGGCCTTCACGCAGCGTACTCAGCCATTCGGTGAGAGCGGGGGAAGCCTTCTCCGCTTCCTTGACTTCGTGCTTCCTACGCCATTCGCTCCACTGCTTCTCGATTTGTCCCAGGCGCGACTTGAGAAAAGCGATCAACTGGATGTACCGCTCGTCATCCTCTTGCACGCGCTGGCGGTCGCTGGTGGCGATGTCCGGTTGGTCGTCCGCATCAAGGAAGTCTGCCTCGATCTGCCCGGTGAGATATTTCGTATAGAGCCGCCCGTCGTTCAGACGGTCGAGCACGTTTTCGTGAAACAAGCGACCTCGAGCGAAGACCACGATGCCGTTGAGATTGCCTGCTTCCTCGTCGTCGAGGTCTTTGGGCTTGCGCGCGGTGCCAAGCCAACCGCTCACGCGCCAGGCCGAATCCCAGGCGTCGAACCGCGCGGACAGCGATTCGCGCTCCACGACGTGCGCGATGGTGCTGGCTTCCGGCTCGTAACCCTCGAACGTCCAGAGGAACTGGGCTTTGGGCAGATCGCCGCGATCGGCCGCCGTGATAGGTTGACCGTCGATCTTGATCTCGAAACCATTGGCCTGACCGATGATCGAGAAGCGGCGGGCAAGTCGCTTGCGCAATGCACTCACCCCCTTGCCGAGACGTTGCCGTTTGATCTCGCGCAGCACAATCTTCGTCCCCTGCGTCACGGTGAGCACATCACTCGTAAGCGGCTCGGGGTGGTAGGGTCGCTTCTCCTGAACGGCCTCGTGGATGCCAGGCACGCTCATGCGAAAGCCGTGCGTGTGGTCATCCTTGGCAGACTGCACTTCGATGACGTTGGCGATGGAGAACAACGACAGCTTGCCCAGTCCCTTGCGACCCATGGCCGGGCGGCCCTTGGCCGTCCTACACCCGTGCTCCGAATCCTCGTCGCGACGCCGGTATCCGACGCGCAGGTACTTGCCGTTCAGGTCGTCGACGGACATGCCGATCCCGTCGTCCTCGATCTCGATCCACTCGTTGTTCGGATCGACACGAATCTGCACGTTCGACGCATCCGCGTCCCATGCATTGGCGACCGCTTCGGTCAGGACGGCGGCGATATTGCTGTAGAGATTGATGCCAAGATGTTCGAGGACGTTGAGATCGACGGTCATCTCGAACGTCGGCATGGCTTGGGTCGGAGGCATGGAGCACTCACCCTGATAAGTTTCCAAGTAGCTGTTCGTCATATCAACCTCCCCCAACAGATAAGATCTTCAGGAGGTCGAATGCGCGAACAACGAATGTGAGCGCAATGCCGCCTACAGCCAGGACTGATACGAGCCAGTGTTCTTTCGCCCATTCGGCGATGGCCGCTGGCGTATATCCATGGCACTCAAACCAAGACGAGTTGGTTTTGAGGCTGTTTGTCGAAGTGCGTTCGAAGATGTTTGCAAGTGTGTCTGCCTTGCGAAGTGTCGACTGATGCAGTTTGACGAACTCTTTGCCATCAAAGGCGGCCGCCTCTTCTTTCCCCGTCAGGAAATCCTTGTTGGTAATTTTGTTTTTGGCAATGAGCGTCTCTAATCGTGGGTGGCCTATATACCCAACACCATAGAGATCTACGAGCGCTCGAGATAAGTCAAATTTTCGATCCTCGGCGATCTGTATTGGCACATCCCCGAGAACCCTGAGTCTATGTTCTATGGCGGCAAAACCATAGTTCACATCCCGCATGTTCCAGTGAATCCAATTGAAATGCTGATGGCTCCGAACAAAATCGAAAAAACGACTCAACATGGCCTTTTCCATGTCGTCGTAATGCAGGTCGATTTCGTTGAATGCGACGCCGCGTTCTTCAGCGATCTGGTGAATAGAGAATGAGTCCGTCTGTCCAGATGCTAGGTTTCGTACCGCTATTGATGTAACTCTTGGTGTGCGCCCATCGGTCTTATCGTAAAAGCTCTCACAGGAGTAATGAATTACAAGGGAGGTCGATGCCTGATCCAGAAGGGCATCCATTTTCTGGATCGTCGACTTTCGCCGTTTGAGACGTTGTAGCTCTCGTCCCATCATGCTTCTCCGTTGTCCTTTACGGCGCTATACCTTGCCCCCCGCCTCTCGCCTTGGCGCTGAACCCTGCCACCCGAGATCAAGTCGGCAATCGCGGCGTTCCACTGTCCGTCCGTGATGCCGGTGGCTGCGAGGACATCGGCTTTGGCATGCCAGCCACCACGTGCCCCCAGGAAGCCGAGGATTGCCGAAGATGGCGTCGCGTCGTTGGCGGTGGCAGCTACACTTGGCTCAAAGTCAAACGAAGGTTGAAGCACCAAAGAATTAGTCGTTCGTTGGACGCCAGGTTTGCTAGTTCGTGAACCCGCAATTGTGCGAGCATGCTGGCCTTGCTTGACCTCATCGGCATATCGCCTTTGGTTCAAATCCAAGAGTCGGCGTAGCACTTCAATCCTAGCCGTATCGCTTATTGTGTATCGCGTGCGGTCGTTGCCCTGTAGGTAAGTAACCTCGTGAAAACCCATTTGGAGATCTATGTCTCGCCAGCCGTATGAGGCAAGTACCGCATAGTTCAGAGCCTCAGTTAAATCACGAAGCGTCTTCAAGTCCGAATCACATTCAATCGGATTGTGAAAGTCATTGAATAACTTGGTTAACCCAACTTTTCTTCCCGTCAACAAGCGGGACCGAATCTTATGGTATCGAATCCCTACATCATCAAGGCTTGATGTATCAGACGGGAATGGGAACGTATAAAAGACATCGCGAGGACTGTAGCTCAGCCTAGTTTCGAGAGTTGAGCTAAAGGCTCTTGCAAAGCTTTCATGCAATGCTGACTGGAGGCATGCAAAGTCACCATAACTCTTGATATTGAATACAAAAACATTTGCGGTGAAGATTGGGCCAATGGGCACAAACGCGAAATTCAGATATTTCGAGACATTGCCGCAAACCAGCACTTCACTGCTGCCACTGATGGCAGAGTACAAATTCTTGCATTTTTCCGCAAACTGCCACCATTTGTTTCTATAGGAGTCTCTCTTGACCTTCTCTCGTTGGGGTCTCACTAGCTCCTCGACAATTCGATATGGCTCTAAATAGGCTTTAGCCTCATCAAGTGACTTATCTCCGAAATTAATCACTGCACGGCTAGGCGACTGGTCGAAACGGCTTGCGAGATCATCTCCATTCATGTACGGAAATATCACATCCGCATTATTTTGGTTGCTGGCTATGAGATCGCGAGCCTGCTCTTGCGTGATTACGAATCCTTCACCGAGAACAATCGTGCCCATATAGGCCTGTCGCCCGTCAACATTGATCGGATACGGCTTGGAAATCCCAAACTCGTCTTTGGTAAGAAAAGGGCTAATCGCGCTTACTTGCTGTCCGTCCAATACAGTGGCCGCGTTCCACTCAAATTTACAGAATACGACTATTGCAACAGAGAGATTCGCAACTCCAGGCCAAGGCAGTGACTTAATGGCAAATATGACTTTGAACGATTTGCAAAGATAGTCCAGACTTGCAGATCGTGTATCACCTTCTGAAATCGTATTCGTCGCAATCAATCCTACTGTGGCATTACTCCCAGAAATTTGAGCGCCCCTTCGGAAGAAGTAGGCGCACAAGTCTGTTGTTGCACCGGTGTCTGACGTCGTCGCCTTGAGATATCGCAGCATCGGTTCACCGATAGCGCCACTAATCTTTTTTCCACCCAGGAATGGAGGATTTCCAACTATCGCGTCAAACCCAGTCGTGGTCCTTTCGAAGACCTCAGGAAAATTCAAGGGCCAATGGAAAGGTCGCCGCACGGGCTTGTCGCCCGGCAGATCAGTCGAAAGTGCGTCGATCAATCTCCGGCGCATTGAGGTGAGAACGTCCCGATCACCGTCGATGACCTGTCCAGCTTGGATGGTCAGCGACGCCAACGCGTTTTCTAGCCCCGCGCCATTGCCACCAGATGCGAACACCTCCCCGATGAACGCATCGGCGATGCGTTCAGGCACTTCAAGCCTACGCCGCGCATCGGCGTCCAGATGCGCCATGGCTTCCACGTCGCGGATGTCCCGTATGGGCATCTCGCGCAATCGTTGCCGCAGCTCGATGGCCTCAATCACAGCACGTTCGATGTTCTGGCCGAACAGGCGCAGTTGGCCTTGGCCCGTGGGATTCATCGAAAGCTGGGTCAGTTGATCCAGCTTATGGATGCCGAGTAGGCTGTCGCCACAGCGCAGGTTGTGGTCGAGGAAGCCGAAGGGGCGCCCCTTGGCCAGCGTCACCAGCCAGATGGAAAGCTTGGCCAGTTCGACTGCCAGCGGGTTCAGGTCGACGCCGTAGAGGCAACGTTCGGCGATGAGGCGGCGGGCGACGATGGTGCGAGCCTCGGTGTCGCGCGGCAGCGGCTCGCTGCTTGCGTCGGCAACCACCACTCGTCCATCGGCCCCGACCGTGCTACCCCGAGCCTCGGCCTGCGCCCATGCTTCCACCAGCCGGTCGGCCAACCACCGGCAAGCTTGCACGAGGAATGCGCCCGACCCCATGGCTGGATCGCAGATCTTCAGGTCGAGTAGTTCGGCGGGAGATTTCAGCACCCAGTCCGCGCGTGGCGTGCCCTGCGCCGGGCCGACATAGGCGATGGGTGTGAGCGTCTCGGCGACTATCGCCTCGGTGAGCGACTTCGGCGTGTAGTGGGTGCCAGTCTCACGCCGATCGGAGCCGGTGGTGACGATGAAGGCACCGGCGGGATAGATCAGCGGGTAGCCCCACGGGTCGGTGCGCACCAGATGGCCGAAGGGTTTGATGCGGTCGCGCAGCGCCGTGTCGCCGTGGCAGGCCGTCAAAACGCGATCGGCGAGCGTATCGTCCACGGCACGGTTCAGATCGTTGCGCACGCGGCTGGCGGAACTGCCAGAACGCTCCTGAAGCAGTTCGGCGAGTCGTTCTACACCGTCGAGCCGTGCCGATTCGAGTTCGGCCAGCGTGACCCAGGGCGACTGGGCACTCTTAGTGCCGTCGAGTTCCAGCGTGACCTCGGAGGTGCGCTTGACTGTGCGTTCCAGCAGGCCCTCATAGACGTAGCCGATCTGCTCCACGTCCAGCGCCCGATACGACAGCGTGCGCCCCTGGAATTGCTGGATGGCTTCGAGCAGTAGCAAGACGGTGCGGTTGTCGATGGGCAGCGGCTTGGCGACGTCGATGCGCCAGTCGGAGCCTTTGGCTCGGCCCTCGAGGAAGGGGAAGCGATCCGGATCGAACAGGGAGCCACCCAACGCGGGCAGACGCAAGTTTTCGTGCTCGATGCCGCCATACACGGCACGGAACACGGCCAGCAGGCGCGACCATGCGTCCCAGCGGCGCTCGAGAATCTCGTCTGATTCGGCGCGCAATTGCATCCGCAAGGTCGAGAGCGCGTAGTTGGCTTCGTAGCGTTCATCGCCCAAGAGCAGCAGGCCACGTTCCTCGGCGGAAAGCAGAAAGACCAGCCGCATCATCACCGTCAGCGCGGCTTCGTAGAGTTCGGCTTCCTTCACGCCGCGCAACAGTTCGCGGCTGCGGTCTTGGTCGGCTTTGTCGAGCGCCTGAATAAGCACTTCGACGGCACGCCGTACCTGCTCGCCCAAGGCGTCGGTCACTTCGTCCTGGAACTTCAGCGAGCGCTCGAACAGCGAAGGCAGTCGTTCGGACTCGTCCACGAAGAAGCGCCGGATGCCCAAGAGATGGACGAAGGCTTGGAGAGTGACGGGTTCCTGGCCCCAGATGCGTGCATACCAGCTGGCGAAGGTGGTGACCGCGCCCACCGGCGCATCGACCAGCATCCAGCGCTCGCCGTTGGTGACGAGGCCGAGACGGCATCCCGTGGCGCGGCAGAGCGTCACCATGCGTTCCGCCGGTGTGCTGGCCCAGCCGTCCAGCTTCGAGGTGGCATCGAGATCGACGTCCGCCCCGTGGACATGGACGAGCATCAGCGGCTTGTCGTCGTTGCCGACGATGGCGAA
>JAIBBE010000083.1 GCA_019694835.1 Fimbriimonadaceae bacterium | reverse complement strand
CTCGTCCCCGCAAAGTAGCATGCCACGACCCATCGTCTTGGGCAATGGCTCGCTGTTGCTCAACCTCGACCCGCGAGGCAACATTCGCGACCTGTTCTTTCCCCAGGTCGGGAAGTACAACCACCTGTCCGGATACAAGATCCGGATGGGCTTTTGGGTCGATGGCGAATTCGCGTGGGAGGAGGAAGACGGTTGGATGCGAGTCCAGAAATACCGCGAAGACACGCTCGTCGCCGAAACCGACCTTCAGCATCCGCGGCTTGGCTTGAAGGTCCAAGTTACCGAAGGAGTGCTTCACGAGCGCCCCGCGTTCGTGCGGAGAATTGAGGTCACATCGACCTCAGACAAAGCGCGCGAACTGCGGCTGTTCTTCACTCACGACCTCCGCATCGCGGAATCTGACATCGGCGATACCGCCTTCTACAACCCATTCCTCGACGCGATGATCCACTACAAGGGGCCGCATTGGTTCCTGTTCGGAGCCAAGACCACCGAGGGAGGAATCCTCGAATATGCGACCGGTATCAAGGCCTTCGGCGGGCTCGAAGGGACTTGGCGCGACGCTGAAGATGGACACCTCAGCCAAAACCCTATCGCCCAAGGCAGCGTTGACTCAACATTCAGCGTCCGGACCCGCCTAGAGCCCCAAATCTCCACCGAGATCCCCTACTGGATGACCGCTGGAGCAAACCTCGACGACGTCGAACAGCAGCACCACGAACTCCTTCAAGATGGCCCCATCCACCATCTGGAGCAGACCTCGAAATTCTGGACTGCTTGGGTCGGAAACCGATCGCCCGAGCAGGCAGAAATCCTCGGCCCCGAACTCGACGCCCACCTGCGGCGAAGCCTTCTGATCATCCGCACCCAATGCGACGACGGCGGAGCCGTGATTGCTGCCAATGACAGCGACATCATGGAAACCAACCGGGCCAACTACTGCTACATGTGGCCACGCGATGGCGCATTCGTCAGCAGTGTGCTCGACCGGGTCGGGCATCGCCAAGTTAGCCGCCGATTCTTCGAGTTTTGCCAGCGACTCCTGCCGCACGACTGGCCAGTGCTGATGCACAAATATGGCCCCGACGGATCGCTCGGCGCGAGCTGGCATCCATGGATCGTTGACGGTCATCCCGAAGTCCCCTTCCAGCAGGATGAGACCGCCCTGAGCTTGGTGGCCCTTGCCGAGCATCACCGCGCGCACGGCGACATCGAGTTCCTCGATCAAATGTACGAGCGATTCGTGGTGCCGACCGCCGACTACATGCTCGACTACCGCGATCCGGTGACGGACCTGCCCCTTCCAAGTTGGGACCTCTGGGAGGAGCGACGAGGCGTCCACGCGTTCACCGTCGCTTCGGTTGTCGCTGCGTTCGAGGCTTCCGCCGAACTAGCGGACGCCCTCGGCGAAGACGGTGCCGCACGCTATCGGACCGCTGCCCAGGAAACGCGCGAGGCACTCGGCAAGCACTTCTTCGACCAAAAACGAGGCGTGTTCTTCCGTCGGCTGGTCGTGAAAACTTCCGGCGTCATGGAGCCCGATCTCACCATTGACTCCGCTGTCCTCAACATCGGCCTGCTCGGTGCCCTCCCACCCGATGACGAGCGTGTGATTCAGTCGGCGAAGGTTGTCGAGCAGGCGTTGTCGGTCCACTCCGAGGTCGGGGGTATCGCCCGCTATCAGGGCGATTATTACTTCCGCGTATCGGACCGCTACCCCGGCAATCCCTGGTTCATCTGCACTCTCTGGCTGGCTCAAACGCAGATTCTCTTCGCCAAGGCTCTCGCCGACCTCGCCGAGCCGCGTCGCTGGCTGGAGTGGGCGGTCCACCACTCGGGTTCCACCGGGGTCATGTCGGAGCAGCTTCACCCGGAGACCGGCGCGGCTCTGTCGGTGAGCCCGCTCACATGGTCGCATGCCGAGTACGTCAAGACCGCGCTCGACTATGTCGAGAAGGCAAAGGCTCTGGCTGCGAAGTAGACTGGCGGTCCCGATAAGACCTATTCGCCCTATATGTCGTATTCACCTCAGAACCTCGTCATCGCCATCGACGGCCCCGCCGGGGCCGGGAAGAGCACGGTCGCCAAAATCCTGGCCCACCGGCTGGGGTTGCGCTACCTCGACACCGGGGCGATGTACCGTGTGCTTGCCTTGTTCGCCTCCCGAGCGGGCCTCGGTCCCGGCGATGGAGAAGCCGCCGCCCTTCTTGGCCAGCAAATCCACATCGAATTCGGCGACGGCGAACCGCAACAGGTGCTCGCCAACGGCGAGAACGTCACCGCCGCCATCCGCACCCCGGAGATCGGTGAACTTGCAAGCGCTCTCTCCGCCCACACGCCAGTTCGACGCCTCCTCGCCGAACAGCAGAAGGAGATCGTGACCCGGGGCGGGGTGACGCTGGAGGGCCGCGATGTCACCACCGTGATCGCCCCCAACGCTGACCTTCGCGTCTTCCTAACGGCCAGCATGGAAGAGCGGGCCAAGCGGCGGTGGAAGGAGCTTCACGAGCGGGGCATCGAGATCGACATCGACGACCTCAGCCGTCAAATCGCCGAGCGCGATCACCGCGACTACACCCGCGAGGACAGCCCCCTCAAGCTTGCTGAGGGCGTACAGGTCGTCGAGACGTTTGGCCTTTCACCTGAGCAGGTCGCCGATAAGATCGAGCAGTTACTCGAACCGGGAGCCTAGCCAACCGACTTTCAACGAAACTCTGCTTCGAGAATGTTCGCCTTGAAAAACACCCCTTGGGATTCGAACGCCTCGCTGCCATAGCGCCAACCCGCGCGGATCTTGCTGGGAATCGTGAATCCACCGAAGGTCGCTTCGTCCTCGACGATCACGCCGAATCGCCCCATTGAATACGCGCCATCCGGATTGCCCCAACGGTCAGAAGATGCCGAAAGCACACGTCCTGCGGGGTCGATTTCGAGGTCAAGGGCAACGTCGATTCCAGCAACTTTCGAGACGGCACGAATCCGGTCTTCCGCCAGCGCTTGCCACGTCACCCCCGTCTCCAGCAGAGCGGAGGGCAGCCAAGTCAATTCGCCGAACATGCGGCCCGCAGCCGATCGAGTGACGTCCTTCCCCTCAGCCCGGATGATCGGAACGAGGCCGAGAATCTTCCAGCACATCGCACCCTCGTCATCGACGATCCGGTCGAAACCGGATACGGGCAGGCCTGCCATCTTGGTCCGAGCCTCCCAGATCATGCCCCGCTTCGCATGAATGACTTGTTCGGCGGTGAAGGGGCACCAGGTCTTTAGCTTCATCTCGCCCGTCATTCGGAGCCGAACCGCTCCAACTTTTAGGATTGGCGTGGGACACGCATGGGCAACATACCGCCTGACCGGCTCCGGCAGGCCGCTTGGATCCACAGTCTCTATTTGACAATGTTGGGTCCAGAGGTCGTCGAGTCGGAGACGTTTCATGGGAGCACAATCAGCGTACCGCGACCTGCTCCCTGACTATACTAGGGACATGACAACAGCGACACCCCAAACCGACGTGCGAATCGAGCGACTTGCGCGGGAATTGGTGATCGACGGGGTCGATGTCTTCCTCGCCAACTCGGCAGTGACCCTCGGCTACCTCCACGGCCTGCACGAAAGCGGAGCGGAACGTTTTTTGGCCCTCGCCATAAGCCAGACCGGGAAGATTCGCCTCATTTGTCCAGGGCTGACCGTATCGCAAGCAACCCGGGCCGGTATCACCGATATTCGCTCTTGGCGCGATGGCGAAGATCCGATCGCTCTGCTCCATGAACTCGTCGACGACTGGAACCTGCGCTCGGCTGTGATCGCGGTTGATGACGACATGCCCTCGGCGCTGCTCCTGGCCATGCAAGACGCGCTTCCTGCCGCCCTCTTCCGCCCCGGCCAGCGCATCGTCTCGCGGCTCATGCGTAGCAAGGACGAGGACGAGCTTGCGTTGCTGTATCGTGCCGGGGCGATTGCCGACCAGGCCTTGCCCAAAGCTCTCGAAGCGCTGAGGCCCGGCGTCACTGAACTCGAATTGGAGCGCGTGCTCTACTCCGAAATGCAGCGGTTGGGTGGCATCCCGACCTTCGCCATTATCGCGGCTGGGGCTAACGGAGCCGAACCCCACCATGCCAGCGACGACACCGTAATTCAAGAAGGCGATGTGGTGGTGATGGACTTCGGCTGTCAGGTCGGCGGCTATCAAAGCGACATCACGCGCACGGTCTGCTGCGGCAAGGCCAGCGATGAGGCGAAAAAGGTCTATCGCACGGTCTACGAAGCCCACATGGCGGCCCGTCGGAAGATCGCACCCGGCGTCGAAGCCCAAGAGGTCGACCGCGCGGCGCGCAAGGTCATCAACGACGCTGGGTATGGCGAGTTTTTCATCCACCGAACCGGCCACGGCCTCGGCATGCGCATCCATGAGGAGCCTTACATCGTCGAAGGCAACGCGGAGCCGCTGGCGGCGGGGAACTGCTTCAGCATCGAGCCGGGCATCTATCTGCCTGGCCGGTTGGGCGTGCGCATCGAGAACATCGTTACGGTGACCGAAGGCGGCCACGCCAGCTTCAACGTCGACCCGCCCGCCGAAATTCTCGAAGTCCTGTGATTTGGGCGCAGGGCGCGGTTTGCTTTCTTGCCTGGGTCGGTTATGGCATCTGGTTGCGCGGTCGGTCCGATCGACTCCGTGATCGGCTGGCGGCGTTGCCCCGACCGACCAAGGTGGTGCTCGGTTCGCTGGGCATTCTCGGGTCGGCGGTTGTCCTTTTTGCTGGGCTCTGGGCGCTGTCCGCGGTGGGTGGCGTCGAAAAAGACCGACTTGCCCTTTGGGCCTGGCCGGTAGTGATCTTCTTGGGGCTGTTCTTCGTTCACATGCAGGTTCTGGGGGCCGCCGCGATGATCCTGCTCGTTCAACAAGAGGTAACCGAACGCCCCCGCGCCGCGTCGGTAAACCAGGAAGACTCCGCATCGAACCCCGCCAAAACGTCAGAATAGCGACAGGATCGGTCCAATGAATATTCGCAACTTCGCATTTGCCCTCACCGCCTTGCTCCTCTTCGCGCTTTCGGTCCCGTCTTACGGCCAAGTTACCGCCGATGAGCGCGCCAAGAAAGCCGACGAAATCCTCAAAAAGGTCCATCAGCTCGACCTGATGAACAACCTCCTGCCCCTGGTCCTCACCAAGGAACAGCTTGGCAAGTTCCTCCCCGTCATGGAGAAAGCCCGCCAGTCGGTTCGGGAACAGGAAAAGATCGAATACGACTTCCTGATGAAACTCAATCCGAAGGTGGACAGCGCGCTGACGGACGCAAAAACCAAAGGCAAGGTGCCGGGTCGCGAGGTCATCAACGAAACGTGGGCGACCTTCAGTATGTTCACGATGAGGCGCAAGGCCATTGCTGACGAGAATGTCGCGAATGTCATGAAGGCCTTCGAGGGGGCCATCAACGACGGCCAGCGAAAGACGGCCATCAACACCGTCAACCCCAAGCAGTTCGACCCAACGGCCGACCCCAAGACGATGAGCGATGCCAAGAAGATGGAGATGTTCGTTCGCAACATCCTTCTCGATCCAGCCGCCTACGACCTCTTGGTCGGCATGCTCAAGTAAGATCGTCGTGTGGTTTTGGAGCTTGATGCCCTTCGGGCAGAGGCACTCGGTTGCCTGGATTGCCCGCTTTCCGAACGGCGACGCAACGTCGTGTTCGGCGAGGGCAACCCGCAATCGCCGCTGGTGCTCGTCGGCGAGGGACCAGGGGACCAGGAAGACGCGACAGGGCGCCCGTTCGTAGGCCGGGCGGGTCAGTTGCTTGACAAGGCTCTGCTCGCCAACGGCTTGACCCGCGAGAACGTCTATATCTGCAACACCGTGAAGTGTCGCGCGTGCGACTGGTCGACCGGCAAGCCCGTCAATCGAGCCCCGACCGATGCCGAGGTTTCAGCGTGTCGCCGCTGGCTCGTTCCCCAGCTTCAGATAATCGCACCTAAGGTGATTCTGTGCGTCGGTGCGCCGAGCGCGAAGAACCTGATCAAGAAGGACTTCCGAATTACTCTGGAACGTGGAAAATACTTCCCCTGCGAGTTTGCCAAGACGGCCATGGCGACCCTGCATCCGGCTTACGTCCTGCGTCAGCAATCCGCGACCAACGACGGCGGCTATTCGCTGATCGTCGCCGACATTGCTCGTGCGTGGGCTGCCGCTCAAGAACTCGCCGCCAAAGCCAATCGGGCGTAGGGTCCCGCCTCATCGCGAGGCTCCTGGTGTACCATGGGTCCAATGCGAACGCGAGGCATCTTCGGAGTCCTCTCGGCGGGGTTGCTTTTGGCCGGATGTCAGACCGGCACCCTCCCCGATCCCAACGATGCGGGTGCGATGGGAGGCGTTATGAAGGCGGCCGTGCTGCGCCGCAACCTCGCTTATGCGAACCAAGTGCTCGAACATCGAGCCGAAGTCGGCGAAATCACGAGCAAGAAGCGGGCCGAACTCCTCAAGCGCTATGCCGCTGAGCTCGTCGAAGAAATCGACGTTGCCAAGATTCCGGATGAGCAAGCTTGGGAATATGGCGACATCTTCAAGACGGCAGAACTCTGGGACAAGGCCAAGGTGGCCTACGAGAAAGCCATTCTCAAGCCGAAAACCGAAGACCGACGCATCAATGATACGCTTCGACTCGCTCTCGCCGAGGCTCATCTGGGCAACGTGCCCCGAGCCATCGAGTTGGCGCGCTCCACCCTTGACGCCAAAGACGAGCAAGCCGCGCCCATCCTGCCCGCCGTTCTGCTCGAAATCGTTCCCGCTGGCGAAGGGAAAGGCAGTGATTCCGAACTGGCCATCTTGCTCGAAGACGCCATTGCTGCGCATCAGCGAACCGTCGTGAACCCGAGCACCGAGGCAGGCAAGATGTTCTTCATGGCCAAGCCGACCCATATTCGCGACGCCTATCGCAAGGCAATCCTGCTTTACATGCGGGCCGGTCAACCCGAAGAAGCCGACCGCGTGAAGAACGAAGCCGACGAGGTGCTCAAGAAGTTCGGTCGGGTCTAGGCGACTCGCCAGAATATACTTATACCAATGCGGACCCGCGTGGAAATCGAGACCTGCTTTGCCGAACGATCGGCGCTCGATAGCGTGCGGTCGTTCTTTTTCGTCGGAATCGGCGGGGCTGGGATGAGTGGGGTCGCGCGGATGCTCAATCGCAGAGGATTCAGAGTACGGGGCACCGATTCGACCGAGGGTGAAGGTGTTGAAGCCGTACGCGGGCTCGGTATCGAAGTCCACATTGGTCACTCCGGTGCGATGATCGAACCCGGAGACGCGCTCGTCCTCACCGACGCCATCGACTTGAAGACAAGTCCGGAAGTTGCTCGCGCCAAGGAACTCGGTTGCCTGCTCTTCCGACGCTCACAGGTTCTTGGCTGGCTGCTTCGTGACAAGAAGACCATCGCAGTGACGGGCACTCACGGCAAAACGACGACCACCGGGATGGTCGGGGCCGGACTGCTAGCTGCTGGGCTGGACCCCACCATCGTCGTCGGAGCCGAGGTGCCCGAGTTTGGGGGAGCGGTCGTGGAAGGCACCGGTAAGTGGGCCGTCGTTGAGGCGTGCGAAGCTTACGACAGCCTTCGTGACTTCGATCCCGATGTAGTGGTGCTGACGAACCTGGAACTCGATCACGTGGATTTCCATGGGAATTGGGATGGTCTCAAGCGCAGCGTGTTGGGCTTCGTGAATCGAATCCCGGCTGGCGGGCACCTCTTGTACTGCGCCGATGACGAGGGTGCGGCCGAGATTGCCTCTGAGACCAGAGCTGAAGCTGTCCCCTACGCGGAGGCATCCGACCTTCACCCCCACATCCCCGGCCGCCACAACCGCGTCAATGCCGAGGGTGCTCTGCGGGCTTGTCTTTATGCGGGTGCCGATCCAGGCAAGGCCAAGTCGGGGATTGAGGGTTTTCGCGGTGCCGGTCGGCGTCTGCAGGTGCTTCGAGAGGGGCCAATCACCGTCATCGACGACTACGCCCACCACCCGACCGAGATCGACGCGAGCATCCAGGCCATTCGGGAACGGCACCCGGATCGACGGCTGTTGGTGGTCTATCAGCCCCACCTTTACAGCCGGACTGCGGATCTCATTCCCGAGTTCGCGGCGGCGCTTTCGAAGGCCGATGTTCTCGTCCTGACCGACATCTACCCCGCGCGCGAGGCACCGATGCCAGGGGTCAGCTCGGCGCGGATTGCCGAAGCTGCCTCCTGTCCCGTTCACTTCATCCCCCAGAGGCATCTCCTGCCGCGCAAGGTCGCCGCGATGGCCCAGCCAGGTGATGTCGTCGTCGGCATGGGTGCAGGGAACATCGCCGACTTTGCCCCTGCCTTCCTCACCGAGCTCGACCGGTCCGGGCCGACCCGGGTCGCCGTCGCTTTCGGAGGCGACAGCGCGGAGCGCGAGATTTCGCTTCACTCGGGTCGGCAAGTTCAATCGGCGCTGTCTGCGCGCGGGTATGACGCCTATCTGGTCGATTTCTCGGAAGCCCTCCTCACCGGTCGCGGGCTTCCGGATCTCGTTGGGGATCGACGGCCCGACATCGTCTTCCTTGCCGTTCACGGCACCCACGCCGAAGATGGAGCGATCCAAGGGCTTCTCGAGCTTCTGCACCTCCCCTACACCGGCTCGGGGATTCAGTCGAGCGCGATGGCGATGGACAAGGAACTCACGAAGAGTTTGCTCAGCGCAGCTGGCCTTCCCGTGCCCGCCGGCATCCTCACCCGTACCGCTGGCAACCTGCCGGCGACCCAAGACTGTACCGCTGGCGTCCCGCCGGCCTCCCGGCCTCCCGCGACCGACGCTTTTGCGGACCCACCTCTCCCCCAACCCCTCTCCTCCGCCGCCACATCGGAGGATGGCCAAGGCTCGCGGGCGCAGGAGAGGGGAGCCGGAGAGAGTACCGCTGGCGTCCCGCCGGCCTCCCGGCCTCCCGCGACCGACGCTTTTGCGGACCCACCTCTCCCCCAACCCCTCTCCTCCGCCGCCACATCGGAGGATGGCCAAGGCTTACGGGCGCAGGAGAGGGGAGCCGGAGAGAGTACCGCTGGCGTCCCGCCGGCCTCCCGGCCTCCCGCGACCGACGCTTTTGCGGACCCACCTCTCCCCCAACCCCTCTCCTCCGCCGCCACATCGGAGGATGGCCAAGGCTTACGGGCGCAGGAGAGGGGAGCCGGAGAGAGTACCGCTGGCGTCCCGCCGGCCTCCCGGCCTCCCGCGACCGACGCTTTTGCGGACCCACCTCTCCCCCAACCCCTCTCCTCCGCCGCCACATCGGAGGATGGCCAAGGCTCACGGGCGCAGGAGAGGGGAGCCGGAGAGAGTACCGCTGGCGTCCCGCCGGCAATCCCGGACCTCAACCCCAGCCCCTCTCTACCGGAGTGGAGAGGGGAGCGGTGGGTCGTCAAGCCTAACCAGCAAGGGTCGACCGTTGGCCTCTCCTTCGTGGACGACGAAGCCGACCTGCCTGCCGCGATCGAGAAGGCGCTCCAATACGGCGACGAAGCGCTTGTCGAAGAACGCGTGATGGGCACCGAGATCTCGGTGCCCGTGCTGGGCGACCGTGTCCTTCCCGTCGTCGAGATCGTGCCCGCGAGCGGTGAGTACGACTTTGCCTCGAAGTATCTCCCCGGTGCGACGGAGGAAATCTGCCCAGCCCGACTTTCAGAAGAGGTAACTAGGCGCGCCAGCGACTACGCCTTGCGCGCCCATCGGGCGCTTCGCTGCCAAGGAGCGACCCGCACCGACATGATCGTCCGTGAGGACGGGGAATGCGTCGTGCTCGAAGTCAACACCTTGCCCGGAATGACCGCCACATCGCTGCTGCCCAACAGCGCTCGAGCGGCGGGCATCTCCTTCGAAGACCTCTGTGCGTGGATCGTAGAGGATGCCTTGAGCCGTGCGAACGCGCGAACCTAAGATTTCTGCGCGGCCCTGCCGACAACCCTAAGGGGTATCCTTCCCATTCGAACTAACATGGCAAAACAATGGATTTTCACGTCGGAGAGTGTCAGCGAAGGGCACCCGGACAAGCTGGCCGATCAGATCTCTGACGCCCTTCTCGATGCGTGCTTGGAGCAGGACAGCAAAGCGCGCGTTGCAATCGAGACGCTTCTCACCCGCGGACTCGCGGTCGTCGCGGGCGAGGTCACGGTCGATGGCTACATCGAAGTCGCCGACATCGTGCGCAACACGATCAACGAGGTCGGTTATACCGATACCGAACTCGGATTCGACGGCTCGACTTGCGGCGTCATGGTCGCGATTCAAGAGCAATCGCCCGACATTGCCGTTGGCGTCGACACCGGCGGTGCCGGGGACCAAGGCATGATGTTTGGCATGGCGACCCGCGAGACGCCGGAGTTGATGCCCTTGCCCATCTCGATCGCCCACGCGCTCACGCGACGTTCGGCCAAGGTTCGTAAGGCGCATCCGTCGCTCGGGCTTCGCCCAGACGTAAAGAGCCAGGTTTCGGTCATCTACGACGGCAACGTCCCCAAGAAGATCGACACCGTGGTCGTCTCGGCCCAGCATTCGCCCTCGCTGAGTCACGACGCGATCAAGGCGGTTGTGATGGAGCACATCATCAGCCCCGTTCTCGCTGAGTACGAGCAATACGTGGATGGGCCGATCAACTATCACATCAACCCGACCGGCATCTTCGTCATCGGCGGTCCTCAGGCGGACACTGGCGTGACCGGACGCAAAATCATCGTCGACACGTACGGCGGCATGTGCCCCCACGGTGGCGGCGCGTTCAGCGGCAAGGACCCGACCAAGGTCGACCGCAGCGCGGCCTACATGGCTCGTCACGTTGCCAAGTGCATCGTCGCCGCTGGCCTTGCCGACAAGTGCGTCGTCGCCCTCGCCTACGCGATCGGTGTGGCCCAGCCAGTTTCGCTGAACATCGATACGTTTGGCACCGAAACCATCCCTGTCGAGGAAATCGATAAGAGAGTGCGCGCAAACTTCGACCTGTCGCCGCGCGGCATTATGAACCACCTGGGCTTGGCGAACTTCCGGTATTTGCCGACCGCCAAGAACGGTCACTTCGGCAATCCGTCGTTCCCCTGGGAGCGCACGACGGATGCTGAAGTCCTCAAGTCGTAATTAACCACCGAGGAGCCGGGCCGCTTCGGCTCGGCTCTATTGGTGCGCGAATTCTGGCGGTCGGAGTCGCTTTGGCTCAGACGGGAAACCGGGTCGCCTCGTCGAAAGCGCCTCTTTCTCAGCGGTGCCTTGCGTTTCATCATTGCAGCAACGCCCTTAATCGAGGGAACCCCTGGGCCTGCTGAATTGTAATCACTTCTGTCAATCAAGGATTGTTCGGAGGAACTATGAAACTAGCGGCTATTACTGTCGTCCTTGGTCTCGCCATGGGAATCGGATTCGCCCAAGAGGCGTCGAAAAACATGGAATTGAAGGTCAGCTCAAACGGAAAGAACGCGAGGTTCAGCGTCCAATTGGGCTCTTCGAAAGCAAAGCACTTCAACGATCAAGCCAGTCTGGCCGGCTATCTGAAGCAGGTTTACCGAGGCCCGGCAGTCATTCGATTCGTGGTCTCCAAGGGCACGTCGCTCGAAGCAACCTGGACCGCCGTGAAGGCCTGTGCCGAAAGTGGCGTCCAGTCCGTGAGCTATTTCGGATGCATCCCCCCTGGGTGCGGAATCCTCGCCGGTGTTGGCGCTGATCAAACGCGGTATTCGGGCAGGAGATTTCAAGTCGACCGACTCAATGAGATCCTCGTCCTGAATTCGCAGAAGTGCTGAAGGCCCATCAGCGCCTGGCACTTCCAGCCCGGGGCTGGGCATAATTCACGGGTGCGAAGAGCGGTCAGGGGTCGAGGCTAATCATGCGCCGAAAGGTCCTGATCGCGCTCGCCGTGCTGATTGCCCTTGCCGCTCTGGCAGGGTTGCTTGCGTTCAACTGGCTTCAGGGCCAGCTGAAGCCAATGCCAGCTGGACCGCCTTTCTACGTGCGCTATGCCAAGGGCGAATCCTTCCAGGCTGTTCTGCGTGACCTACAGACGCGAAGCGTGGTCCGAAACCCGGACGCGTTCAACTACTGGGCGAAGTGGGCGAAGAAAAGTCGAAGAATCGATACCGGAACCTACCAACTGAACCCGGGAATGACCCCGGATCAAGTTCTGGATGCCCTTAGCAAACCTGTTAGGCAAATGGTCCGCCTGCCCGAGGGATGGTGGATAGCGCGGACGGCGAGGATCCTGGAGGATAAGGGTGTGTGCAAGGCCGATGAGTATATTGCCCTTACCAAAGAGCCTACCAAGTTCCAGCCTTCAGTCAATTTCCCGCTCCCCAAGGACAGCTTGGAGGGGTATCTTTTCCCTGATACCTACGATCTTCCTCCCTTGCTCGGTGCCGAAGAGACCATTCGCCGCCAGCTTCGCACGTTCGAAACCAAAGTCGTGAAACCCCTCGGCTCCCCCAAGAACCTCGACCGCCTGGTCACGATCGGCTCACTCATCGAAGCCGAGGTGGCGCAGGATCGCGAGCGACCGATTGTGGCGGGACTGATCGAGAACCGGGCCAAGATCGGCATGTTGCTGCAAATCGACGCCACGGTTCTCTACGCCCTGCAAGAGTGGAAGGAACTCGGCCCGGGCGTCGTGAAGACGGTCGAATCGCCCTACAACACGTACCTCCACGCGGGCCTCCCCCCCGGGCCAATTGGCTCACCTGGTTACAAAAGCATCGAAGCGGCGGCCAAGCCGAAGGCCAATCCGTACCTGTATTACGTGGCCCTTCCCGACCGCACCCATTTGTTCTCCGCTGATTACGCGGGGCATCTGGCGAACATCCGTAAGCGAAAGGCTGCGCTCAAGGCGGTCAAGTGAGGACGTTCCGATCCGGGCGATTCTCCCGCGGAGAAGTGATCAGCCCGCTCCGACAGGTCTGCCCGGTTGAGGCCTACCACTCGCTTTACGAAATCGAACTCGACAAGCTCCAGTCGATCGGCAAGAAGCTCATCCTCATCGATGTCGACAACACGCTCTTACCGTGGCGGAGCGAGGACTTTCCACCCGAGACCCTGACGTGGATCGAGGCCGGGCGTGCGCTTGGGCTCGAGTTCTGCATCCTGAGCAACACCCGCAACGTCGAGCGCCTGAAGCGGCTCAGCGAGAAAATGGGCATCGAGTATCTCACGGGCAAATTCAAGCCGAGCCGCGCCATGTACTTCCAGGCGCTTGAGAAGTTCAAGGTCAAGCCGGAAGAAGCGGTTATGATCGGCGACCAGCTCTTCACCGACGTGCTCGGCGCGAACCGAGCCGGGATCGAGGCGATTTGGGTGAAGCCGATGACCTCGCGCGACTTCGTCGGGACAAAGGTCAACCGTTTCGCTGAGCGGATGATCGCGTCGCGACTCTACCGGACGCTGATTCTGGAAGACGACGACCTACCCATTGTGCCGAAGACAGGCATCTTCCATCGCCGCATCGTCCGCCAGTTCGCGAAGTTCTGCATCGTCGGTGGCTCATCGTTCTTAATCGACGCGGGCCTGCACCGGATTCTGATGTTCAATGCGTTTGTCGGCAGCGAGCCCCTGAGCCAAGTTGTCGGCGGGTGGGTCGCGGGCTTGTGGACCCCGGAAGGGCAGGTGACGGTGGATCAGGCGCACGATGTCGCGTTCACGGTGTTCAAGATCGCGACGGCAAGCCTGGCGATTCTGAACAGTTTCATCTGGAATCGGCTGTGGACCTTCAACATCCGCGGCAAGGAGGAGTACGGGCGGCAGCTCAGCAAGTTCGTTGTCGTGAGCGTCATTGGCCTCGGACTCAACACCATCATCGCCTCGAGCCTGAACCGCGTCGTCTCTGGCGGCGAGAGTCGAAGCTGGATCGTCGGCACCTTCGTCGCCGCCGCCGTCGTCGCGATCTGGAACTTCAGCGGCCAGCGGCTGTGGGCATTCAAAAAGAAGTCGCCGTGATCGGCGACGCTCAGGAAACAGAATTCATGGTGCGCGGGAAAGGACTCGAACCTTCACGCCTTGTGAGCACTACCACCTCAAGGTAGCGTGTCTACCAATTTCACCACCCGCGCAGGCAGAACGACATTATACCAATCCCTTTTGGAGAGCGTGGGACTTGCTACAGGTCGAGTTTCTTCCAGCGGACCTTCGGCACCGGCAGCAGTGGTTCGTCCTTACGAACAGGCACATTGCTCTGCGTCATCATGGATTGAAGCCGTCGCTCTGCTTCCTGCCGGTATTCGTCGAACATCTGCTCCATCTCCGCGCGCGCCTCATCCATCTGGTCGAGCAGCTTCAGGATGATCTCGACTCCAGCAAGGTTGACGCCCAGATCCTGAGTCAATCGCTGGATGCGCTGGACGCGGCGAATGTCCGCCTCGCTGAAGAGGCGGTTCTTGGCACCGACCCGGGCGGGCACGACCAAGCCGAGGCGCTCGTATTGGCGCAGGGTTTGGGGGTGGACACCGCAAAGCTGCGAAGCGACGCCGATCATATAAAGCGGCTGCTGGTCGGTTCTCATGCAACCACCTCCTTCTCTTCCGTCGCCATCTGACGCAGAAGGTCACGCTGCTTGTCGGTCAACTTCTTGGGGACCGCCACACGGATCTTGGCCATCAGATTGCCACGCCCGCCGCCCAGCTTCGCGATGCCTTGACCCGCAAGGCGGAAGGCTTGGCCGCTCTGGGTGCACTCCGGGATCTTCATGGTCACCGAACCGCGCAGCGTCGGAACCCGAATCTCGCCGCCGAGCGCCGCCGTCGTGTAGGGCACCTGGACCTCGACTTCGAGGTCGTCGCCCTTGCGGATGAACTTATCGTGCGGTCGCTCGCTGATGATCACGTAGAGATCGCCCGCTCGGCCATTGGCACCCGTCGAGCCTCGCCCGGGCACGCGGAGCTTCTTGCCGTTCGTGATTCCGGCTGGGACCGTCACTTCGACCTTGCGGGTTGCGGGCAGGAAGCCACTGCCGCTGCAGGTTGGGCATCGCTCCAAGCTGCTCGATCCTGTTCCACCGCAGGCCTCGCACGGATGGGCCATGCCGAAGAATCCCTTTGTCTCGCCCGAACCACCGCAAACCGGGCACGCCGTCGTCGTCCTCAGACGAACATATCCAGTCCCTTCGCAGCTTTTGCAGGCGTCGTTGACTTGGTACGTTAAGGTCCGTTTGGTGCCCGAGTCGATTTCCTCGAGGCTGACTTCGACCGTCTTCTCGACATCGGCAGGCTGCACACCTCGGGGACGTTGCTGCTGTTGTTGGGTTGCGGTGCGCCCCTGGGTCATGAACTGCTCGAAAAAGCTTCCGAATCCGCCTTCTCCGCCGAAATGGGCGAAGTCGAAGTCGACGCCTTCACCACCTGAGCCGCCACTCGTCTTCATGTTTTGGGCCGCTTCCCAATTTGATCCCCACCGGTCGTAGAGCTTGCGCTTGTCGGCGTCGCCCAAGACCTCGTAGGCTTCGCTGACCTCTTTGAACTTGGCTTCCGCCGCTTTGTCGTTCGGATTGACGTCCGGGTGGTACTTGCGCGCGAGCTTGCGGTACGCCGACTTGATCGACTTCTCGTCCGCGCCTTTCGTTACCCCTAAGGTTGCATAGTAGTCTTTTGCCATTGCCTCTATCACGCTCAATGATATGAGTATATAACGCTCAGGTGCCTTCGGAGGTTTCCGTCCTGGGACCATCGCCAAACCGTATGCATCCATCCTCCCACGGATGGATGCATAGGTTGCGGCTGGTACCCGGTCGAACGTTAACGAAGCGGAGTATCCTTTAGGCCCCGATGTCCAGCTATCCTCCGTTGAGCGGCGTGATTCTCGCCGCCGGAAAAGGCACCCGCATGAAGTCGGAGACGCCCAAGGCGCTTTTCCGCGTCTGTGGGTTGCCGATGGCGGAGTTGGTCGGGCGCGCCATGAGCCAGGCGGGGGTGGATCACACCGTCATGGTCGTGGGGCACCAGGCTGACCGAGTCAAATCTGAACTTGGCTACCAGTACGCCTACGCCCTCCAAGTCGAGCAGAAGGGGACCGGACATGCGGCGCTGATGGCGCAATCTGCCCTGGAGGGTCGGACCGGAGCCGTATTGATCGCGCCGGGCGATGCGCCGCTGCTCGATGGCGAATCGCTGAAGAAGCTCGCTTGCCAACACTGGGAGTCGGGTTCGAAAGCAACCCTCGCCACCTGCGTTCTCGCCGATCCGCATGGGTACGGACGGGTCATCCGCGACGCGGCGGGCAAGGTCGCCCAGATCGTCGAAGAGAAGGATTGCACGCCGGAACAGCGCGCGATTCGCGAGGTCAACGCGGGCATCTACTGCTTCGATATCTCGAGGCTCTTCGAAATCCTGCCGCTCCTGAAGAATTCCAATGCGCAGGGCGAGTACTACTTGACCGACGCCATCGCCGAAATCGCGGCAAATGGAACGGTCGAGACGGTGGAATTCGACCCCCTCACGGCGACAGGAGTCAACGATCGCTGGCAGCTTGCTGAGGCGGAGGCGCAGCTTCGACGCCGAATTCTGCGCAGCCACGCCCTGAACGGCGTGACGATTACGGACCCGGCATCCACGTATATCGGGCTCGATGTCGCGATCGAGGCGGACGTCGAAATCCTCCCGATGACGACGCTGGCCGGCAAGACCCGCGTCGCCAGCGGGACGACGATCGGGCCGAGTTCGTGCGTGATCGACTCGCAAATCGGGCCCAACTGCCGCATCCTGATCAGCCACGTCCAAGGCGCGATCATGGGGGAGGGCAGCAAGTGCGGCCCCTTCGCCAACCTCCGCCCGGGGGCCGTTCTTGGCGAGGGATCCAAGGTGGGCAATTTCGTCGAGGTCAAGAAGGCCACGCTCGGGCCGGGTGCTGCGGCATCCCATCTGACCTACATCGGCGATGCCAGCATCGGCGCGAACACCAACCTCGGTGCCGGCACGATCACCTGCAACTACGACGGTTTCTCCAAGCACCGAACCGAGATCGGCAGCGATGCCTTCATCGGCTCGAATTCTACGCTCGTCGCTCCCATCACCATCGGTGATGGCGCGATCGTAGCAGCGGGAAGCGTTATCACGAGCGACGTACCCGCCGATGCTTTAGCGCTCGGACGATCGCGGCAGGAGAACAAAGAACAATGGGCACCACCATGGCGAGAACGAAAACGGCGACCAACGGAGTGAATCAGAGCCTTTCCGGCATGAAACTCTTCTCGGGCAACGCACACCGCGACTTGGCCGAGAAAGTCGCGAACTACTTGGGAATCGAACTCGGACGGCTGACTTCGACCAAGTTCAGCGACGGTGAGATTCGGGTCATGGTGGACGAGAGCGCGCGCGGCAACGACGTCTTCCTCCTCCAGCCAACCTGCTACCCGGCCAACGACACGCTGGTCGAGTTGCTGATCATGCTCGACGCGTTCCGTCGCGCCAGTGCCCGCCGACTGACGGTCGTGATGCCCTACTACGGCTACGCTCGGCAAGACAAGAAGGTGAAGCCGCGTGAGCCCATTACGGCGCGACTGGTTGCCGATCTGATCGGCATGTCGGGTGCCCAGCGCGTCGTCTGCGTCGACCTGCACGCCGAGCAGATCCAGGGTTTCTTTAACATGCCCGTCGATCACCTGTACGCAGGCCCGATCATTGGCCGCTGGATGATGGAGCAGGGTTACCCCCAGGAGGAGAACCTCGTCGTGGTCAGCCCCGATGTAGCGGGCGTCGGCCGGGCGCGGTCGCTCGCTGAAATGCTCGGAGGCGTCCCCATCGCGATCATTGCCAAGCGCCGTCCCGAGCCCAACAAGGTCGACATCATCGAGATCATCGGCGACGTCGCTGGCAAGAAGTGTGTGATGATTGACGACATGATCGACACCGGCGGCTCGATTATCACCGGTGCCGAAGTGCTGCTCAAGCGCGGTGCGACCGAGGTCGTCGCATGCTGTTCGCACGCGGTCTTCAGCGGCAACGCGAGCCAGCGCCTGCAAGATAGCGTGGTGTCCAAGGTCATCGTCACCGATACCGTCCCCATCCCGAGCGTCAAGATGTTCCCCAAACTGACCATCCTGCCGTCCGCGCCGTTGCTGGGCGAGGCCATTAAGAGGATTCACTTGAACGAGTCGGTGAGCGAATTGTTTGACGATTGGCGGTAACGGTCGGTTCCACTCCTTGGGAGGACGGGGCGCTAGAGGATTGATAAGACTGAGGTGAGGTTTGGATCCTGCAATCACGCTCGCTGAGGAATTGACCGGACTTCACGTTGATGTTCGCGGTGCAGAGCACCTGGGCCCAGCGATCCGAGAACACCGCCCTTGGTCGGTGCGCGTCTGGGATGCCGACCAGAAGTTAGAACTTCCTATGGGATCAGAAGTCGTGGGAGTTCTTATCCTGGAGTGTCCAAATTTAAGCGTTATACAATGCGCCTGCAGACTCGACTCCTTACAGCGCCTATGGATTTCAGATTGCCCGCTTTCGTCCCTTTCCTTTGTTCATGACATGCCTGTGCTGGAGTCTCTGAGCACTGACCGCAGCGTAATCACCACTCTTGACGACTTAATCGACCACGACCACATCAGGACGCTCTTCTTACCCAACACCACTGCAACGGACTTCTTCGGAATCGCTAAACTACCCAAGCTAAGCAGTCTTAATGTTCTTAACACGGGATGTTCCTCGCTTGAGGGATTGCTGGAAGGCAAACCGATGCAGATTCTCTCCATCGCGAGGACACCGATAACTAGCTTAAGGGGACTCGACTGTACGCAAGAGATCTTCAGCCTAAGTGTGGCCGATTGCCACATTGACAATATGCATAGTGTTGAAGGTGCCCGCTCGCTAGAGTATCTGTCGATGCGAGGCACGCGCTGTCCAGACTACCGATTCCTCGCCACCCTTCCGGTACTCGCCGATCTTGAACTCGCTGGGTCGAATATTGCTCAATTGGACGTACTGGCTGATTGCGACTGCTTGTGGAGCCTGTCGGTCCGAGGCACGGTGGTGCCGACACTCCTGCCGCTTGTACCCATCGAATCGCTGCTGTTTGTTCGTATCAGCCCAGATATGGAGCAACTAAGTGGGGTCACCGAGTTAAAGGAGCGTGGAGTTCATGTAATGGTAGAAACCTATCCGAATCGACGTGACAGAAAAGGGTTCAGGAATGGGAGTTGGACGTACTAGAAGGAAAGGGTGAAAGGTGCGAGACGCGATTCCCCACACGATCATTAATGAACTCCTGGATTTGCTGTCGCGCCACATCCCCCGGAATCACACGACCTTCTCGCTCCGACTCAAGAGCCTCCTGCAATTTCGCTCGCGTCTCAGCGACCCAAGCGTCGTGGCCTCGCTGCTGCTCTTCCAAGAGTCGGAGGCCTTCAAGAACTACTTCGTTTTCCGACGAGAACCGTCCACTTTGGACTTGTCGCCGAATCCGAGTGACAGCGTCCTCGCTTATCCCAATATCCACGCTTTATTCTACGATACGCCCCAGAATCTAGACCGAGGCTATCATTTTTATCGCAAGTTTAGCCTAAGCCTCTGAAATTCTGGTTGTGAGGCGGTCGGAAGCTACGGCTGAGACATGCGAACGAGTCGGTGAGCGAGTTGTTCGACGACTGGCGGTAACACCTTAACGTCGTCGGCCGATGTTTTGGACGTAGACGGCAATCAGCAAGATGACGCCTTTGAGGCCCAGGCCGACTTTGTCGTCGATACCCTTTAGATTAAGGAGCGTATCGGTCGAGAGAATGAACAAGGCCCCAACGACTGAACCCAGAGAATTGCCGTAGCCGCCGAGCAGGGATGAACCGCCAACCACGGCTGCGGCAATGGCATCCAACTCATAGCTTTGCGCTGCACCCGGCTGGCCGTTGTTCGTCCGCGCCGTCAACAGGATGGCAGCGACGGCTACGCAAAAGCCGTTGAGTGCGTAGGCGGCGACCCGCGTTCGATTGACGGGCACGCCGGAATAGTGGGAAGCGGCTTCGCCCCCACCAATGGCGTAGATGCGTCGCCCCAGCACGGTCTTGCGGAGGATGACCATGGAGCAAGCCGCAAGGGCAAACAAAATCCAGACCGAGAGAGGCAGCCCAAACCAAGGAGCCTTGAGTGGATCGAGGTCCTTGCCGATGCCGGACACGTTCGCATTCTTGGTGTACACGAACGCGAGCCCGCGCAGGCTCACCATCGCCGCCAGCGTGACGACGAAGGGCTGGAGCCGGGTCGAGCCGATGATGTAGCCGAGCATCGCACCGATCCCGACGCCCAGGACCAGGACATAGGGCACGGTGAAAGCCGCCGGAGTCCCCGACTTGAGCCACGTCGCGACGATGCAGTTCAGAAAAGCAAGCTGAGAGCCGACGCTGAGGTCAATCCCGCCAGTGAGGATCACGAAGGTCATCCCGATGGCCAGCGTCCCCGGCACCGCGCACTGATTCAGAACGTTGCGCAGGTTCTCGGGGACAAAGAAGTTGCGCTCCCAAACCAGCGCGACGATGAGCAGAAGGGCAAGGCCCGCCAGCCCTTGGTATTGCTGCAAGAAAGCGAGCGCTCGCTGACCCTTCATAGAACCTCGTACCGCTGGCAACTTGCCGGCGAAGCGCGCGGCGATTTCCATGGGGACGCCGGCAGGTTGCCAGCGGTACGGGAGGAGGCCATCGCGGCCCTAGACCCCCATCCCCCGCAGGTTCTTCAAACACGCGTCGATGCACTCCAACGGCGTTCGATCCCCGTAAACCTCGTGTTCGACGATGTACCACTGCGTCCCGGCAACATCCTGGCACGCACCGAATACAGCCGGCCACGGAACTTCGCCTTCGCCGATCACCGCGCTCCCGCCCTCGCCCGAGTACTCCTTCAGGTGCACGGTGACACCGCGACCCGGCCAGTCGAGCAAGGGCTTTACCGGATCGGCACCTCCGTGGATCCCGTTGCTGGTGTCGTATTGGAGGATGAAGTCGTCGGGCGTGTTGGCTGCCAGGTGGTCCCAGGCGCTCCGACCATCTTCGAGCGGTCGCATGTCGGCGCTGTGGCAGTGAAATCCGGTCCGGAGTCCGAGGGGACGGAGTTTGTTGGCGATTTCGGTGAGCCAGGCTGCGGTCTCTTGGCAGGCCGAAGCCGTTGCTCGCATCTCTTCCGGCAGACCGGGGACCACCAGGTTCTGGCAGCCAATCGCCTGGTGGAACGCGATTGTTTCGTCGAAGCGCTCATCTTGCAGGCTCTGGTAGCCGCAGTGGTTGCCCGCGACTTTCAAGCCCGTCTCTTCGAGCCAGCCGCGAATTTCGCTCGCCGGGAAACCGTGGAAACCGGCGAGCTCGACGCCGTCATAACCCATCGCGGCGACCGCGCGCAACGTCCCCGCGAAGTCCTTCGCGCAATCGTCTCGAACGGAATAAAGCTGAACTGCAATCGGAATGGCCATCGGCGGATTCTAGCCGTTTCGCCTGGCCGAGCGGTAACCTGCAGGGCATGTCAGTGAGGGTGTGTGTTGCCGGTGCGGCGGGCCGCATGGGGATGGAATCCGTCAAGGCGCTCGCTCAGGCCGACGGTATCGAGGTCGTTGCAGCGGTTGATCGCGTCCGGATCGGTGAGACCGCTTACCCGGGGGCACCTGCGTTGTCTGCCGATCTCGGGGCGGGCCTGGCCGATGCCACCGTTCTCCTTGACTTCACGCATCCGGAGGTCGCTGCCGACAACGCCAGCCTCGCCCTTTCAAGGGGTGTCGCGGTCGTGATCGGCACGAGCGGGGTCTCCCGTGATCAGCTTGATCGGCTGCGTGTTCAGGCTGAGGAAGCCCAAACGCCGGTGCTCGTGGTCCCCAATTTCGCCATTGGTGCCGTGCTGATGATGCAGTTCGCCGCTCTCGCCGCCAAGTGGATGCCTTCCGCCGAAGTCATCGAGATGCACCACGACCAAAAACTGGACGCCCCGTCCGGAACCGCGACTCGGACGGCGGAGATCATCGCTTCCTCGCGGAACCAAGCCCCCGCCGTCAAGGAAGGCACGATCATGAAAGTCGCTTGCGCCCGTGGCGGCATGGTTGAGAGCGTCCCCGTGCACTCAGTCCGTCTCCCCGGCCTGGTCGCCCACCAGATGATCCTTTTCGGAGGTCCTGGAGAGACGCTGACGATCCGTCACGACTCGCTCGATCGAACCTCGTTCATGCCGGGCGTCGTGCTGGCAGTCCGCCGGGTGTGGGAGTTGGAAGGCCTGCGGATCGGGCTTGATACGGTCATGTAGCGGAAGACGTCGCGACTCCAAAGTGGGTGGCCGGGGTGATGAAATTGTGCACCCCGGCGCTACCAATCGCGGAAGCCTGTCGGTGCTTGGTCAAACCGGGGTGCACAATTTCATCACCCCGGCCACCCGCGGACGCAAATGCTGCACCTATGCCTCCATCCTCCCACGGATGGAGGCTCCGACAAGAAGGTAACCTTCCCGGCTAGATGAGGGATCGCGAGTGAACTACGGCTTGATTTGGTGGGTCATTGGGCTGCCGCTGGCTGGATTCTTGGTTCAATGCATGCTCGGCAAGAGCATCATTGACAACTTCGGCAACAAGGTCGGCAAGTGGATTTGCGGCCTGCTCGCGGTGGCTCCCATCGCAGCCGCGTTTGGCATGGGCGTCCAGCTCACGAGTCAGCTTCTCGCGATCCCAGAAGCCGGGCGGCGAAGTTTCGTGCTCACGATGTTCCCGTGGATCACCCTCAAGAGCCTCAGTGTGCCGTGCGAAGTCCTCATCGACCCGCTGAGCATGACCATGGTGCTCATCATCACCGGCATCGGCGCGCTGATTCACCTGTACGCCACCGGCTACATGAGCGAGGAGAAGGACTATAGCCGGTTCTTCTGCTATTTGAACCTGTTCATCGCCTTCATGCTCGTGCTCGTGCTCGGCAACAACCTCGTGATGCTGTTCGTCGGCTGGGAAGGTGTGGGCTTGTGCAGCTACCTCCTCATCGGGTTCTGGTACAAGGACCTCGCCAACGCAAAGGCCGCCAACAAGGCGTTCATCGTCAACCGCATCGGTGACTGGGGACTCACGCTCGGCATGTTTCTGCTCATCTGCGTGCTCGCCGGTTCCACTCTGCGAACCGGGACCGATCCGCGCTGGCTGAGTTACGACGTCATCCTGCCGAACGCCATTGACGTGCTCAAGAACAACCCCGGCATCGCGACCGCGATTGCCTTGCTGCTGTTCGTCGGCGCCTGCGGCAAGTCGGCCCAATTCCCGCTGTACTTCTGGCTTCCCGACGCGATGGCGGGTCCGACGCCGGTTTCCGCCCTCATCCACGCCGCTACCATGGTTACTGCGGGCGTATTTTTGCTGAACCGGCTCCACGTGCTCTTCGAGCTTTCCCCTGCCGCCAGCGCGATCATCGCGGCGACTGGTGCCTTCACTGCTCTGTTTGCGGCGTTGATCGCGTTCGGGCAGACCGACATCAAGAAGGTTCTCGCCTACTCCACGGTGTCGCAGCTTGGCTTTATGTTCATCGCATGCGGCGCGGGTGGGTACTGGGCGGGCATGTTCCACGTCACGACCCACGCATTCTTCAAGGCCCTCTTGTTCCTTGGCTCGGGCGCGGTCATCCACGCGATGATGCACAACCAGGACATGCGCAACTATGGCAACCTGCGCAAGTACCTTCCGATCACGTTCATCACCATGATGATCGGCTACGTCGCGATTTCGGGCGTGCCTCTGTTCGCAGGTTTCTACTCGAAGGAAGCGATCCTCGGCCAGGCGCTGGCCGGTGAATTCGCGACCCTCGAAGGCGTCAAGCTCGCGTATTGGTCGGGCTGGGTGGGGCTGTTTGTCGCTGCTCTGACTGCGATGTACATGACCCGCATGACCTGGCTGACCTTCTGGGGCAAAGAGGAGCGATGGCGCTTGATCCCGGCAGCGGAGGGCCACGGTCACCACGACCACGCACACCACGCCGATCATGCCCACCATGCACACGATCACGGTCCCGACACGAACGACTTCTTCTTCACCGATGAAGAAATGCACCAGCGGGAGATGGCCGAAGGCCACGAGCACCATCACGAACTTAATGCCGAGCACAAACCGCACGAGGTTCCCGTCAGCATGTGGCTCCCGCTCGTCGCCTTAGCTTTGCTTTCAGCCGTTGGCGGCTGGTGGTTGAACACCGGTGAGCGCTTCCTGAATTGGCTCTATCCGACCCGCGGACAAGGCGGGCAGCGGCTTAGCCTGCTTCAACCGGGCGTCGTCGAGGCCCATCCCCACGACATCCCTTTGTTGGCGCTTTCGATCGGTGCCGCCGCCCTTGGCATCATCGTCGGCTTGGTGATCTACTGGAAGGGCCTGCCCGGCAAGGAAGGCTGGGATCTCTCGAAGTGGAGCCCGTTCCGTCGCAAAGCCGCCGACCAGTTCGGCTACGACGACCTCGTGGTCGAAGCGGGCGTCAAGGGTGGCGGAATGCTCGCCAACTTCTCGTGGAAAGGGATTGATGTCATCGTGATCGACGGCATCGTCAACCTTGTTGGCGGCTTGACCAAGGGCCTCGGCGGTGCGCTCCGCTACCTGCAGACGGGCTATGTGCGCGGCTATGCCCTGCTCATGCTCGCCGGCGGCATCGGCATCCTCGGCTGGTTCCTGTACGCGATGACCCGCGCCAGCGGCGGCCAGTAATCCCCCCCCGTGGCGCGGCCGTCCCGCCCGCGCTGGCGCAACTTCTAGAGTCTATGGAGACCTCCCAGTTGGTCGGTTGCAGGCGGGATCATGCCCCGCTACCCGGTTGACAATCTGTCGCTTCCTCTGCAATGCCGACCAGCGCGGGCAGGATGGGCTGCGTCATGGATTGAAGTTGTCAATGGGTGGCCCTGGTGATGAATTGTGCACCAGGGTTACGCCAGTTACGTGAGCTTGTCGTACTTGCCCGAGACGGGGTGCACAATTTCATCACCCCGGCCACCCAAACACCATGACGCAGCCCCAGGATGCCCGCGCCACTCTGGGAATCAACTCAATTGCGCGGCAACAAGCGACTCGGCGGCCTCGAGTGCGGCCTCGAATTGCGACGGATCGCGGCCGCCGGCGGTCGCGAAGTCCGGTCGGCCTCCCCCTCCACCGCCGGCAATCTTCGCAACTTCGCGCACCAGATTGCCGGCATGTGCCCCTTTTGCCAAGGCGTCGGGTCCAACCTTGGCCACGAAGGTCAGTTTCCCATCTGAGGACAACCCAACGAGAACCACCCGGGAGGGTTTGCCGTCGGCGAGGCGGTCGGCGACGAGGGTGGCCTCCTTCGTATCGCCATCGGTCATCTTCTCGACCGCCAGTTCGACGCCGCCTACATCGACTGTTTTAGTTGCGCCTGAACCAGCGGTCTGGGTGCGGGCTTTTTCGAGGCGACGATTGAGGTCCTTGGCGTGCTCGAGCGTGCGTTCGATAGCGGGGACGAGGTCGCCGGGGTTGGCTTTCAGGAGGGTCGCGGCTTGGCGAACGCGCCGCTCTTGCTCAGACACCCACTGGTAAGCCCCGTGACCGGTAATCGCTTCGATACGGCGCACTCCGCTCGCGGCCGAGCTTTCGTGGAGAATTTTGAAGAGCCCGATCTCGCCGGTCGAGCGCACGTGGCAGCCGCCGCAAAGTTCGAGGCTAAAGTCGTCGACCTGCACCATGCGCACGCTGTCGCCGTACTTCTCGCCGAAAAGCGCCATCGCACCACGTCGCCGCGCTTCGTCGAGGGGGACGTCGGCGTAGATCGAGACTTCGTTGTTCATGAGCGACCGCTCGTTGACGATCCGCTCGACTTCGGCTAGTTCCTCCGGCGACATTGCCTTGCCGTGAGTGAAGTCGAAGCGCAAGTGCTCGGGCGAGACCAGGGAGCCGGCTTGGGTCACATGGCGACCGAGCACCGAGCGCAGCGCGGCGTGCAGCAGGTGGGTCGCCGTGTGGTTTCGGGTGATGTCGCGGCGTCTTTTGTCGTCCACGATGGCATCGACCGCCTGGAAGAACAGTCCCGATTCCAGAATCGGCACGATCTCCTCCTCGCGAAGGCCCCGCAAGAGGCGGCTGTCAAGGGTTGGGTCGGGGTTGAAATCGCCTTGCGGACCGAAAAGTTGTCCGCGTATCTTCTCGTCGAGGCGGACGAGTTCGGCGTCGTGCCAAATCAGGCCCATTTCCTTCCAGGTGTTGGTCACTTTGAACTCGAAGGCGTCACACGAAACGCGCCCGGTGTCGCCGACTTGGCCACCTGACTGGGCATAGAACGGCGTCTCGTTCATGCAGAACTGGAACTCGCCGGTGGTGAGTCCTTCCGGGCTCATAATCGGGCTGATCTGGCCGATCTCGGTGCGCGCAGAGGTCTGGAAGTATCCGACGAATTCGGACTGGGGCTTGGCGCGGCTGGAGACGGAGAGGATGATCTGCTCCTCTTCTTGGCCGTAGACGGTGTCCATGCCACTCGCTCCGCGCGAGCGCTCTTGAGCCTCCTTCAGAGCTTCAAGGTAGCCATCCAAGTCAATGGTGATGCCGTCTTCTGCGCAAATCTCCTGCGTCAACTCTAAGGGGAAGCCGAAGGTGTCGTATAGCATGAATGCCTCTGCACCCGAGAGCCTTAGGCTCAAATCAGTAACATGACCTTTCGGTGGAGTTACCCCGATTTGTGCTTCATACCTAGTGATTGCTTCCTCGAGATTGCGAACCCCAGGAATGCCAGGAAAATACTGCTCTACAAGGTCTGCCGTTTTGTCAGTATTGAATCGCTTGGCGTGAACATCCGCCACCAATTGGTCCCAGAGTTCACTCAGCCTTTGATCTGAAGGCAAGACCAATCCCGGCGTGGCGTGGAGCCACCTGAAGTAGTTATGCACGAAGTTTTGCTTGACATTTCGTGCCCTCTTGAGGAGGATTTCCGTCAGTTGCTCGACCCCAGCCGAAACGGTGCGTCGGAACATCGCTTCCTCGTTGCGGAGGGTCTCCAAGATCACGTCGCGCCGCTCAGAAAGCTCGGTGTAGTGATCGCCCAGCGCTTGGACGACGCCTTCGTACACCAGGTGGAAGAACGGCTTGTCGAACCCGAGGACGCGCTGGCCCTTGAGGACTGCTCGCCGGATCAGGCGGCGAAGGACGTAGCCGCGGCCGTTGTTGCTGGGCAGGATGCCGTCGGCGATGCAGAAGACGGCGGTGCGGATGTGGTCGCTGATGATGCGGATGGCTTCGTCTTTGGTGGGGTCTTGGCCATAGGACAGACCGTCACCAAGCCCTTCGATCACCTTGATGATCGGGGTGAAGGCGTCGGTGTCGTACACGCTCTTGTAGCCACCGAGGACCGCCGCCGTGCGCTCGAGGCCCATGCCGGTGTCCACGCTCTGGAAGGGCAGGCTCGGCAGACCGGTCTTCTCGTAGCCCAAACCTGGCCTCTCCGGATCGCGGAGGGTGCCTTGCCAGTCGTACTGAATGAACACGTCGTTCCAAATCTCCAGCCACTTCCGGTCTTCCTCATCGCGGAGGTAGTCCTCGCTGGAATAGGGTCCGGTGGGTGGCGGCTCGTCGGCGGTCCAGTAGAACATCTCGGAGTTCGGTCCGCAGGGACCGGGAGGGCCGTTCGAGAACGCTCCGGCGGGCCAGTAGTTGGTCTCCTCGCCGAGCCGGAAGATGCGGGTGTCGGGGTCGATCCCCGCTGCGCGCAGGTGCTCCGACCACGCTTCGAACGCCACGTCGTCTTCCTCGAAGACGGTGAACGACAGCCGCTTCGGATTGAGGCCGAGCCAGTCGGGTGAGGTCAGGAACTCCCAAGAGAACGCAACGGCTTCCTTCTTAAAGTAGTCGCCGAACGAGAAGTTGCCGAGCATCTCGAAGAAGGTGAGGTGCGACAGGTCGCCGACCGACTCGATGTCTCCCGTTCGGACGCACTTCTGGGCGTTGGTCAGGCGTTTGTTGGGCGGCTGGGCGATGCCCCGAAAGAACGGCTTGAACTGCACCATGCCGGCTCCATTGAAGAGCAGGCTCTCATCCAGCTTGCCGGTCACGTCATACGGGATCAGCGATCCGGACGGAAAGAAGCTGTGGCCCTTCGACTTGAAGAACTCGATGTATTTCTGGCGCAGTTCACGGACAGTCATGGGAAGCCATGAGGGTACCAGGCAAGGGCGGGGAGCGGGTGCGGGGCACAGCCTGGCCGCAGGTCATTCACTGCCAGCCGCAAGTCATTCACTGCCAGCCGCAGATCATTCACTGCCAGCCGCAGGTCATTGACGGCCAGCCGCAGATCATTCACTGCCAGCCGCAGGTCATTGACGGCCAGCCGCAGGTCATTCACGGCCAGCCGCAAGTCGCTCACTGCCAGCCGCAAGTCGCTCACTGCCAGCCGCAAGTCGCTCACTGCCAGCCGCAAGTCATTCACTGCCAGCCGCAGGTCATTCGCGGCCAGCCGCAGGTCGCTCACTGCCAGCCGCAGGTCGCTCACTGCCAGCCGCAAGTCGCTCACTGCCAGCCGCAGGTCGTCGGCGGCCAGCCGCAGGTCATTCGCGGCCTACCCTTCGCTAGTCTCGGCACCCGCCCGGCGCTTCACAATATGCCGTGCGTCGGACCATCATCATTCTCCCCAAGCTTCTCGGACACCCGGACGGCCCCTCGGCGCTGGAGGGCGTCAACGGGCTGATCGGGCGCATCGCGGAGCAGAGCGAGATCCTTCGGCTTTCCCCCATTCCGCGATCACCCAACCCGGAGGCGGCATTCCTCGGCCTCGACCCGCGTGAGATCGCAGTGGCGCCGGGGCCGCTGATGGTGTCGGCGTTCGGCACCTCGCCGCCCGGCGGCAGCGTTTGCTTGGCCGTACAAGTCCTGTCCACCGAAGACGGCCTCACGGTCTCCCCGACCCGCCTGCGTACCCTTCCGGGAGAGGTTGACCAGATCGCCGACGCGGCGAAACGGCTCGAAACATCAGACCTGCGCTGGGTCAAAGGCACCGGGCTTGAACACGGCTTGGTCTGGCTCGACGGCAATCTGGAGCTCGTCACGACCCCTCCTGCCGAGGTGACTGAGATCAAGGAAGCGCTTCCGGAGGGCGAATACGAGGCGCAATTGAGGCGGTTCATCGATGATTCGATGAACCTGCTGACTTCTCTCGAATTCAATCGCCGCCGCGCCGACGAGGGGCTGCCACCGCTAAACCTGCTTTGGCCGTGGGGACAAGGACTCGTGCAGTCGCTTCCCAACTTGGCTCTTCAGCGCGGCGAACCGGCGTGGGTGATGAGCGGCTCGCGGCGGATTCAGGGTCTGTGCCGGTTGGTCGGCTACGTCCACAGCGATCCGGACGCGCTTGGGAACGGGGTCAACCTCCCCTTCCAAGACATTCTCGACCACGCGCGGAAGTACCCACTGACCCTCACCGTGCTCGACGGCCCCGGTCGGCTCCGTGGAGCCGGGCGAATCGAGGAAGCGCAATGGGTGATGCGACGCCTTGAGGACGAGGTGCTCCAGCCTCTGCTCGACGATGCGACGCAGAAGCGCACGGCGCTCCTCGTGGGTGCTCCCGGCTTCGCCCCCAAACCGGGAACATCGCTTCCCGATTCGGCCGAGGGATTGGCCATGCTCTATCGTTCGGAAATCGCGCACAAGAGCGTCCTGCCGTTCGACGAGCGGGCATTGGAAGGTCAGAGTTTGGGCGCCACGCTCTGGAAGGTGGTCGAGCAAGCCATGTCTTCGCCTGCCGCTTCCTGAGACAAAAACCGGTTCGTCGCGATAAGATACGGCGTTGCTCACTCACCGCCACTCATTCCGTATCTGGAAGCCCTTGACTGCCATAGGGGTCGCTGTTGTCGTGTGGCTCCTGCTCGCGTCGTTTCCCGCCGAACAGCGGGCGGTAGGCACCGTCTTTGCCGTGACGATCATTCTATGGGCGACGGAGGCTTTTCCGGTTGGTGTGACCGCGCTGGGAGGCATGGTGCTCCTCGCTTTGTTCGGTGGAATTGGCGAGGCGCGGGCCTTTGCGGGGTTGGGAGACCCCATCATTGCCCTCTTCATCGGCAGCTTGATCATCGCCAAAGCGATGGAGGTCACCGGCCTCAGCAAACGCATCGCTCTGTCGATGCTGCGCCGTCCTGGCCCGACCAAGAGCCCGGGTCGGCTGCTTTTGGCTGTTTCACTGCTCACCGCTGCGGCCTCGCTGTTTCTGTCCAACACCGCCACCGTTGCGACGATGTTCCCCATCGCGATGAGCATTCTCAAAGCACTCGGGGTTGACCATCCCAAGCACGGATACGCGGTCGGAATGTTGCTCGCTCTGACGTTCAGCGCCAGCGTTTGTGTGGGAACGCCCGTCGGCACGCCGCCCGACCTCATCGCGGTCGAGCAGATCGAGCAAGCGGCGAAGATCGACATCAACTTCCTGACTTGGATGGGCTTCGGCATCCCGATCACGCTGCTGATGCTGGCGGTGGTGTACGGTGTGCTTCAACTGCTGTTCGGCAAGGAACAGCCCAACACAGCCGAGGCCCGCGAGCGCTGCGAGGCGGAAGCGGCCGCGCTGGGGCCGATGTCCGCGGCGGAGAAAGTGACGATCTGGGCTCTGGCGGTGGCGATCTTCTTGTGGGTTGTGCCACCAATCGTCGGCCCCATGCTGCGCACTGCGATGCCCGATCTCTCGACCTGGTTGGACCAGCGCTTGTCGGCCAACGTCGCGGGCGTTCTGGCCTCGGTGCTCCTCTTCGCGATTCCGGCCAAGGGTGCGGAAGGAGGGCACGCAATCACGTGGCGAGATGCCGTCCAGATCGACTGGGGCGTCATTCTCCTCCTCGCGGGCGGCCTGTCCCTGGGCACGGCGCTCTTCGACAGTGGCTTGGCCCAACGCCTCGGTCAGGAGCTTGCCGACGCCACCGGGGCGAAGACTCTCTGGTCAATTACCGCGCTCGGTTTGGCGCTGGCCATCGTGGTGGGTGAGTTCGCCAGCAACACCGCGACCGCGACGGCCGTGCTTCCGGTGGCCATCGGCCTCGCTGAGAGTGCCCACGTCTCGCCGGTGGCCCCAGCATTGGGCGTTGCATTGGGGGCAAGCCTGGGGTTCGCGATGCCGATCAGCACCCCCACCAATGCGATCGTCTTCTCGTCGGGGCTGGTCCCGCAGGGGCAGATGATCAAAGCCGGAGTCATTATCGACATCATCGGTTTCTTCGTCGTGTTCGGGGCGCTAAGGCTGCTGCTGCCGATCTTGGGTTTGGCATAGCATTGTACTTTTTTGCCCTAAACAGGTAGGGTGCGCTATGAGACGCTTCGGAGCGAGTCTTCTCTTTGTCGGCCTCTATTCGGGAGTTCACGCGGCGACGCTCACGGTCGGTGCAGGGAAGACCTATGCGCGAATCGAAGATGCGGTAACCGCCTCGCGAGCAGGAGACACGATCGCGGTGTACCGGGCGAGCGGCAGTGGGGCTTATGTTCGTCCCATGATCTCCATCGCCAAGGCCAATCTCAAGATTATCGGGATGGGGACGACGCCCGTATTGCTAGATGGCACCGGAGGAAACTACTCCGGTGCGGGCAGCGTCCCCCGTGCTCTCATCCAGGTCAATCCGGGCGGGGACGGCTTGCTGATCGAGAACCTCGACCTGCGCAATGCCCACAACGACACGCACAACGGGGCGGGAGTGCGGATTAACCAGGCAAGTCGAGTAACCATACGCAAGTGCCGGATTACGGCTAACGATATGGGCATCATGTCGAACGGGAATGGCAGCTCGACCTCGGCGTCCGACCAGCTGATCGAATACTGTCGGATCGACGGTAATGGAAGTCTCGCCGACCCCGGTTACAACCATAATCTCTACCTCGGCGGCACCGGCGCGACCGTTCAATTTTGCGATATTGCCGGGGCGCTTACGGGCCACAACTTTAAGAGCCGCGCCCATTTCAATTTGATTCGATACAACTATATCCATGATTCGGCAAATCGTGAGATCGACCTCGTGGATGCTTCGGAGACGGCACGGCCCAATTCACACTCCGTCCTGCTCGGGAACCTGATCGTGAAGAAGGCCAACACAGACGGCAATCGCGGAACGGTTCACTTTGGGCAAGACGGTGGCGGACAGCATTCGGGCACGCTCTATCTGATCAATAACACCATCGTTACGCCGTACCTGTCTCCGGTTCTCCTGATGACGGCGAGTCAAGGCAAAGCACGATTCGTCAACAACGTAATCTTCAACTCTGCGCAGTCGGCACCTGCCCTCATCCAGTTGCCCGCCGGCGCGCCTCCATCGACGGTGACCGGCGACAACAACTGGATCAGTAAGGGATATTCGCTAGCCGGAACCGCAATCTCATTGGCGACCCGCTACCAAGGATCGAGTATTGCTTCGCATCCTGGATTTGCGAATGTGACCAATAAGGACTATTGGATTCTCCCCGCTTCTGCAACCTTCCCGACGATTGCCGCACCCACTTATCTGGATGGTGGCGGCGTGAGTCGATCGGCAATACCCACTTTTCAGTATCGCGCAGTCGCGCAGAGCCTTGCCATCTCTTGGACGAGCAAGCGATACTTGGGCGCGGGCCTTAAGCGTTAGTACAGCCGCGATCCATTGGGGACCTTGAAATCCGGACCGACCAATACGACGTTGCCCTCGTGGTCGGCTACTCCGCATACCAACACCTGCGACTCGAACCCCGCGATGCGCTTAGGCGGAAAGTTCAGGACGCCGAGAACCTGCTTCCCAACCAGTGACTCCACCGAATAATGTTCAGTGATCTGAGCGCTGGATTGGCGGATCCCGTGCTCGCCAAAGTCGACCCACAGCTTAATGGCAGGTTTGCGAGCTTCTGGGAATGATTCGGCCCGTACGACCGTCCCCAGCCGAAGCTCAACCTTCTCGAAATCTGACCACTCAATCACGTTAGCGCGGCAAACGAGGGGTAAAGTCCGTGTCAGGCTTAACGCGCCGACAATAGGCCGCCATCAACCGCGCACAATCCTCGACATCGGTGATACTCAGAAGTTCGCAAGGCGTATGCATGTAGCGCAAGGCGACCCCGAGAATTCCCACCGCCATGCCGCTTTGGTTAAGCTGCATCGCATTGCCATCGGTGCCGGTTCCGCCCGGTGCAACGTCGACTTGATACGGAATCTTGTCTTCGTCACCGGCCGTCGTGACCATACGAAAAACGGTGTGGTTTGCATTCGCACCGCGCATAACCGATGGGCCCTTGCCAATGTCAAGCGCGCCGTATCGGGTCTTGCTGACGCCGGGATAGTCGACAGCATGATTAACGTCTACCGCCAATCCTGACTGGGGTGAAATTCCATAAGATGATGTTCGCGCACCGCGAAGGCCGATCTCTTCTTGTACGGTTGCCACTGCGTAAACTCCAACGCCGGGATCGAGACCGCCATCCTGCTTAAGCAGCCGAAGCGCCTCCGCGACGATGAACGAACCCATCTTGTTGTCGAAGCCCCGAGCGGTTGCTCGATCGCCCATCAGCATTTGGAACTCGTACTGGAAGGTTACGACGTCACCCAAAGCAATAACCTTTTCGACCTCTTCGCGGCTGCTGGCACCCACGTCGATCCAAAGGTCTTTGAGTTCGGGCTTCTTCTTGCGCTCATCTTCTTCGAGAAGATGAATGGCCTTGCGACCGATGATGCCGGGCACTCGCTCTTTGCCGTGAATCCAAACACGTTGGCCAACCGGGATGACGCTGTCGTGCCCTCCAATTCCACTGAAGTAGAGAAGACCCTCGTCGGAGATGTAGTGGATGATGAAACCGATCTCGTCCATGTGTCCGGCGAGCATGATCTTCATCTTCGCATCGGGGTTGGCGATGGCCCACACGCTTCCGTGGACGTCGGTGTGAATCTTGTCCGCAAACTGGCTCGTGTACCCGCGATACACCTCGGCCGCTGCCTCTTCATAGCCGCTCGGAGAGGGCGTGTTGACGATCTCCTTAAAGAACTCCAGGGATTCAGGTCGCATCGGTCAAGGTTACCGGTTCAGATAGAGATGCCGCCTGAGGACCATACTTGGTTGAACTGGAAGACACTACTGGGTGGCCGGGGTGATGCATTGTGCGCCCCGGCGTTGTCAACTGCGGGAGCCTGTCGTCATTGGCAGAACCGGGGTGCACAATTCATCACCCCGGCCACCCCCAAGGACGGTCACGATGAGTCTTTAGGCCGCTTCGAACCGGCGATTGTCGTAGACCAGGTCGGTTGCGATTCTCCAAATCTCCGGATCAATCTTGTTCTCAGGCTGGATCTTGCTGAAGTGCACGATCGCTGAGGTCAAGCCGGCTTCGAGGCAGTAGTGCAGGAAGGCCGAGTTGACGATTTGGCGGGCGGCAGGTTTCAGGCCAAAGCTGATGTTGCTGATGCCGAGGGTGAAGTTCACTTGCGGGTGCTTCGACCGAAGTTCTCGGATCGCCTCAATGGTGGCCACGCCTGCATTGCGGAACTCTTCATCCCCCGAGCCGAGCGTGAAGGTCAGGCAGTCGAGAAAGACGTCATGATCGGGCAGGCCATGAGCCCGAGTTCGCGCCAAGAGCCGATCGGCGATCTGCACTTTGCGCTCAACGGTTTTTGCCATCCCTTCTTCATCGATGGTGAGGGCGACGATGGCGGCTCCGTATTTCTGGCAAAGGCCCAAGACGGCTTCTGTCCGTGCTTCGCCATCTTCGAAGTTGATCGAGTTGATGACAGGCTTCCCGGCGAGCATCTGGAGGGACGCCTCCACCACGTTGATCTCGGTCGAGTCGATCATGATCGGAACGGTGATGTGCCGGTTGTAGCGGGAAAGAAGTTCGCGCATGTCGCGCTCTTCGTTGCGGCCAACGAAGGCTGCGCAAACGTCGAGAAGGTGCGAGCCCTCGCCCTCCAGTTCGCGCGCGAGTTCGACCAAGCCTTCCCAATTCTCATTGGCGAGCATTTCGCGGAAGGCCTTGCTGCCGTTGGCGTTGGTCTTCTCGCCGATGATGAGGAAGCTGGCATCCTGCTTGTAGGGTTGAAACATGTAGAGGCTGCTGCACCCGATCAGCTTCTGAGCCGCCGCCTGCTCGTCGGTTCGATAGGTGAAGTCGAATCCGGGGAACAGGTGTCGTACCTGCTGCCAATGCGCGTTGGTCCCGTGCGCCCGACCCCCGACCCTCGCCGCGACTGCGTCGATATGGGAGGGCGTCGTTCCGCAGCAGCCGCCTACGATGGCGACTCCGTGCTCGGTGACGAATCTCTCGTGGGCATCGGCAAGTTGTTCCGGAGTTAGTTTGTAAACGGCTTGACCACCTTCCATGACAGGAAGACCCGCATTCGGCTGAACGGAAAGGGGTCTCGTTGAGTTTTCGCCGAGGAAGCGGACATGAGGGGCCATCTCCACCGGACCCGTCGCGCAGTTGAGGCCGAGCGCCGACACTTCGGGGAAGCACTCGAGCATATTCAGCGCGGCGCCAATATCCGAACCGAGCAGCATGGTCCCCGTCTGTTCCATCGTGACTTGGACGATGAGCGGAACCTTCCGCTCGGTTTCGGCCATCGCCCGTTTCGCGGCGACGATGCCGGCCTTGACCATCAAGAGGTCCTGAAGCGTCTCGAGAAGGAGGGCGTCGGCACCCGTTTCCAAGAGCGCACGAAAGGCAGTCGCATAGGTGTCCTCCAGTTCTTGCCATGTCGCTTGACCGAGGGACACGAGCTTCGTACCCGGCCCTAGCGCACCCACCATGAAGCGGGGCTTGTCCGCCGTCGAATACGCATCGCAAGCGCGCCGCGCGATCTGACCGGCCGCGTAGGCAAAATCGTAAACAAGTTCGGGGATATCGTATTCGCCCAGAACGATACTGGTGGTGCCAAAGGTGTTCGTTTCGACCATGTCCGCCCCGGCAGCCAGGTACCTGCCGTGGATATCCTCGATGACTTGCGGTCGGGTGAGGCAAAGCAACTCGTTGCAGCCTTCGAGTGGTGTCTTCCCGATTCGGGCGGCGGCATCTCGAACGGCAGGTGGGACCTCGGCTCCGGAGGGCAAGACAAAGTCGTCGAGACTTAAGTTGGCGGCCTGAATCTGAGTTCCCATCGCGCCATCGAACACGAGGACGCGTTCGGCGAGGGCAGAGAGGAATGGAGATTCAGCCATAGGTCAATTATGGCTTTTGGGATGAGCTTGCTTGCCCTGATCCGAAAGACCGCTAGCTTGCCGTGCCAAAATCCTCGTATTGTTCGGTAGGAGTGAATATATGGCTAATATTGCAGACGTTGAAGGGATTGGGGCGGCATACGCGGAGAAGCTGGGTGCGGCCGGAATTGGGACGGTTGAGAAACTGCTCGAAGCTGGAGCAAGCGCCAAGGGCCGAGAAGACCTCGCGGGCAGCACGAGCATTTCGGAGGCGCTGATCCTCAAGTGGGTGAATCGCGCTGATCTGGCTCGAATCAAGGGAATCGGTGGGCAGTACGCCGATCTTCTCGAAGCGGCTGGAGTCGACTCGGTGCCTGAACTCGGTCAGCGCAACGGAGCGAATTTGCACGCCAAGCTCGAAGAGGTCAATGCGGCTAAGAACCTCGTCAACCGGGTGCCGAGCCTGGGCGAAGTCGAGGAGTGGATCACGCAGGCGAAAGCCCTCCCGAAGGTGGTAACCCACTGATGGAAGAGCTCATCAACCAGCTTTCGGCCAAGGTCGGAATCGACAAGGAAACCGCCGCAAAGGTCGCCGATTTCATCCAGGAGCATGCGGCCGACATACCGAAGTGGCTCGGCCAGTCCGGCATCATGGATAAACTGCCCGGCGGATTGGGCGACACGATTTCCGGCTTTCTCGGAGGCGACGACAAGAGCTGAGGATTTGCTCCCCGACTTCGGAAGCACTCGATGAGGCCGTTGCGCTCATCTTGAGCGGCGGCCTCGTCGTGATGCCAACCGAAACCGTGTATGGCCTTGCTTGCCTGGCAACGGACCCCGAGGCGGTGGAGAAGGTGTTTGCCGCCAAGGGGCGCCCGCCGGAAAGTCCGCTGATCGTCCATGTTTCTGGCATTGAGCAGGCTCGTCAGGTTGCCGAACTCGACGAACGTGCGGTCAGTCTCATCCTGGAGTTCTGGCCAGGACCCTTGACCTTGGTGTTGCCCAAAACGCCCGGTATTCCGTCCCGGGTGACGGCCGGATTGCCGACCGTCGCCGTCCGAATGCCCTCGCACCCAGTGGCGCAAGAACTGATCAGTCGAGCCGGACCTTTAGCCGCGCCAAGTGCCAATCGCTTCTCACGGCTTTCGCCGACCCGCGCCGAAGATGTCGACCCCGATTTGGGTGACTTCTTGGTGTTGGACGGTGGCCCATGTGACATCGGGCTGGAGTCGACCGTGCTCGATCTCACCGGCGCGCCCAGAGTGCTGAGGCCGGGTCAGGTATCGGCTGCTGACCTGGAAGCCGTTCTGGAGCAACCCGTCTCCGTCCGAGCCATGGCCGTCGACCCGGGAGAATCCCATTCCTCGCCCGGACTCCACTTGCGGCACTACTCGCCTCGGACGCCGGTGAGGCTCGTACCAAAGCTGGGAACCACCGACGCCGGCTTGACTTTCGCCCCTGCCCAAAACGATTCTCAGGTGCAGATGCCCCGGAACCCTTCTCTCTATGCTGCCCAACTCTATGCCGTGCTTGCGGACCTCGATCGGCGCGATCTGACCCAAATCCTCATCGAAGAACCGCCCCGAGATCCAGAATGGGCCGCGATTTGGGACCGTCTGCAGCGCGCCGCGCATCGTTAACTGCGGCTCCAGCCGGACCTACGCCCCACCTTGCATCCACCCTACCCCGGGTGGATAACTATGCATCCAACCATCTCCGGGGTGGATATAACTATGCATCCACCCTCCCACGGGTGGATGCCCGCCCTCCACCCCAACGCGCAACCAAGGACCTCGCCTCGAGCAGCGTTTCCCACTTGCCCGATTCGAGCTTGACTGAAAACACTACCGGATCGACCTCGAACAAAAGCCGATCTCCATCGACCCTTTCCACCACGATTTCCTTCGCACTGCCCGGGGCCTGCCGATTTCCGTCTTCCGGCGGAGAGAACGCGCGGATTCTTTGTTCGGATGCGGCAGGCTGATCGGGAGCCAAGATGCCATCGGTGTGCGAAATCGACTCGATCTGGTCCGCCGGTACCCGCAACTTCCGAAGCAGCGATCCGAAGATGAGGCCGTCGGCCTCCAACACGAATTGACCCTCACCCAACGATCTGCCTTCTGCGTCGAGTCGTTCGGCCGGACCTCGCCACACCAGTTCAGGATCGCGGGAATCAAAGGGGAGTTCGCCCGCGACGTAGGCATCGTGCAGGGCAGGCCCCATTTGAGAAAGGAGACCCTCTTCGTCTCCGAACTTGGGCAGACCTTGCCCCACGCGATGCCAATTCGCCAGGGTGAGGGATTGGCCAACGTGCCGATGGAGCCTTACGAGGTCGCTTCGGACGAGCGTTAAGACATCGCCCGCGCCGTCGAACTCGGTGCCACAGGGTGTCCGTCGAGCGCCATCGTCTCCTCCGCCCACGCAGAGCAGCCCCGCCTGGCCACTGCTCTTGCCGACCGCCAGCCATCGGACATCGTCTCGACGCAAAAGCTGACCCTGGTGCCTCTCGGCAAAACCAAACGGGTCCTTGGAGGCACCGAGCAGCGTCAGGGTTTCGGCGTCGGCGAAGAAGTCAGCATCACACGCCTCGCAGAACGTGTTGCCGGCGCCGGGCTCCAATCCCGCCGCAATCTGCGCCCACTCATCTTCGAACAGTTCCCCATAAACGGTTGGCTTGGGCGTGATTTGGCGGTAGCGTTCGTCATCCTGACGGTCGAACTGGGCCCCGCATCCATCGCACCGCCGCACGAATTCTGTGCGGCCAGCCAAAGATCGCCATTCGGCGGCGGTATGCGACTCGCCGTCGGAATTCCGAATCACATCAATGTACTTTCGCCGTCCCGGCGATCCGGTCTGGAGATCACGGTGATCGCCGTTGAGCCCATAGGTTTCACCGCATGCCTCACACGTTAGGGTGCGTTTTCTGAGCAAGCCTTGGGTGCGGAGCAGCCCGGTGCGGCAGGTCGGACAGAGCTTGAGCGGATTGGTATTGGGCAGATCGTGGAGAATTCCGATTCGGCACACGGGGCACAGTTTTGCGGCGATCTTTCGGGCTCGCAGGACCCCTTCCCGGCACACCGGGCATGCTCCGACCCTTAGTGGCTTGGGCTCCTCAAGGACACCGCCGCATCCCGGACACTCTCGTCGGTTGAACTTGAACGCCTGCAGCCGAACGATCTGCGCATCGAGGGTGGCGAGGGTCGAAACCAATTCTGCCTCTGGGGCCGGGCCATCCATCATCGCCCGCATTGCAGATGCCGATTGGGGACGCTCCGGAAACCCGAGTGCCAGACCAGCCTCGATGGTCGCCGCAACCCGAGGCTCAACGTCAGGCCGGATGGCGCGCAGAGGAATGAGCGGGGTACCGGTCGCGCGTTCCACCGCCGGGGCTGGATGATCTCCGGTGAGGAGTGCGTAGGCGAGGGCCGAGAGGGCGTAGAGGTCGGTCGCGGGGCCGCGCCGGGCTTGCTCGCTCATCTGCTCCAACGGAGCGTATCCGGGTGTGTACTGGACCGTATGTTGACCGGCGAAATCGGCGTGCCACTCTCTTGCACTGCCAAAGTCGATCAGGAACGCTTCGCCCTTGGGACTCAGCAAGACATTAGAGGGCTTGATATCGCGATGCAAGAGTCCTCTGGCGTGGACGTGCTCCAGGGTCTCGAGAAGCTGATAGACGATGTCGAGGACGGTCGAGGCATCCATTCTGCCCTCGGAGAGCAAGACTCGCTGGAGACTCATCGCGTCGGCGACGTAGTCCATTGCGAAGTACGAGGTGCCCCGTTCCTGCCAGGTCTCGCGAACCGGAATGACCCCGCGTGCACGAATGCGGCTGAGGAAGTTGGCCTCCTGAATGAACTGGTGGCGCAAACGCTGAGCGATGGCAGGTCCTAGAACCGCGAAGCTGAGATCGCCGTCTGCCGTCCGCACCGCTCCCGGTGGGGCAAGCTCCTTGACGACGCAGGAGTCCTTGCGCTCGGTGTCATGGGCAAGGTACGTGATGCCAAATCCGCCGCGCCCGAGCAAGTGCGCGATCTGGAAGCGACCGTGCAGCACCACTCCGGGATCGAGGGCGGCCGGTGCATGCGACATGGCCCATTATGGGCGTATGCTGACACCTATTCAGTATCGATGATGCTTTTGCTGGGCGATGGTTTCATGTGGGTCGTCCACACTGCGTTGATCTTCTTCAACGTGTTCGGATGGCTGTGGAAGAGAACTCGCCGATGGAACCTGGTCACCCTCGGTCTGACCGCCGCCTCCTGGCTGCTGATGGGTCTCTGGTACGGCATCGGCTACTGTGTCTGCACGGACGTGCACTATCGCATGCGTTCCGCGCTGGGCATCGACGATCCGCCGGGGAGCTATCTTCAACTCCTAATCTGGAAGGTGAGTGGCTGGTGGCCCCCCGAGCCGCTGGTGAACCTGTGGGCCGGCATCGTCTTTGGGTGTGCGATCCTCGGCAGTGTGATCACGAACGTGATGGACCGGCGACGTCGCTTGAGTGGTTAAGCGGGACGGGCAAGTGGTCGCAGGTCTGGCAAAGGTGCTTTTGTTCGAAGGATCGCGACATGGAATGGGTATCGCCATGAAGCGTCTTCTCATCGCGTGCGTTCTGGGCGCCGTGATCTTCGGTTGCGCGCCCGCTGGAACTGGCCCCAGCGAAGCCGATGCGGCTGAAACAGTGGACTATGCCGGAGCTTTCGTCAAAGGCCAAGAAGCCCGGGCCTGGATGTCGTCCGGGAGCAACCACATGTTCGAGGCGTCCGACGAGACCTGCAAGAAGGTCATCGAGGATCTGTATGGGCTCGGGGCGGTCGAGGTTCGCGTCACGGATGCCTCCAAGGTCAGCGAGGAATCTCCCGGCGAAATCGCCGCCACCCTCATGGCAAAACTGCCCGCCGACCCGGCAAAGCGTCAGGCGCTGTTTGCTTACGAGAAAGAGGCAATGGCGGACACCGATAGCGATACGAAGCGCGACTACGTCGAGATCGTTTTCGACTGAACCGCCCCCAGGATGCCCGCGCCCCGGCGACGGATATACTCGGAACGCTGGTTCGCGTAGAACTAGTGGATCCAAACTATGGCGCAGAAAACCGTAATCGTCGTCGGTGGGGGCCTTGCCGGGCTCATGACTACCTTGAAACTCGCCGAGGCGGGGGTCAAGGTCCAGCTTTTCAGCCTCGTCCCGGTCAAACGAAGCCACAGCGTCTGCGCCCAAGGCGGAATCAATGGAGCCGTCAACCTGCGCGGCGAGGGCGACTCGCCGTACCTGCACTTCGAAGACACCATCACTGGCGGAGACTTCCTCAACCACCAGCCCCCCGTCATGCGCATGGCCGAGCGAGCTCCTGCCATCATCTTCCTTCTCGACCGCATGGGCGTGCCCTTCAACCGAACCGCCGAAGGACTTCTGACTTTCCGACGATTCGGGGGCACCCTCAAGCACCGCACCGCCCACGCGGGAGCCACGACCGGCCAACAGCTTCTTTACGCATTGGACGAGCAGGTTCGGCGACACGAGGCCGAGGGGCGGGTGCAGAAGTTCGAGGGATTCGAGTTCCTCGGCGTCATCAAGGACAGCGAAGGCCGGTGCCGCGGGATCACGGCCCAGAACCTGCGCAGTATGGAGATCGACGCCTATCCAGCCGACTCCGTCGTCATCGCGACAGGCGGCAATGGCGTGATCTTCGGTCGCTCGACGAACTCGATTATCAACACCGGCAGTGCGGTCAGCCTCTGCTACCAACAAGGGGCGGTCTACGGCAACCCGGAGATGGTCCAAATCCACCCAACCGCCATCCCCGGCGAAGACAAGTGCCGCCTCATCAGCGAGTCGGTGCGCGGCGAAGGCGGGCGCGTCTGGACCCCTCGCGATCCGTACGACAAGCGTCCGACGCTGGAGATTCCCGAATCCGATCGATGGTACTTTTGCGAAGAGCTCGACCCGGTTTACGGCAACCTTCTCTCACGCGATCTCGTCAGCTTCGCCGTCTACTGCGTTTGCCGCATGGGCAAGGGCATCGAGGGCAAGCAGCAGGTTTATCTCGACATCACCCAGCTTCATAAGAGCCGCGGCGGCCCTTACTCGCGCGACCAGATCAACGACAAGCTCGAGGGCGTGCTCGAGATCTACGAGAAGTTCATGCGCGTCGACCCGATCGACAATCCAATGAAGATCTACCCCGCCGTCCATTACACGATGGGCGGGCTTTGGGTGGACTACGAGAAAGGCCACGAAGGCGCTATCGACATCGACAGCCCGCGCAACCAGATGTGCAATATCCCCGGCCTGTACGCGGCGGGCGAAAGCGACTACCAGTACCACGGCGCCAACCGCCTCGGCGCGAACGCGCTGCTTTCGTGCCTCACGGGCGGCGAATTGACTTCCCAAGGCGTGCTCGCCTACCTCAAGACGATGGACGCGGCTGCCGATGGCCTCGGCGCGAACGTCCTCAACGATGCCCGCATCGAGCGCATCAGCGAGTATGAGCGACTGCGCGCCGCCAACGGCACCGAGAACCCCTATCGCCTCCATGCCGAACTCGCCGATGTGATGTGGAACAACTGCGGCATCTGGCGAAAGCAGGTTGACCTGCTCATGGCCCGCGACCGGCTCAACGACCTCGCGGCCCGTGCCCGCCAATGCGCCCTCGTCGATAACTCAGGCTGGTCGAACCAGGCCGTGCCGTTCATGCGCGCCCTCATCAACATGATCGAGATGTCGAAGGCGATCGTCGGCGGCGCGATCATCCGCGACGAATCGCGCGGAGCCCACTTCAAGATGGACACGCCGAACCGTGACGACCAGCATTGGTTGAGAACGACCAAGGCGACGTGGACGGAGGCAGGTCCCGAATTCGACCTCAGCGAAGAGATCGACTGCAGCTACATTGCCCCCCGCGCGCGCAAGTACCGCATCAACCAAAACAAGATCGTCGAGGAGATCATGGGCAAGGAAGCACTCGTCGGCGTCGGCGCGGTGTGATAACATTCCGAGCGGAGTGAGGTGCATGCGCATGAAACGATGTTTGGGCTGGGTGGCCGTTGCGCTGCTGGCAATGGCAGCGGTTGGTTGTGGATCGGGATCGTCGGGCGACAAGGTCACTGATGCGGGCAAGGGTGTTGCCCCCGACGGCGAGAAGAAGAAGATCGTCGTTGGCTTCTCGCAGATCGGTGCCGAAAGCGCATGGCGTACGGCGAATACCGAATCGATCAAGGGTGAAGCCGATAAACGCGGCATCGAGCTGAAGTTTGCCGATGCACAGCAGAAGCAGGAGAACCAGATCAAGGCGATCAAGTCCTTCATCACTCAGGGTGTGGACGTCATCGCGTTTGCTCCCGTGGTCGAAACGGGCTGGGAGCCGGTCTTGCGCGAGGCAAAGGACGCAGGCATTCCCGTCATCGTGTCCGACCGTCGCCCGGACGTTCCTGAAGACCTGTACGTCACTTTCATTGGTGCCGACTTCGTGAAGGAGGGTCAGATGGCCGGTGAGTGGCTGGCCAAGGAAAGCGGCGGCAAGGCCGTCATCGCCGAACTCCAAGGCACCCCCGGCAGCGCTCCCGCGAATGACCGCAAGAAGGGTTTCGAGGAAGCGGTCAAGGCCTTCCCCGAAATGAAGATTGTCTTTTCGCAGACCGGCGAGTTCACCCGCGCGAAGGGCAAAGAAGTCATGGAGGCTCTGCTCAAGAGCCCGCAAGGCAAGGAGATCACCGCGCTTTACGCCCACAACGACGATATGGCCCTCGGTGCGATTCAGGCGATGGAAGAGGCCGGTCTCAAGCCCGGCGTCGACATCAAGATCGTGTCGATCGACGGCGTTCGCGGCGCATTCGAGGCGATGAAGGAAGGAAAACTCAACTGCACCGTTGAGTGCAACCCCCTCCTTGGCCCGTACCTCTTCGATGCCGTCGAAGCCGTGATTGCCAAGAAAGACCTGCCCAAGCGCACGGTCATCGAAGACAAAATGTTCACGATGGACCAAGCTGAGGCCGAGTTACCTAACCGCAAGTACTGAGCCGGTTCCGGCCCCCCTCTCCTGCGCCCGTCGACCTTGGCCCACTTCTCGCTTCGTGGCGGAGGAGAGGGGTTGGGGGAGAGGTCGGGGAGAGAACTTGCAAGCAGGGCGGCGTGTGGTTCGCCCGCAGTCTGGCATTGAGTTCTCAGTGGCGTCATCTCAAGTCCAGCAAAACCCGGCGGTGTCCACTACCTGACACCGGGAGCCTGTCTGCGGCCTTTGCGTGAGAAAATCTCACGCAATGGACGCCAAGGTCTGCAACGATCAACCAACGATGCGAGGCTTGCGCTTGTTTTAGGAGTCCAAAAACTCAAGGCGAGCTCACCTTGGAAAGAAAACTGGGCCGACTGTAGCGCTGGTAACCGCCGGCCTCTCGCTGCAGTTTCGCCGCAGGCAGTGCCGGCAGGATGCCAGCGGTACGATTAGGGGTGCGGGCGTCACCCCTAATCCACGAAGATGATCCGCACCATGTCGAGCCGAAACAGGCTCTGCCTGGTCATCCGCAAGTCCATTTTCATCTTGGCCCCGCCCCCCGGCAGAATGAACCGGTTGGGGCGGAGGACCTGCGTAGCGAACGTCTTTTCGTCCGTGAAAATGCTGTTCTCCGCCACCTTTTGGTAGTTGCCATCTCGGTCAAGAAGGTAGATTCGGTTGAGAGACCGGCTGTCGGCCGATCCATTCCATTGCACCCACAGGTGTCGGTAGCTCTTCCACCCGAGGAGCGGGTTGTAGAGGTCGAATTCGAGTCTGACGCGGACCTCGGAACTGCTTCCACCCCCGGTCCATTGGGCATTGATTCGATAAGCATCGTCATACCATAGCCCGGCGAGGTTGCCATAGGTGACAACCGTGTTAGCCAGCGGCCGGAAACCGGTGGCACCGGCGATATCGTCCGCGGCGGCGATGGAGGCGGTCAGGATGGTTGCGACGAGGGCGAGGCTGAGCTTCTTGATCATGATGAGTTCTCCGGCGCGAGTGCGCATCTCTATTTGACTTCGCCCATAGAAACTCAACAGGGCGGGAGACTCATGTCGGACGACAGGTGCCGTTGGCAAGAGTCGCCTCGGGAGCATTCGCGGACTAGCAGAACTGGAATTCGGGCGAGCCGAACATCAGGCGGCACACGGACGAGGCGACGACGTTCGCGGTCTGAGCGGAGAACCTCCCGTTCGAGGCGGATTCTGCGGCTTCTTCAAGCTGTTTGACTTTGCTCGCCGGCAACTGAGCATCGAACACGGAAACCAGTTTCGCGACCGCTTCTTTTGGAGAACTGCTCTCGCCCAGCAGAGTCATGGCCGGATAGCGGATGCCCCCTTGAATGCGTGCGCCAGCCGTGCCAGGTCCGAACAGCTTGTCCGACCACTTGATCCGCTCGACCATCGTCGCCGAACTGATCCAGTTCGGACCGGTGTCCCACCCAGCCACGTCGGGCGGATACAGAAGTTCCATACCCATCGCCTTCGTCGCCAGGTTAAGCCCGTTGATGGGACCCAGGGCGCGCAGTTTGCCAACTCCCTCTTCGGCTGCGGTCGCCGTTTCGAGCATGCGGGATCCGAGTCCGAGTTGGCGGTAGGTGGACACGCAAAAATCGACCGGGTTCTTGTAGATGCTGCGCTCGGCCTTGTCGGAAACGAACTCAGGAGCCTCCATGATCGAGCGCACCAGCACGGCAATGTCGAGGCCGGAGGCGATGAACTTCTTGCTCAGCCGATCCACCAGAGCCTTTTCGGGCCCAACATAGGCGAACCACTCCCACATCTTCTCGGTGATGTACTCGGCGGTACGCGGCATGGCGCAAAGGAGGCTGAGCACCTCGTCGCCGTCGAAACTCCCCGTTTTGCCAAGGATGGTCTTGGTCCCGTCATCATGCTCACTCCTCCGGAACACGAAACGGGCGCGTCGAAGCGGCTTCTCCGGTTTGATGGCGCGAGGCCCGGTGCCGAAGCTCCAACCCGTGAAGGCCCGCGCGGCCTCCTGGATGTCCTTCTCCGTGTAGTGACCAATACCGAGGGTGAAGAGCTCCATCACCTCGCGTGCAAAGTTCTCGTTGGGTTTGCCCTTGACGTTGAACTGGTTGTCCAGCCAGTAAAGCATGGCCGGGTCTTTGCTTGCCTCACTGAGCAAGGTCTCGAATTTGCCCATGCAGTTCTCGCGCAGGATTTGGTTCTGCTCGTACATCGCTTGCGGGGCGTCGACTTTGGCCGCACTGGTGGCGAAGTGATCGTGCCAGAAAAGCGTGAGCTTCTCCTGAAGCGGCCGGCGAGTGGCCGTTAGGCGCAGGAACCACCACGCTTGCAGGCCGCGGAAGTTGACAAAGCCGTTCTGATTGGCCAAGTTCTCGATGGCGAAATCGAAACCCTCATCCACGTTCCGGAAGTCGAGCAATCGGTCGATCGCGCCCTTATAGCCGTCTTTGCCGTAGTAATCGACTTCGGCCTCGCTCGCACCCAATCCGAATCGTCGGAGGAGATGGGCAACCTTCTCGCGCTCTGTCTGCAATGCCATGGTGGTTCTAGACGGATTATCGGCGGCGGAGTTCAATAGGCGGAGCCGGCCTGATCCGCTATCCGCCGCTCGCCTTCTCGATCCGCGCCCATGAGTCGCGCAAGGTCGCGGTTCGATTGAATACCAGAGCACCGGGCTGGGAGTCGCGATCCACACAGAAGTAGCCGACCCGTTCGAACTGATAACGGGCACCTGGCGCGGCGTCAGCGACACTCGGCTCAACGTATCCGGTAACGACTCGAAGTGAATCAGGATTCAAATTGTCGATATAGGTCTGACCTTCCTCAAACTCGTCGGGGTTGGGTTTGAGGAACAGGTGGTCGTAGAGTCGAACTTCGACGGGCAGGGCGTGGGGGATGGAAACCCAATGCATGGTCGCCTTGACCTTGCGCCCGTCCGGCGAATCGCCACCCTTCGAGGCGGGGTCATAGGTACAGTGAATCTCGACCACTTCTCCCGATGCGTCCTTGACAAGATCGGTGCAGGTCACGAAGTAGGCTCCGCGAAGCCGAACTTCTTTGCCCGGCGAGAGCCGGTAGAACTTGGGTGGCGGGTCCTCGCGGAAGTCGTCGCGCTCGATATACAACTCTCGCGAGAACGGAACTTGGCGGGTGCCGTCGTCAGGGTTTTCGGGGTTGTTGGTCGCTTCGACGAACTCCACCTGGCCCTCGGGGTAGTTCGTGATGACCACCTTGATCGGATTCAGCACTGCCATCACGCGGGGCGCGGTCTTGTTGAGATTCTCTCGTATGCAGTCCTCCAGCGCATGGAAGTCGATCGTCGTGTTGGCTTTGCCACCGACTCCCACACGTCGGCAGAACTCCTGGATCGCTTCAGGCGTGTAGCCGCGCCGCCGCAGGCCCGCGATAGTCGGGAGGCGAGGGTCGTCGTAGCCCTTCACGTATCCGCCATTGACGAGGTCGACGAACCGGCGCTTGCTCATCACCGTGTAAGTCAAATCCAGCCTCGCGAACTCGATCTGGCGCGGGTGGTAGATACCGAGCTCGTCGAGGAACCAGTCGTACAGGGGACGGTGAATGACATATTCGAGCGAGCAGAGTGAGTGGGTCACGCCTTCAATCGAGTCTTCGAGGCCATGCGCCCAGTCGTAGCTCGGGTAGATACACCACTTATCGCCCTGTCGGTGGTGTTCGGCATGTCGGATTCGATACATCACCGGGTCGCGGAGATTGATGTTGGGCGACGCCATATCGATCTTCGCCCTCAGCGTCTTGGCACCATCCGGAAACTCGCCGTTCTTCATGCGCTCGAAGAGGTCGAGGTTTTCCTCCACGCTTCGCTCGCGGAAAGGGCTGTTCGTGCCGGGCTCGGTCAGTGTGCCGCGTGTCTCGCGCATCTGGTCGGCGGTGAGATCGCAGACATAGGCCTTGCCCTTGCGAATCAAGTCCTGCGCCCACACGAACATCTGATCGAAGTAGTCGGAGGCGAAAAACAGCCGGTCGCCCCAGTCGGCCCCGAGCCAGCGCACGTCTTCGATGATCCCATCGACAAACTCCTGCTCTTCCTTCAGCGGATTGGTGTCGTCGAAGCGGAGATTAAAGAGCCCGTTGAACTCCAGCGCGATGCCGTAATCGATCCAGATCGCCTTCGCGTGACCGATGTGCAGGTAAGCGTTGGGCTCGGGCGGAAAACGGGTGTGCACGCGATTGAATCGACCATCCTTCAGATCTTGCTTGATGGCTTCACGGATGAAGTCGGTTGGAGTGGACTCTGCGGCGACCTCGCCAGTCGGTTCAATGGTCATAGGAAGAGGGTACCCCCGGCTGATGGGGGCGACTTGAGCCTCGTAGTTGACCTTATGTTTCTCCCCGCCATCTGGCTCGCAACTCAGGCCGAAACTCGGTTTGAACCCGCTCAGCTTCAAGCGGACCTCCAGGTGATGAAGCGGGTCATGACGGCCCTCCATCCCGGGCTCACTCGTTACCTGACCCCCACGCAACTCGACGAGCAGTGGGCGAAGCTGGGAAGGTTATTCGAAAAACCACTGAATGCGCGTGAGGTCTATCTTTCTTTGTCACGGTTCACGGGCTCGCTTCGGTGCGGCCACAGTTATGTAAATTTCTACAACCAGTCCGATGATCTCAAACGAGTAGTGTTTAACGGTAATGACAAGGTGCCGTTCACTTTCTTGCTTGTCGGAGATCGGATGCTTGTAGAGAAAAGTGCTACACCAGAAGTCAAGGCTGGTGACGAGATTACAGAGATTGGTGGCAAGTCGATTTCATCTATCATCAAAGAACTGTTGCCGTTCGTTAAGGCTGATGGGTCGAACGATGGCAAGCGACGCTATGATCTCCAAATTTCGGGAGCTGGGGAGTTTGAGACATTCGACATCTTCTTTCCGCTGATGTTCCCGCCTGACGATGGCAAGTACGCCGTCAAGGTGAACGGTTCTGCGAAGGCAGTAATTCTTAACACGATATCACGTAAGGACCGGAAGGAAAAGTTGAAGATTAGCGAATCAGGCGATCCTGTTGCCGACTCTTGGTCGGACAAGATTCTCCCAGACGGCACGGCTTATCTCCAGGTCGGCACGTTCGCCATCTGGAAGTGGAAGGTCGATTGGAAGACGAAACTCGACGACTTCTTTACGTCGCTTCAAACAGAGAAACGGGAGCGACTCGTGATTGATTTGAGGGGGAACGAAGGGGGTGCGGATGAAGTTGGGAGCCAGATTCTATCCTATTTGACTCCGAAGTACCTCCCGTCGGCGGCTGCAATCAAGAAGATTCGCTTCGACAAGGTGCCCGAAGACCTGCGCCCGTACCTCAATACCTGGGATCCAAGTTTCTACGATTTCTCAAAATCAGTCAAGCCTTCGGAAGACGGCATGTTCTTTCTTAATGAGTTTGAATTGAGATCCGGAGTATCGCCAAGGGAGAATCGTTTTGCAGGGCAAGTAGCCATCCTCATTGACGCCGGGAATAGTTCGGCAACCTTCTATCTCGCCCGTGCGGCGAAGGCAAACACACTTGCGATTCTAGTCGGATCGACGACGGGCGGCAATCTTCGTGGACTCAATGGAGATAAGTTCTTCTTCTTTACGCTGCCTAATACGAAAATCGAAATCGACATTCCAATCGTTGCGAACTACCTGGATACGAACGCCCCTGACTCGGGACTTGAGCCGGACGTTTCGGTGAGTCCAACTCTCGATGACGTTCGGGCGGGGCGAGACGTCGTCCTCGAAAAGGCGGTAGAGGTTCTTAAGAAGACCGGGTGATTACTTCTGTCCCGGACCTCACCCCCAGCCCCTCTCCACCGGAGTGGATAGGGGAGTCGGATGCTGGCACCTGACTAATCCAGTAAGGCCAGAATCTCCGCTCTCGATGCTCGATGGCCGACGTTAGCGGCAGAAGGGTGGATGCGATTCGAGAGCATCACGACAAACCGCTCACGTTCTGGTTCGACCCACGCCATCGTCCCCGTGAATCCGTAGTGTCCGAAGGCATGCGGCGAGAGGCGGATACCCTCTCCCGGATCGAGATCGAATCCCAAGGCGCGGTGGCTGCCGGGCACGGAGGGGCTGGTCCAACGGCGCATTGTGGGGTCACCGGCAAGGTGCGCTCGCAACCACCCTTGCACCCGATGAGCCACGCCCTGGGCAGTACCGAAGAGGCCCGCGTGACCCGCTACACCTCCGAGGAGGGCCGCTCGTGGGTCGTGGACCTCGCCCCGCAGATAGGCGACTCCACCAATCTCCACACTGCGATCCGTCGCACACTGACGTTCCTGCCACATTTGTCGGCGCCAATCCTCAACCGGCTCAGTCGGCGGGCAGGACTCGACCATTTCGGGGGGCGGGCAAAAGGTGAGCCCTGGTCCTTCGCCGTATCGGCGCAAGGCACCTGCCTCGATGCGTTCGAGTGCGAGTCCGATGAGGATCGGGCCGAGATCGCTGTAGAGCGTTCGTGTTCCGGGCGCGACCTCGAGAGGCTCCGCCAAGATCAGCCGTTCTGCCTCTTGCGCGTCAAGAGTCTTCTCATCGTACCGACGAAATGCGGGCAGCCCTGCCGAATGGTCCATCAGTTGGCGCACTGTGATCAACGCCTTTTCGCCGCCCCTCCACTCATGCAGCCAGGTCGACGCCGGGAGTTCGGGGTCGAGGTCCAGCGCCATCGCCGCCTGGGTGGTTGCGAGAATTTTGGTGAGGGATGCGAGATCGTAGAGGGTCTGGATGTGTACCGCCGGCAACTTGCCGGCATCCGGGTCTCCGCTAGATTGCCAGCCCGCGCCCCCTCCCTGAACCTCCCCCGTACCGTGGGAGGGGACTTTGGTTGGGAGTTCTGCGCTGAACCTCTCCCCCAACCCCTCTCCTCCGCCACCAAGGCTTCCGCTTGCCGAGTCTTGTGGGCGCAGGAGAGGGGAGCCTTGTCCGGAAACGTATCCATGCCAACCCTCGCAGACCACCTCGATTCGGTCCGCGTCGCCCATCGCGACCGCCGCGCCGGGGAACGCGCGGCTCGCGATGCCGCGTCGCAAAATTTCACGAATGGAGTCCAATCGATTCATTAGGAACGAAAAAGAGCCGTGGGAAACCCACGGCTCCTCAACTTGGCTTGAAACTTCTAGCTTAGAAGCGGTAGCCGAGATAGACGCCGACGCTGTTGGCTTTCGCTCCGTTGGCATCGTCGCTGACGACGAACGCGCCTTCGGTGAACAGGTTCGGACCGAGCTCGACACCGAAGCCCAGGCGGGCGGCGATGGTGGTCTTCGTCGTCGTCACGTCCACGATGGCGACGCCGAGGCCGATGAAGCCATAGCTGCGCGTTCCAAAGTACGTCTGGTTGGCCGAATAGAACTTCTGGTTCAGCATGATCGGGAAGATGTTCCCTTTCGCGCCGCTCCCGCTCTTGCCCAGCCAGTCGATCGACAGATACGTGTCCGAGTCCTTGATATAGCGAACCGGGAAATAGTAGTCCACGCCCACGCCGAGCAGCGTGTGGGTGATATCGCGGGTGCCGTTATCCAACGGGTAGGCGAAACCCGCGCGCACGCCGAGATTAGTTGGGGTGATATCTGGCGATTGCGCCGTCGCCATCGCTGCCAATCCTAGCCCTGCCGCAAGAATGCACACTCGCTTCATGCTGAAAATCCTCCTCGAAAACCTCTTCCTTGACCCAATCACATTGAGCTTCCCCCTATTCTACTTCTATCGCGGGTTCAGGTCAACGGGAGAATGAAAATGATCGGCACCGACGCCAAGTAAACTTGACCCCTATGAGGGTTCTGGTTGCCGACAAATTCGAGGACATTGGACTGGATGGACTGAAAGGACTCGGGGTGGAGGTTCTCTACGATCCCGATTTGAAGGATGATGCGCTTGGGGAAAAACTCCGCGAATCAGGGGCCGACATCCTCGTCGTGAGATCGACCAAGGTCACCGAACCCATGCTGGAAGGCACGAAGCTCTCCCTGATCATCCGCGCCGGAGCCGGATACAACACCATCGACGTAGACGCCGCCAGCCGGCGAGGAATCTACGTTTCGAACTGCCCCGGCAAGAACAGCCAAGCCGTCGCCGAACTTGCATTTGGCCTGATGCTCGCGGTTGACCGACGCATCCCCGACAACGTCGACGACATCCACCACGGCAAGTGGAATAAAAAAGCCTACAGCAAGGCGCGCGGGCTCTACGGCCGTACATTGGGCCTTATCGGAATGGGCAAGATCGGGCAGGAGATGGTCGCTCGGGCCAAGGCGTTCGGTATGAATGTCGTCGCTTACAGCCGCTGGATGACCCCCGATGTCGCGGCGGCGCTCGGGATTGGGCGGGCGGCAAGTCCGCAGGAAGTCGCCCAACAGGCCGACGTCGTCTCCGTTCACGTGGCCCTAACGTCCGAAACCAAAGGCATGCTCGGAGCCGAATTTTTCAGTGCGATGAAGCCGGGTGCGCACTTCATCAACACGAGCCGGTGCGAAGTGGTGGACCAGGCGGCACTCGAATCGGCCCTCGACGAGCGAGGGCTTTTTGCGGGCCTCGACGTGTTCGACGGTGAGCCCTCGGGAGGTGAAGGCAGCTACGAAGGCAGCCTATGCAGCAACCGTCGCGTCTACTGCACCCACCATATCGGGGCGTCGACCGAGCAGGCCCAAGAGGCCGTGGCCATGGAAACCGTGCGGATCGTGCGCGAATTCAAGAACACCGGGATCGTACCGAATGTCGTGAACGTGAAGCGGGCCGAAATCGCGACCCACCTGCTGGTGGTCCGGCACCTCGACCGCGTGGGTGTTCTTGCCCACGTGTTGTCGGTGCTCAAGGACGAAGGCGTCAACGTGCAGGAGATGGAGAATATCGTCCTCGGCGGAGCGCAGGCGGCCATCGCGCAGATTGCGCTCGACAAGGCCCCCGCGACCGACGCGTTGCTTCGGATGAAAATGAACGAGAACATCTTCGACGCGAGTGTCTTCCCGTTGGAGCGTTAAGTGGCCAAGGAACCCCTCGTGACGTGGGAAGCGGGACGGCTGCTCACCCTGACCGACGGTGTGTTTGCGATCGTCATGACCTTAATGGTCTTGGATATCAAGATCCCCGAAGGCCTCGACCATGCCGACTTCATGGTGGCGTTCGTGAAGATGGGGAACACCGTTTTCCTGTACTTCCTCAGCTTCCTCATCCTGAGCAAGTCGTGGATCGGTCACCACGCCCGGTTCAACGAAATCGCGAGGGTCGACCGGGTGTTCCTTGGCATCAGCCTGACTTCGCTCGCCCTGGTCGCGCTCGTGCCGGTTGCCACCAACTTGGTCGGCGATTACCCGGGCGAAACGATCGCAGCGGTTGCGTACTGCGGGCTTTTCTTTTTGATCGGCATCATCGACTTATGGGGCTGGCTCTACGCTTCCAAAGACAGCCGACTCCTCGCCTCACCCTTAACCCCCGAGACTTTGGTGATGGTCCTGCGCATCCGGCTGATCCTCCCGATCGTCGCGCTCATCGCCGGGGTGGTTTCGCTGGCCATGGGTGCCAACGCGCTGTACATCTTTCTGGCCATCATCTTCGTGCTTCCGCTGACCATGAAGTCGATCCGCCACGTCGGGACTTAGTCTTCAGACTCCCCTCTCCCCGATGAATGGCGGAGAGGGGCTGGGGGCGAGGGGCCTCCGGGTCCGATGCTCACTTCAAGCTGATTCGCGCGATGACCGGGAAGTGGTCGCTCGGCGTCCGCCCTTCGACCAAGGTCCGATCTATCTCCGCGCTCACCTGCGACCATCGCTTGTCAATGAAAATATGATCGATCATCGGACCGTTCACGTCTTCGGGCTTGAACGCGGTGAACGTTCCGAAGGGCCCGTTGGCTGGCTTGCAGGCGGAAAACTGGTTGCCGGCGAGCATCGCGTCGATGGGCTGGCTCACGAAGGAGCAGTTGAAGTCACCGAGGATGATGCACGGCAAGTCGGGGCGCGATTCGGCAAAGGCCCGCATGTGCCGAGCCCCCATCAGTCGCGCTTCGTTCGACTCGTGATCCAAGTGACACCCCATGATCAGCACGCGGCGACCATCGGCCAGAAAGTACTCGCCCCAGGCGAACACCCTCGTGATGCGGGCACCGGGAGCGAGGGAGCCGGGCTTGAGCGGCTCGTCGCTGATCCAGCGGGTCCCGCCTTCGCGCAGCCCTAGCTTCGATCGACGAGTGAAGAGCGCGCTATACTCGCCCTTCCTCAGTCCGTCGTCCCGACCCACCCCGACCCGCTCATGATCCGGGAGGACGGCTTGGATCTCGTCGATTTGGCTGGAGAGAGCCTCCTGAACCCCAAGAACGTCCGGGTCGTGCTTTTTGACTAGGGCCAATAGGGCCTCCCGACGATTCGGCCAGGCATTGGCGCCATCGGGCGCGGTGGCATAGCGCACGTTGTAGGTCATTACCTTGAGATTGGTCTCGGCGGTCACATCGCAACAGCCTGACTGCAATTCAAGGCAAGACCTCTCCCCCAACCCCTCTCCTCCGCCGCGAGACTCCCAGTTGCATGGTAAGCATACGGGCGCAGGAGAGGGGAGCCGGAGCGGAGTCGAGGCGATCACGGCGGCGGCAATCCAAATCATGCGGACCGGGAAATCGAGAGTCGAACCTGAGGCTTCGGCTCCGGCTCGACCGCTTTGCCTGGCTTGAAGATCATGCTCAGGATGTAAAGCACAACGCCCAAAAAGGCGATGCCAATGCACATCCGAACGACTCCTTTCACGAACTCGAACTGATTGGCCCGGCGCGCCTCGTCGAGGTTCGCCTGTTTGACCAGTTCGATCCGCTGGTTGTTGCCCGGGTACTTTGCGGCTTCCGGCCATAGTCTCAAGGCCTGGCCGAGCTGACCTGGACTCGGGTCGTGCTCGAGGCCGACTCGCAGCTTTCGGACCGTTTCGCGCCCGATGGAAACCTGGCGACCATAGAGGTGACCGATGAGGGCCAGGACCACGGCGACGACCGCCACGAGTCCGCCGATGGGACCTGCAATCGCGAGGATGTTCTCGACCATGAGCTCACTCTACTCTATCTGGCTTCCCCATCCACCACACCAAAGCCTGATCGAAGATACGGCGGGCGTGCTTGGTGCTGTGGAAGCCCTTCCCAGGCACCCAAACGACGTCGTAGCCCTTGTACTTGAGGGCGGCCGCCATCTGCTGGTTGCAGATCCACCAGTTGCCATGATCGTTGTCGAGGTCGTTGGATCCGTCTTGGAGGAAGACCCGGATCGGCTTCTTGTCGGTCTTTCGAACGAGGAACGGGAAATTGTGGCCGCCTTCGCGCTTCGTCGGTCCGCTCGCGATGTTGGCAAAGCTGCCGATGAAGCTGATCGCGACGCCGAATTGGTCGGGCCGTTCCCAGCAAGCGTTGAAGCTGCAGATCCCGCCCGAGCTCATCCCGGTGATCGCGCGCTGGGCCGGGTCTTTGCTCAGTGGCACCAGCTTCTCGACTTGCGGCAGGATTTCGTCGAGGAGCATCTTCGTGTAAGTGGGACTGAGGGGATCGTATTCGGCCGAGCGGTTGGTGTATTTACCCGGCTCGCTCTGACCCGGTTCGATGAACACGCCGACCGTCGCCGGGATTCGCCCGGTTCGCGCGCAGTTTTCGAGTCCGTTGGCGATCCACTCGCGATCCCACTGCGCGTCTTGAGCGATGAGCACGGGATAGGGTTGGGTTGGCTCGAGATTCGGCGGCAGATAGATGTACCACTGCCGCGTCGTGCCCGGGTAGACCGTGCTCTTGAATTCGCCCATCGCCCGAAGCTCGCCCTTGCGACCCCCAGGCGGGGACTGGACAGCGGGATTCGGCGTGTAGACCTCGACGGGCAGGCGGTCTCGCTTGATCGCGTCGTCGACTTGGTAGGAGGCAAAGAAGCCGTCGCCGTCTTTGAGATTGGCGACCGAGGCGTAGAGGCCGTCGCCGAGGTTCGTCAGGGCTGTGAGGAGCTTGCCGTCGCTAAGGACGCGCACGTTGTGTTCGCCAGCAACTTGAATGGCGAAGAGCACTTTGAGGCCCGAGTCGATCGGGCTGGCACCTTGATTCAGCTCGTCTTCCTTGATGCGCTGACGGATCATGGTCGCCGCCGCTTTGGGATCTTGGCGAATCGCCGATTCGAGGGTGGTGACATCGAAAGCTTGAGTGTGCATGAGGAGGCCAACCAGTGCGGTCCAGAACATGGGCCATTATGGGCCGAGGCGGTCGCCCACTTTCATCCGCAGCCCATTCACCCAGTCGCGTCCTGACATCGCCGCTTTGCCGGCTGGCTGAACCCGTGGGAAGCTCAGGGCCCCTTGGATGAAGGCGACGACGGGCTCGGGGTTGATTGCGATGAGGGTGCCGGGTTGGCCCGAGCCTTCGACCCGGGCGAGTTCGAGGAGCTTGACCGGAGCCTCACCCACCAGCAGGTACGCGCCAGGAGCCGGGGTGAAGGCGCGGAATCGGTTGTACTCGTCGCCTGCGGACCGTTCGAACCGTATTTCGGCCTCGGCCTTCGTCACTTTCGGTGCCATCGTCGCGTGTTCCGAGTCTTGGGAGGTGCGCGGATACTCACCCGCCACGATCTTTGGCATCCACTCCCTCGCCAATTCAGCGGCGATCTCGGCCAGTCGCGGCGTCAGCATCCCGGCTGTCTCGTCCGGTCCAATCGGCGTGCGGGTGATCGCGATCATGTCGCCCGTGTCCATCCCTTTGTCCATCTGCATCAGGGTGACGCCGGTCTCGGTCTTGCCATCGAGGATCGCACGCTGGATTGGGGCTGCCCCCCGGTATTCAGGCAGGATCGAGCCGTGGAGGTTGATGCCTCCCCGCTTCGCCGAGTCGAGGACGGCTGGGCTGAGGATTTGGCCGTACGCGGCGACGAGGAGGGCGTCAGCGTGTTCCGCTCTCAGCCGTTCGACGAATTCGGGAGCCCGGCACTTCTCCGGCGTTTCGATCGGCAGCCCCAATTGGAGCGCAGCTTGCTTGACGGGGGATGCTTGGAGTTTGAGGCCTCGCCCGGTCGGGCGGTCGGGTTGGCTCACCACGAGCACAACGGAGTCAGCGATGGCGCGCAGGGCGGGAACTGCGAAGTCGGCAGTTCCGAAGTAAATCAGCCGCACGGGAATTCTCCAATCACGCCATCCCTCGATCGTACCGCTGGCATCCTGCCGGCACCGCTAGCGGAAAACTCGCGACGAGTGGCCGGAAGGATGCCGGCCGTCCAAGGCTCCACTCTCCTGCGCCCCGAAGACTCGGCCAACGGAAACCCTTGTGGCGGAGGAGAGGGGTTGGGGGAGAGGTCTGGCGGCGAACTTCGAAACGAGCGGCAACCGGATGCCGGCAGGATGCCAGCGGTACGGCCGGGCCGGACTCGGGATGACGATCGGCGCCCATGCCTCCATCCTCCCACGGATGGAGGCGCGCATACGGAAGCACCCGGAAAGCCGCCTCCCCAACCCTCCCCCATCGGAGTGGGAGAGGGGGAACGGAACGAGTTCGTCACTCCGCTTCGTCCGACGAGCCGTCGGGGTGCTGCCAATGCAGCGTCGCCTCGTCGACCCTGTCGATGAACAAGATCCCGTCGAGGTGGTCGATCTCATGCTGAACGACGCGGGCGGGCATGCCTTCCATCTCGAACGCGATCGGGCGACCCTTGCGGTCGAAGGCCTCGACCGTAACCCTCGCCGCCCGCTCGACATCGCCATAGAGGCCCGGGATACTGAGGCAGCCTTCCTGACCGATCATCGAGCCCTCGCGTTCGGTGATGACGGGGTTGACGAGCGGGGTCGGGCGCATGCCGGTCGGGGCGATCACGACGATCCGTTCGAGCACGCCGATCTGGGGTGCCGCCAGACCAATCCCATTGGCCATCCGCATCATACGGATCATGTCGTCAATGAGCTTCCCGTGCTTGGGCGCGATCCGCGTGATCTCGCGGGCCGGTTGGCGCAGCACCTCGTTCGGCACCTTGAGGATGGGCCGAGCCGCGCTGTGGACGTAAAGATACTTGAACTCGTCAGGAACGACGATATCCATCGGCTGAGATTATGGCAGGCGGCCCGGGTGCGCAATTTCGACGGTAGGGGGTCTGAGACCCACTCGACAAGGTCGCTTATCGTTGCGGACCTTGGCGTCCTTGGCGTGAGATTCTTCTCACGCCAACGAACGCAGTGGTCGCAGAGGATATCCGCGGTCACCGGGTTGCACGCCGCAACCGCCACGGACCACCTGGATTGCCGGTTGCTCAGGTATTCAGTCCACCTCTGCGAAACTCAAGCACTCTTGGGGTACCCGACAAGTCATTCCGGGCCGATAGGAGCCGCCAGCCATGCCCCTCGAAGACACCAGCGACAGCCGCCGATTGCCCGTCCCCAATCTCGGTAAGGACCCAAGGAGCCGAACTCGCCGCCAGCCGCCGGTAGAACGCCATCCCGTCTTCGCCCGCGTAGAGGGCCAGGGCCGGTTCATGGTCGGCCACTTCGGGGGGCAGGGGGTCTCCAAAAGCGACGTAGGGAGGATTGGTGACCACGAGGTCGAAGGCCGCCTTATCCCTATGCCTCCATCCTCCCACGGATGGAGGCGCGCTTACGGAAGCCTCAAAGAACTCGATACCATCGCCCTCATGAATCTCGACCTTAGCCCCGAGCTGTTCGGCATTGCGACGGGCAATGGAGAGGGCATCCGGAGAGAGGTCGATCAGCGTGACCTGCAGGTCGGGCCGCTCAAGGGCGAGGGTGATTCCGATGCATCCGGAGCCGGTCCCTAGGTCAGCAACGCGCGAACGCTGTGGCGCAACCTCAAGCGCAGCCTCAACCAGCACCTCCGTCTCCTGGCGGGGGATGAGCACGCCAGGTCCGACTTGGAACGTTCGGCAATAGAATTCCCGTTGGCCCAACAAGTAGGCCAGCGGTTCGCGTTGGAGCCGACGTTCCAGGAGGGCCTCAATTTCCGAACCTGAAGGGATTGGATCAAACAGACGGCCGAGCACCTCACTCCGCGTCCATCCAAAAGCGTGCGCTGCCAACACGGTGGCTTCCAAGCGAGGCGACTCAATGCCCGCGCGTTCGAGCCTCTGCGCCGCTTGCGTTATCCAAGCGCCTAAGCTAATTCCGACGCCACTCCCCACTACCCACTACCCACTACCCACTACCCACTACCCACTACCCACTACCCACTACCCACTACCCACTACCCACTACCCACTACCCACTACCCACTACCCACTCTACGCCCTCTTGAACTTCCGCAACAGGTCGCCGCGCGACAGCACAATCGTGATCGGCCGGCCATGCGGACACAGATAGGGATTCTCGGTCGCGGCGAGGTCCACGATCAGCTTCTCCATCTCGGCGTGGCTCATCGGATCGCCCGCCTTGATCGCCATCTTGCACGAGCACATGATTAAGATCGCGTCGCGGGTGGGCGCTACCCGCCCGGCTCCCGTCCCCTCCACCAGTTCCTCGACGAAGTCGCGCAGCACCTTCACCGGGTTCTTGCCCTTCAATGCCGCCGGAGCTGAGCGCACGAGGAAACTTTCGCCCCCAAACGGGTCAATGTCAAACCCCAGCGCCCGAACCTCGTCCATCTGCTCTAGCAGCAGCTCCGCCGAGCGCCGGTCCAGGTGCAGCGTCTCCGGGGCAAGCAGCGACTGCTTCTCAATCGGCGACGCCCCCCGCGTGTTGCGCAGCATCTCGTAGAGAATCCGCTCATGGGCCACGTGCTGATCGATGATGAGCAGCCCGCGCCGGTTCTCGGCGATGATGAAGGTCGAGAAGAGCTGGCCCAAAATGCGGAGACCGTCGAGCAGGTCGCCGCCTTGGAAGCCGGGTTCTGAATCGGGTAGCGGGTGGCGGGGTGCGGGGAACGAGGGGGAATCGGGCGGGGAATAACCGGAGTCAGGGAACGAATCGGGTAGCGGGTGGCCGGTGGCGGGTGGCGGGTGGCCCGGGCCCGAACCGTTCTCGTGCGACTGAACTCCCTGCAGGCCTCCGTGAATCAGCCATGCGCCTAGCAACGGTGCCGCCGCATCGAACAAGGGCACCTGCTCGGCCGCCTGCATGCCCGGAACCGCCGCATAGCCACTCAACGCCTCATTCGCCTTGGCCACGTCCGCCGCGCTCGGCACCATCCCATGCGCCATCAGCGCTGCCTTGATCGCATGCCGAACGCCGTCGAACGCCTGCCCCTCGTGCTGAAACTTGACCTCGCTCTTGGTCGGCGAGACGTTCATATCCACCCGAGCCGGGTCGATGTCGAGCATCAACGCGGCCAGAGGAAAACGCCGTTCCGGCGTCAGCGATCGGTACGCCTGGTCAATCGCAGCCCCCAGCGAACGCGACTTGATCGGACGGCCATTCACATAGATCCACTGATAGGCCCGGGTGGGCTTGGTGACATGGGGCGGGCTCACAAATCCGCGCACCCGCAGACCATTGCTGAAGCCATCGATTTCGGCCAGCGTGCGGGCAAGATCGCGGCCCCACACCTCACTGATCGTGGTCAACAAATCGCCGCTTCCGGTCGAACTCAACAGCACCGACCCCCCGTGGCGCAGCGAAAACGCCACATCCGGATTGGCCAGCACATACTTGGATAGCGCCTCAACACACGTCGCCAGTTCGGTCCCATCCGTCTTGAGGAACTTCAGCCGCGCCGGTGTGTTGAAGAACAGATCCTCAATCGTGACGGTGGTCCCGCGTGGCCCAGCCGCGCCTGTCACCGCCTCGACCTTGCCGCCATCGATCACCAACACATGGCGCAGCCCATCGGTTTCGCCGGTCGACAGCGTCATTCTCGACACCGAGGCAATCGATGGCAAGGCTTCTCCCCGGAAGCCGAGCGTGGTCACCGCTCCCAAATCCTCCACCCGCTCGATCTTCGACGTTGCATGCCGCTGAAGCGCGGTCTGGGCATCGGCGAGCGACATACCGACCCCGTCATCGGCGACCCGAATCAGGCGTCGCCCCGCACTTTCGAGGTCGACTTCAATGCGCCGCGCCCCCGCGTCGAGGGCGTTTTCGACGAGTTCCTTGACCACCGACGCCGGACGCTCGACGACCTCGCCCGCCGCGATTTGATTCACGGTATGGGCATCGAGCAGCCTGACCTTCGTTCCAAGCGTCGTCACGGTTTCACTATACTAGACGTTCCCTTCCCCCAAAATGACCAACCCCTCTTCACTTTATACGACATTTTTTCGCCATTTAATCGCCAGTAACTATTTTCCCTCTGGCTCACGTATCCTCGTCGGCTACAGCGGCGGCGCCGACTCGACTTGCTTGCTGCATATGCTCGCTGAAGCTGGGTTCAACATGGTTGCCGCCCACCTCCATCATGGACAGCGTTTCGAGGCGGACGACGAAGCGCATCGGTGCGCGGGGTTTGCCGAATCGCTCGGAATTCCGTTTGCCTCCGGACGTTCTGATGTCCCCCGCCTGGCCCGCGACCGCAAGGTGGGCCTAGAGGAAGCGGGCCGACTCGCGCGCTACGAGTTCTTCCGCCTCACCGCCCTCCAAACCGGATGCACCCACATCGCCACTGCCCATACCCGCGACGACCATGTCGAAACCATCCTCCTGCATTTGACGCGCGGTTCGGGCCTTGCCGGGCTAGCCGGGATCGCCGCCGTCCAGGAGAACCTCGTAAGGCCCCTGCTTCCGTTCGCCCGCGCCGAAACCCGGGCCTATTGCCTCGAAAACAACCTCTGGTTCCACGACGATCCCGCCAACAGTGACATCGACTTCGCTCGGGCTCGAATTCGTCATCGGGTCGTTCCCGAACTGCGAACGCTGAATCCCCGGTTCGACGAAGCGGTCACCAGGCTCGCCGACCTCGCCCGAGCCGATAACGGCTATCTCGACGCGGTCGCTGCGGCTGGGCTGGAAGCGTGTGAGAAGCCGCTCAATGGACGCCTGCGTCCTCTTACCGCCGATCTGGAAGTTGCCCTTGACCCCCGTGCCTTTGCCCAGCTTCCCGAAGCCCTCTTTGGCCGCGGCCTGCGCCTCGCCACAGGCTTCCTTGGCTCCGCCCTTGACTCCGAGCAAGTAGGACTCGTCGCCGAGGGGCTCCGTGCAGGCACCAGCGGATCGATCACCGCCGAAGGCGGCGAGGTCGTCGTCGAATGGACGCCCGACCGGATCCATTTACGGCGACTCACCGAAGAACCCGGCTTTCGCGAACCCCTGCTCGTTCCCGGCACCACCACCGACGACCTCGCCGGATGGAGCCTCGTGGTTCAGCCCTGGCCTCCGATCGACCACGAGCAGGTGCGTGGCGAACTGACGGCGGTAGTGGGCGCCGACGCGCTCGCGAACGCCCTTTACGTCCGTCCCGCAGGCGAAGGAGACCGCATTCAGCCCCTTGGCATGGACGGCACCAAGCTCATTTCCGATGTGCTCCAAGAAATGGGATTGTCATTGGCCGCTCGTCGACGGCTGCCCCTCGTCTGCGATCTCATCGGTCCGATCTGGGTTCCCGGCGGACCGCTCGCCGCTCGCGCGGCGATTCGCACCACGACCACGCGGGCATGGCGCATGGACCTGAGGTTTGAGTCCGAATCGGGCTCCGAATCCCCCCAGCCGGTACAATGAGCATCATGGAAGCTTCCCCCACTGCGCCCGGCATTCTGCAGGTGCACCTCAACATCGGCTTCGGCTTCTCGGGTTCGAACGAGCCCATGTTGATGCCCGATGGCACCCAGGTGATACGGTACCGTGCGCTTCCGCCCGCCCTGTGGCACCAGGACCGGGGACGCACCCTCGCCCTCATCAATGAAGCGGCCGAGAAGTTCGCGCCGACCGACGAAATCCCGTTTCGCATGCTCACCTGGGACCCCGAACCGGTGGAAGAACTGACAGAAAAGGGCATGACGTTCTTTGAAGGGCTGCCTCTGTACGGCGAACTGAGGGCCAAGGAGCCGGTGCTCAAGTGGCGACAGTATGAGCCGGGGGGCAAGGAGACGTTTGCCGTCGAAGCCAACCTGTACAAACCCTTGATGGACGACATGGTCAAGGCCTATCCGATCAATGCGTGGGCGGACTGGTTCCTCAAGCCCTTCGAATTCCTTCTGCCTTCGAGCAGCGAAGGCAAACCGGCGGCGATCTTCATGCGCCAGCCAACGGAGGCCGAGAAGGTGCTGCCGGTCGTGCGAACCAGCGATTTGGAAAAAGTGGAGTCGCCGTGGGGTCCCTGGAAGGTCGCCGTCTACGCATGCGCCGACGAGGCGGTTCCGGAGGCAAAGAAGCTGCCGATGACCGACAGTTTCCAACTCGTCGAAACCTCTCTCGCGATCCTCCCCGTCGAGGGCACCGATTTCGAGTGGCGTCAGCACTGGGTCTGGAAGTTCGAGGTTCCGCTCGTGCTCATTCCCCGTATGCTCTATTGGGTCGAGCAACAAGGGGTCGGACATCGAGCCGGCTGGGCGGCCCGAGGAATTCATCCGCTTCATCGCTATCGCCAGTCGCAGGCGACCTATCAGCGCGAAGCGGCTAAAGCAGGCTACCGGCTGACCTGCCACGTGTGGAAAACGCTCGCGGAACTGAACCCCGAGGAGCGCGCTGCCGTCGAAACCGATATGAGGGGGATTCTGAGCCAGACGGAACAGTAGGAGGAGTCGATGAGTTCGATAGCGGATCGAGGGTACGTGCATCCGGAAGTCTTGGTCAGCACCGATTGGGTGGCCGAACACCTCGATGATTCCAGCGTGAGGATCGTGGAGTCGAACGAGGACTCGATGCTCTATACGCTATCGCATATTCCCGGAGCCGTCGAACTCGATTCGGTCCGCGATCTCAATGATCCCGTGCGCCGGGATTTCGTGCAGAGAGAAGGGTTCGCCGCGCTCATGAACCGAATGGGCGTTTCGAACGACACCACCGTCGTCCTCTATGGCGATAAGCACAACTGGTGGGCGGCCCATGCGCTGTGGGTGTTGCACCTGTTCGGCCATCACGATATCCGCATCATGGATGGCGGTCGGGCAAAATGGGAGGCCGAAGGGCGGCCCCTTGCCACCGACCTGCCGTGCTACGAAGCCGATTATCACGCCCATCAGCGGAATGACCGAACCGACCGTGCGATGCGCAACGACGTGATCGAACATGTCGCCCGCCACCTCAAACTCATCGATGTGCGGAGCCCCGAGGAATTCTGCGGTGCCGTGTGCTGCCCTCCGGACTACGCCCACGAAGGTGCCCTTCGCGCTGGCCACATTCCGGGTGCCAAGAACATCCCGTGGTCGCTAGCCGTTCAGGAGGACGGAACGTTCCGGGACTACGCCTCGCTCCACGCTCTGTACGCCGACGAAGGGGGCATTCGCGAGGGAGAGGACGTCATCGTCTATTGCCGCATCGGCGAGCGCAGCAGCCATACGTGGTTCGTGTTGCGCTACCTGCTCGGCTACCGACACGTGCGGAACTACGATGGAAGCTGGACCGAATGGGGCAATCTGGTCGGCGTCCCCATTGAGCGAAGTCCGGGCAACTGCTAGTTCGAGATCTTGGCGGTTCGGCGGTACTTGGCGGCCGTTTGGCTTTCCCACTTACCCTCGCGAAGTACTTCGAGCTTCGCGTCGTACGTGCCGTCGCCGGTCGGTTTGTAGGTTATTTTGAGGCGCTCCCCGACGAGTTCCAGGTTCGCCTCGGAAAATTTGCCACTGAACTCGACCGGCTTGGCGCCACGATTTGTGAACCACCACGCACGATAAACCTTGTCGCGGGCATCGTACGTCATCAGGATCAGGTTCTCGAACTTTCCCACTCCCGGAATCTCAAAGGACTCTTCGATGCGCAAGGTCGTGCCGTCGAGAATCCAGCGGTTCTTGCCCTTCAGCGTGAACTCGAGGTCCTTGCCGTCCGGCCCCTTCGTCACTTCTTTCGACTCCCAATCGCCGAGCAGGAACGACAGCTTCAGGACGGGAGACTCTTGGAGGAGGAGTGCGAGGGGCAAAGCGAAAGCGACCATGCTTCATTGTATCTGCGTATCCGATGACCGGAGTCGCATGATTGCGACACCAGCGGCTTGATGCCTGATTTGTCCCCATCCTTTCCGGAGACGCCGGTGGTGCCATGGTGGACCCGCCTGACGGGTATAATCTCGGCTCATCTCTTGTTGGAACAGTACTGAATGAAGCGAACCTACCAGCCCAATAACCGCCACAAAAAGACCACGCATGGCTTCCGAGTCCGGATGAAGACCACCGATGGTCAGAACGTTCTGAAGCGCCGAAAGCTCAAGGGCCGAGCAAGGCTGGCTCCGTAAACGGACCGAGCAAGCGACGCTTCGACCAGCTTTTCCAAGACGGACTCCGGGCCAACGGAGCGTGGTGTCGAGTTCACCTGCTCCCCGGAAACGGCCTTCTCGGAATCGCCACCGCCAAAGCGATCGGATGCCACGCATGGCGAAATCGACAGAAGCGCAGAATTCGAGCCGCGAATCCATCGAACATGGACCTCACGAAGTTCGACCTCGTGATCTCGGTGAAGACGGCGGCCCGACAAGCCCCATTCGCGGAGATTCAGGCCGAGATCCAGAAGCTGATCAGCGACCTCGTCTTACGTTGGGAAAACGAATCGGCGTGTCCTTGATCCACGTATACCAAAGGTCGACGAAATGGATGCCGCCGACATGCCGCTTCACTCCGAGCTGTTCGCAGTACACCAAAATCGCCATCGAAAAGTACGGGCTGATGAAGGGTTCGTGGATGGGATTGAAGCGAATTTGTCGCTGCAATCCGTTCCATCCCGGCGGACACGACCCGGTTCCCTAGATTTATGAGCAAAGCTTCACCAAAAGGAAATCTCGTCCAGACGATGCTGATCGCGCTGGTTCTATTCCTTGGTTTCAAGGCCCTCTTGGGCGATCGTCCCAACGAGACGCGTAGCTCGGCCGAGATCCTGGAGACGATGCGCAAGATGCATCGCGAGATCAAGGACATCTCCATCGCTCAAGAGCTTCCGAAGTACGAAGCTAAGGTCCGCCAAGAGGCTGAGACGAAGAAACTGTCGCCGGATCAGGTCGAGAAGCAGATTTTCGAAGGGCTGATCTTAACCGCCGACACCCAGTTCAGGGCGGCCAAGCAGCGCGACGATATTGGACGCGCAACGACCGCCTTCATGACGATCCACGGCCGGGCGCGTCAGAGCGAGTTTAAGTCGATCTGGAAGACCGAGTTCAAACTCGATCCGCATAAGCAGTTTCCTGAAACCACCACGACTCCCGAAAAGCTCCACCAGCAGATTATCGAAGACCTCGATGGCCGGAATCGGAAAGACTTGGTGTTTGGCTTGGCGCGCGGCTACGCGATCATCGACTTCTTGGTGAATCTGACGGGCAAGCAGCCTGCCTTCAGCTACACGTTCGCCGCACTCCTTCTCGCGATCGTGGTCAGAGCCATCGTGTGGCCCCTGACCCAGAAGCAGCTCATGTTCTCGCGGCAAATGCAGCAGCTGATGCCGCTGATCAACGAGCTGAAGGAGAAATACAAGGGCAATCAGTCCGAGCTCCAGATCAAGACGATGGAGCTTTACAAGACCTATGGCATCAACCCGATGGCCGGATGCTTCCCCGCACTCCTGCAGATGCCGCTGTTTCTCTTCGTGTACCAGTGCATGGTCCACTACCGGTTCGAGTTCCGGAACGGCGTGTTCCTCTGGATCAACCCGAGCGTTGCCGCCAGCACCAATGGCTTGACCGCACCCAATCTCGGAGAGATGGACTACCCACTGCTGGTCATCTATGGCATCTCGATGGTGATCAGCACCATGCTGAGCCCGATTTCCGACCCGACCCAAGCCAAGCAGCAGCGGTTGATGGGTGTTGGTGTTTCCGTGTTCGTAACGGTGATGATGTTCTTCTGGCCGCTGCCGTCGGCATTCGTGCTTTACTGGATCTTCACGAACATCTTGTCGACGCTGCAGTCGCTGAGGGCTTACCGGATGCCGGTGCAGCCGCTGGTCAAGGTCAATGCGCCGAACGGAGCCGTATTCCCGGGCATGCCCATGAACGGGGCGTCGAATGGACACGCCGAGGGACTCTTTAAGAAGACGGGGACCCCCAAGACCCAGAAACCCAAGAAAAAGAAAGGGTAGGGCACAATAAGTGAATCAGTTTGAGGTGAGTATGGAGACGATCGAAGTACAGGGAAAGAACTTAGCCGAGGCAACCCGCATCGCCGCCGAGAAATTCGGTGTCGACGTCGAGAGAGTCGAGGCTGAGGTGATCGAGGAGATGAAGGGTCTATTTGGCAAGGGGTCAGTACGCGTCCGCGCGATGCTGAAGCCAGAACCGGCGGCCAAGCCCGCCCGCGGAGGACGTGCAGCCAAAGCCGAGAAACCCGCCAAGATCGAGAAGATCGAAGTGCCGGCTGCCGTAGTCGAGCCAGAACCGGAGCCAGAGCCGGTAACGACAAAGCCGGCCCGAGCCGAGAAGGGTCGCGGCCGCAAGGACACCAAATCGGCCAAGCCGGAACCCAAGAAGGCCGCCGCCAAGGCAGAGTCCGAAGACGAAGAGGCGGGCGAAGTCCGCGAAGAGGTCGTGGCGACTCAAGAAGACGCGGAGGAACTTGCCGACATCGTCAACGAGATTCTCGACTTGGCCCAGCTTCAGGCGAGCGTGAAGCCGACCGGGCTCAACGGCCGCTACGTGAACCTGGAACTCGACGGCAAAGACGTGGCCTACCTCGTCGGCAAGCATGGCGAAGTCCTTAACGCCTTCCAATACTTGCTCAACATCATTACCGCGCGCCAGCTCGAATCCGGCGTACGCGTCACCCTCGATGGCGCAAACTACCGCCGCCGTCGCGAGGAAGCCCTTTGCAACCTGGCCCTCCAGATCGCGGAGCAGGTCCGGGAGCGCGGCGAGGAAGCCGTTCTCGATGCGTTGCCCGCTTTCGAGCGACGCGTCGTCCATAAGGCCATTTCGGAGTTTGACGGTGTGTCGACGTACAGCGAAGGCGAAGAGCCCAACCGCCGCGTCGTGATTGCCCCGTCGGAGTAGCCGGAGCGCGGAGTAACCGGAGCGCGGAGTAACCGGAGCGCGGACTTTAGTCCGCCTCTGGACTCAGGACTTCAGTCCTTCCATGGATGCGGAAATTCTGCCTTCAGGACGTTGGGACGATGATTCAGACAACCGGGTTCTGGGGCTTCAATCTGCCGCCCCAGGACGCGCCCAGCGCAAAGCGCCTTCAAATCGCGGATGGTCGGTGCTGAAAGGGTAGGACTTAGGATCGACCACGAGTCGAGCCTTTACGGGATTCCCGTGCACATATTCGACGGTTCGACGAAAGTGCTCGTCTGACCTAATGAGTCGATCAAAGTAATCGGGCTGCCACAAGCGGCCCGTTCGCCGCATTGCGCGATTGATGGAGAGAGACGAGCCTCCTTTAAGGGTCTTCATGAGCGGTGCGAGCCGAATATCGGGGGCGATTGTCAGCACGACGTGTACATGGTTCGGCATGATCACAAAAGCGTGAGTACATAGAGCGTTCCGTGATCGGCAATGAGCCGGTCGGCCAGGATGTTGGCGGCTACTGGGTTCTGGAGTACGCATTCGCCCGCACCGCCGTCGAGGAATTCGTTGACGCGCTTCCAAAGTTTGGGCCGGAGTTCTGGAGACCGATGCTCATCAGCAAGACGCGCGTAAACATCTGCAGGCAGAGAGTCTGCCAATCGCCAAGTGAGGAATTGAGTCGCGCCGGGCACGTCCCAGTGAGGCAAGAACCCCCGCGTTGAAAACTCCTGGTCTGCCATGTGCTTGCATCTTGATTGTTGGAGGACTGAAGTCCTGGGTCCAGAGGCGGACTGAAGTCCGCGCTCCGGATTACCGATAAATGTCCTTGCGCGATGAGAACATGGGTCTCCTCAACGACTCATAGGTCAGCCGCTTCGCATGGCCATCGCACCAGACCGCGTTCGCGGCACCGCGATGAAGAAAGTGAAAATGAGCGCGGAGCGACTGGTCGTTCGGAGGCGCGTTGAACCAGTTCGAGGGCTGCAAGAAATTGCACATCGGCACCCGCGCATAGTGCTCCCAGGCGAGTAGTGTTTGGGCGGCTTCTTCCACTTCACTATCGCTCGCACCGGTGGTTGTGTACGTACCGTCGGGGGCAATCGCAAAGGTCTTGGCGGCCGGACTGAACTCGTTGTTCCGAGCATTGGGATTTACCGAGTAGTAGGAGGACGAGAACCCGGGGTTGAACCAGTTGAGCGCAAAGGAACTCTGCCATGTCCGAGGCATGCTCGGACACCGCTTAATCTCATCGCTCTTGAGATACGGATCGAGAGCGCCCGGCCGGATCGGATTTCGGGCCGGTTCGTAAACGTGGCCGTAGAACCCGCCGTCGATTCCGAAGTTCTTGTTGTCGTAACCGATCCAGATCTGCTGGTTGGCATAGCCAGCCAGGGGCGAGTACATCACGCTCGAGTACCACGTTTCGTTGTTGTCGGTCAAATACAGATTCGACGCGAAACCCATTTGGCGCATGTTGCTGAGGCACACCACCTGCTTGGCCGTCTCTTTGGCTTGGGCGAAGACGGGGAAGAGAATGGCGGCGAGGATCGCGATGATGGCGATCACGACCAGAAGTTCGATCAGCGTAAAGGCTCGGCGGAAGCGACTCATGGGACAGGTCCTCCTGACTGCATTATAGCGACAGTCGGGAACGGGATGCGACAAGCGGGGAACGGGATGCGGGATGCGGGGCACGTGCGCGGGGAACCGGCGGCGTCGCAATAAAGTAAATCCTGCGGGCCCGCTCTTGTCGTTGCGCAGGCCTTCACCCTCTTTGAAAAGCAGTATTGGTTGCTGGGGACTCTCGTACCGCCTTCGATTCCCGACCCCCGCCCCCCGTTCCCCGAACCACGCCTCCCGTCCCTCCCAGCCTCAAGTACAATCCCGACAATGCCCCGCCGCGTGATCAGCGACTCCGAAGCATGGAAGAAGATGGTCCTGCGGTCCATGCCACCACCTGCCTGGCTCGGGCCTGATGCCCCCGAGGGTGAAATCGTCATATCGTCACGAGCTCGCTATGCTCGCAACCTCGACGGGGTGCCGTTTCCGCACCAAGCCTCACCGGTCGAATTGGAGAGCATTCTCAAGCAGGTGCTGCTCGCTGCCGCGCCCCTGGAACTCGAGGTTCACAAGCGAATCTCGGAGGCCGAGCGCGACTATCTCATCGGATGTCGACTGCTTTCGCCTGAATTTGCGACCCGCGAACCAGGTCGCGCGGTGCTCCTCGATCCGTTGCGCGCTGTAAGCCTGATGGTCAACGAAGAAGACCATGTTCGTCTGCAGGCCGTGACGGCGGGATGGTCTATTGCCAATGCCGATCGACTTGCCAGCCATATCCTTGCGCGCCTCGAGGGTCTACCCACCGATGATCCCCAATTGTTCGCCGCTCCCCCCAAGCGTCATGAACACGGATTGAAGTTTGGTCGCTCCGAAAATGGATTTGCGACGGCCAGCCCGTACAACGAAGGCGAAGGCAAGCGCCTCAGTGCCCTTTTTCACCTGATCGGTCTTGCCCACACCAAGCGTTTGGCCTCGGTTCTCAAGGCACTTGCCGAGATGGGCCTGACGGCGCGAGGTGTTTACGGCGAATCGACGCGGGGCGTGGGCGGGTTCTTCCAGGTCAGCCTTACCAGTGGTCCTACCGCGCATTTCACGGGAGCCTGCGAGTACGTCATTAGAGAGGAGCGTCAGGCCCGGTGGGATGTGCCGCGCGGTCAGCTCGCCGAAAATGCCCAGGCCGCCATCGAATTCGCCGTTTCATCGAACCAGATCACGCTCGCGGACGCCTTGCGGGTGCTGGCGTGGGTGCGTTGGGCGTCGTCGAGCGGGCTAGAAGGGTTTCCACCAAGCTTCCGCGAGGTCGACCGTTGGGTTTCAACCCTTGAGGTACGCAGCAACCACGACGAAGCCATCGCAAGTCGCCACCGTGCCTCGTTTCTGCGCGAGCGACTGGGTGCCTAAGCTAAAATTCCTGACATGAAGATCTTGGTGCCGGTCAAGCGTGTGGTCGATCCCTATGCGAAAGTCAAACCTCTGGCTGACGGTTCCGGCCTCGATGTCAGCGGCGTCAAGTTCGACGTCAATCCTTTCGACGAGATCGCGGTTGAAGAGGCAGTCCGGATGAAGGAGAAAGATCCGAGCACCGAGATCATCGTGGTGAGCGTCGGCGGCCCAGAGTGCGAGGAGCAGCTTCGCAAAGCCCTCGCGATCGGCGCGGATTCGGCGATTTTGGTCGAATCCACCCAAACCTTCGACTCGCTCGGCATCGCCGCCGAACTCGCCGCCGTTGCCGCATCGATCCAGCCCGACCTGATTCTGATGGGAAAGCAAGCGACCGACGACGACTGCAATCAGGCCGGACAAATGCTCGCGGCCAAGCTCGGCTGGCCTCAAGCGACGTTCGCCAGCAACATCGAACTGGGCTCCGGCACGGTGAGCGTCACCCGCGAAACCGACGACGGCGAAGAGACCCTCGAACTTCCCCTTCCCGCCGTGATTACCGCAGACCTTCGGTTAAACGAGCCGCGCTATGTTGCCCTGCCCGGCATCATCAAGGCCCGAAGCAAGCCGTTGGAGAAGCGTCCCGTCGCGGTTGGCTTGGCACCAAAGACTCGAACAACGAAACTCGAGCCGCCCCCCGCCCGCGCTGCGGGGCGAAAGGTGGGGAGTGTCGACGAGTTGGTGGCCGCCCTCAAGGAAAGAGGCGCACTGTAGGCGAATATGTCCGTCGCTGCATCAGGACTCCCCTCTCCACTCCGGTGGAGAGGGGCTGGGGGTGAGGTCAGGGGAGGGACGGCCTCCCCTCTCCTGCGCCACCTGGATCTTGAATGCGAAAGCAGTCGTGGCGGAGGAGAGGGGTTGGGGGAGAGGTACCTTGGGCGGGCTTTCGGACGAGGAGCACCGGTTCGCCGGCAGGTTGCCAGCGGTACGGGTTGTGCACCTTGACGCGGGTCGCCGTTACCGGGGGGATCGCGGAAGGGAAGTCGACCGTCCTCAGAATCGCCGCTGATGAAGGCTACGCCACCGTATCGGCCGACGCGATTGGTCGCGAGGTCTTCGCCGAACCTGAGACCCAGCACGCGATCCGAGTGGCTCTCGGCCTCGAGCACAGTCCCGACCTCCGAGCATCAGTCCGCGAACTCATTGCCGCCGACCGAGGTGCGCGGGCACGATTGAACGAAATCACCCACCCCAAAATCCTCGCTCAGATGTTTGCCCAGTATCCCGGAAGAAAGATCGTGCTCTATGAGGTGCCGCTCCTCATCGAGACCTGCATTCAGCGTCTTTTCGATCAAACCTGGGTGGTCACATGTGGAAAAGTGGAACAACTTCGCCGCCTGACGGCGCGACTGGGAGACGGTGCCCAAGCCGAGGCTCTAATCGCCGCCCAGATACCCACACGTGCGAAATTTGCGTTTGCCGACCTTGTAATGAGAACCGATATCGAAATGCCGCTCGTCCATCGAACGGTGGCAGCGGCGCTGAGCGGTCTGGGCGATCCGGATCGGTGAGCGGCCATCGTTCGGAAGGGAGCCGAAATTCGCGCAGGTTGAGCCCTCCCCGGTCAAAGTACGTTGCGAGATCGGGCTCGGATCGGCTATGCTTTCGCGAATAGGATGCCGCCGAAGTGTCTCGGCTTCGGCAAGGGCCTTGGATGGGCTCTACCGCAACTAAGAGAGGAATGCACCATGGAGGTTTCGTCACTGTGAGGCGATTCGTTGAATCCCGATTCGGGAAGGGCATCAGCTTGCTGCTGGTTCACGCCCTGATCATCCCGTTCTTGACATTTGTTTCGGTCGCGAAGTCGGTCGCTCAGATCGAGACCCTGCCCCAATGGGCCGTCGTCGAATTTCAGAATCTGAGTTCGAAGGGCGGCGCTGGCTACGGCAAAACAGCCTCTGAGGCAGTTGCTTCGGAGCTGGCCAAGACCAACAAGTACGAGATGATTCCTGCGGAGACAGTGACCCGGGCCGAGACTGAACTCGGTTACACCGGCACCCTTCGCCCGGACCAGCTCATCCGACTTGGCCAGAATATTCGTGCCACGACGATCGTCTCGGGTCAGATTGTCGACTACCGGGTCATCGAAGTCGGCGCTGGAAAGCAAGCAGACGTCCTGCTCCGTGTGGAAGTTCGAGACGTCGCCAGCGGTTTGCCGATCAACGGTGCCGCCATCAAGGCTTCGTCGGCCATCAAGGGCGGCGATGTGTCGGATGAAACCCTCGTCAACGAGGCGATTTCGGCGGCGGCCTATGAGTCGGTGCAGCAGATCATTTCGCGCACCTTGCCTCGGGCAACCGTTCTCAACACGCTCGAGAAGACTGCTTTGATCAACCGGGGTACGCGATCCGGCTTCCAGAAAGATCAGGAAGTGATTGTGACTCGCGGTCGCGACCAGGTTGCGACGGCGACGGTTACCGAAGTCGAGCCCGATGCGGCCGTCATCAGCGTCGTTCGGTCGAACCGTGGCATTCAGCCCGGCGATAAGGTCCAGGTCGTCTTCAATGTCCCCGAACTGAAGGGCTTTACGAAGAAAGGTGAACCTGACTTTGGCTCCAAGCGCGACCGTGCTCGGGGCAAGGGAAGCAATATCTCTGGCCTGATCTCCGTCCTCCTGCTCGTGGGCATCGCTGCCTTCCTGCTCGGAGGCAATCGAGACGGTGGCCAAGATCTCGTGACGGACGTCACTGCGGAGGCCATGGTCCTTCCCGACGACACCCCCGCCGTTAAGCTCTCTTGGCGACCGGACGGGTTCGTCAAGGGCAACAGCCAGCGCTTCCAGTGGCAGATCTATCGATCCGACACGTTCGGTGCCCCGGTCCTGATCGCGCCTGGTTTCGCAACCGAAGCGATTGATGACGCTCGCGCTCGAACCTTCACCTGGTATGACTTTGGCGGCATCGTGGGTGGCGCGTTCTGCGACAACACGGCCCCGGCCAACCCGACTCAGGCGACTCCGACCGGCGTCGTTCCCGGCACCGTCTATACCTATCAGGTCGAACTGATCTACAGCCTTAGCGCCCTGGATCTTCCCGGCACGGGCACCACTGGAAACACGGGCGGTGGCACGACCGGTACCACGACCACAGGCGGTACCACGGGTCTGACCACGACCGGCGGCGGCAACACGACCGGCGGCTTGACCGGCGGCCGCGGTGCCGAAGTCGCGATGATCGACGATGAGGACATTCCTTACTCGACGGGCGGCTCCGAAATGTCGGACGAAGGTGAGATCTACCTTCAGCAGAACACCGGTGGCGGCGGCGATCGTTGCTACTTCGCTTCGACGAAGGTGACGGCTCGCGGTCAGGCGACTCCGCTGGTTCGCCCTGGCCTTCGCTCTCCGGTAAATAACGCGATCATCGCAACTGCTCCGGTCTTCGTCTTCACTTCGGTGAGAGGCGCGACCGCCAGCGTCATCCTGCGATATGTCCTCCAACTCTCGGATGATCCGATCTTCCCGAAGAACCGGACGATCATGCCGGCCGAAGCGGTCGTGATCGACAACAGCGGCCTGCCCGGAGCCCAGCTCAGTACGAAGCCGATCCAGGAAGCGCTGACCGCGTTCAAGGGATCGCAGTTCGTTTACTGGAGAATCGGCGTTCGCAATGAAGGAGACAGCCCGGGCCCTGTTCCCGTAGGCGGCGAGCGATACATTTTCAGCGCTCCGTTCCGCTTCTCGCGCCCGACCGATCCGCCCATTCCGCCGACCCAATAGAAGGCGGGCAAAAAATGACCGTTCCCGGCAACGCCGGGAACCGTCATTCTTGAGAGGCGAGGAATAAGCATGAATTTCACTTGGAAGAGATCACTCGTACTGGCGGCGGCACTAGGATTGGGAGCCTCCGCTCACGCTCAATTTGGCCCCGGCTGGGTCTTTGAGTGCGACGCGCAAGAAGAGCAGCCCGTATCACCCTATTCGACCGACTGGGGCATCTTGTCGGTCAGCAACGAACTCTTTCGTTGTGCGCTGGGAACGAGCGGCACCGTCACCTATGGCGGCGATCCGAACTTCCCTTGCTATGCGACAGCACGCACGCAGCCTGCTCCTGGGCGTTTCGCATTTTCCGTCGGCCCAACAGGGTCGGTCCAGACTGACTTTGATGACAATTTGGCCCTGACGCTCGGAGCGCCCTTTGACCCGGCAGGCGATTTCAGCTACGTCAGGATCATCAAGGGTGCAGACGGAACGGACGACGAACTATTCGGCCAGGGTGGCCTTCGCGGCTCCTTCGTGGGCGCCAGTCGACGCTACATCGTTGGACTCTGGAACGATGCCGATGTCGACGTTCAACTCACCATGCGCATCATTGGCGATGCCTGCCGGATGCAGTTCATTATCACCAACCTGCAAACGACGAATCAGCGAATCGGCCTCCGCTTTGGCGCCGCAGCGGCGATGCGCACGGTCTCCGGCTTCGTGACCGAACCGGGCACTAACTACAGCCAGTTTGGTTCGCTTCTGGTCGGCAACACGACCCAGCAAGGCGGCGGCGTTAAAGGCTTGACTCCCGAGCCGGGTTACGATCTGAGCTACATCGCCTTTACGAACACGCCGACAACCAAGCCGCTTCGCACCGAGCGCAACTGGCTAAAAGACAACCCCAAGTTCCCCGCTTATGTGAACTTCGATCCGGGGCAGTCGATTCCGTTCGGCATGCGCGTCACCAATATCACGACCGACGAGATTTCGGATCAGACGCCAGTTGATCAGATGCTGATCGGCGAATACGGGTCATTCACTCAGCCCGGGTTGATCTGGGACAACGTGATGCGCAATCGCGTCTTTCTCGATCAAGGGCCCGACCCCTTGATCAACAACAATCCGCCTGCCAAGGAAGAAGCCGATATCTCACTCAATGAGACCGCTTTCATCCAGAACATCGCGGGTGTTGACGTGGCCCCGGGTGCGACGCGCACGATTACGCACTACGTGCGCACGTCGTGGTCCGTTGGTGACTACCTTGATCCGTTCACGGTTGTCGTTGATGCTCCGAAGCTGATCGCGGCGGGACCAAATCAGGGGATCGACGATCTCAGTCCAAACCCGTTCGTGATTCGGGCCTATCTGGATAACCAGTACTCGCAGATCGATCGCGAAGTGACGCTCAACGATACGCGGATTACGATTATCCTTCCTCCAGGCCTTACCCGCACGGGTGGTGAGCCCCAAACGAAGGTGATTTCGCGCATCGCGCCCAATGAAGTCGCTTTCGTCGAGTGGAACGTCCAGGCTGACGGAAATCTTTTTGGCAACTTCCCGGTCCAGATCAAGTATGAAACCGTGCCTGGTCCGACCAAGACGATCAAAGTCAACGTGCCGATCGCGGCGACGCCTCGACTGGCCATGCCGGAAGGGCCGAGCCTCGTAGCGATTCCGTGGAATTTCCCGGACAGTTCGCTCGAAGCCGTCCTCGCTCCGCTGCTCATCAATCAGGACTTCCAGGCATGGGCTTGGAGCCCCGACCTCGGCACCTACGTCCCCGCAACGAGCGCAAGCCGTTCCGGTGGCGTGTGGATCGTCCCGACCAGCGATTTCGGCTACAAGACCCTGCAAAACGCGGTTCTTCCGACCGACACTGCGCCGGGTGGATTGATCACCAATCTGCAGTTCGGCTGGAACCTGATCGGCAACCCGTACAACTACCCGATTCAACTGGGAACATTGGTCGCGGTCGCTCAGGACAATCCGCAGGAGTCGTTCACCTTCCAAGACCTGATCACGCTCGGCTTCATCTCGCCCAGCTTGGCGTCCTGGCAGCGCGATCCCGCCGATCCGTCGACCGGTTCGTACAAGTACACCGAAGGCGTCACGGACTTCATGCAGCCGAACACCGGCTACTGGATCTATGTCTCCACCGTACGTCCGATCCGACTCGTCTGGCCCGGCGTGTTCACCCCTGGTCTTCCCAATTCGGGTCGAAGCCCGGTCGCGGGAACGAACAAGGATGCCTGGAAGCAGACAGACAAGAAATGGCGTCTTCAACTAGCCGTCCAAACCAACGAGTCGCTGGATGACCAGAACTACGTCGGCGTGGCGGGAAGCATGAAGGACGTCAACCTCTATCGCGTGCCGAAGCCGCCGACGCCTCCTCAGGGTCGCGTGGTTAAGACCGGCCATGCCGAAATCTCGATTGAGGACACCATTGCGGGCAAGCCGATGCGAATGGCCCAGGCCTTCGTGGACAAGCTGGCGAAGAAGGAGTGGAAGGTCTTCGTGAAGACCGACGGTGCGACCGACGTCATGCTGACGTGGCCGAACCTGACGACCATTCCGAAGAACGTCCGCCTCCGACTCGTGGACAAGGCAACCGGTACCGCTCGCGATGTGCGATCGACCTCCGGCTACTCGTTCCGCGTCGAAGAAGCGACCACTCGCGAGTTCACGCTCACGATGGAACCGGGTGGTGCCTCGCGCGCCGTCATCGGAAACGTGGTCGTGACTCGCCCGTCCAAGGATTTGGCGGCCCCGTTCTCGATCAACTACACGCTCAGCTCTGACGCAACAACAACGATTCGCATCCTCTCTGGCAGCGGCAAGGAAGTGTTCGCCGTCAGCCGAGGCCGTGCGGACCGCGTCGGTCAGAACTCCGCAACCTGGGCCATGCGCGACAGCGCCAACCGTGCCGTCGCCCCGGGAACCTACCGGGTCGAGATCATGGCTGAAACCGTCAATGGTGAGCGCGTTCGAAAGATCGTGCCGATCAACGTCGTGCGGTAATATCATCTCGCTCTGGGCGTGCCAAGTGCGCCCAGAGCCCCGACCTTCTCGTCTGTATTTTGGTGACACGGATGTTTGTCCGGCTGAGGACCTTTGCTCGTCTCGTAGCCGCCCGGAGCCTGGTTGCGCTCCTGGCGACTTTGTCGTTTATGGTCGCCCTCGCCAATGACGGCGCGATTCGACTGACGACTTTCGATACGATCGCTCTTGCGGACGGTCGCAAGAACATCACCATCACCGCCATCGTGAGCGATCAGGCAGGTCGAAACGTGCCAGACGGCACCATCGTGCGCTTTGAAACGGACCTAGGGACGTTCCGAAGCCCCACGGTCAGCACCATTAACGGACTCGCCCGAGCCTTCCTCACCGCTCCCGGATTCGCCGGAACCGCGCACATTAAGGCCACCGCTTTTCCCGCCATCAATGCGAGCGCTGAAATCGCCGTCGAATTCGTCGCCGATCGGGCTCTCCTCGAAAGCGCCAAAGACTACATCGAAATCGTCGCGCCGAAGTACCTCATGTACAGCACCGAACTTCGGACGGTCGAAGCCGCCGGCGATTCCCACGAAGTCGAGGTCCGCTACCGCGATATCGAGATTCGAGCCGACCACGTTCAAGTCAACGTGCCGATGTACGAAGTGAAGGCCCGCAAGGCCGTCGTAAAAATCGGCAAGGAAGAGCGCGAGTTTGATCAGCTTTACCTCCGCCTGAACATTCGTCAAGGCATCGGAACGACCGTTTACATGGACTCGACGCCCCGCGTCTACGAACAGGCTCCCTTCGTATGGGTAGACACCGAGCCACGCGAGCGTTTCGGAACGATGCAGATCGGTTCCGGCGAATTCATCCCGTACACCGGCGCGGTGAGCCCAAGCCAGTTCGCCTTCGCGAATCTCGGCAACTCGGTCACGCTGATCGCGGCCAAGAAGGCCGTCGCGTACCCGACCCGCGACATCCAGTTCCACCGAGCCGAACTCGTCGTTGGCGGAGCGAAGGTCATGAAACTGCCGCTGTTCCAGCTGAGCGCTCAGACCAACACACCGATCGTCACCGACCAGTTTCTCAACGTCACTAACAACCAGTTGGCGATTGATTACCCGCACTACCTTTCCCTGAAGCCGGGCGAGACCAGCCTGCTGCGCTTCCGATCGGGCACCCGCTACGGCGGGGGCATCGGAGCTGCGCGCGGTACTTCGCTGGACTATGAACTGCACTGGAATAAGGGTAACGATTCGCAGGGCGGACTCGTCGTGAGTGGTTTGCTTCGAAACGACTGGGGCGTCGGAATGCGCCACAACTTGAAGCTCGACGACCGAAGCGCAGCCTCGGCCCAGATCGATTTTCCGGCCCACAGCAGCATGTTTGGCACCGCCCAGATTGGGCGCGACTTCGACGGCTTCCAGGCGAATGCGACCGCCAGCATGGGCAAGACCTTGAAAGGTACGCCTTACCAAAACGAACAGTACTTCTTGTCGGTTGACAAGGACCCCATTCGCATGGGCAAGCTGCCGTTCAGCATGGAATACGGACTGACGGCACAGCAACTTGAATTCAAGTCGGCCAACAACTCCGCGTTCCAGAATTCCGTTGGCCTCAACTCTCGCTTCCGTATGGACACCATCGCGATGGGGCGAGACAGCAGTTTGAGCGCAGCCTTCAACATCAGCCATTTGACCGGCCACAACGTCAAGAGTGGCCTGACGACGGGCCTGACGACAAGCTACAGCACCCGGATCAACAACAACTCGTCAATGACGCTGACTTATGACTACTTGGACGACGGCTTCACCGCTGGCATCCTCGGTCGGCACCGCCTCAGTCTTCAGAGCTACGTCAGCTCCGGACCGATGACGCTTCGCTTCTTCGGCGGCAAGAGCCTTGACATGGACCGGATCAACGCATCGGCCGACATGCGGCTTCGTCTCGCCGACTGGCGAATCGGCATGGGCTACTCGCTCGATCGGTACCTCGGCAGCAGCTTTACCGACTACAGCTTTATCATCGGCTACCGAATCGGCTTCCGCGAAGTCGGCCTGAGCTGGTCGGCGCGCACGAAGCGGATCGGCATCGAACTTCTTGGCGCGTCGTTCTAAGCTCCGATTCAGCGGCCTCATCGTGACGGTCGGCATGGCCGGTGTTTGCGTTGCCGCTCCTTCGGCGGGCCGCTTCTCGTTCAAGAAGATCCCCCCGGTGCCTGGATTCCGACTCGATTCCAACGGGTTCCGGGCGGCTTCCCCAACCGCCGACACGCTTCGCTTTCTCCAGCCCGCCAAGAGTTGGTCCCCTTCGGGCGTCAGCGCGACGGGGGCAACGTACTTGCTGGGGGGAAGCGGTCGGAGCCCGGACAAACTGAGGGTAAATCTGCTAAGTCCCGGTTTCGAACTGCACTTCCAGGGTGGCTTTGGGTTCGCCTCGAGTTCGAATCTGAGTCCTTTCATCACGTGGTCAGAGGGGAGTATCGGGCCCGGCGTTCCGACCGCGAAAGCCTCGTGGTTCATCGTTTCCTTCCAAGAGTCCCAGCCTCCAATTCTGCTGGCCTTTCCCGGCAGCCAGGCCTCTATCAAGCTCAGCGGCAAGCCCGGCGCTTGGCGTATCGACTCCATCGGCGTCTACCAGGGTTGGATGCGTGTCGCGCTTCCGGTGGGTATCAAGTCGCTCGCCACCACCGATGCGGCGACCTTGGGGCAGATGGTTGTCAACTTCAAGCGTCATGCTCCGTTTTTCACCTCCATGAGCCCAGTCATCGACAGCCATGAAGCGCGCGTCGAGCGAGATGCGGTGGTGATGACTTGGCGCATGAACCGGGGCAACATCGTCCTCCCGTATCCAGCGGTGCGCGCGTCGAAGCTCGGCTATCGGATTCAGGTGCAAGGAAAGGTCGTCAGCACAGGGATTGACCTCGATGAGGGGCCGCTCGCCTATACCCCCGAGCCCAAGATCGTTGTCCGGTTCCCCCGTGTCGAGCTTCCGCCGGGTCGGGCGGTGGCGGTGGGGACGCCGCCGAACCTGACCCCGGCCTCTCCCCTTGAGGTTCCCAAGCTGGTGCAGATGGCGCTGGCGGTACGGCTGGCTAACGCCCCGGCGACGCTGAGAGCCCAACTCCAAGGCTTGACGGACGACTTCGGCACGATGTCTCCTTCCACGCGCGATCCCATCTCCAAGATCGCCTTCCCGTTCGACCCGAGCGGAGCCGGGATCGATGTGGCTGCCGCTCATTCGCTCGTGGCCGGATCGCTCGGTGCGCCCGACAATCCCATGCTCGACTCCCTGCGCGCGACCCTTGACTGGCTGACTTGGAGGTATTGGCCCGCTTCTAAGAACGCCTCCGCCCTCGGCAGCCTCGCCGGATGGCTCTCGGCCCGCCCCGAGGATGCTGCGCTCGGAGCCATGCTGGAAGCCGGTCTCGTCACCGACAAGGCCGTCGCTCCACTGGAGTCCGTGCGAAAGTCCGCCTATCGCCGCCAACTGGAAGGCATGCCCGAGGACCGCGTCGTGTCCGCGCTGAGGTCGTCGGTCCGGAGTCAGAGCGAGGAACCTGTCTTGGCCAGCGTGCTTGGGGCCGGCTATCGGCTGACCGGTGCCCCAGGAGCGGTTCTGCTCTTCGGCGAGGGCGTTCCCGTCGGTTCGGAGCTAACCCCAGCAGGCCTCTTCGGGCCAGGATGGGCAAAGTACACCCTCCCCGCGTCCGGCTCTGCCACGACCCCTCCGCTGCCGACGCCGCTGCCAACGGTGCCTGGGCTGGCCGGACTGTGGGAGGCGAAAAAGTAATGTCGGCATTGCGCTGAATTCGCGGATGCGCCGACGTACAATAGACAAATGGAATTCAAAGTCGTGACGAAGCAGACCGACGAAGGTGTCTCGGTGTGGGTGCCCGGTTTGCCGGGATGTTGGTCAGAGGGCGCAACCGAAGCCGAGGCACTTGCCAACATCGAAGAGGCGATTGCGGACTATTTGGCCGTGGCGGAGCAAATTTCAAGTCGCGAACTTGGCGCGAAGTCGCATACCGTGCGTGTGAACGTTGCCTAAGCTGCCTGGCGTCAATCATCTGGTGGCAATTCGGGCTTTTGAAAAGGCGGGCTTTCGAATTGAGCGACAGGGCAAGCACGTCACGATGTCCGACGGCAAGCATATCATCACCATTCCCCGAAGTAACCCGATCCACGCGTTCACGATGGCCGGAATCATCAAGGCTGCCGGATTGAGCATCGAGGCTTACAAGAAACTACTCTAAGCCCTCAAAATCGTGTACGCTTCGGAACCGATGATCTGGATCTGTCCAGGCCTTGTTACAATGGAGGACATGGAGCCCAACTTCAAGGAGGTCTTCTACGAAAGTGAGGGCTTTTGGGTCGGAATGGTTGTCGAGATTCCCGGCACCAACACGATCGGCTCCACCCTTGAGGAGGCACGAGCGAATCTTGATGAGGCGGTCGAACTTGCGCTCGAGGCTCGTCGGCATCTTGGGCTGGGTCCGGTCCCCTTTCTTGAGAAAGAAAGCCGCTAAAATTTACTTCGGGTGGCTGGTGTCGATGAGGACGTTTAAGCCCAAGAACTCGAAACCGCATGGGATCGGGGGCACGAGGCGCGCCAGCATCCAACGCAGGGAAAGGTACTCAGCCTCGGAAACTTCTCCCCCATTAGACCGCTATCTGCTTTAGGACAGCACTGGCTTGCAGTTCAATGGGCGTGGGCTCCAGGTAGAGCTTGATAGCCTCGGCCATATTGGCGAGCGCGCTTTCCTCCGTTTCGCCAGCCGATGTGCACCCGGGCAACTCGGGGCACCAAGCGGCCCAATCGCCGGTTTCGGGGTCTTTCTCTAAGACAACGCGCCAGTTCATAGTTCGTATTCTACGCTACGACTCGCCGGCAGCTGCATCCATAATGCAACTGCGATGCGGGACCAGGGCAAGAAACCGCCCACCAAGCGGGGCGAGGTGTTGGTAGTCGTCGTCAACAACCTGCCCGACTGGCAGATCGTCCGGGAACACCGGTGGTATCGCATCCCCATCGACAAAGCTCCGCGACGATGGCCGCCGAAGCTGCTAGCCTTCTATCAAACTAAGGTCTTCGGAGAGCAAGCCTATTGCGATCCACTATACGGCTAAAGTGCTTCGGATTGTCGAGGCAAGCCGAGAGGACCTGTTTCCCAATGAAGGTCGCAGTCCCAAGTCCGGTAGAAGGTACTACCAGTTGCACCTCGGACCCGTCGAAAAGCTGCCAGAACCCATCGTCAGCATCCGCCTCAGGCTTATCGTATTCATCCCGACGACTTATTTCAAGCTAGAAACAGCAATCGAGATCAATGACTTGTTTGACGAGAGCCCTCTTGAAGACGCGATCTGGGGCGAACTCAAGAAGCTCAAGTTGCGAGCCGAGCGGCAGTACCACATCCAGATCGACTCCAAGTGGTACGCGCTGGACTTCGCCATCTTCTGCCGTGAGGGCAAGATCGATGTCGAGACGGACGGTGACACCTGGCACGCTGACGTGGATCGCATTCCCGAAGACAACGAGCGCAACAACGCCCTGGCGGCAAAGGGATGGAAAGTGCTGCGCTTCAATGGAATGCAGGTGCGCGAGCAGATGCGGGAGTATTGCGTGCCCCAAATCGTGAAGACGGTCAACCAGTTAGGCGGGCTCGCCGAAGCGGCCAACCGCACCTACTCGCTGACGGCCAGCGGCATCGAGCAGCAACTCCACCTCTTCGACGAAGACTAGCCCAGCCGCTCGTCGATTCGGCGCGCGAGCTCGAAGTCGTACGCGGTCAAACCGCCGCCCGCATCGTGGGTCACCAGGCTCACGCGCACCTTCTGATAACCAATCAGCAGGTCGGGATGGTGATTCAGCGCGTCGGCAAGCTGGCCCACGGCGGCGCCGAACATCAACCCGGCGGCATAGCTCGAAAACGAGTACAGCTTGGTCAGCGCTCCATCCTCAATCTGCCAGCCGGAAAGGGCTGAAAGACGCTCGGCGACGGCTTCGGGGCTTAACTTCTCGTAGCTGAGGTTGCTCATGATTGCGAGTTTGGCCGATTGGCCGGTACTTTGCCCGGGGCTCGGGCGTCTGGATTTGTGGCCAAGGAATGGAGGGAAGGAGGCCAGGAGGGCCTAAAACTCCCAAGTAAGCGTGCCGGAAGGGCTCGACCCTCGCAACCGGTCGGCCTCAAGTGATAAACTTGTGCCCTCAACTTGGAGGAGATGTGGTTATGAGGTTCCTAGGAAAAGCGGCAGTGGTGGCAGGGCTCCTGATCGGTCTGATCGGATGCGGTACGGATCATGGCGGCGGTCCCACCAACATGAGGCTTCGGATCGTCAACTTGGTCGACGACTCGAACCTGGCCCAACTGTATTGGATGGGTGCACCCGTTTCCCCGCGCAGCTTGGAATATCGCGAGGAAAGTGGCTACCAATCTCGCGAATCGGGTCGAAGTCAGGCCGACCTTTACGAAGTCGATCTCGGCACTTTGGACAGCGAGACCGAGTGGTTGACTACTGATAAGGAATACACCTTCTTCGGCGTAGGCTCGATCGGGCAGGGCGATGCGACCCTAGTGAAAGTCGACGACGACACGAGGCCAGCGGTGGACAAGGCAAAGGTTCGAGTCTTCCACGGCTCGCCCGCCGCGCCCAATGTCGACATCTACATCACCGATCCCCTCGTGGACCTCGTGGACGTTCAGCCGAACTACAAAAATGTTGCGTTCAAAGAGATCACGCCCTACGTGCCAATCGCTCCGGGGGTCTTCCGGATTCGTATGACCCTTGCGGGTACGAAGACCGTGGCTATCGACACCGGCACGCTCGAGGATTTGGCGGGCCAGGTGTTCACCGTCTGCGCCATCGGCGACCCCAGCGTCGGCCAGCCGATTCGGCACCTGACTCTGATCGACCGACGATAGGACCCTAGATCAGCACAGAAATGGCCCCTGTCATGAGATAGGGGCTATTTCTATTCATGCTCGGCAGAGCCTAGCGCGGGGGCAAGACCGAGTCGATGACATGGACAAGGCCGTTTTTGGCTTCGATGTCTCCCATGAAGATGGGGGCGTCGTCGTAGGCGATGAGACTGTCCTTGATCGTCACCGCTCGTCCGGCTCCGCGACGCCGCTCACCCAGCTTGGAGGCATTCTTGAGGTTTGTCGTGTCAAGGGCCAAGGATTTTCCCATGACGACATGCCGCAGAACGAACGCCCTGGCCGATTCCCGGTCGCTCGTCAGCTTTTCAAGCTCACGAACGGGCAACTGTTTCATGGCCTTGTTGGAAGGAGCGAAGATCGTGATGGACTCCTCTTCGTCGAGTTCGGGCCCCATCTTAGCGGTCTCAACGACCCGGTAAAAGGTGCTCGCCGCAGTTAGGTCGCCCAGCGTGCCGCCGCCTCCGGGGGGTACGGCGCGATCAGGCATCGGGACGGAGCAAGCCGTCATTTGCGCCTCTTTCCATGTGCCATCAGGAAGCTGGAAGAGGACCTTCGTGTGGTACCTGACGGTGCCCTTGAGGTCTTTGCAGATCCCATCATTTGCCACCAAAACGGTCTGGGACCGAAGGACAAGAGCAATCACCGGGCCGAATAATGCGACGCTGAGCAGGGTGAGCGGAAGTAGTCGTGTGGATCGTCTCTTCATGATCGTTCCACGCATGATACATCGCTCGCCGACAGGATTCCTCCTATCTTTCGTCAGGTTCTTGCCGGCTGATTGGCGGCTTTCATCGAACAACGCAGGCCACTCGCACTACGATAGGCGTATGGCTAAGCGGATGGGTCGACGCGAGTCTTTTGAAGGCGGCGGGTGCGGCGGGGGCGTCCCTGGCGGCAAGTGGTTTGCTGTCGACGGGGAGGGAGGCTCAACCCCGACTGGGCACGGCCAAATCGGCGGCGGGCTTTGTGCGCCGAAGCTCGACAAAGTCCGGTTCGGGATGATCGGAGTCGGGGCGCGTCATCCTCTTCAGTTTAACGGCGACCCTGCTCTTTTGAAATGGGCCGCCGCTTACTAGCGCACCGAATCGACGGGGCTTTACTTCTCGACGATGTCTTTCCGCATCTTGGTGATGGCAGCAACGAGTTCGTCTTGCTCGGTCTTGCCAACTCCCAGCTTTTGGAGCGTCTTCACGAACACTTTGCCGCTGGCGTCCCACTCTTCGGCGGTGATCCCAAGACCCTTGTGTGAGTCCTTCATCGACCGCCCCACATACTTCTGAGGCCCTCCGGTGAGAGCGCATATCTGCGACGTCAGCATGAACTTGATCCCGGGAACGGTGATCTTCGAGAAAGACTCGGCGACCTTGGGATTCGCGCCAATCGCGGGCTCCTTGAGCAAGGCGTCGACAAACTGATCGCAGACCAGAGCAATGCCATACACTCCACCGAGCCGATCATAAAGCGGTGCGTTGGCCGTCGGGGGGCGATCCAGATTGGGTCTCATGCGCACGTTCTCGCCGGTGACGATGTCCCTCTTGGTCGGGGCGAGGAGTTTGGCGATTTCGGCCTGCATCTCGGCGGGGACTTTGAACTGCGTCAGCGTCGCCGTCAGGTCGTCGACCATCGCGTCCCACTGAGCGTCGTCGATGACCATTCCCGCGTGAACGCTCCGCATGTCGCGACCCGAGTACTTTTGGGGACCGCCCGCTGCCGCGCAAATCTGCTCCGTGAGCAAGTACTTGAGTCCCGGCGTGCGCTTCTTGCCCTCGGCGGGCAGGATCTTCACCCGCTTCGAGAGCGGACCCATGATCTTCGGATTGGCGAGCAGACGATCGACGAATGCATCGCAAACTGACGCGATCGGGTGGACTCCGCCAAGCCGCTGGTAGAGCGTTTCCTCGGCTATCGGGGTACTCCAGGAAGGCACGGTGGCCACGAACGCAAGACAAGCCAAAACGAGTTTCTTCATTGTTTCTGCACTATACCGGCGAGGTCGGCCGGACACGGACCCATTCAGCCAAGGTTCAGGACTGGTAGGATTTTGTTCATGCATGAGCCGTGGAGCCCGCCCCCGCCATCGCCCTTCACGGTTCCGCCCCCCGTCATCGACAGCGGGCGCCGCGACGTCTTCGGCTGGCTGCTCCTCTTCGCCTTCTTCGCCATCTTGGTGACGTCTGCGCTGTACCAGAGTTTCAACCCGGAAAAGCCCGAGAAGACGCAGAAAAAGGTGACAGCAAGCAATCCCAAGTTTGAAGGTGCCGCCCAGCAACTCAAATTTGCCTTTGTCATGGGTGCCCTCGGAGAGGAGAGCAAGGATCAGCGGGACAAGCTCCTCGAGGAGGTCGTCAACGATGTGATCGAGGCCCATACCACGGATGTGACGGCCGCCCGCATCTACGCCGCCGCTCGCACAGAACTCGGCAAACCCCTAAAGAATGAAGATTTGGCGGCCCTATCGTCTTCGAAAGACGCTGACCTCCGGGCGCTCGCTGAGGCTTATCGCCCAGCAACGCTGACACCCGAACGAGCCCAAGAACTTCGCTCGCAGATCAAAGGCGAGGACTTCCTCGATGAGGTTGCCCGGATCCACGTTTCGGAGAAGGCGGGTGACCAAGCGGCCCGAAAGGAGCTTCCGGTTGGTCGGTGGGCCTTGGGAATGGGAATCGTCGTTGCCGCTCTCCTCTTGTTTCCGGTGGGCCTCGTCTTGTGGGGCATTTACTACAAACAGGTCACGTCCGGACGATGGCGTCCGCTCGGATACCCGGTCTTCTATCCGACGTTGCTTGCCGCCGATCGCGACGCGCTGCGGGCGGTCCTGATCATGGTTGCCTGGATGCTCGTGGCACCCTTGATCGTTTTGCCCTTGCTCAACCTACCGGAAATACTCGAACAGGGCTTGGCCTCTGTTTTGGTCGCCCTCTTCATTGCGCTCATCTTTCGACTCCGGATTGGAGGCGTGAGCACGACATGGACACAGCGATTGGGGGAGCGCCAGCCGATCGGAAAGCTCGTGCTCTGGGGCGTGGGCGGTTGGATCGCCAATATTCCCGTCTTGGCCGTGCTTGCGGTACTAACCAATGCCTTGAGCCAATTCGTTCCCGAGCCGACCCATCCCGTGAATAGTGAAATCGCGGCCAATCCCACGGTCCCGGTGATCATCGGCATCTTGTTGGTCGCGGTGATTGGGGCTCCACTTATCGAGGAGACGTTCTTCCGGGGAATGCTTTTCCCCGCTCTTGGCAGAGTTCTGGGAAGCCCAGTCTGGGGCATCTTGCTGTCCAGCTTCTTGTTCGCCTCGATCCATCCGCAAGGAATCGCTGGCTGGCCACCCCTTATGGGCGTCGCGGCAGTTGCAGCCGGGTTGACTTACCAAACCCGAAGCATCATCCCCGCGATGATCTTCCACGGGATCCATAACGCCAGCCTGTTGGTCGTTGCCCTTCTGCTCCGCTGACTCCGGATGGTCTCGAATTTCATGGTCGCACGTAGCCATCGGCCCACTGGGACGATTTCGACGGGAAGTAGACTGGACGGATCATGAACCTTCAGCACACGAACGACAACCCGGGCATTGCAGCCCACCATATGGCGATCGCGTTCGCCAAGGCCTTCGACACAGGGAACCCTGCGGGAGGCACGAAAATGGCGAGTGGGGGAGTCATGTTGATTACGGGTGAAGCACATCCGCTCGGCAACTTCGCGATTGGGCTCGCGGATGATGAAGTGCCCGCAGCCTCGGCAGCGCTGGCAGAAACTGGACTGCCCGCGTGCCTACTCTTTACGGACGGCGTTAGCGAAGAGGCGCGAGCACACGCGACCCAAGCCGGTTTCAGCCATGAAGCGGCTCTACCAGCGATGGCCGTCGACCTTGCTACCCTGCCTGGAACGGACCTGGCGGCGGGTTACAGCATCGTACGATTGGTGCCCGGGGACGACCCTGCACCGTGGGCTCGAACACTGGCGGAAGGCTACGGTCTGCCGCAGCCGGTTGCCGATGCGTTCAGCCCAAAGACTATTCCCATTGAGGGGTCAAGTGACGCCGACATGCAGTTCTTCGCGGCGTTGTATGGCGGCGCACCGGTTGCCGTCTCGATGCTGATCGGGGCACAGGGAGTGGCCGGCATCTACTGCGTCGCCACCCTTCCCGAGCACCGACAGCGTGGGCTCGGTGCCGCCCTAACCGCGGAGCCGCTTCGTCGCGCGGCAGCGCAGGGTTATCGAGTCGGTGTCCTGCAAGCCTCCGAGATGGGTTACTCGGTCTACCGAAAGTTGGGATTCGTCGATACCGGTTCGGTCGTGATGTTGCTGCGAATGCCTTGATGCTTTCGGAATGGGGCGGCCATCGCGTCGTGCCTCCCGCGAAGTCATCTTCATGCACTACGAAGGCGAGGACGAGGCCGCCGAGCTCGCGAAGACAATTCGTAAGTGTTGGGACTGCCTGGGCACGCCGCATAAGTGATCTCCGGCCCTAAATAGAGCGGTACGTTCTGACCATCCATCACCGCGCGGTCAATTCCTGCCGCGTCGTGATGGGCACATAGCCGATCTCCAGGCCTTTGGGTGGCTTCACGATCTGGGCAGGGTCGAGGTTCGCCAGTTTGCCAACGGTGGGCGGCGGCAGGTAGTTCCGGTTCTTGGGCCACGCCCGATGGAGCCTTTCGACCTTCTTCTGCATCGCCTCGCGTTCGGCCTTGGTAAGGTCGGCGTTCAGGAGAGCCGGTTGGTCTGCGAATCGATACCAGTAATAGGTGACCACGCTGCCATCGCCCAGCTTTGCCTGGAATGGTCCCGCCTTCGGGCCAGGGGTCTTCCAACTGCTAATCCGGGCGTCAGGAGTCGTGTAGGGCTCTTCCGGATTCTCCTTTGGACGATCCCATTTGATCTCTTGGAGCCTGGTCTCGGCGGGAACCTGGTCGCCCTTAACTGGCCTCCAAATCGGCTTCTGATTTCCCGTGCCCTTGTCGAGTCGGAAGTACTCGGGAAGGGTGGCCAGCGGTCCGTCTGGCGAGTCTGTCTTGGTGACATGCTCATAGTTCCATGAATAGCCGAAGGTCTTGCCCCCCACGGAAATCGGGGTTGCGAACGCGTTCCAATCGATGGGGACTTTCACTTCCTTGCCTTCGGGCCCGGGGGTGTGAAACTCCCAGGTGGCACTTCCGCGTCCGGGGAACGTGCGAATGAAACTCGCTTTGGCGTTGATCTCGCCAGTGCTGGGCTTGCCCCCTTCGAACCAACGGCTGACCGAGTTCCAGAGGGCGTCATCGGTATAGACCGTGTCGTGATGAACAAGGATCGAGTTTCCGTTGGCGGAGCGCGGAAAGGCGGTTTGCGCGATCCGAGCGTAGGAGTCTCCCTTTGAATCGACCGCGATTCGGCACGGAATGTACTGGGTCTCCATCTGCACATGGCGATTGGGGTCGACAGGGCGGCTGTCCAGGAGCTTGCCTGCCCACTCGGGTTTACCGACGCTTTCCTGAGACCAGAAATTTGGCAGAAAGAAGGCGACCGGGCCTTTGAAATTTTGGGTGTTCAGGAACAGCGTCCAGCAGTGATTCCCAGTTGGAACTGGCTTCCCGCTCGTGGTTTTCTTCGGTTCGGTGAGGGGAAGTTTGAGGTAGCCGTAGCCAAAGAGTTCTCCGCAAGCATCCTGAGCGACGTTCAGCCCATCGATGGGAAAGAGGAGCCACGGACTGAGTTGGGCCACACCATAGAGCCCACGAGGCTTTTCCCATGTCCCCCAGCCGTGCGCGGGACCGTTGGCAATCACCGAGAAGTTGGGTCCAACGCCGCCCATGATGAACTTGGGGCTCTCGGTTGGAAAACGCGTGTCGCGCCACCACCCGAGCCCACCTTCGACATCGGAATACATGTCCTTGGGCGGCTGGCCATCGAACTGGGCAAACATCCAGGTGCTCGGCAAGCCAGTTTGGAACTGATGACCTGGATACGTTCGAAGCAATGGCCAAGCTGCGACGTACATGGAGAACCCGGCATTGAACTGCGGCTCGACTCGCTCACCGGTCGGGATGATGAGGTAGCCAGCAAGATACTCGCGCTGGGCGAGACCGTTTCCGGCGAGCACCAAAGCGAGGGCGACGGGAATTGCCGATTTCGTAAAAGCCACGAGGAATTATGGCCGCCGCCGCGAATTGGGACCAGACTGAGGCATGTACGCCCGCCTCGCGTTGCTGTCATGTCTCACTTCCTTAATCTGGTCCGGCCCATACGCTTCCCCTTATTCGGTGGTGCCGCGAAACGCCCTGCGGGCTGGGTGAAGGTATTCGTCCTCGCTGGTCAATCCAATATGGAGAGGCACGGCGTCGTCGATCTGAGTCAAGCTGCTGGGAAAGAATAACCTCATGTTAACAGCAGTCAGGACATTGGCCTCACATTGCGAGGCGAATATGGGCTCTATTCGCCTCATCCCGATGTTCCGCCGATAATGACTGCACGGGATGGGAATTCTCGCTTACCGAAGAGCTTGGGACATTTAGGCGCCGGAGTGGCCCCCAAACCGCTTGAGGTGATCGAAACGGGACCGTTAGTGAGAGCCCTGGTGGAGGCTAGGGGACTCGAACCCCTGACATCCTGCTTGCAAAGCAGGCGCTCTCCCAACTGAGCTAAGCCCCCACCAGAAGAACACGGAGTATACCCACTGCAACGGGTACTATCGGGACTCATGCGCATCGCCGAATGGGCACGCGCGCTCGGCGGACTTGAGTCCGTTCAAGAGGCATTTTCACGTCTGGATCACTCGGCGGAATGGCGTTCGCTGCCGATCGAGGCGCGCGCGATGCTGCTCGCGGCGGCCTATCGCGAAAATCCGGTGAAAATGCTCATCGTCGCGCCTACCTATGACCGGGCGCTCCAATGGCAGGCTCGCTTGACTCTGTGCGGCGTTTCCGAAGGCGCGATTCACCAGCTTCCAAGCGGGATTTCGGCCCTCTTTGAAGACGCGGCACCAGAAACCACCGCGCTAAGTGATAGGATCGGAGCGCTGAAGTTCTTGACCGAGCCCGAACCCGGCATCGTCATCGCGACGCCGCAGGCCGTGCTGGAGCGCACCTTGCCGCGTGAAATCCTTGAGCAGGCGTTTCTCCGGATTGCGGTGAACGAGGAGGTCGACTCGGACAAAGTGATCGATACCCTGAACATGCTCGGCTACGAGGCGGCTGAACCGGTTCGGATTCCGGGGCAGTACAGTCGGCGCGGCGGCATCATCGACGTCTTCGCGACCGGGCGACAGCTTCCGGTCCGTATCGAATTGTTTGGCGATACCGTCGAGAGCATCCGGCAGTTCGACCCGAATAGCCAACGGTCAGTCGGCCAAATTCAGGAGCTATCGCTCGCGCCGAGCCGCGAGACGCTCTTCATCAATCCCGAGGACTTCTCGTCGGGGAGCTACCGCGACATGCTGCAGCCGACCGTCGAACTCGAAGCGAGCACGATGAGCGATGAAGCGGGGCGAAGACTGGAGGAGATCGTCACCTCGGATGCGAAGGCGCTGGACTCGCGAGTCTACTTCGATCGCCTCGATCTTTATCGCCCGATTATGCATCCGGATTCAAACTGCGCGATTGACCTTTTGGTCAATGGCCTTATTGTTTTGGATGAGCCCTTGGAACTGCAGACCATTGCGGAGCGGTCCGAGGATGAACTGGGCGAAGCGCTGCGAGCGAGGCACGAACGCGGCGAGATTCTGCGCAGCACCGCCAACGACTTCATGCTCCCGCCTGAGCACCTCGCGGGCGGAGAACGTGTGCTTGCGCTCTGCTGGATGGGTGACGCCCCGAACTGGGTTTCGACGGGTTCGACCCACGAATGGGGCGCAGCGTCGATGGAGCCCTATCGTGGGCGGGCCGATGCGCTGACACAGACCCTCAAAACCTGGCACGAGCAGGGATTCCATGTAGTCATCGCGACCGACCAGCCGACGCGGGCGCGTGCGGTCCTCGGTCAAATTGACCTGATTCCGCAGGAACTCGAAGTAGGCGCTTCTGAACTCAACCCTGGGCTCTTTATCGTGCAGGGAAACCTCGCTGGAGGATGTGTATTCCCGGAGCTCAAAATTGCCGTTCTGACCGACCAAGAACTCTTCGGTGTCGGCCGACTGAAGCTCCCCCAGAAGCGATTTAACGAAGGCGCACCGATCGCGACCGTGCTCGACTTGAAGCCGGGCGACTATGTCGTCCACATCAACTTTGGAATCGGGATGTTCCAGGGTTTGGTGAAAAGAACGGTCGATGGGATCGAGAAAGAGTTTCTCTTTATCCAATACCAGCCGCCGGATAAGCTGTTTGTTCCTGCTGACCAATTGGACAGGGTCCAGAAGTATCTCAACCCGAGCGATGTACAGCCAAAGATCAATCGACTGTCAGGTTCGGAATGGCAGCGGACGGTGGGAAAGGCCAGGGAGGAAGCCCGGGAATTCGCCCGCGGTTTGATCAAACTTTACGCGCAGCGCAAGAAGGTACAGCGCCGCCCTTTCGGCCCGGACACCCCGTGGCAGGCGGAGATGGAAGCGACGTTCCCTTGGGTGGAGACACCGAGCCAAATGACGGCGATTCGCGAGGCGAAGGCTGACCTCAACCTTGAATGGCCAATGGACCGCTTGATCTGTGGTGATGTCGGATTTGGTAAGACTGAGGTCGCGATTCGGGCTGCGTTCAAAGTCGCGCAAGAAAACCGGCAGGTTGCGGTCCTTTGTCCGACGACGATTCTCAGCGAGCAACACTTTCGTAATTTCCAGGAACGACTCGCACCGTTCCCCGTTCGTTTGGAATTACTAAACCGATTCCGAAGTGCTTCTGAGCGACGTGAGATCCTAGAAGCGTGCAAGAGTGGCGAAATCGACATTTTGATCGGTACTCATGCGTTGCTTGCTAAAGAGATTGAATTTCATGACCTTGGGATGGTGGTGGTTGACGAGGAGCAGAAGTTCGGAGTCAAGCAAAAAGAGGCCCTCAAAGAGATGCGAGTCTCGGTCGATGTGTTGACCCTCTCGGCGACACCGATTCCGCGTACATTGAGCATGGCGTTGATGGACATCCGTCAGATGTCCCTCATCAATGACCCACCACCCGGACGCCTCCCGATTCGCACCTTTGTCCGACCTTACAGTCAGGAAGTCGTGCGAGAAGCCGTCTTGCGTGAACTCGCACGTGGCGGTCAGGTCTATTACGTCTACAATCGTGTCCAAGGTATCCAACACATCGCGAATCGACTCCAGAAACTCGTGCCGATGGCCAGAATCGGCATTGGGCATGGGCAGATGACCGAGAGCGAACTCGAACCGGTCATGCTTGCTTTCATCAAGGGTGAAATTGATGTGCTGCTGAGCACGACGATCATCGAGAACGGCCTCGACATCCCGAATGCCAACACGATGATCGTGGAAAATGCGGACTTCTTAGGACTTTCGCAGCTCTACCAATTGCGCGGTCGTGTCGGGCGTTCGGATCGACAGGCGTACGCATATCTACTCTATCAGACAAACAAGGAACTGAGTGATACGGGCATGCAACGGCTGCAAGCTTTGCAAGAATTTTCTTCGCTCGGTTCGGGCTACTCACTTGCGTTCCGTGACCTGCAAATTCGTGGAGCGGGAGAGCTACTCGGTGCGAAACAGCACGGCGCGATGGCGTCGGTGGGTTACGAGTTCTATACGCAACTGATCAATGAAGAGGTTCAGTTCCTCAAGGCAGTTGCCGATGGCAAAAAGCCTATTCGAGCCGACGAAGCAACCGAAGGGCTCACACCACTCCCAACCATCGACCTCAGCGTTCACGCCTTGATTCCCGACAAGTACGTTCCTGACGCCGCACAGCGGCTGTTCTACTATAAGGAAATGATGACGTGCAGGACTGATGCCGATCTTGATCGTTCGCTTGCTGAGCTTCAAGATCGTTATGGCCGAGCCCCAGAGGAAGTCATGGCCGCGTTTTCGATCATGCGACTTCGCATGCGCGCTGATGCCTTGTGCATTGAGAAGATCGATGGAAAAGGCGGGCGATTTGCGGTGACATTCCATGAAGATGCCGACGTGTCGCCGCGCTTCTTCTCACTCCTCACTAAACGAAACCGTGAAGCTTATCTTTCACGAACGCAATTCATTTGGCCCATTCAAGGTCCGCCACTCGGTGCGTGTGAGAAGATGCTCGACGCGATGTGCCAAGTTTTGGAGGAAATCGAGCGGCAACGGCAGGAGCTTGGCGTTTGACACCCATCCTCGTCGCTCTGGGTTCGAACGTCGGGGACCGAGCCGAGCATGTTCGGTCGGCGATTGAGATCCTGGGCTCCCCTCTCCTGCGCCTGTCAGATTTCGACAACGACCAACTCTCGCGGCGGAGGAGAGGGGTTGGGGGAGAAGTGGAAGAGGCGACAATCCACTTAGAAATCCTCTCGATCAGCCCTCTCTACCGCACAGCACCGATGTACGTCACCGACCAGCCCGAGTTCCTCAATGGCGCTTTGTTCGCAGAAACCACCCTCTCGCCGCGTGCGCTCCTGAAGCTGCTGAAAGACACGGAAGCCGAAGTTGGCCGCCTGACGCGTCAGCAAAACGGACCACGAGAAATCGATCTCGACCTCATCGCCTACGGCTCCGCCGCGTACCAATTCGGCGACGACCACCACACACTTCTACAAATTCCCCATCCCAAGACCGCCGAGCGGCGATTCGTGCTGCAGCCCCTGAACGACATCGCCCCCGACTTCCTCCTTCCCGGAATTGGCGTCGTTCGGGAGCTTCTCGCGCAAACCGAAAGCAAAGCAGAAACCGTCATGCCTTACGAAGATGCCGCAATATCGCTATGAGGGAACCGATCGCAACGGGCAGCCGACAGAGGGGGTCATTAGCGCCTCGTCGACCGAGCAGGCGACGTATCTCCTCTCCGAGCGCGGCTACCGGATTGCGACGCTTGCGCTGACAAGCCGACTTACAACCCCGACAACCCCACCCATTTCGCCAGCCACCGCCGCACCGCCCGGCCAGGCCATCAAAAAACCCATTCCCGCCGCTGCTCTCACCCAAGCCACGTTCAAGACCAAACCCGCGGGCGACAAAGAAAGGTTCTTCCTCTTCGGCCAGCTTGCTGAGCAGGTCCGGAGCGGGATTTCACCTGCCGATGCGCTTCTCAACTTGTCGACCTACCAGGTCCACTCCGACCTCAAGCACGCACTCGGCGTGATGTCGAAGGCGACCTCGGAGGGCGGTGCGATCAGTGACGTGATGGCCCTCTATCCCGACCTCTTTCCGGAAGGCTCAGTCGGCATGGTCCGAGCAGGCGAGCAGGGTGGATTCCTCCCCGATGCCTTGCAAGAAGTCGCCGACCAGGCTGGGCGAGCCCACAAGTTTCGGCGCTGGTTCTGGTTCACCTGGTTCATCGGCATCAACGCCCTGATCTCAATCCCGCTCGTGTTCCTCGCGACCCGGGCGATGCTCGCGACCTGGGAGAAGATGGACACGACCCAAGGCGGCACTGCGACCGATGTCGGCGTCGCTATGCGCCAGTCATACATCGAGAAGATCATCTGGCCGTGGGGGCCGCTGTTCGTGCTCGCGGTGGGCGGGACGTTCTATCTGCGCTACCTGCTCTCGTCGACAAAGATGGCGGCGTTCCGTCACAAACTCGGCATGAAGTGGCCCGTCTTCGGCAAGCGCGCGCAGCACGAATGCGTGACGACCTTCACCTGGGTGCTCGGCAAGCTGGCACGGTCGGGGATTGCGCCGAATCGGGCTTGGGCTCTCGCGTCGCGTGCCGTGCCGAACCTGGAGATGCGCGATCGGCTGCTGATGGCGGGGCAGGCGATGGGCGACGGCTCGAAGCTGTCGCAAGCCGCGATTCAGTCGGGCGTCTTGCAGCATGACTATGTCTCCATGCTCCAAACCGGCGAACTTACCGGAGACGTACCGGGTGCACTCCAGCGGGTGGCGGAGATGTCGTACGCCGAGTACGAAGCGCAGCAGAATTACGCCAAGATGCGCGGCGGCTGTTGGGGGGTTCTCGGTTGCTTCGTCACCAGCGGTATCTGCCTGATTGTCTTTTATTACTTTTGGTACCACGAACTGCTGGGTTCCGTGCTCAAGGGCCTCGATCCCTGAGCCGCGCAAAGTGAAAGCGGACGTTCCGAGATGCGTCAAGCGTCAGATACGGTAGTTTCCAATATCGTGGCATTCATGAAGAACCAGTCGAAGACGTCACCGAGCCTTGCTCGCAAGGGGTTGGAATGCTCCTAAGTCTCTTCCTCTCTGGCCTCATCGCGGGCCAAGAGACGCCGACCAACAAGCTCACCGATGCCGAGCGGAGCGGTGTCGCGGAGGCGCTTTACGTCGGCAACATGACCATCGACGACCTCGCCTTCGAGCGCAAGCCGTTCACTGATCCTTACCGCACGAACCTGATCACCTTGGCCCTGGACAAGCCACTTGACGCGGCAGACGCCTTGCTCGACCTCCATACCGAAGGCAAAACCGGCCCCCTTTCGCGACTCATCGCCGTGGGGTTGCAGAAGGGCCTCGGCGACCCGTGGCCGGTGACCCTAACCGGCACCGTCAGCCAAGCTCCTGCCGCTCCGCTCGAACTCCCCGGTCCACTTCAAGTTCCGGTCGTGAACCTCGTCGTCGCAGTCCTTGAGGCCCAAAACCAAGTCAAGCAAGCCACCCGAGGCCTCAACGACGCCGAGCGGAGGCGGCTCATCGACAGCCTCCCCAAATGGGCCGTTGAGGAGCCGGGGGTCAAATTTGATTTCGTCACCGGCACCCCCGGCGACCAGCGCGAGATTCTCGCCCTTGTGGAACGCGTCGATCTGCCTCGGATGCGGGTGGCGGCGGTTGAACTGACGGCTGCCGTCGAGAAGGCCGCGAACTTGCTTCGCCAGACTCGCGTGTCCCTGCCCAGCGTTCTCCAAGTCGCCGTCGGTGGGGTGCGGGTGGAAATCGGCGGCGCAGGCAACGACGAGCATCGCGGAGGCACCGCCGACCTCATCATCGACCTCGGCGGCGACGACCGCTACACCGGACGCGTCGGCGCGGGCTTGGACGGCGTGGGCGTCTTGCTCGACCTGGGAGGCAACGACCGCTACGATCTTTCCGATTGTTCTCTAGGGGCTGGTCTGCTTGGGATTGGCTTGGCGCGCGATGTCGGCGGCAACGATATCATCCGGTCCAAGTCGCTAAGCTGTGGCGCAGGCTTGGCGGGCGTAGGGATTTTCGTGAAAGAGGGCGGCGACGATCTGTACGACTCGGTCGCGCTCTCCCAAGGCTTCGGCCAGCTTGGCATCGGGTTTATGCTCGACACCAAGGGCGACGACACCTACCACCTCAAAGTCATGGGTCAGGGCGCTGGGCGCACCGGAGGCCTCGGATGGCTGATCGACCGCGAGGGCAGCGACATCTACCGCGCAGGCGGCCTGATCCTCAATTCGCCGCTCTTCAAGGACGTGTATTACAGCTTCGCGCAAGGATTCGGCGATGGCTATCGCGAAGACACCGGCGGCATCAGCGGCGGCATCGGCCTCATCACCGACTTCGCAGGCGACGACTTCTACCTCGCTGAAACCTATGCCCAAGCCGCCTCCTACTGGTTCGCGGTTGGCTCGCTGTTTGACGGCTCTGGCCACGACACCTACACGGGTTACCACTACGTCCAAGCCAGCGCGATGCACATGTGCGGGGCGTACTTGTTTGACCTCGCGGGCGATGACGGGTACATCGTCAAGTTCGGGGCAGCCCACGCGATCGGGCACGACTATGGGGTTGCGCTCCTGCTGGATCGGGCGGGAAGCGATGTCTACGCCGCCCGCGACAGTTCGCCCGGCATCGGCAACGCCAACGGGCTTGGGATCTTCATCGAAGCGGCTGGCGAGGATCGCTACCAAGGCCCTCCCGGCAAAGGAAATCCCGCTCGTGGCACCGGCTCGTTGGGTGTCTTCGCCGACCTGAGCGGCCAAGACCTCTACCGCGACGGCCTCGCCGATGCCAACGCGATGGTGCGCGACGGGTGGGGTGTTGCGTACGACTTGGAGGACCCCCGAAACGTCGGCACGAACCATCCGACGGCTACCGAGGAACAGCCAAAACAGGCGCCACCGGTTCCCGGCAGCAAGCCCAAACCCGCCGATACCGACCTCGAAGCCCTGTATCGCAAAGCGACCCAATGGGGTGTCGGCACCGCCACACAGGAAGTCGCCGATGCGATTCGCGAGTTGATCGAGATTGGCATGCCCGCGCTGGAGTGGATGATTGCGAACCGGTTGCCGAACGCAAGTCGCCTTGAGCAGCGCGCCTTCGTACAGGTCGTCGCCGGAATCGGAGAACCCGCCCGGAACACGATCGCACTGCGGGTCACGAGTTCGAACGACAATGAGGCTCGCGTTGCGCTGTCGGTCTGTCTCGACGGCGGCATCAAGGAGGCCGGGCCGGTACTGAGTGGCGCTTTGGCACGACCTGCCTTACAGAAGTTGGCCGTACGCACTGCGGGTGCTTTGGGTTCGAAGGACGCGGTGAACGCCCTTCTCCCGCTGTGCGCCAGCAAGGATCGACTCCTCGCCCTCAACGCAATCGTTGCCTGTGCGCAGATCGGGTCGGAGGAGGCTTATGAGACAGCCGTCGCCCTGCTGCGCTCTCCAGAGCTTCCCATCCGCAAAGCCGCGCTGACCCTCCTCGCCAAGTTCCCCGCCAAAGCGATCGGGACCGCCAAACTCGTATCTTCCGACGGCGATGAACGGGTGGCTCGGCTTGGCGTGGAACTCATGGGCCTTGTCGGCACACCCGAAGCCCTCGCCGAAGCCGCCACCAAACTCCTTGACCCCCGACCAGGAATGCGGATTCAAGCGATGCTGGCCCTCAATGGCCGCTGCCCTCAGGCGAATAAGGCGGCGTTGTTGTCATTACGGACCGACCCGATCCCGAGCGTCCGCGCCATCGCCCAGCGCATCGATCCCGGCAGATGATGCCCCCCGATGTACCGCTGGCATCCTGCCGGCACCGCATACGGAGAATTGGGGCGGGAAGCCGGCAGGATGCCAGCGGTACATTGGGGGCCTCGCGCCTTCCCGTCAACAGGAGAGCGGGTACCTTCGAAGAATGAGCAAGAGTATCGAGAACGGCAGGATTTTCGTCGGCAAGGGCGACGAGACAGTGTGGATGCTGCCCAAGATGGGCAACCGCCACGGCCTGATCGCAGGCGCGACCGGGACCGGCAAAACCGTCACCCTCCAAATCCTCGCCGAGGCGTATTCGAAGCTCGGAGTGCCCGTGTTCATGGCCGACGTAAAGGGTGATCTAGCAGGAATGTCGCAACCAGGCGGCGGCAAGCCCAAACTCGAAGAGCGCGCCCAGATGATCGGGCTGGAGGACTACGCCTACCAAGGCTTCCCCGTCACGTTCTGGGACATGTACGGCAAGCAGGGCCACCCGGTCCGCACGACAATCACCGAGATGGGGCCGCTGCTGCTCTCGCGCTTGCTCGACCTCAACGACGTCCAAGATGGGGTCCTGAACCTCACCTTCAAACTCGCCGATGACGAAGGGCTGCTCCTGCTCGATCTCAAGGACCTCCGCGCGATGCTTGCTCACGTCGCCGAACGGGCCGATGAACTGACCCGCGAATACGGCAACGTCAGCGCGACCTCGGTCGGTGCGATCCAGCGTAGCCTCTTGGTTCTGGAGCAGCAAGGTGCGGATCAATTCTTCGGCGAACCCGCGCTCTTGCTCTCGGACCTCATGGTGCGCTCGCCCGACGGTCGCGGGATGATCAACATCCTCGCTGCGGATCAACTGATGCAGAACCCGAGGCTGTACTCGACGTTCCTGCTCTGGCTCCTCGCCGAACTCTTCGAGGATTTGCCCGAAGTTGGGGATGCCGAACAGCCTAAGTTGGTGTTCTTCTTCGATGAAGCCCACCTGCTGTTCACCGACGCGCCGCGGGCATTGGTGGAGAAAATCGAACAGGTCGTGCGGCTCATTCGTTCGAAGGGTGTGGGCGTTTACTTCGTGACCCAAAATCCCCTTGACATCCCCGACCCGGTGCTGGCGCAGCTTGGCAACCGTGTCCAGCACGCCCTGCGCGCTTACACCCCTCGCGACCAAAAGGCCGTCCAAACGGCAGCGGACACGTTCCGCGTGAATCCGAAGTTCAAGACCTCCGACGCCATCACCGAACTCGGGGTCGGCGAGGCTTTGGTGTCGATGCTTGACGAGAAAGGCATTCCGACTGTCGTCGAGCGGACCTTCGTCCGGCCTCCTGGCTCGCGCCTCGGCCCGGCGACTCCGGAGGAGCGGCAACAGGTGATTTCGCAAAGCCTGATCGGCCCCAAATACGCCCAGACCTTCGACCGGCAGTCTGCCTACGAACGACTCAAGCAAATGCCGGTTCCAACCGGCCCACCTCCGGTCGTGCGGGACTACCAAGGCGGCGGGTACCAAAATCCGCCTCAGTATCACGAGCAGCCTGCGCCCCGGCGGAGAACGCCGCAGCCCGAACCCGAGCCCAAGCCACGAAAGGCACCCGCGCGGCGATCCGACACCGCGGTTGAAGCAGTGACCAAGAGCGTCCTGCGAAGCGCGGGTTCGCAATTTGGGCGGTCGCTGGTGCGTGGTGTCTTGGGGTCGATTTTCAAAGGCCGATGATCGCCCTCACTCTTGCCCTGCTGGTCGGCGCGACCCCCCTCGCTAACGCGCACGCACACAACGACTACGAGCACAAGCGACCGCTGGCGGATGCCCTCGACCAAGGATTCACGAGCGTCGAAGCAGACATCTTCTTGGTTGACGGCGAGTTGCTGGTTGGGCATGACAAGAAGGATCTCAAGCCGGAGCGCACGCTCGATAGGCTTTATCTGGAGCCTCTCTACGAGGGCTACAAGGCACGCGGGGGAATCTACACAACCGGCCTTTGGGTTGGCGAACCACCCAAACCGGATGAGGGACGTGAGCCGTCGTTCGACGCGCGATTCCCGTTCAAGCCCGCTTACGGTCAGACCTTCCAATTGCTTATCGATATCAAAACTGGCGGGGCCGAGGTTTACCCGGTGCTTGCCGGAAAGCTGAAAAAAGTTCGCGACATGCTCACCCAATTTGGCCAAGAGGTTAAGCCTGGAATGGTGACGGTGGTCATCTCCGGCGACCGGCCTGTCGATCTTATCCAAAAGGATAAAGATCGTCTATGCGCGATCGACGGCCGTCCGATTGACCTCGACGGCGACCGACCGAAGGACCTCGTCCCGCTGGTGAGCGAGAATTGGTTGACGATGTTTCGCTGGCTGGGCGTGAAAGGCATGCCGTCCGAGCAGCGCCAGAAGCTCCACGATTACATCAGCAAAGCCCACCGCCAAGGCCGCCGCGTGCGCTTCTGGGGCGCACCTGACAACCCCGACATTTGGCGCGTACTGTGGAATGCGGGCGTGGACTATATCGGGAGCGACAATCTGCCTTTGCTGACCGAGTTCATTCTCCGCCAGCCGATCCGTCGTTAGCCCACATCTGCTTCTGCCGAAAGTGCTCGTCGGGCCATTGGTAGATCTGGGCGATCTCTTCGTTTGTCAGGGTCTTGAGCGACTTTTGCGTGGCGAGTGCTCCGAGCCAAACCCGCGCCGCCTTGACCGTCATCAGCGAAGCGCTCATGACCTCACTGGGCGACGAACCCAGGGCGATGAGGCCGTGATTCTGGAGCCAGATGGTCTTGGGCAGGATGCCAAGCCTTTCACGAAACTCCTCAACCCGCGTTCGAATGGCCCTTGCCAGGAGCAGCCCCGGCATGACGTACGCAACCCAGCACGTCGCCGGCCCGCAACAGACAATCTCGTCCGGAAACAAGCGCAGGCCGGCGATCCGTTCCGCCTCGTCGGTGGCTAAGAGTGCCAGCAAATCAGTCGGATGGGTATGGCCGACAAACTCGATCCCATCAAGGCCCAGCAGCCATGCATGCATGAAGGCCTCGGTCGAGGCGACCTGCGATGCTGTCGGGTCAACTCGTGCCCGGTCGAGGGCGGCGCGGACCGAGCGATCATCTGCGAAGGACTGGTCAAGGGCCTCGGCTACGGTCTGGGACTGCATCGAGACGAAGGACTGCGGTCCGGCATCCACCATCGACCTGCCGCTGGCTTTGACCCAGAAGGTCCCCGAGCCTCCGCGTGCGCTGCAGTTTCCTTCAGCGAGGATCGCGAGGTCGTATTTCGGGTCGCCCAAGGCTCTGGCGAGGCTCACGAGGTTTTGAGGCGGGAGCATAGAGGTTCGAGTCTATCACCAAGCCTTCATTGTCGAAGAATTCGAGTAGGACCAGAAACTTGTCGGGATTTGCCGAAGATATGATGTACAAATGATTCCGATCCTCGTTTCGCTTTCACTCGTGGCACCGATGCCCGCCAAAGACGCTGCAGCGGTGTCGTACCAGTGTCTCTCCTACGGATCGGGAAAGTACCACGTGGTCACCGCAGATTTGCGGCAATCGACCTTGAGTCCCGAGACAGCACATTCGCGACGGTTGACGAGTGTGTGGAATCTCGTCAACCCGCGCAAGCCCATCGCGGCGATCACAGGAACCTTTTTCAACCCATCCTCGCAGATTCCAGTGGCCGATGTGGTGGTCGATGGGAAGCGGGTGGCAACGGGTAATCGCGGATCGGCGGTTGGCGTGGACTGGTACGGCCAGGTTCACATTCTCGACACGAAGTTCAAGCACGAGATGGATTGGATGGGCTATCGCTATCTCCTACGCGGCGCAGTTCGGATCGTCTCGAAAGGCAAGGTGACCGTCAATCCAAAGGGTCAGAAATTCAAGGACAGCCGGATTTGGGGGCGGGCGGCGCGCACTGCAGTCGGTAAGACCGACGACGGGCGGCTCGTGATGGTCGCGACGAACAGCTCGGTCACCCTCGGCGAACTTGGCAAGGCGATGATCAAGAACGGGGTTCGGGACGCCATCAGCCTCGACGGCGGCAGTTCGACCTGCCTGTACTATCGCGGCACACTGGTCGTTCCACCGAAGCGCAAACTGTCGAACATCTTGATGGTCTGCGAGAAGTAACGCGCCGCACCGAAACGCACCGAAGGCCCATGCGGTCTCGTCTGGAAGGAATATGACGAAATGTTTGATTTGGGCCGCGGCAACGGCCGCGATCCTCGGCGGCTGCGGCGGCGGCGATGCCCCGGTATCGGGCGGCCAGCAAGAGGGCATCTTTCGCGGTACGTTAGTCGACTCCAACGGCGCGACGATGACGATCGAGACCGAGCAGTACCATCGCGGGGGCCGGCTGACGGGAACGGTTCGGATCACCACGGCGGACACGATCTACCACGGCCAGTTCAACGGGTCGGCGGGTGCCAACGGGGCAAGTTGGACCGCCGACCTGGGGCGTGAGCACGGCACAGTCTCGGCCACCGTCGCCGCGGACGGAACCATGCGGCTCGACCCTGACGGCGATCTCAATGGCGGCGGCATCATTCAGCGCGTGGCAGCGGCGACGAACGATAGTCTCGCAGGCACCTACACCCTCACGTGGACCGCGCAAGGCTCCAGCGACAACTTTGACTTGGTGATCGTCAACGAGAACGGCCAGGACACGATCCCATACCAGTACGTCAAGATGCCGGACAACGGCGGATTCGTCATGAGCGGCTCGGTCGTCGGGAGCACGGTATCGCTGACGGTCTTCACCGGGGCGGGAACGAACGGTTTTCTGGGCAAGTTCAAGCCGACCGTTCTGGGCCAGCAAGGCGAGGCGGATTTCCAGCTGATCGCCCAGCCACCCTCGCAGTTCAGCGGAACGTGGGTACTGACGGCGGGAGGCTAGCGGCGTCCCAACCGGTACACTCGCCTGATGGTAAGTGACAGGCACCTTGTTGAGTCGAATCCCGAGATACTGGGCGGAACGCTGGTCTTTGCCGGAACGCGCGTGCCTGTTGGCGTCCTCTACGCCTACCTAGAGCGAGGCAAGTCACTCGACGAGTTCTTGGATTGCTTCCCGACGGTGACCCGCGAACAGGCGGTCGAGTTACTGAAACTTGCCGAGTAAGAGATTGGACTAGCGGCTGAACTTGTTGGTATTTCGAAACACCCGCAAGTCGGACTCGCCGAAGAAGACGAGCCGAACCTCGCTGAGTTCCGTGCAGTTCAGCAAGAAGGCCTCGATGGTCATCGAAGAAACGGCAGCCGACAGTTCGGGTGGGAATCGATAGGCACCGGTGGAGATTGCCGGAAAGGCGATCGTCTTGATCCCGGCCTCGACCGCCAGCTTCAACGAGTTGTGGTAGGCGCTCGCGAGTTGATTGGTCTCTTCACCCGGGTTGCGGCCAAAAATCGGACCGACGGTGTGGATGATGTATTTGGCCTTGAGGTTACCGCCCGAGGTGAGCACGGCTTGGCCGGTCGGCAGCCCCTTGGGATAGAGCGTCTCCCGAATCTCCTGACACTCCTTGAGGACAGTCGGGCCAGCCGCAGTATGAATGGCTCTGTCAACGCCACCGCCTCCCATGAGGGTTGAATTGGCGGCATTAACGATGGCGTCGACTTCTTGGGTCGCAATGTTGCCCACCCGGACCGTCACGAGGCCGCCGAGATAGCTCGTCGCTACTTCGATTTTCGTACCACCTCAATCGCCGCACGTACGTTCGCGAGGCAAGCTTTGATATCGGGAAGGACGTTGTCCGGATTCTCCTCGTACTCGAGGGAAATCGGTTGGCTGTAACCAATCTTACGGAGCTCTTTAAGGAACTCCACAACGCGTAGATCGCCCTCGCCGAGGATCGTGAAGGTCTTTGCATCGCGGACGTCCTTCAAATGGACGCCGTGGACGCGTTTGCCGAGCTTCTGAATCCATCGCACCGGATCTTCTTGGCTGCGTAGGGCGTGGCCCGTATCCACGCAGGCACCAAGAAGAGTATCACGCCCTTCAACGGCCTGCAAAACGCTATCGAGCTTGTCATAGCGCGCACCTGGGCCGTGATTGTGGATCGCGATGGCAATGCGAAACTCCCTGACGAGCTTGTCGAGGATGGGAAGGGACTCTTTGCTCGGGTCGGCACTGATTACGGCGATTCCCATCGCCTTGGCGAACTCGAAGACCTTCCGGCACTCTGCCTCATTGTCGCCAAACCCCTGCACGCCCCACGCGGTCAACTTGACCTTGTTCTGGGCCAGCAGTTCCTTGGTCGACTTGATGACCGCGGGATCCTCGGTCATCGGAAAGTGGCCGGGAAAGGCTTCCAAGTACTGCAGGCTGAGTTCGCCACACTGTTCGACCGCTTTCGGGAATCCGACACCGCGAAGGCTGTAGCTCTGGATTCCCATCTTGAAGGGACTGTAAGGGTCCTGCAGGAACGCGAGAGCGGGGTGAGCGAGCGCAAGGGACGAGAGCCCGAGAAGTCCCGTACTAAGTACTTCGCGGCGTGTCAAGTCAGCCATTCGTCCATGTTATCCCATGGCCAAAACTCGGGTTTGAGATCGCCTTTGCACGAAGATGGGGCCCGGGACGTACCGCGGGCATCTTGCCGGCCTCCCGAGGCAGTTTCATCGTATGCGGTGCCGGCAAGATGCCAGCGGTACGAGTGCTCATTCGCTAGGAGAGGTAGCCTGGTGCGCGTGGCAGAGGTGGATGTCGTCGTAATCGGCGCAGGCGCGGGCGGCATCATGGCGGCTTGGCGGGCTGCCTCTCTGGGTGCAAAGACGGTCCTGCTTGAGAAGACTCCCCGTATCGGCACGAAAATCCTCATCTCGGGGGGAGGCAAGTGCAACATCACCCACGATGGACCGCTGGAGAGCGTGCTCAAGGCGTTCCGCCCCAACGAAGCCCGGTTCATTCGCCCCTCCTGCTACCGACTGACGAATCGGCAGATCGTCGACATGCTGACCTCGCGGGGTCTTCGCGTCTACACCAGGCCCGACGGCCGCATCTTTCCGGTCGACCAGACCGCGAAGGACGTGGTGGCCATCCTGCGAACTTACCTAGACGAAGCGAAGGTCGATGTGAGGCTCGAGACTCGGGTCTTGGACGTGATTCGCGACGAGATTGGGGTAGCCGGGGTGAAGACGGAATCGGGAATGGTTGGCTGCCGCCAGGTGGTGCTTGCTGTTGGTGGAAGTTCCTATCCCAACTCAGGAACGACGGGCGATGGTTGGCCGTGGGCAACTCGTCTCGGCCACCGCCTCGTTCCGATCCGGGCTGCGCTGGCCCCCATCGTGATGGCAGGGCAAGGCGAACGAGCCGGGATTGCGCTGCGCGAAATCGTACTCAAGGCACGGGCGGGCGGCAAGGAACTGACGCGGTGGCGAGGCGACCTGCTCTTTACCCATCGCGGCATCTCGGGTCCGACCGTTCTGGGAATCAGCCGAATGGTCTCGGAAGCAAAGGAGTCAGGTCCGGTGACGATCGAAGTCGATTTGGCTCCGAGTGAGACGTTCGAAGAGCTTTCCACCCGCTTAAAGTGCTGGCTGAGCGATCATCCCAAGAAACTGGTACGCGGCTTCCTCGACCAGATCGTGCCGCAACGACTGGAAGATCCTCTGCTGGAGGAAGCCGGGATTTCGCCGACGGTCATCGCCGCCCAGTTGCCTCAAAAGCAACGGAATCGCTTGGTCGAAGTCCTTAAGGGCTGGCGACTCGGCGAGGTGGACGAGGTTTGGCTGGATAAGGGTGAGGTCGTCGCGGGCGGGGTGGCGCTCGATGAAGTTGACCCTCAGACCATGCGCTCGCTCAAGTGCCCCGGTCTGTATTTGTGCGGGGAAGTTCTGGACATCGCCGGGCCAGTGGGCGGCTACAACTTGCAGGCTGCTTTCGCCACCGGCTATGTAGCCGGGGAAACGGCGGCGCGCGATGCGCTCGTGGGCTAAACTCGGTTTATGCCCTTCACCGCCGTGTCGCTCGCCGTGGCTGCCGCCCTTCAGCCGAGGCTTCCGATTCAGCCCATGCCCATCCAGACCCGAAATCACCGGGCGATCGCCTTGGCTTTCCTTCGAATGCCCTTGGCTGGTCCTGCGCTAGGTAAGGGCGAACGGGCGTGGGAGGTCGGGTTGACGACCGCAAACGACTTCCGATCACGGCCGGGCATGTTCGAGGATGCGGAGATTGACAGGCTCGAAGTTCTGTATCGGATGGGATGGCAGAAGAACCGCGAACTTTGGTTTTCGGGCGCTCTGCTCAATCGAGGCGGCGGCTTTCTAGACCCAATCATCGACTGGTGGCACCGGAACATCTTGGGTTGGACCGACAAGATCCGGGACATAACGCCATACGGCGGATCCACGATTCTGCTCGATGGTGAGTACCAATTCGGCAGTGCCGCCGGGTTGGGAGATGTCACAGTCGGTCTGACTCAGACGCTGAATCCTCGATTGTCCGCTTCAGCGGCACTGAAACTCCCGACCGGGGATGCGTCGCGCCTGATGGGCAGCGGCGCTCCAGATCTGGGTGTTTCGGTGGACTATCGGTTTCCGATCGCCCAGAAACTGGCCGGCCATGCTCAATTGGGAGTTGTTCTTCAGGGCAAGGCGACCCGCCTGCCCGCGACCAGAAGTCTGATTGACCAGGAATGTCTTGCCCTGATTTACACGCCGAATTCCCGTGACTCGTGGGTCGTGCAGTGGCAATCCGAGCGGGCGCCGATTACGACGGGAGCACGGGGCGCGGACGCCAGCCACCGGCTCGTCACCTTCGGTTTTCGGCGTCAGATGTCCGCGCGCGAGACGATCGAGCTCTACTTCAGCGAAGATCGGGACTTGTTCAATGGAAAGTGGCCGGAGGGTGCGAACGTGGGTCCGGACTTCACGGCGGGAGTTCGGTACGGCTGGAAGTTTTGAGGATTGGACGTCGGTTAAGCCTTAACCTGGGTGGCCCTGGTGATGAATTGTGCACCAGGGTTCTGCCAACTTCGGGAGGCTGTCGCTCCTTGGCTGAGCCGGGGTGCACAATTCATCACCCCGGCCACCCGGTTCCTCGCGACTCTCTGACCTCACCCCCTAACCCCCTCTCCACCGGAGTGGAGAGGGGGAACCGGGCAAGAATTCGTATTCACGGTTCAAAGCGAACCAGTTTCGTTGTAGAATCGCGTAGGAAACCCATGCGAGTTCAATGGAGAATCACCGCAGCCGCAATCGCTTTGGCGCTTGCTACCCTCTCCTGCCTGGCCCAAGACTCCGGCGTTCCCAAGGAGCGCACCAAGCTGGTCGTCTGGGGCCTCCAGATGGGCCCGGACTCAAAGGGAGACGAAGCGGCGATTCGGGAGTTCGAAAAGCTCAATCGCGACATCGAAGTTCGACCTCTCAGCATGGGGGCGGGAAACATGAACCCTCAGAAGCTGATGACGGCCATCGTCGGCAAAGTCCCACCCGATGTCATTCTTCAAGACCGCTTCTCGGTCTCGGACTGGGCCAGTCGAGGGGCGTTCATGGCGCTCGACGACCTGATCCAACGGGACTTGGGAAAGGACGAATTCAGTGTCGATCCGAAGGACTACTACCCGGCCGCCTGGAATGAGGCCAGCTTCGAGGGCAAGGTCTACGCGATCCCGACCGGCACCGACGACCGCATTCTGTATTGGAATCGTGATGTCTTCAACGAAGAGGCCGATAACTTGCGAAAGGCTGGCCTCGACCCGACAAAGCCGCCGCGAACGTGGAGCGAGATCCTCGCCTACAGCAAAGTCCTGACTAAAAAGGACAAGAACGGTCGACTGGAGCGCGCGGGGTTCATCCCGAATTACGGCAACTCGTGGCTCTACATGTACGCGTTTCAGAACAACGCGTCGTTTATCAGCGAGGATGGTCGAACTTGCACGTTGGCGTCCCCTGAAGCCGTCGAAGCCCTGCAGTTCATGGTGGATGGCTACGATCTCCTCGGCGGCTACGAAGAAGCCCAGAAGTTCCAAGGAACCTTCCAGGGCAACGAGAACGACCCCTTCTTCCGTGGCAAGGTCGCGATGAAGATCGATGGCGACTGGATTCCGTTCGGGATCGCACGCTGGGTACCCAAACTGAACTTCGGCGTGGCACCCGCTCCCGTTCCGGACGATCGGTTCTACAAGCGCGGACGCTTCGCTAACGAAAAGGACACCTTCATCACCTGGATCGGTGGCTACTCGTGCGCGATTCCGACCGGCGCCAAGCACGTCGAGGCAGCTTGGCGGTTTATCAAGTATTGGACCAGCAAGCGCGGGCGCTTTACCTCGATGCGAGCTCAAAACGAGTTCGAGAAACTTCGCGGTCGGCAGTTCGTCGCACGAGTTCAAGCCCACATCAAAACGAACGACGAGATGTTCGAGGAGTTTAAGCCAGGACAGCCCAACATCGCGGCGGCCGTGCAGCTTCATATCGACATGATGCCGTTCTCGCGCATCCGCCCCGCGACGTTCGTGGGACAACTTCTGTGGAACGAACACGTTCGCGCGGTGGAACAAGCCGCCCTGAAGAAGAAATCGGCCAAAGAGGCATTGCTCGCTGGGCAGCAGGTCGTCCAGCGCGACATGGACGAGTATTTCAACCGAGAGAAGTACCCCGTCATCGACATGCGGATCCCGGCCTTCCTGGGGCTCGGAGCGGTTGTGCTTGGGGTCGCTTGGCTGGTGTGGGCGTACAAGCGCCAGCGGCTCGGCGCGGTCGGTCGGCATGAAGCGAAGTGGGCCTATCTGTTCGTCTCGCCGTGGCTCATCGGATTTCTCGTTTTCACGCTCGGCCCGATGGTTGCCTCCCTGTTTTTCAGCTTTACGTCCTACAACGTGCTGAACGATGCGCGTTGGGTGGGGACGAAGAACTACTCGGATTTCTTCAGCTACGACAGCATCAACATGTCGAAAGCGCTCGGCAATACGCTCTATTTTGCGGGGATCGGCGTCCCCTTCGGGATCATTACCGGATTAGCGGTCGCGCTCTTGCTGAATTCGGCCGTTCGAGGCATGCGCTACTACCGAACCGTGTTCTACATCCCCGCCATCGTTCCGGCTGTTGCAAGTGTCGTGCTGTGGATGTGGATTCTCAACCCGGATCCCACGCGTGGCATCCTCAACGGCTTCTGGAACGCCACGATCACGCCGTGGATGGGCATCAACCCCCCCGGCTGGCTGACGGTCGAAGATTGGGCCAAGCCCGCCCTGATCCTGCAAGGCCTCTGGGGCGCGGGTTCGGGAATGGTGCTTTGGCTCGCGGGCTTAAAAGGAGTCTCACCGACTCTCTACGAAGCCGCATCGATTGACGGCGCGACCCCTTGGCAGCAGTTCTGGACAGTGACGCTGCCCCAGCTGAGCTCACTGATCTTCTTCAATCTGGTCATGGGATTCATCGGGGCGCTGCAGCAGTTCGACGGCATCTACGTCATCACGAAAGGTGAAGGTGCGGGGCCGGGCGACGCGCTGCTCATGCCGGTCTACCACCTCTTCCAGAACGGCTTCACCTACTTCAAGATGGGCTATGCAAGCGCGATTGCCTGGCTTGTCTTCGTGATCGTACTGGTGCTGACACTGATTCAGTTCAAACTCGCTCCTCGTTGGGTTCACTACGAGGTGGAGAAGTGACGGCTGGGCTGATATTCGCTGTCGGCACCTTGGCGACATGGGTCGGCTGGATCGCGCTCTTAAGAGCGGTTTTCTTGGGCATCCAGTTTAAGTTCCCTAGACCGGGTGAAGACGTGTCCCGGACCCGTCACGGTCTTATTCTCGCGAGCGCAATTGCGGGTGTCGGCCTTCTGATTGGTGCAACCCTTCCGATGGACCTCGGGCGTCCGGCAGAGCCTGCGGCGTTTAGTATTCCAATTGTCTGGTTCGCGATGGGCGTGTATGCCTGGTTGGGGACGATGGGGCTTGGGATGACCCTACTTCGGGCCGGGCAAGGATGGCTGGCGCTGGGAGCAAAGGAGGCTCGGGAGCGCTTCACTGCAGCTGGGATTTGGCTTGCCTTTGCCGTGCTGTTTATCTGGCTCCAGGTCTCGGGCACCATTCCTGTCAACATCATTCGCGGCAGGATTCCGCTGACAATGCCTATTGCGCTGAGCTTGGCCGGACTCGCGATCGCGGCGGTCGGGGCGATGGCTCTGGCCGGACGGAGAGCCCAGGGGCGGGGCATGGCGAAGGGGGTGGTGACCCATTTGACGCTCCTCGTCGGTTGCGTCGTGTTCGGGATCCCGTTCGCTTGGCTCCTCATCACGAGCTTCAAGGAAGACAAGGACCTCGCATCGATTAACGGCATCGTATGGGTTCCGCGGGTGTCCGAAACCGTGCCATATATGGACCCCAAGAACACCCGCTACGAAACGAAATACAAAGATCAGACGGTCGTCGTTCAGCGGTTTAAAGAGCTTGCCGCAGACCGCTGGATGATGGAGATTTATGAGCCGCTCGTCTTGCGCGGCGTGACCTTCGAGGCACCCCCAACCGCCCTCAAAGAAGTCCCGCGAAACATCCCCCTCGTGACCTCGACCTTCGACAACAAGAAGATTCGGGGCATGGTCGTGGAGGAACTGGATGGCGGCGACCGCAGGGTTCAGATTATCGAACCCGCCGACATGAAGGGCGTCGAATTCGTCGCGAAAGGCAACGATGTCGAAGCGGTCCGTCACATCGGCCTGAACTTCAAAAACTACCCCGATTCGCTGGCCTACTTGCCGCCCGAAACCAACTTCGGCCTCGTCTATCTCAAGAACACCCTCATCCTCGTGATCCTCAGCGTCATCGGCACGGTGCTGAGCTGCTCGCTGGTCGCCTACGCTTTTTCGAGGCTTCGCTTCCCGGGCAAATCGCAGATGTTCATGGTCCTGCTGAGCACGATGATGCTGCCGGGGGCAGTCACCTTGCTGCCCACGTTCCTTATCTATCGCCAGTTGGGCTGGATCGACACGCTCTATCCGCTCTGGGTTCCCGCGTTCTTTGCCGGGGCGTTCAATGTATTCCTGCTGCGCCAGTTCTTTGCGGGGATTCCGATGGAGCTCGAGGATGCCGCCAAGATCGACGGCTGCACCTATTGGCGGACCTATTGGCAGGTGATGCTGCCGCAGATTAAGCCCGCTCTCGCCGCGATTTCGATCTGGACCTTTATGGGGGCCTGGAACAACTTCATGGGCCCGCTGATCTACATCAACTCGCCCGAGAACATGCCCATCGCCTACGCCGTCCAGCTCTTCCAAGGCCAACGCGGTAGTGAGCAGCATCTGATGATGGCGTTCGCGACGATGGCGATGCTCCCGGTCCTCGTCCTGTTCTTCTTCGCCCAGAAGTACTTCATCGAAGGCGTGACGTTGAGTGGCTTGGGCGGACGGTAGGACGGGTAACGGGTAACGGGTAGCGGGGGACGGGTAACGGGTAGCGGGGGACGGGTAACGGGTAGCGGGGGACGGGTAACGGGTAGCGGGGGACGGGTAACGGGTAGCGGG
>JAIBBE010000234.1 GCA_019694835.1 Fimbriimonadaceae bacterium | reverse complement strand
GCTTCGCGAGAGCAGACGGCACATTTCACGCGGCCTCCAGATAGCTTTGGTTCGCGGCATGCACCACCCGCTGGATGGCGTGCTTGTTGAACCTGAACGTCAGCAGTGCCGAGGCTTGATAGCGGGTTAGACCGAAGTCGGCACGAGCCTCGGGCGGCAGGTAGCGCAATTGGCCAGGAGTCGGCAATTCGTTCAGCCAGCGCCGGGATTTGTGGGCCGCATCGTCCGACTCCTGCTCGTTAAGCCAGTCGTTGGCTTGTGCCAGACAGACCGTCCGTTCGCCCACGCCGAGAAGTCGCACTGGCGTTTTCTCAAAGCCGCCGACGGCATACCAGCGCCCCTCTAGGAAGAACACACCGGCCCAGGCCTTAAATCCAGCGGCCAACAAGGCGCAGTCGTCGCCGAAAAGATCGCACCACGAGAAATTCGAGCGCTTCAGCAGATCGATTTCGGTCATCACGAAATCGTCGAGAACACCTTTTTCGTCCGACTCCTCCTGTTTGAATGAGTGGCCGCACAGCGGACACTCTCGCGACGCCATCGGAATCTGTGCCGCACAACTGGGGCACTCCTTGGTCGGCGCCTCGCCGTTGCTCTCAAAGCCATCGAGATCGACTTCCTGCTCGAGGCTGCCATGAACGAGCGAGGCCGTGCCGAAATCAAGTACGACGCAGTCGGTCTTGATCACACCCGGGTGTTCGGTCGGATCGACGACACGCAGACCGCGACCGATCATCTGAATCAGCGTCGATTTGTAGGAGCTCGGGCGCAGCAGGACGATGCAGGAGGTCGGGGTGTAGTCGTAGCCCTCGGTGAGTACGGCGACGTTGACGATCACCGTCAGGTGGCCAGTCTCAAACTCAGCGAGCGTGGCCTTGCGGTCGGCCTCGGACATGTCGCCATGCACCACGGCTGCCGATACACCCTCGGCCAGGAATGCATTGCAAACGGCCTGGGCATGCGCCACCGTCGCGCCGAACGCGATGGTCTTGCGCCCCGACGCACGCTCCTTCCAGTGACGGACGACAGCGGCATTGACGGGGGAGGTGTTCATGATCGTGGCTACGGCGTTCATGTCGTAGTCCTCGGCCAGTTTCCTCACACCACCCAAGGCATCGCGGGTGCCGACATCGATGACGAAAGTGCGTGGTGAGACCAGATGGCCGGAACGGATGAGTTCGCCCAATCGGATCTGGTCGGCCACGTTCGAGAACACTTCCCGCAGCCCTTTACCGTCACCACGATTGGGTGTGGCGGTGACGCCGAAGATCAGCGCATGTGGATTTCGGGCGAGCGTCGTGTCGATCACTTGTCGGTAGGTCGGTGCGGCGCTGTGATGCGCCTCGTCGATGACCAGCAGATCCAGCGTCGGCAACTGGTCGAGATTGCGGGCCAGGGTTTGCACCATCGCAAAGGTGGCCTGACCCTCCCAGGATTTCTGACGGGCATCGAACACCGAGGTGCTGATGCCAGGATTTACTCGCGAGAACTTGCTCTGGTTCTGCGTGGTGAGTTCGTCGCGATGGGCCAGCACACATGCCTTGGCATCGGGATGGGCGAGAAACTCGCCCGCCGTGCCGGAAAGGCAGATGGTCTTGCCAGCACCGGTCGGGGCGACCCCCAGCGTATTGCCGTGGGTCTTGAGTGCCCCGACACAGCGCGCCACGAACTCGCGTTGGCGTGGTCGGAGAATCATGGCCGTGTCTCCTTACTGCGCCCAGGTGGGCCGCGTCGATACGGCAGGGGCGGCAGCCGGCGCAGCGTGTGCCGCCGGTGCACTGCTACTGAATCCACCGGTAGGAACAGGTACGCGACTGACAGCCCCCATCAATGCCGCATAATCCTTGCTGTCCGGCTGGATCGCGGCCTTGACGACATTTTTGTCCTCGCCGTTCTGATCCTTTTCGACGTCGATGCGGACGACAAACTCGACACCGTCAAGATCAGCGAAGCCACGGATGCGGCGCGCGGTTTGCGCCTGGGGCGTCTGGTCGGCGGGATGTATGCCACGCGCCGAGTTGAGGATGGCGCGCAGAAAGCTGCGGCCCATGTTCGTCCAGTCGGGACCCTTGGGGCTGTACAGACCGATCAGGCCGAACACCACACGCTTGGCAAACGGGCCTTCGAGGATCGTGAACTTGGCGTTCAGATACACCGCGCCAGTCTTGTCCGAGCGAGTGGCATAACCACCAGTCCAGCCCTGACTGGGATCGTCATACCCGCCCGGGCGAATGCTCATGATGACCTTGGCCAGTGTCTTGGGCGGGATAAGTGCGAACTCGCGCTGCTCCTCGGCATCATTGAAATCGTTCCAGGCGGCGTTGTTGGAAGTGCTGTTCATGGAATTTCTCCTATTCAGCGCTGCGCCATGGGCGCGGTGATCTTGGAAATGAGGTGGCCGAGATGGGGCTCTTCGACGACGTCGAGTCGCCCGGAGCGGTCTTTGGCGGGATAACCCCAGGGATTGAGGTGCTGGCAGACGAACGCACGGTATGGAGTGCCGTCATCCGCCTTGAGGACAACCATTGAGATGACCTGATCCAGAATCCCTGGCAGTTCCAGGGAGGCTTTGGATCCGTCAAGTTGTGGCGAGAACACCTTGCGGTTGAAGTCGTCCAACTTCTCGTCAAGGATGCCGACCAGCCACACGTCCTTGCTGCGGATGTGTTGCCACTGCGTCAGCCAGGCAATCAGTTCGGTGCCGTGCAGGCCATACGCGCCACGGTTGTCCGGCTTGCCGGATTTTTCGCTGTAGGCTTGCGGCTGCCCCTTCGACCACTGCAGGCACAAACGACCGGCCACCGTGATCGAATCAACGAAGATCAGCGCATATTTATCGAGTAGAGACGGATCACCATACTGGGTGCAAACTTGCTCGTAATGGGCTTGGCTGTAGGGTTGGTCATCGCGCAGTGCCGGATTGGGGCCACCAATAAAGCAGGCCAAATCGCGGCATTCGGGCCAGGTACGTGGCCGGACCGTGTCGCACATCCAGTCCCGCACCGCGAGATCGCCGTTCTCCATGTCGACGAACAGCGTGCCTACTGCCTCGGCAGTCTTGAGCAGCGTGGTCTTGCCAACTCCGGCCGGTCCCAGGATGACGCCCGAGGAGCGGCGGTTTTCAGCAAGGCGCTGATCCGCCGTGATAATGGGGAAGGCCATCTCAGACCTCCGTACCAAAGATCTCGGAAACCTTGTCGGTACCGAGTGCGCCCCTGTGCCGCGCCAGGTCATGCAACTTTCTCAGGGCATGAAGCTGACCACCGATGTTGGCGGATTCGTATTCCAGACCCTGGATGGCAAACGCAATATCGTCGACGCTGGCATCTTCAATCTGAAGACCGTCGATCGTTGGCTTACCACCGTGTCCCGGTACACGAACGGTGGCCGGAAGCTCGGACAGAAAAACGGACTTCTTGCGTAGAAAATCGATAAATGAATTCAGCATGATGATTACTCCGAGAGAAGCGCAAGCCGATAGCTGGCTTTGCCAACCTTGACGGTGCGTGCGGGGGTGAATTGGGAACGCAGGGATTCCTGCCAGGCCTGATACTTCGTTTCGCTGACGCGGTAGGACGTCTCGACGAACTCGGCAGGGTTATCACCAGCGGCAGCGATGCGAGCGACGAGTTCAGCCAGTTGCTTCTGGTCCCACTCGACTTTCTTGGGCAGATCAGCAGTGACACGGACATTGCCGTCATCGAAATGAACGATGCCTGTATCCTTGTGGGCAGCCAGCCGTAATTGATGGGCACGATCGACGTACTTCAGATCCAGAGCACGATCGATGTGCTCGACGAGTGCCTTAGCTATAGCCAGTAGATCAGCCGCATCGTTCTTGACTTGAAACAGTGAATCACTGGCCAAGTCGGCAAGCTCGCTAGCGGGAGTGGCGAGAATTTGGTCGGGAATCGTGCGGCTCATGCTGCACCTCCGACGACGACGCGTTCAGACGTGCTCTTGCGCAAGCTGTCGGCCTCAAAGGACTCGACGTCCTCGACGCGATACAGCACGCGCCCTTGAAGTTTCAAAAAAACTGGTCCAATACCTTCAGTCCGCCAGCGTTCAAGCGTTGCCTCGCTAACGTCCCAACGGTCGGCCAATTGGCGCTGGTTGAGGTGTTTGATACTCACGTTTTTCTCCTTTCGAGTGGTTGCGAAAACGTGAGATCAGTTTCGGATTCAAGGTGTACGGGGGTCAGCCACCGCCATGTACGGGCTGGTGTACGGGCACAACTAAAACGGGGAAATTGGGAGTCTAGAAAGCAAAAAACCGCCCGAAGGCGGTTGTGCGGAGTGCGGCGGGGTGACGATGGCTATTCAAGATTGAATCCGTACTCACCATCGTCGTTGTTCACGATGTAGTCTTGCCAGAACGTATTGCCGCTAAATAGATTTTGCATTCGGCGGCTGCGTCCCGATTCCTTGGATCCATACACGGCCGCCAGAATTTCACCGGCAGGCACCCATCGCCGGTCATTCTCGAATTGCTCAAAGAGGTAGCGGACTGCAGCGATCTGTTTCGCCCCCTTGATTGGCCATGGTTTGCTGGATTTCGTGGCAATCACCAGCGTGTGGGAATAGGGATCAAATCGGACTGGCAGCGGCGCTTCAAGTTTTTCGCCGGGGGCGGCCACCAATATTCGATGGATGAGGTCGATATCAATGTGTGGCGATGACACCTGATGGACCAACACATCCCTGATCGGGATTACGCGATATTGCCTCGGGGGATCTATGATCGCGGGCAGCTTGCCGCCGGTAGTAAGGATCACCCCTTGGTCGGGCAAAGCACTGTCTTGCAGGTGCCGGAACACATCTTCCATCGAAAACGAAAGGTTGCGAGCCACCCACACATCAACTTGTAGATCAGCCACGCGCATCTTGCCGATCTTCCAGAACACATTGCCCACGGCCGCAGTTTCTATACCGCGCCGCAGTGCTTGTGGAATTTCGAGTAGGTCAGCAACGCAGTTCAAGAATTGCGGAATACGAATCGATCGGACAGCAACCGTCGCCGAGCTGATGTACTTTTTCCGGAACGTTTCCGGGCACCGATAACTGTATCGATCAGGATCGTCATCTTCCTTGACCTCAACCGCCACTCGGTCTTCCCCGCATGGCGCAGGGAAGAATGCCGAGTAGCCAACACAATCTGTCCAAGCCTCAATCTGTTTTTCGGACAACGCCGAGATGCCCGAAAGAACCCATCCGGGCACCCCGTGTAGCCTTTGCCCATCGGTGTCGACAGTCGATTGGCTCGATTGCTCGAACAGTTCGACCAGATCAAGCAGCGAGCGCGTCGAGAGTTTCTTCTGGGGCATTGCCGATGACTTTCACCAGATTCCATTTTGCGAGCAGGCGATCACAGAGGGCGCGATCCTTCTCCCGTTTGGTCTTGATGTTGCACTTGTTGTCCTCTCTCAAAATCACTGAAATCGTCCTGGCACGATCTGCCCCGACTTTTTTGGTGCGAATCGAAATCTTCGCGTAATTGAGTTGGTGATCACGGAAATCAAACTCCGGCGAAATCAATGATCGTGCGGCAGCATGAATATCGTCGGCATCCTTGGCCCAAATCTTCACCAGAAGTGACCGGTGGTTATCACCCAAGTAGCCGAGTTCGATCACCTTGACGGAGACGACAGGTTCCCCGGTGATGTCGAAATTTCTCGGCCCAGCCAAGCTCTGGTAGTTGTATTGCTTCAGCGGAATCTTTTCGCCGGTGATGGGTGACTGCAGCAAAGAGTCAGCGACGATACGTGCCAGTGCTTCCCGGCCATCGGTGTCCTTCGACAAAACCTCGAGATGGCCATTGGCAGGCTCATAGGTGATGTGCGACGAGACAGCCCGAACGACCTCTTGGGACACCAGCTCACTTGCTTGGACGCAATCGACAATTTCGGGTGGCCGGTTGTGGTGCACGCTGATCTGATAGAGGTCAATCTCCTCGCCAGTTTGCGTATCCGGACGCAGCCGCTTGAATACCTGGACCGCGACTGACTCGATTTCGCAGCCTAATTCGTCGGCGACGGCATGGTGAAAGGCCTGCCGGGAAGATTCATCCTCCAGAACCGAGAGATCCTTGGGGGCAATGAATCCCGAGTAACACGATGCGCTCTGCCGAAAAACATCCGCCTGGCGGGCATTCAGTGCTTCGTCAAACAAGGTCGGAGCGTTCAGATGCAACCACAATGCGCGTTCGTACTGATTCCGAATGGCGGCAAAGGCTTCCTGGTCTTTGGGGTCAAAGATGTCATCACGGAAGCCTTCGATAACGTCTTGCCCAGCCCCGTCAGACAGCAACACGATGCGTTCGGCGACTTCCTCAATGCGTTGCCGATGGTTGATGCCGAGCTCGGAAAGCACTGTTTCCATTTCTGTCCGCTGATCGCGCTTGGCTGCCTTCTTGTCCAGATCTGGCATGGCCAACTCAAACTCGTCGACCATGAATTCACGAAATACTGCCGGCGGCAGATGGCCGAGCAGCTTGGACAGGTTTTCTGCATCATTCATCGACATACCCCTTTATAAAGGTGAGGATCGGGTGGAGATCAGCCCAGCAGCCC
>JAIBBE010000062.1 GCA_019694835.1 Fimbriimonadaceae bacterium | reverse complement strand
CCAGTCTGCTTCGCTTCTACACTTTTGGCGAGCTGGCCAGTAGCGTAAGCTATGCGACCCCGAGGAATCGTCGCGCGACCACTGCGGTACTATTGGCTGAGCCCGGACCAACACCCGCGAGTTCCAAGTGAGCCCGATACAGATAATCGACGGACGAATCGTTCTGCTTGAGCTTTCCGAGCTGTCAGGTGGTCGAGAGACTGTTCTCACGAGGTTGCCGCGTGAGGGCGGGATATACGCCTGGTACCGGAAGATCTCTCTGGGTTCGGAGGGCCTTGAGCCCGAGGCGTACGCAGACCGCATTGACCAGATGATCCGAAGTAAACACTTCGCAGATCGGTCCGCAGTGCTAGCGCCTACTCACCGAGTCACGCTGTCGTCTCAGGCTGCCCTCAGTCCCAGCAAACGGGCAGTGTTGTCCCGTATCGCCGGCGAGCCCGAATTTCGCCAGACCCTCGACGCAGTCCTCCAACACGCGGTTCTGTTTTCCCGGCCCCTGTACATCGGAAAGGCAGGCTCGATTCGGGATCGAATCGACCAGCACTTGTCGCCCCAGAGCGTACTCCGCGCGCGGTTTGCCAGCGCCGGGATCGCGATCGACACTTGCACGTTGCTCTATGTTCCAGTGCCAAGCCTTTCGTCGACAACGGAGAGTACGGCGCTCAGAGATGACGAGGCCCCACCGGACGAGGGGGACGAATCCGATGCTGCTGTTGACGAACTAGACTCCAATGCCATTGTAGAAGACGTACTGTCGCGTCTTTTTCATCCAGCGTTCACGATTAGATATGGGTGACACATGCCCCCCGTGATCATCACCGGTACCAGGAAGAAAGACTCGTTCAATCGCCCGCTGTATGGATTCGGCGGGGGGTATACTTTGTCGGAAGATGTCTCTCTTCCGTATTTTACCACCGCCATGCCAATCATGCGGTGTATCGAGGAGCTGAAGATCGCCGAGCAGGTTCCACCGAGTCTCGAGAACCGTTGGAATCTCGATGAGCTCTATCAACGCGAAGTGGATCGGGAGCGCGTACGCGATGAGATTGTCCGCGGCTATCTGGCGGATCCTTCGAAGCTGAAGTTTTTCAATGCCCTGACCGTGGTGCTCATGCCCAAGGACGAGCACGGACGGATTCGGGACTCATTCGAGGTTGCTGGTGATGCTCCCGCAATTCCATGGACATCAGGCGATCCCGATGACGAGGCGTGGAGCCATGCCGAAGCAAACGTCTGCAATGTTGCCGGTCTTCAATACGTACAGATCGGTGACAATGCGCGTCTGAGGTGGGACTCTGACCGGGTGCACGCAGTAGCTGTTGATGGTCAGCACCGGCTTGTCGCGCTTCAAGAATTTTATGACAGCGTCAGGGCGAAGTCTCTTAGCGACCGTGAACAACAGACCAAAATCCCGATTATCTTTCTCCTCTTGCTTCCGGAGGCGGGGTTTCGGAGTCGCAGCACGAAGTCGTCGATCCGGGCTATTTCTCGCGAGCTGTTCACTGACTTGAACAAGAATGCGAAGCCGGTGGACGAGGCGCGAGAGGTTGTGCTCGACGACTGGAGCGTAGTTGCCCGATGTGTGCGAACGCTTATCACGGAGGAGACGGCGAAAGGCGATCCTGAGCGCCTTCCCTTGAGTCTGGTTCGTTGGCAAGACGCGAACGCTCGATTTGACGCTTCCTACTATCTGAACTCGTTGACTCACTTGTATTCGTTGGTTGCGTCCGTCATTCGAGTTAAGGAGCCAACGGACCCTCTCGACAAGGCGGATGTGGAGAAGTTCATTGACCAAGTCGACCTTGCTCTCGCGCCAGGAAGCAAACTGAGTGACGGTCAGAGGACTCTAATCGAATACTATCGAAACGAGCATCTCGACGACGACCATGAGAATGCGGTCATTCCATTGTCCCGTCTTCCTCATGGTTTCCTGAATGCGGCCATCGAGGGGTTTGAGAGATACCATAGGCCGTGGCTTCTTCAGCTTCTGACTCGTCCTGCCCCATATCGAAGGCTCCTCGAGTATGCTGAGGAGAACGATCTAGTGGAGGGCGACTTTGGGAAGTTTTGGGCCCAAACGGATTATCATCGGCAGCGAATCCGCGCGGAAAAGCTTGTCACCGATGAGCAGTGGTATGCGACACAGATTCAGAGACACGTGGCGGAAATCGAGGAGATGAAAGGAAGAGACAAGGGGGCACATTGGTGCTTCAAGGTCATCTTTCAACGTGCGATGGTCCGGTTGGCGAGGCTGGTTGCATTTGCGAACCGAAGCGATAGTCGCTTGGGTGGTATTGACGGTGTCATCGAGACCGTTGATCTTCTCGATGCCCGTGGTCTTCTCCTGGTTGGCGCGCCGCTCTCGGGTGAGGGCCAGTACGGGGTTTGGGCCTTCTTGGCTACCAATCCTGTTGGTGGGAAAATAAAGGTAAACAAGAAGGTAGAGAATCGAATCTATTACATGCTGCTTCTTTGGCATTATGCGCGTATCCACTTGCAGTCGAGCGACGCACCTGTGTCCGGCAAGCAGTTGGTCGCCCAGTTTGAGGCCGAATCGCGTGCGTCCCTTTGGCCGGAGGGGCCCGACGCGGTTCGCGAACTCTTGGAGACCTTCCATACAAGCGCCGTCTATGGTGCAGACGTGACTGATGAGAAGACCAAGAAGGAAAAGGCCCGTTCTCGTCTCGTCGCCCTGATGGATCTGGTCAATTCGCCGTGAAGATCCGGCAAGCGCGTCGAGGAGGTGAAGGTCTGATTTCTTTCGACGCGCTTCTTCCGTTTCTGTTCTCGGTCCGACTTGGCATTTACATGGGGCCCAGCCACTGGCTCAACGCTTCGCGACGCTTGGCGTGGCGAGGGATAGAGCGCGCGTCGGTTCTCTGATTTCCGAATGTCCTATGTGATAGCGGCGGAATCTATCGAGGCGGAGTGCCAGTTTGGGCGTCTGCACATGGCAGCCCCCGCAATGAACCTAAAGGCTTTCGGGCAGGTTCTTGGCCTCTATCGGATGCTAGAGAGCGCCGCGCTCATGTCCTCGAGAGGCAGCGGTGGCGTCATATGACACCACGATAGCCTGACGAACCTGCTGCGAAGGCTGACAGGGACGCCCATTGCTTCTAGAACGTGACTCGTAGCGTACTCGCGCGAGGAGCACGCCGCGCCGTTCGACACCGCGACCAGGTCTTTCCAGGCGAGCATCACCGACTCCGAATCGAGGTCCGGAAAGATGAGGCCGAGGATGGTCGTCGTTTGGGGGCCTTGGGGGCCGACGATGAGCGCGTCCTGGCCCAGGGCCCAGCGCTCGAGATCGGCCCGCATGCGCGAGATGTGCGTCCGTCGCGCCTCGTGCTCGGTGCGGCATTGGTGGCACGCTGCACCGAGGGCCGCAGCAAGAGCCACTGGAACCGTGCCAGGACGGATCCCTCGTTCCTGTCCGCCTCCAGCGAAGAGGGCGGAAATCGGCGGGAGGGAGCGCTGGCGTCGACGAAGGATCAGCGCTCCGATTCCGCACGGACCGTAGAGTTTGTGCCCGCTAATGCTGAGGAGGTCGACGCGGGTGATCTGGGCGAGTCCCAGTTGCTTGCCGAAACCTTGCGCCGCGTCGACGTGGAAATACGCCGGGTGTCCCGCGAGAAGCTTGGCGATCTCAGCGATGGGCTGCTCGACTCCCGTCTCGTTGTTCACGTGCATCACCGAGACGAGCAGCGTGTCGTCGCGCAACATGGCGCCAAGGCGTTCGACGTCGACCACACCGTCCGTCCGACACGGGATCAACTCGAGGTCGAAGCCCTGCTGACGTAGGCGCAGCGCAGGCTCGAGCACCGCCTTGTGTTCAATCGCACTCACGAGGACGTGCAATCGGTTCTTTGCGCGTCCGAAGTCGGCGATGCCCTGTATCGCCAGGTTGTTGCTCTCCGTGGCGCCGCTGGTGAACACGACCTCATCGGGCCTTGCGCCGGCCAATTCGGCAACCTGCTCGCGGGCCCGCTCCACAGCACGCTTCGCTCTCAGCCCGTATTCGTGCGTGCGGCTGCCCGCGTTGCCGAAGTCGTCCGAAAGGTGATGAAGCAGGACCTCGCGCACGACGGGGTCCATTGGCGTGGTGGCGGCGCAGTCCAGGTACACGGTCACGTAGAAGCGTCCTCGGGTGTTTGCTAAAGTATTGACGTACGGCCGCAGTGGAGTCACTAATGCAGCCCCGGGAGGTCACACACGCGCATGGATACCCCGTTCGAGTACGTGTTTCCAGCGATCCGTGGGGTCATGGCGAGACGGGAATACTACGTCTCGATGTGCCCGATGCGGCTCATCCCCAAGATCTTCCTGTTCAACGAGGAGGAGCTCGTTCCCGAGCTTCGGGCACAGCGAATCCTCAACAAGGTCCGGGTCCCGGAGATCGCCCGCTACATCCTCCAGAACCGAGACGACTACGTGTTCTCGGCGATCACGGCGTCGGTGGATGGGAAGGTGCGTTTCTCATCCCTCGGGTCCGGTGGACACGAATCCCGCGTGGGGCTCCTGCACATCCCCATGGAGTCTCGGTTCGTCATCAACGACGGGCAGCACCGTAGGGCCGCGATCGAGCATGCGATGCGGGAAAACCCGGACATCGCCGACGAGAGCATTGCGGTCGTCTTCTTCCTGGACCAGGGACTCGGGCGATGCCAGCAAATGTTCGCGGACTTGAACCGTCACGCGGTTCGCCCGTCGACGTCGATCGGCGTGCTGTACGACCAGCGGGATGACGAAGGGCGACTGACGAAGCTGTCGGTGCTCAAGCTGCCACTCTTCAAGGACCTGACGGAGATGGAGCGGAGCACGCTCTCTCCACGATCAAGGAAGCTGTTCACCCTGAGCGCCCTCTATTCGGCGACGAGCGCCCTCGTCGCGAGGCGCGATGGGCTCGCGCCCGAGGAGCTGCGGGACGAGGTCAAGGAGTACTGGGACGAGGTCTCCAAGCAGTTCCCCGAGTGGCAGCAGGTCCACGCGCGGCAGGTCGGCGCCGCGGCGGTCCGGCGCGACCTCCTGCACTCCCACGGCATCATCCTCCAGGCGCTTGGTCGGGTCGGGAACAACTTGCTCCGCGACCAGCCGAATACCTGGCGCAAGAGCCTGAAGAAGCTTCGGCAGATCGACTGGTCGCGTTCGAATGCGAAGCAGTGGGAGGGGCGCGCACTGGTCGGGGGCAAGGTTTCGAAGAGCACGACCAACGTCCAACTGGCGACCAATCTGATCAAGCAGCATCTCGGGCTATCCCTCACGCCCGAGGAGCAGCGCATCGAAGACGCATACGTTCGGGGAGACCATGGCAACGACAGAGACAACCAAGCGCAAGGCGTCGGCGTTCGCCGAGCTCGGACTCAAGCGAACCGTCGAGGCGCTTCTTGAGGAGATTCGCGCGCTGTACCTCTGCGACCAGGTTCCATGGGTGCTTGGATACAGCGGCGGCAAGGATTCTACCGCCACTTTGCAGCTGGTATGGCTCGCCTTGGCGGGGCTGTCCGAAGATCAGCGCACCAAGCCGGTGCAGGTAATCAGCACCGACACGCTCGTCGAGAATCCGGTCGTTGCGGCCTGGGTGACGCGCTCGCTCGACACGATGCGGGAGTCCGCCCGTGCCCAGGGCCTACCCATCCTTCCCAATCGCTTGACTCCTGAGCTCCAGGACACGTTCTGGGTCAACCTGATCGGGAAGGGGTATCCGGCTCCACGGCTCAAGTTCCGGTGGTGCACCGAGCGCCTCAAGATCAAGCCGTCGAATGCGTTCATCAGCCGCGTGGTGCGCGAGAATGGCGAGTGCATCCTCGTTCTCGGTACCCGCAAGGCGGAGAGCATCAGTCGAGCGCGGGTCATGGAGAAGCACGCCCAGGCGCGTGTTCGGGACAAGCTCAGTCCCAATGCGAGCCTGCCGAACTCGCTCATCTACTCGCCGATCGAAGACTGGTCGAACGACGACGTCTGGATGTTCCTGATGCAGTACGGGAATCCGTGGGGCTTCGAGAACAAGTCGTTGCTGACCATGTACCAAGGTGCGTCCGCTGACGGTGAGTGCCCCCTCGTGGTCGATAGCAGTACCCCGAGTTGTGGTGATAGCCGCTTCGGGTGCTGGGTCTGCACGCTCGTCGAGAAGGACAAGTCGATGCAGGCGATGATTCAGAACGACGAGGAGAAGGAGTGGATGCTTCCACTCCTCGAGCTGCGCGACGAGCTCGATGTCCAGGACGATCGGCACCTGCGCGATTTCCGTCGGATGAATGGTTTGGTGCAGCTGCACAACGGTCGGCCGATTCCGGGGCCGTACACGCAGTCGTCGCGTGAGCGTTGGCTGCGGCGGGTGTTGGAGGCGCAGACGTGGGTCCAACAGAATGGACCGGCGCATGTGCGCGAGCTCGAGCTGATCTCCCTCCCCGAGTTGCAGGAAATCCGACGCATCTGGGTTGTCGAAAAGCACGAGCTCGAGGACAGCCTACCCAAGATCTACGAGGAGGCGACGGGACGTGGATACCCAGGGGCGCCTCTCGAGGACAATCCCGTGTTCGGGGCCGACGAAATGCAGCTGCTCCGTGAGG
>JAIBBE010000030.1 GCA_019694835.1 Fimbriimonadaceae bacterium | reverse complement strand
GCTGGCCTATCGTCGATGGTTTCTGACGTCGACGCCTCCCCCGTTGACGAAGGACGACCTTCAACGACTAGATCAAGCGGGGATTCTCGACCCGCCAATGCGGTGCCCGCACCAACTCCAGAGCCCGAAAGACCTCGGGCTCAAAGTCAGGCTCAACCGCAACCGCAACCGCAACCGCAACCACAGCCCCAAGCCCGTACAGGGTACCAAGCGCCGTCTCAACCAACAGGGGGCGGTACCGGCGGCAAATGGCTGATAGGGATCGCCGTGGTTGTTGGGTTGATTTGGCTCGCCTCGATGTCTGACACGAAGTCGCCGGCAACTTCTCCCTCGTACTCCACTTCCAGCAGCAGTTCTTCGACTCCCGCAAGTCCACCGGCTTGGCAGGCGCCTGCCGCACCAGTTCAAGCACCGTCGCGTCCAAGCGAAGAGACCCCGCCAGTTGGTAGCGGAAACGTTCTGACATCCCCCCAGATAAGGTACTGCACAGCGCAGAACATTCGTCTGGATGCCGCCAAGGAGGCGGTTAATCAGTACAACGATTCGGACATCGATCGATTCAACGCGCTGGTCGCTGACTACAACAGCCGCTGCAGCAACTTTCGGTACCGGAAGGGCGCGCTGGAGAGTGCGCGCAGCGAGGTGGAGAGATTCCGATCCGACTACCTGGATCAAGGCAGGCAACTATTCGCTCCGTCGAGCGCACGCCCAAGCGCTTCGCCGCAAGTCCGGAGCGCGCCGACCCAGCCCACACAGCCGCGCACAGAGGCGCGGGTCCCGGCCCCTGATAGTGGGAACCTTCAACTATCACGCCCGGAAGAGGAGTCAGTTGAGGCTGCATGCTCGTCCGACAAATACCTGAATGGCCCAGCTGCGTACCGTGCTTGTCGTGAGCGGCAGATAGGTCAGTTGCGCAATGGACCTCGTCGACCCGACTTGAGTGGGTTGGCCTCAGCCGAGCGCGAGTCGATTGAGGCGGCTTGTTCCAGTGACAAGTACCTGAATGGTCCGGCTGCGTACAACCGTTGTCTCACGGGCCAACTGAGCGCCCTCGGGACCAATAATCGGCGGCCTTCGCTCGACTCGCTTTCTAGTTCTGAGCGGGAATCCATTGAGGCTGCATGTTCTAGCGACAAGTACTTGAACGGCCCTGCCTCTTACAACCAGTGCCTGTCAAATCAACTGTCCATGCTGGCGCGGCAAGCGCGCAGGCCCAATCTTTCGAATCTGACTTACTCGCAGCGCCAGTCCATAGAGGCTGCTTGTTCGTCCGATAAATATCTAAACGGTCCTGCCGCGTACAACGAGTGCTTGGCACGACAGCTTCAACAACTGAGATGAGATATCGCGAAAGCCAATGCCGTTACGTGGCGCCTTTCTTCGGCGGGGGACTACCCGTCGAATTGAGCCACAGCGGTTAGTGCGTTCCGAGACCGTGGGGTGGTATGACAAGAGCAATTTGCTTCAAATGCGGAGGGGAGAAGGACAGTCCGCTTATATCGTGCCCTGCATGTAAGGAGACCCCCAAGCATCAGAGCGCGCTCGCTCTGTCTCTGGCGCTCTCGGAGCACCTGTCGACGAAGGCTCAACTTGCTCACTACGCGCACGAGATAAAGAACCACCTTCGACTATCGGTGCGATCGGATCAACTTGACCAGGCCAACGAGGCGCTCAAGGATCCTCAGCTGATTGCCATGCTGGGTGGCGTTGGTCGGGAGCCGGCGAGATCAGTGGCCGCAGGCGCGGCGCCTCGAGCAGCTACGTCGTCTTCTTCTGATACTCGACAACGGCAGACGTCCCGTTCGCTATCCATGAAGTCATCGAAACTGCACAGCACCCCGTTCGCTTTGCTCGGTGTGACCAGCCGAGATGACCGTCGCAAGATCGTCGATCAAGCCGAACACAAGTCGCTCGAACTCAATGCCGACGACTGCCAAAAGGCGAGAAGCGATCTCACCAACCCTAGAAATAGGTTGGCGGCTGAGATCGCGTGGTTGCCCGGTGTTTCCCCGCGTCGAGCCTCTCAGTTGTTAGACGGTCTTCTCGCTGACGCAATGGCCATCCGTGGAGAGACCGGATTACCGACGCTTGCCCATTGCAATTTGTTGGCAGCTGCATTTGAAGCGATACCAAGCTCTCATCCGCCGGAGGATGTCGCGGAGTTCATCCAGGAGCTGGCTAGTCTTGTCGACGACCTGGATGTCGATGAGGTGATCCGAGACATTAACGAGGACCGGACGATATCTGGTTTTCCGGAGGTCAAGGGGTCCGATCAAGTCGAAGCCGAATTGGCAGAGAGGAAACGGTATTTCCGGTCTGCCATCAAGGATGCTCTGAATCGTCTCCCCCCAGAGTCTCTGCTTGCCGCGATAACCGCAGCCGTAGACGGTGCTACTTGCGGGGGCGAGGATCATGCGCCGGAGCTCATTGATGAATTGGTAGACGGTTACGCTGTTGAGGTCCAAAGCGTCTTAGAAAAAGAGGCCGAAACAGCCAATAAGCTCATCGAGTCGATTCGGCGAGCGGCGAGCGGTGGCGAGTCTGCCACGGCTCCGTTGGTCGAGAAGCTGGAGCGCGTGGCCAGGAACTGGGATCGATTCGCACAACCCATTCAATTGAGCGCTAAGGCTCGTGGTATCGACCACGACGCTAGCAATACTTTGGCTTACGCGATCAGAAGCCTTGCCATCGATCTGTTCAATGAGCACGACCAGATTAACCAGTCCAGAAGGCTTACAAAGTTGCTTGGAGAAATATTTTCCGAGCTGCCAGAGTTCGCCGAACGGGTCGAGCAGGATGCCAGCACGCTCTCTGATATTCATTTGAAGCGAACCCGTGCTGAGGCGCAGTCAAAGGCGCAGGAGGCTGAGTGGGCGCGAGCCATCACCTTTTCTGCTGACGTTGGAGTCGTCTTTAAGGACACCCTGTCTATATCGCCAAGCGGAATAGATTGGAAAGGGCAGAAATACCCGCTCGACTCTGTCACGGCTGTGCGTTGGGGTGCGGTGCGCCACTCTGTTAACGGCATACCAACAGGAACCGACTACGAAATCGCCTTTGCGACGCGATCAGGCGCGACTTCAATCAGTCTCCGTAAGGAATCAACCTACTCAGGATTCATCGAGGCCCTGTGGCGTGCTGTATGCGTCAGGCTCATGCTCGAAATGAGCGAGGCTCTAGAGGCGGGAAAGGTCTTGTCGTTTGGCGACATGACTGTCGAGGATGGCTATGTGACTCTCGTGAAGCGCAAGTTTCTAGGGGCGAACGAGAAAGTTCGCCTTTCATGGAGCGATGTGCATGTTTGGAGCGCCAACGGTGAATTCGTGATCGGATCGAAATCTGACAAGAAGATATATGGATCAGGGTCGTATAAAGACCATTGGAATATTCATCTTCTGGATCACGTCGTTCGATCGGGCTTCAAGAAGGGTGTAAATAAGTTGAGTGACTATTTCAAGAACTGAGGCTCTGCGGCCTAATTGATGGAGGAAGTGGCGATGGGATTCCTGTCAAAACTATTCGGTGGCAACAAGCAGGATACGGCCCTGCAGCAAGCCTTTGAGCAAATCAAGCGAATCTTGGAAGACGAGGAGTTTCAGCTTGATCTCATTCATCCCTCGATGAGGGAGATGATCAAGAACTGTCCTGCGTATGACAAGGATCCGAACGGAACTGGGCCATTTGGCTTTTCAGAGAAGAACCCAATTCCCGTTAATGGCCCCATCGGACAACTCGCTTACTTGTCGAGGCTTGAAACGTCGAAGGGCGAGAGATTGCTTTTCCATCGAATCGGCGCCGTGAACACCATTGATGTGTTTGAGGCAGTGACGTTCTCAGGGAGCGAGTGGTTCATTTTTTTCACCGACCTCTACCATCCTCGTCGTTCTAGGGCGACACCGGATGGATTTCGGTTCACGTCCGAAGTTCCTCAGTTCTCTGGGTTCCATAAGTACTGCCCAAGCTTCCCGTACGACTTCATGGAGATGAAGGGGACTGAGCAGGACTCTGGCTTAAGTTTCGCGTACATCCCTCTCAGCAAAGTGATGCCACAGATTCAAGCTCGGGCATTTGCTCGTCCACTGGCGCACAAAGCCAAGATTGATGTCGTTCGAAGCCGTTTGACTAGCTCGCTTATCCAGGGCGCGTGAAATAGGTGGGTGTGCTCATGACAAGGTCGTTGCGATCCCAGGTGATTGGATTATTCGCGATTGTTGCTGTGCTGGTCAGTCTCGATGTATATGCAGCATCGCTGCGTGAAATTCTAGATAAGAACGGGCGTGATTACGTTCTCGCGAATTCGAAGACCGTTGCGACGCAACTGGATGACCGGGATAAGTACTTTCTTGCCAGAATTCTTATTGGAAATCTTCGTGGTTCGGAGGCTCCGGATATTTTGATTCCTCTTGCGCAGAAGGGGGATCTGCCATCAATCCGTATCCTTGCAGTGAACTTCGGCACAGGCAAGGAGGGATTCAAGACGAACAAGTCGCAGGCAACATTGTGGGCCGCGCGGCTGGAAAAATTCGCTTCCGGGGCGGACGAAAAGCAGCGCAAGGTTGCTCTGGGAGCGTTGTGCGAAATCTATAAGGATTGGAATCACGTTCTGTATGGCAAGGAGTTGGCGGTCAAGTATTGCGAGGCGTTCTACGGTTTGCCAGACGCTTCACGGGGCACGCAGGCCTACACCTACTTGTCCCCAGAGTCTGTCCTCTATGACCCTGACCGTGGCATTTCGGTCTATGACAGGTGCCTTGCCGAAGGAGATCCGTATTGCAAGATGAACTATGCGTGGCAGGGGCAGCAGTCGATGGAGATTGCCAGACGCACCACTAAACGACAGCTCTTCGAATATGCGTCTGTTGCGTTGGATGTAAACAGTGCTGGCGGCATAAACAACCTCGGAGTGTTTTACCTAGAAGGTTTCGGAACGCCTCGGGATACGAGTAAAGCGCTTGAGCTATTTGAGAAGGCGGCGCGCCAGAACAAGGATCACGCTCTGTACAACCTTCTGCAGATGACGTTCTTCCGGTACGCGGACTGGAAGGATGCGCCCAAGATTGCTGACGAAGCGATGGTGCTGATTTCCTACTATGACTACCTGAGTCCAGAGGCTGACCGATTCGACTCGGTTCCGTTCAAGGAATGGGTTTTTTCAAAAGGAAGGCTTCCGGCCAACGACAGCGAATTCCCAGACTTCTTGAAGGAGCGCGCGAAGGCCGGGTCGGACACCTCCGCCTGCATGTTGGCGGGACATTTTTTGAAGACCGGAAACCTGGGTGAGAGCTTGCAGTACGCCGAGATGGGGCGGCGAACGAAGAACGTCAAGGTGAAGCGGTGGTGTGAGAGAGAGATTGCGCGAGTCGATGTGCTCAACTCCATCAAGCCTTAGCCAGAATTGGTGACTGGAATACGTGGTGAGTTCGCTGTTGCCATCGTTGAAGCGCAGTTCGATCTGCCTTCTCTTCTTCGCTTCAATTTCCTGTACGGCGTTTGGATCAGAGCTCATCGGGCGGGTCGTTGGGGTGGCTGATGGTGACACGATCACCGTGCTTGTCGATGGCCGCGAAAGTGTGAAGGTGCGTCTCGCCGGGATAGATGCGCCGGAAAAGGCACAACCGTTCGGTGCTGTGTCAAAGAGGCACCTCTCCGACAGGGTGTTTGGACGGGCGGTCACGGTTGAATGGACCAAGAAGGACAAATACGGGCGTGTGGTCGGGCGGGTGATAGCCGATGGCGAGGACGTGTGTTTAGATCAAGTCCGGTCCGGCCTCGCTTGGCATTACAAGCGCTACGCTACTGAGCAGCCTGCGAATCAACAGACCGCATATGCTTCAGCTGAGGCGCAGGCAAGGCAAGAGAAGTTTGGGCTTTGGAGCCAGCCAAACCCGGTGCCGCCGTGGGAGTTCCGTCACCCTGAACGCTCCGGCTCGGGAAAGTGATGCAATGGGTTGATCATCTGGGCCATCGACGAGGAGGAGGAAGGGGTGACCACAACCTCATCGCCAAGCTGATCAAGGAGCAGCAGCAGGCACCAGTGCGCTGCGGGATGTGAACGCCATGGGCTTTCGATTTCAGAAACGCATACGTATCTTCAAAGGTCTGACGCTCAATCTGAGCAAGTCCGGGTCGTCGTGGACGGTCGGGGGCCCAGGGGCGTCGGTGAACCTCCGCGGCGACAAAGTCACCGGCAGTGTCGGGATACCCGGCACCGGCCTGTCGTACCGGCAGTCGCTGGACAACCCAGAGACGACGGGAGGCCCAGGAACTCGTCGCGGTTGGGGGCGTACCTTGTTTTGGCTGGTGCTGGTCGCCCTGGGCGTATACCTACTGGCCCGTTGACGATCGAGCGCGGCCTGACCGTGAACCACGGTAGGGGGTGCATTGGCGGTTCGAATCCCCACCGCCACCAAATTCGCGTACCCTCTTGGCCTGAGCAAGTTGGTGCTACAGACCTTACTGCCCCGCCAGAAAAACCGAAGGCCCTGACTGTCAGGGCCTTTTTTCTTTTCCGCCGATCCTGCGGTGTGCGGGATCGTGCCACCGAAGGTGGCACCCCGCCGACCGCAAGCCCGGCGGTCGGTTTCGGCC
>JAIBBE010000001.1 GCA_019694835.1 Fimbriimonadaceae bacterium | reverse complement strand
AGGGGACCGGAAGCCTCCATCCGGGGGAGGATGGAGGCATAGGTTGGCGTACTCCCTCCCCCACTCTGGTGGGGGAGGGCCGGGGAGGGGGTCCGGGTGCGTGCGCTGGTTTTGCTCTCAACGTCAGCGCGCGCCCCCTCCCTAACCCTCCCCCGTGTTCGGGGGAGGGGACTTTCCGGAGCCTCCATCCGTGGGAGGATGGAGGCATAGGTTGGCGTACTCCCTCTCCCGCTCCGGTGGGGGAGGGCCGGGGAGGGGGTCGGGAACCTGCAGTTGGTCCCAGTGCCTCCATCCTCCCACGAATGGAGGCCGCCCGCGGAAGCATGGGTGGGTTGGGACAACTTCGCCAGAACCTCGCGGTGCAGGCTCTCGGGGATCGTCAGCATCTCCACGCTCGCGATGACGACCTTCTTCCCCCCGCCCTCGAGCACGAGCGTGCGGACGTGCAGCCGGTCTCCGCCCCGCTCGAACAGGGCACCCCGCCGCTCGGTGTAGCCGCCGAGCGCGAGCCGTTCGGGGGGCGTGATCTCGCTCACGGAAAGCTGGACGCCAATCCAACTTCCAGCCGTGAGCAAGGCGAGCATGCTGACCAACGGCTAGCCGCTCCGCGGGATAAACGAGCCGACCCAGGTGCCGAATCCGCTTGGCGTTCGGGTCTGCATGTAGACGATGCCGGGGCCAGTCATCTCGCAAACAAATCCTTCGCCCGAGGTCAGGCTTCCCAGGAGCGAGCGCGCGGCTCGGCGGACTTCGAAGCCCATGCCGTCGGTAAACGCCACGAGATGTCCGGTGTCGACGATGTACTTCTGCCCGGGGCCAAGCTGGATCGCGTGGAGGGCACCGAAACTCGAAACGAGAAGAAGTCCCTGCCCGAGCATCCGCATCATGAACAGCCCCTCGCCGCCGAAAAGCCCGCGCATGCTGGCGTGGGTTTCCATCGTCAGGTTGATATCCCCGGCAAGGTAGCTCCCGCTCGTGAGCATCATCGGATGGCCCGTCAGCGGAAGCGCGAAGATGTCGCCGGGCGCGCTCGGAGCGAGGAGCAATTCACCGGGACCGGTGGTCGCGGTGAAGGTCGTCTGGAAAGCGCTTTCGCCTCCGAGCATTCGCCCGAACATCTTCCCGATCCCGCCTTGGATCTTCGACTCAAGCGTGATCGTCGGCGACATGCTGAGCATCGCTCCGCTTTCCGCCCGGATCGCCTCACCATGCTCGAGCAGGATCTTGGCGACGGCGAATGCCGGTTGATACATGATTTCGTAGCGCATCGCGCCCAAGTTACCCCGGACCCAGCCGCGCGGGACGCGAGGCGAACAGCGCGTAGATCGCGAGCAAACCGCTATACACCAAGACGCAGACGTAGATAATCAAGTTGGTGCGGAGGTCTTCGGGGACGGTCGCGAAGTGCTTCGAATACGGAACGATCAGGACGAGATCGTAGGCCAGGAAGCCCCAAAGCTGGCCGCGCAGATTGCCCCAAACCGGCCGAACGAAGCCGTACACGAAGTAGCAGGCCGCACCCAGGAAGATCCAGCCGTAAAGCACTTGATGCTCGGGTTTCAATGGCCAAGGGAACATATTGGCGCGATGCGTCACCATCATGCCTCCCACGTAGGTGAGAATCGTCGCAAAGAGCAGGAAGGAGTACCGCACGAGAACGGGCATTCGACGATCGTCTTTGAAGGGCACGCGATAGGTAACGAAGACCTGGACGAGGCAGGCGGCGGCGAAAAGGGCAGAGACGATGCCGAACGTCTGCACCCCCGGCATTTGGGTGTTGAAGAACGAGTAGACGGAGAAGCCCACGAAAGTGACCAAAAGGTTAATCGCGCCGCCACAGATCGCAGCTGGCTCATTGGTGATGCAGATCCAAAAAACCGGAGCAGCGATGGCGGCGAGAATCGAGGAGACGAAGGCGTAGCTCAAACCCTTAATCGGCCATGGCCAGAAACCGAGCACCCAAGGCTGTTCCAGAAAGAACCCCACCGCCAGGATTGTCATGAGACTCGCCAGCGCAAAGCCGATCAGTCGGTAAGTCAAGTTCATGCGTCACCTGCGGGGCTAGCCATGCGGGCATTTTACGATGCCGTGCGGCGCATTATCCCCTGTCTTATGTCAGGTGCAAAGCGCGGGGTGGGCCTCCATCCGCGGGAGGATGGAGGCATACCCCACGCAACTTCCCAGCCCGATGCCCCCTATGGCCCCATCCTCCCCCGGATGGGGGCGCCACGAGCCACGACCTCTCAGCCCTAAGCCTCCTATGCCTCCATCCTCCCACGGATGGAGGCCGCGCTAGCCACGAAAACCCCGGCGAAACGCGCTCTGGCGAGCCGTCATTCCCAGTTTTCCGCGGAAGAAATCCAATAAGGGACGGGGGAATGATGGATTTCTTTGGTGGAAATCCAAAAAGGGACGGGGGAAATTGTAAAAGGAGCGTCCTAGCCCAAATTTCCGCGGCGGAATGAACGATTTCTTTCGCGGAATGATGAAAAAACCTGGCGGAAAACTTGTTTTCCCCGGCGGAAAATTGAAAAAGAACCTTCGCCAGAGCGATTTTTCGCCGCCCGTGAAGAGCTTCCAGGTTCAAATGGACGATTTCCGCGGATCAAATATCGGCGCCGCGTAGCCCCGATCAAGGGATCTATGCCTCCATCCTCCCTACGGATGGAGGCTCCCGCGCGGCGACTGGTTGCAAGCAGGGCGAAGGCGGGCATCCACCAATGGGAGGGTGGATGCATAGAGGTCATTTGGGGCCGGCACTCCCTTGGGGGGCTGGTCCCTTCTTTTCTTGCCCGGCCGGTCGCGCCACGGGGCTAAGACTCTCATCTCGGTGGCCCGCGTGCCATGCTAAGGAATGCTCGCTGCCGCCATCCTCGCCACGACCCTCGTTCAGACCGCGACGATTAGGGTCTTCGTCGTGAGCTACTTCCCCGTGAAGGGCGATCAGATCGACCACGAGGTGACTCGCGAAGCGCGCGGGCCTTACAAGGAGCTCAAGGACAAGACCGAAGCGCTCACCAAGGAAGCCTGTAAGCTCTTGGAGGATGGCTCTCGATTCCGGGGCTACAAACTCAAGAGTTCGCCCGCGCTGCGCTACGAGGTCGTCGGGCAGGTCGAGTTCAAGGAATCCCTCCCGATGCGATCCGCGCCCGCCAACGGCGATCCCCCTCTGCCCGACTACAACGCGATCATGAAGCGGATCGACGGCAAGACCTGGGTGGAGCAAAAGGGCGTTCAGGAGATTTGGATGTGGGGCTACCACGGCAAAATCGGACTCTGGGAATCGAACATGGCCAGCCCGACTGGCGATGTCAGCAACTCGGACCGTGACGAGAAAGATTTGCCGGTTTTCAAGAAGACCTATACGTTCTACCACTACAACTACGGACGCGGCGTCGGCGAAATGCTGGAGAACCACATGCACCAATTGGAGCATTTGCTTAACCATGTGGATGGTCGGGAGACGCAGCCGCAAGATAAGTGGAACGAGCTTTTGTTCTGGGGAAAATTTGTCGGCAGCGACATCTCGCACAAGATCGTCACGAACCCGGCTCGGTGCGGCTGGACGCACTATGCGCCGAACAGCGAGAGCGACTACGATTGGGAGAATCCGCGCTACGTCGAAACCGACATCGAGGACTGGAAGCCGGACGGCATCGGCAAGACCCAGCGCATGAACGCCGATCGCTGGGACCGCGATCCGATCAAGTGGCGCGTGTATTGGATGCAAGCCATCCCCGGCCTGAATCACGGGCTGACTACCAAGGGAAAAGCGCTTCGGAACTGGTGGAGCTTCGTCGCCGATTGGGATCGCGCGAAGGCCGAAAAGTGGACTTTGGTCATGCCTTGAGCCTCCTATGATGGCGGTCATAGCAACCCGCAAAAACCTCGACGACAATCCAAGCATGGCACGTATGTCCATGCTGATCGACCTCACACGGTGCATTGGTTGCGATGCGTGTACGGTCGCGTGCAAGCAGGAGAACGGGACGCCGATGGACGTTTTCTTCGCGCGCGTTCTGAACGTCGAAGCGGGCACTTACCCCAACGTCAAGCGGCTCTACATTCCCGTCCTGTGCAACCACTGCGAGGATCCGCCTTGCTTGAAGGCTTGCCCGAACAAGGCGATCGTGAAGCGGCAGGACGGGATCGTGCTGATCGACCAAGATCGCTGCCGGGGAACCGGTGCATGTGTTTCCGCCTGTCCCTACGGCAACATCATCCTTCCCACGACTCGGGACGGCTGGTACCTGAATGAGGACGAGCCTTATGAACGGGACCACGTCAAGACCCGATTGAAGCCGGGCGTCGCCCGGAAATGCACCTATTGCGCCCATCGCGTCGACGAAGGACTCGATCCCGCGTGCGTCGTCGCTTGTCCGACAACGGCTCGCATCTTTGGCGACCTCGATGACCCCGAAAGTCCTCTGCGAACTTACATTGCCGAGCAAAAGCAGGAGACAGGCCGAGATCCGTTCTGTCTGATTCCTGAAGCAGGAACCAAACCCAGCGGTCGCTATCTCGGTCCGATGGCCTCGCAAGATGTCTCGACTCTTGGTCAGCCTTGTGAGCCAGTCGTGGAAGAGGAGGTTTTGGCTCGATGAAACGGTTAGTCGTCGCCTTGTTCCTGATGGTCAGTTCCCTCGCGTTCGGTCAGTCGACGATCGAGAAGAAAGACGTCTTCGGAACCAGCGCTTGCATGGGCTGCCATGGCATGAACGCGATGGGCGGGTTGGGTCCGCCGCTTGCTCAGACCAAGTTATCCGAATCCGATTTCGTACGCATTGCAAGAGACGGCAAGGGCATGATGCCGCCAACTCCGGTCAATGTTATGTCGGATGAAGAACTCCGCTCCGTTTACGAAGAGGTTAAGGCCAAAGCCTGGAAGCCTGACGAGATTCCTATTTCCTACAAAGTCGGCGCTCTGCTGACGACGAGGAATGTGTCCTTCATTTTCCTGGGCGTCTTCTTGTTCGCGACGATCTTCGCAATTCGGGGCCTCGTTTATTGGATTCGACTCGCGGGATTCAAATATATGAAGCCCGCACTGCGTAAGTTTGGTGTGTTGAAGGCATGGAGAATCGGGCTTCAGTCGCTCATCGTCGACGGATTCTTCGTACGATCGCTGTGGTTAAAGAACAAACACCGATGGTTCATGCACGGGCTGATGCTCTACGGTATGTTTGGCCTCATGCTGGCTGACATCCTCCTCCAGATATTCAACCCCACCCGCGCTCACCTTGCGTTCAGCAACCCTCTGAAAATTTTGCCGCTAACCGCGGGGCTTATGGTCCTCGTTGGTGTCATGTACGTCATGAAACGCTACCGAACCGACGAATACATCGACAACGGGCTAACTCTCGGAAAAGACTATCTGTTTGTAACATTACTGTTCCATACCGTATTGAGTGGAATGCTCACCCTGGCCATCAATCGTACGACTGCTCACGGCTGGGTGATGCCGATCTATCTTTACCATCTTGTTTGCATTACGGCGCTGATCGTCTCTGCGCCTTTTACGCGATTCCAGCATGCTTGGGTCGTCCCGGTGATGATCGCCTTGACCCGTGTTACCGAGGCCGTGACCGCTTCTGGTGTAGAACTCGGCTTCTTGCGCGAACCCAGTCCGGGCCGCCATCACAAGTCACTCCGTATTGCCGAAGACGTCATGCTCCACGTCGATCCCGAGCTGGCTTCGAGTGTAAAGCTTCGCTACTATCCCTAGTTCAGAGTAGACATGAAAGACGAAAAGATTATTCTCAAACAAGCCTGCACGTGCAGCACCGATTTGGAGCCGGAACCGGAGGTTCCTAGCCGACGCTCGATGCTCGGGTGGATGGTAACGGGTATCAACGTCGCCGTCGTGGCTGCACTGGCGGTGCCGGCCGTGAAGTTCGTCGCTTCGCCACTATCCCATCGATCGAAGGAAAAGTGGGTCGATGTTCTCGGCGACGACGAACTCAAGGAAGGCGAGACGCGCGAGGTCCACTACGTGATTCCCATCGTCGACGGCTATCAAACCGTTGATCGCGCCTACACGGTTTATCTTCATCGGAATGCCGAAGGTTTGAAGTGCTTCGATCCTGCCTGCACGCATCTTGGCTGTCGCGTGAAATTCCAAGATGACCAGCATCGCTATTTCTGTCCGTGTCATGGGGGCGTCTTCAGTGAAGATGGCAAGGTTGTCTCTGGACCACCCCCGAAGGGTTTGATCGAGCATCCCGTTAAAGTTGAGAACGGCCGCATTTTCGTCAGTCGCCAGGTGTAAGTCATGATAAAGGAACCGCCAACTCGACCTTCTTCCGATACGCACGAGCGTCCGATCGTCAGTGTTACGCCGGACGTTGAGCCACACGATCGTCTGGCGCGCGAGCGTCCGGGTCTCAAAGATTGGATGGAGCTCCGCCTGGGATGGTGGGGCTTCGTGCGTAAGAATCTGGACGAGCCGATGCCTCCCGGAGTCGGCTGGTGGCAGACATTGGGCAACCTGCTCATGACGTTGCTGGTGTTCCAGTTTACGACCGGCGTTCTCATGGCGATGTACTACAGTCCGTCGCCGCAGACCGCTTACGCATCCGTAAAGCATCTGACCTATGAGGTCGGCGCTGGAGCGATCATTCGTGGAGTTCACGTTTGGGGTGGAACGGTCATTGTCATCGCGATGGTGATGCACACCCTGCGCGTGTTCTTCTGGGGATCGTATAAGAAGCCACGAGAGCTGACCTGGGTCGTCGGCGTCCTGATCTTCCAGATCATGCTCGCCTTTTCGTTTACAGGCTACCTGCTGCCTTGGGACCAGAAAGCTTATTGGGCGACGGTCGTTGGGACTCGTATCGCAGGGACCGTGCCTTTTATTGGCAACGAACTCATGGTGCTGGTGCGCGGGGGAGAGGAGGTCGGGTCACTTACCCTTACACGATTCTACGCGTTGCACGTTATGGTTCTGCCTGCCGCACTGATGGCCTTCATGGGAATCCATCTCTATCTCGTAAGACGGCATCATATCGCCGGACCGGTGATTCCGCAAAAAGGCAAACCTCAGCCGTTCTTCCCGAACCAACTCTTCAAAGACGCCATCGTGGTCCTCGTCGGTCTTGGCCTGGTGTTCGGTTTGGCATTTGCGTTCCCTCCGGGCTTGGAAGCGATGGCGAATCCAGCCGGTACTGATTTCGCACCCCGTCCTGAATGGTACTTCTTGGGCCTCTACGAGTTGCTCAAGATCATGCCTCCGGGTTGGGAGATGGTTGCAACTCTCGTCATCCCCGGCCTCATCACAATTGGCATGTTCGCGCTCCCCTGGCTCGATCGCTCGCCCTCACGCCACCCGGCGAAGAGAAGCTGGGTCATGGTCGCTGGCGTTGCCGTGATCTTGCTGATCGGCTTGATGACGCTCAAGGGGATTCTGGAGACACCACCGAACGTGGAGCATAAGGGGAGCCCGGGCGTGGCCAGCCGATAAAACCGCACTGATCGTTTCCGCTACGATGCGGCGGCAAAAGCGAGACAAGCCCTGACATCGTCGGCGGCGAGTTGCGGGAAGTTCGCGAGCACGTCTTCCTCGGTATCGCCTCCTGCCATGTACTCCCGCACGTCCGCCACTGTGATTCTCGTACTCTTAATCGTCCGCTTTCCGAACCGAATCTCGGGCTCGACAAGAATTCGTTCGCGATAGTCCATTGAGCACATTGTACGTCACAGGGATTCGCTACGCTTCCCTATGGTCAACTTCTCATCGGCGCAAGCCACATAGACAAGGGTGGAAACCGCGCGTCTCGCAATTTTGTGAATCAAACTCGCGGTCAAGCTCCGGGCCGACAAGCTATCTCGGCCAAAGGCGTGAGGCCCGCACAAAACCCAGGAGGAAGGAAATGGGGAAAGCGCCATAGCCGAGATACACCCCGTATTGGCTCTTGCTGACGAATACGCCCCATAACACGCCAAGTGCGGCAAGCGCATATAAGCAGAAGGCGGCGATCTGAAGTTTCGGCTGAAGTTGGGATTGATCTTGGCTTACCGTGGCGAGTCCGAATAACCTAGGTGCCCAGAATATCCCGGCCAGGGATGGTGCGCAACAGAGTAGTTCAAATGGACCAATTTCAGTCGACCGTTGACCCCAAGTACCAGGCAAGATGAGAAAGCTGAGTAGCAACGGCACCGCGAGAAACGGCATTGATACGAAGAGAAATTGGCGATAGCTTGAACCCACGTCCGATTCTACACGGTCAGACTCCTCCCTTTGTCTTGGGAGGAGTCTGAAAGCTTCCAACTAACAGGGCTTCTCAGCACCTTTGCGCATGTAGAACCACCAGTTCAACGCGATATTCAAGGCGTAGAACACGGCCGCGTAATAGAAGAACTGTGTGCCTGTGCCCGTCGCGGCGATGATCGCGCCGAAGGCAACCGAGAAGACGAACGGCCCATAGGCTGCGATCGCCGAGGTCCAGCCGATCACGCCGCCTGCTTGGCGAGGCGGGAAAATCATCGGCATCTGCTTAAACGTCGAGGCGTTGCCGATGCCGCTGAAGAAGAACAGCCCGAGCATGCACCATAAGAATCCACCCCAAGTGGACATATCATTTGGATGGGTGAACTGGGTGACGCCAATTGCGCAGGCGAGGAGGCCGATTCCGCTGACCATCGTCACCTTTGCACCGCCGAATTTGTCCGCAATCGGCCCGCAAGCTGCTCGGATGCCGGCTCCGATCAGTGGTCCAAGGAAAGCGTATTTGAGCGGATCTGGCCCTCCCGGGAATTTGCCATAAGTCTCCTTGATCAGGAGCGGGAAGACAGCGGCAAAGCCGCTAAACGATCCAAAGGTCATGATGTACAGACTCGTCATAAACCACGTGTGCTTGTCTTTGAAAATGTCGAGCTGTTCGCGGAAGTTCGCCGTCACCGGAACCCGGCGCAAACCGAACCATGCCGCCGCCGCACCAATCAGGATGAACGGAACCCAGATGAAGGCGGCATTCTGGAGGAAGATGTCCTTATCGCCTTTCTTGTCGGTGAAGTGCTGGCTCGAACCGATCATCGAAATGCCGATCACGACCGGAATAAGGAACTGGGCGACCGAAACGCCGAAGTTGCCGATGCCCGCCTGAATTCCCAAAGCCGTGCCTTGCAGTTTCTTCGGAAAGAACAGCGATGTGCTCGGCATAAACGAGCTGAAGTTTCCGCCACCTAAACCAGCAAGAAACGCGAGGATCATGAAGGTCGAGAAGCTGGTGTTCGGATTTGCCACCGCCATCCCCCACCCGACGGCAGGAATCGCGAGCAGGAGCGTCGAAACCGCAACGACCTTCCGTGTCCCAAAAACGGGGACGAGGAAGGTGTGGATGATCCGCAGCGTCCCTGCCGCGAGACCCGGCATTGCGTTCAGCCAGAAAAGCTGGCTCTTGTCGAACTTGAACCCGATGCCCGTGAGCTTGACGACGATCGCGCTGACCATGAACCACGTGCTGAAACTCAGCAGCAAGCAAAAGGTTGTGATCCAAAGCGTCTTCCAGGCAATGGGCTTCGCGGTCGCCTCCCAGAATTCGGGTTCGTTGGGTTGCCAGGTCTGAAGTGCGGGTTTGTCGGTCACAGTTGCCATTGTGGAGTTCTCCTGAGTCAATTGTCACTGTCGGGCCCACCGCTCGCTATGACTAGGGTCATATCTGCCGAGCCCAAAGAAACGCGTATCCTAGAGATGTGGCCCGCCCTCCCATTCCCATTGAGCAGTTGATCGAACAGTTCGGTCCCCACCTGAACGACACGCCGCCCGGCGGTTGGCAGGGGCGCGGCGAGCCCGATAAGCTGGTCAAGACCCACTGCTGCTTCTGTGGGCAGCAGTGCGGCATCCAACTGAAGGTGAGGGACAACAAGGTCATCGGCTTCGAGCCCTGGGAGGATTTCCCGTTCAACAAGGGGAAGCTGTGCCCCAAGGGCGTAAAGCGGTACATGCAGGGCAACCACCCCGACCGCTTACTCGCGCCGATGAAGCGAGTTGAGGGCAAGGGATTCGAGAAGATCGGCTGGGAGGAGGCGTTTTCGACTACCGTCCGAGAGATCCAGCGGGTGCAGGAGAGGTACGGTCGGGATGCGGTGGCGGTCTTGTCGGGTGTTTCGCTGACTAACGAGAAGTCCTACTTGATGGGAAAGTTCGCTCGAGTCGCCCTCCGGACGAAGGAACTCGACTACAACGGTCGACTCTGCATGGTCAGTGCCGGGACGGGGAACAAGAAAGCGTTCGGAATCGATCGCGCGGCCAACTCGTGGGACGACATCGTCCTCGCCGACGTGATCCTCTGCGCGGGGACGAATGTCGCCGAGTGCTCGCCCATTACCACCGACTACATCTGGCGGGCGCGGGATCGGGGGGCGAAGCTGATCATGGTCGACCCCCGGGTGACACCCCTTGCCCGCACCTGCGACTTGCACCTACCGGTTCGTCCGGGGACCGACTCAGCCTTGTTCACGGGCATTCTTAGAGTGCTGATTGAGGAAGGTTTCGTCGATGAGGCGTTCATCAAGGACTACACGAGCGGCTGGGAAGAGACGAAGGCCTCCGCACTCGCCCAAAGCCTCGAAGAAGCCTCCCGAATCAGCGGAGTCAACGTCAAGGACATCCAGAAAGCCGCCCGCATGTGGGGATCCGCGAAGACTTCGTTCCTCCTCCACGCCCGCGGTATTGAGCACCATACGAAGGGCGTCGACAACGTCCTCGGCTGCATCAACCTCGTCCTCGCCACCGGCAGGCTGGGCCGGCCCGGCTGCGGATACGGCACGATCACCGGCCAGGGCAATGGACAAGGCGGGCGTGAGCACGGCCACAAGTGCGACCAGCTCCCCGGCAACCGCGACATCGAGAACCCCCAGCACCGGGCCTATATTGCCGGTGTCTGGGGGATCGAGGAGAGCGAGATGCCGGGCAAGGGCCACACCGCCCAGGAGATCATGAACATGATCCACGAGGGCGAAATCAAGGCGCTGATTTCGATTTGCTTTAACCCCCTGGTATCACTTCCCGACTCGAACTTCACCCGCGACGCGCTCAGCAAACTCGAGCATTACACCGCCATAGACTTCTTCCTCAACGAGACCGCCCACCACGCCGACATCGTCCTAGCCGGATCGCTCCACGAGGAGGAGGAAGGCACCAGCACTAGCGCCGAGGGACGCGTGATTAGGATCCGGAAAGCCGTCGACCCGCCCGGCGACGCCCGCACCGACACCTCGATCATCTTGGAACTAGCCCGGCGACTGGGACGTGGAAAGTACTTCGATCACTTCACTGACAGCGAAGCCATCTTCAACGAGCTTCGCGTCGCGAGCAAGGGCGGCACCGCCGACTACTACGGCATCACGTACGAGCGGATCGAAAACGAGAAGGGCGTCTTCTGGCCCTGCCCAGAAATCGGCCACCCCGGCACCCCGCGCTTGTTCGAGGAAACTCAGAACCCCCTCGCCCCGATGAATGGCGGGGAGAGGGGGCAGGGGGAGAGGGGTCCCTCCCGCAGGTTTCCCACACCAGACGGCAAGGCCCACTTCCATCCCAGCCCCTACCGCCCCAGCGCGGAGGAGCCGGACGAGGAGTTTCCGGTCATTCTCACCACCGGCCGCGTGGTCTCCCAGTATCTGAGCGGCACCCAAACCCGGCGCATCGGTGGCCTCGTGAGTCTGTGCCCGGAACCCTACGTCGAAATCCACCCCACCCTCGCCGCCCAGCATGGGATCGAGGACGGGCAGTGGATGAAGGTGGAAAGCCGCCGCGGGTCCGTGGTGCTTCGGGCCAAGGTGGTCACCACGATTCGCCCCGACACCATCTTCATCCCCTACCACTGGCCCGGTGCTCGCGCGGCGAATAACTTGACCAACCGCGCCCTTGACCCGCTGAGCAAGATCCCGGAGTTTAAGAAGTCGGTTGTACGGATCTCGGCGAGCATTGGGAGGGAAACGCCATAGATATTATGAAACGCCACAGAGCCCTTGAGCCCTTCTCCCGCGACCATAACATTGGTCTTATCCTCGCGCGATCGCTCCAGCTCGGTCGAGAGGGGGCGGAGCAGGCGGCGCGAGCGGCATGGGAGGGCGAACTCAAAGACCACTTCGACGAGGAAGAGCGGCTGCTCGGACCGCTCTTGGACACAGCCCTCCTGGAGAGGCTGATCACCGAGCATCGCCAGATCGCCCAACAACTTGATGACCTCCCGGGATCGATGGCCGAGTTGGGGAGCGCTCTCCACGAACACATCCGTTGGGAAGAACGCGTGCTTTTTCCTTGGCTCGAAACCCACGCGACCGAAGAGCAACTGGCCGACCTGGAGCGCGAGGCGAACGTGCTCGAAGTCCGGAGATGGGAGACTGATGCCCGCCGCAAGACACTCGTGACCCGGAGGTGGTCATGACCACTTTCCTCGTCGCGAACCCGACCGGCCAGGGCGCGCTCTGGGGTACCGAGACCGAAGACCTGAATGCGACGGTCGTGAGTTGGCCCGAGGGCACCGGCGTCGCCGCCCACACGAACGACCTCGTCGACGTCGTGATGATCGTCCTCGCCGGGCAGGGGACCGTTCGTGTTGGCGACGGTACCGAAGCGCTTGCCCCCGGCACGGTCGTGTCGATCCCGAAGAGATTCGAACGCGAAATCTGGGCCACGGCTGGTACGCTGACTTACGTCAACGTGCATAAACGCAAGCCCAAGATGCAGCCGAACATGGTGCGACCGCGATGAGCGAGCGACAGTTCTACATCGACCCCAGCCGGTGCATTGGATGCAATGCCTGCGTCGCCGCGTGCGCGGAGTGCGACACCCATGCGGGCGTCTCGATGATCCATTTGGAGACGATCGAGCGGGGGGACAGCGTGCAGACGACGCCGATCATCTGTATGCACTGCGAGGAGCCTGCCTGCGCGATGGTCTGCCCCGCCGACGCGATCAAGCGCACCCCCGACGGCGTCGTGCAAAGCTCACTCAAGCCTCGCTGCATCGGTTGCACGAACTGTGTCTACGCCTGCCCGTTCGGGGTGCCGAAATACGACACGCAGATCGACCAGATGATAAAGTGCGACATGTGCTACGACCGCACGTCGGTGGGCAAGAAGCCGATGTGCGCCACCGTTTGCCCGTCGCAGGCGCTCATGTACGGCACCCCCGAGGAGATCGCGGCGCAGCGTCATGGAACGCCGATCAATGAGTTCGTTTTCGGCGGCCGGACGATTCGGACGAAGGTGAACCTAATGATGCCGCACGGCTCGAAGCGGCTCGAAGTGAAGGCGGGGGCGACGATACGCAAGAGCGATTTGCTGACGAATTCGAGGTTGGCCTAATGGAAGAACGGCTCAGAGAGGATTTCCCGATTGACTGGGAGGACGACGGCTTCGTCTCCCGGCGAGAGTTCTTCAAATTCATGACCGTCGCGAGCGGGGGCTTGGCGGTGGGCTCGGTGGCGCTGGCGGCATGGGCTCGGTTAAAGCGGGACGAGCGGACTTTCGAGCCCAAACGCATCGGGGACCTAAACTCCATCGCGCCCGGAAGTTCGCTGGCGTTCTCCTATCCGCGCTCGACGGATATCTGCATCCTGATTCGGCATTCGGACGGTTCGGTCAACGCTTTCTCGCGCCGCTGCACCCACCTCTCGTGTCCGGTGGATTATCAAGCTGATAAGAACCGACTCTACTGCCCCTGTCACAATGGCGCGTTCTCGGCCAAGGACGGCAAGGTCCTCCAGGGACCACCTCCCCACCCGCTCCCCGAAATCGTGATCGAGGATCGAGACGGCGAGTTGTGGGCGGTCGGAATCCGGAAGGGGGAGGCCAGTTGAAGCTCAATCACGCCCAAATGCGGCAGCGCTCGACGGTCTTCGTCGCGCTTCTACTGTTCAACTTGATCTTGGTGCTGCTGCAGTTGTGGCTGTTCGTCAGCGTCCTTGAAGGGTTGCTTAACGGCCGCGCAGACATGGCCTTACCCGCTGGGGCGGCGAGCTTGGCGCTGTTTGGCGTCAACTTGTGGATGCTGAGAGGAATCAATCGCGAGAGCTAGGCCACACCGAAGTAAGCTATTTCCGCCTGGGGCAGGGGAACCGGTTGGCCCAGTTCCCTCAGAAGAGCAGCATGCTGGGCGACCGCCTCCACTGCCAACTTTTCGACTTCCTCACGCGTTGACGCGACGACTCCGAGACCCGGCAAATCAGGAGCGTATGCCCCCCAAGATTGGCCTTCCCGTTCGATGACGATTAAGTATCGGCTCATTTTAGTCCCGCTTGTTTGAGCACGTTGCTCAATGTTCCCTTGGGCATCTCCGCATCGATTCCTGGCTTCTCAGGATGCGTGAAGTGCCGGTGGCTACCACTCGTTCGCACCAATCTCCAACCGTCCGCTTCGACTTTCTTAATAACGTCGGAGACTTTCAAGGCGTTTACCCAACGAACGGCTGGCCCTCGATCAGGGCCGCCTGATTCAGGGCGATCAACTTGCGCTTCTCCAAGGGAGACAAGTCCTGGTGCGACCCGAAGTCGATCCCGATCTCCTTCATCACACTTGCAAGGTCATCATGGTGCATCTGACTCATATACGCCTCGCCACGCACCGCGCACACCGCCTGCGGACCGCGCGCGCCCTCTTCCTTGTAGTACGCGACCCCCAACTGCGCAGGGCGCTGGATGACATGGAAGAACTTCCCAAACGGCAGCCACAAGAGGAAGACCACCACGGTAAACGCATGCAGCAGAGACAGGAACTGAAAGTTCTCGCCGCCCATGAGCTTGTAACTGGCCGTGATCATCAGGCCCGTGACGGAAACCGAGAAAAGCAAGAACAAAGGAATCAGGTCGTTGCCCAGTGTCTGGACGGCCTGCGCTCCGCGATCGAAGAGGCGGCGATGCATGGCCAAACCAACCCCTGTCAGCACTAGGACGGCGCTGATGTTCAGTCCGTTGAACATGAAGAACGCGATCACGCTGTCGGGCGGGAAAGCAAACTGTCGCATCCCCATGAACTCAACCACATAGTCGCGCCCGTTCTCCGCAATCCCGAATTGCACCCAACCCCAACTCAACGGGAAGGTGATGGCAAATGCAAGCAAGCAGCCCCATGCGAGGCACATGTGGGCGGCCCAACGCTGGCGGCTCCGCTTCTCAATGAACCTTTGAGCGACGATATTGCTCCAAAACAACCCGACCAGCTTGACGAGATTGGCAAGCAGCCGATGAGGACGGAAGAACAGCCGCCAACTTGCCTTAAAGTAACGCCACGTCGGCGGCCGCTGAATCCACATCGAGTAGCGGTACGCGATGGCAAAGGCGGCGAAGACGGTCGCCGCCGCATAGGCCGCGAGCGGCGTGTCGAACCGAGACAACATCCCCGAACCGAAGTAAATCCCGACGACGACCACCAGGGCAACGCCTGTCGCCGATGCCATCGCGATGACCCGTGTTCGGTCCATCAATCGAGCCTACCATCATCAGTGCTTTGAAGTCACGCCCCGGGTCATGCGCAGGATTACCCATGTGCATCCAGACCAGACAAACGACGGAAAGCACTTCCGGGAAGAGTCAGCAGGACGTCCCAAGGCCAGTGAGTTTCAGTAGGCATCGGAACTGTATCGGGTAGAAGAAGCCCCCGGCCCGCCAACCACATCACCATCCTTCGGGAAGAACTCGGGATGTGCAAGTAACGCGCTGACTTGCCGCTGCGCTAGACCTTAACCCAGGCTCCCCTGGCATGAAAAGGCCCCGGTGCACAGGACACCGGGGCCTCTCGACTCTAAGGGCGCGAACTGTTAAGCTGTCTTTCGTCGCCGACGGATCAGAGCGGCGGCACCGAGACCGAGGGCTGCCAAAGTGGCGGGCTCAGGCACGACCTGCAGGTTCTGGTTCACGATCGCGACGCCGGCGAGGTCTAAAGCCTGGGTGTCGGGAGCCGACATTTCGAACATCTTGACGGCCCGAAGCCGCGTGACACCTCGGCTCAGGTTGATCGTCGCGTTGAAACTCGAACTGTTGTTCTGGTCGAACATGTGGTTGACGGTTCCGAGCGGGGTGCCAATGATGTTTCCGCCGCCGTCAATCTCGTAGACGGTCTCAGAGAAATGGATCATGCCCGACCCAGCGATGGCCGCGCCGAGATTCACGCCGACCTGACTCGCGACGATGTTTACGCCAAAGTTGTCGGCATCGTACGAAATGGTCAGCAGTCCGCCTCGCAGGGGATCGACGGGGTCGCCGACGATCGCGTTGGGGGTCGTGAAGCTGATCGAATTCGCGTTGGTGCTAAATCCGGAGCCGTTCGAGAGCGGAGCGCTCGTGATCTGGATGTTCGAAAACGTAATGGCCTGCGAAGCGCTCGCGACTGAAACGAGCGACACAAGGGTAAGAATGCGGCTTGACGGGGTCATATTTCTCCTCTGACAGCGTGTGACGACCCAGTGGACGCCACCCTAGACAAGAGGTTAGACGCAGTTTTTTTGCCAAAAGTCGATCCCAGAGCGAAAAAGCTAGTCGAAAGACCTATTCAGTCTAGTCTTCAAGTACCCGAGACCGACCCCTTCTCAGCATCAGATAGCCGACCAATCCGGCGACGAAGGACGCTCCCAAGATGCCGACTTTGGCCGCATCGAGCATCTGAGGGTCCTTGAATGCGAGCGATCCGATGAAGAGAGACATCGTAAAACCGATACCTCCGAGCACGCCCGCGCCCAGGATTTGGGTCCAGGAGATCCCGCGCGGCAGTTCTGCCCAACCGGCTTTGACGCTGGCCCATGCCGCCAGCATGATTCCGATTGGCTTGCCCACCACCAACCCCAGGCCGACGCCGAGGCTTAGTCCAAGCCCTTCAGGGCTCAGCGCCAGTCCCCCGAACGATACCCCCGCGTTTGCCAGGGCGAAGATCGGCATGATCAAGAGGTTCACCCAGCCATGGAGGCTGTGCTCCATTCGCTGGAGTGGCATCTGCACTTCCTCGCATGCCCTCTCGATGGCGCGAAGCGCCCCCTGTCTGTGCTCGTTCAGCGTAACATCTTGGGCCACTTCGCCTGCATCGTCGAACTCGGCGAGCAACTCCTTGCCCTTCTTCAGGAATTCGCGCGAGTCCAGATGGGTCCTTGCAGGAATCGTCAGCGCCAGAAGGACCCCGGCGAGCGTCGCGTGGATTCCCGATGCCAGCATTGCTGCCCAGAGTCCGAGGCCAACCAGAGCGTATACGTAGAGCTTTCGCACTCCCAAGGCGTTCATCGCCATCAAAACAAGGAGGGCGGCTCCGGCGAGCGCGAGGGCTGCCAAGTTGATTTGAGCCGTGTAAAAGATCGCGATAACGAGGACGGCGCCGAGGTCATCGACAATCGCAAACGCGGTGAGAAAGACCTTGAGGGCCAGGGGCGCCCGTGAGCCGAGGAGGGCCAGAACCCCGAGTGAGAAGGCGATGTCCGTCGCCATCGGGATGCCCCAACCCTGAACCGTCGGCTTGCCGTAATTGAGCGCCAAGAAGATGCCCGCTGGCACGACCATGCCACCGATCGCGGCTGCGATGGGGAACATGGCCTGCCGAGCCGAACTTAACTCACCCACCAAAATCTCGCGCTTGATTTCCAGCCCGACGAGCAGGAAGAAGATGGCCATGAGGCCATCGTTGATCCAGTGGTGCAGGCTGTGTTCGATCCGCTGATCACCCAGGGAGACGCCGATAGGGGTCTCCCAAAAGGCGTGGAATTGGTGCGACCAGGGCGAATTCGCCAGGATCAAGGCGATGACCGCGCACGACATCAGGACGATGCCACTCGAGGCCTGGGCGTGGGTGAATTCGACGATCGGCCGCAAGAGCCGCAACCGCGTGAGCCGACGACCGGCCGCTTCTCGTTTCGCCTTGTCGGTTAGCATCCCTTTATGAAACTCACCCGCCGTTGGCTTCCTTGCCGCGTCGGAACTGGTCGGCCATTTCCTTGTCGATTCTATCGCGGAGCGCGCGCGTCATCACGCTGCCGTGATCGCCCGGAAAGAGTTCGATCACGGTGTCGGCACCGATCGCTTTCATATCCTTTTGTAGGAGTTTGACAGCCCCTTCAAGATAGAAGGTGTCGGTTTCGCCCATGTAGACGTGCACTTTGCCCTTGAGCTTTGGGGCAAGCTCATTCCAGCGGGCCCGGAGAATCAGGCCGATGTCGTATCGCTTCCAGGTCTCGGCGACCTTGGGATCAATGGCGCCGGTGTCGCGATCCCACAGCTTGGCCGGCTCGCCATCGGGGCCCTTCGGGCTAAAGACGCCCTCAAAAGAACCAAGTTGCTCTCCTCGAATCGGTCGCTCCATCGAGCTGAACGCCTTGTAGAAGATCGTGGGGGTGTCACCCGACCGTGCAATTGGCCTGGGCTGGCCGGCCTCGTCCGTGAACATGTTCACGCCCGGCTTGTAGATGTCGATGCGCTGGAAGTCGCGAAAGTCGACCGGATCGGGCGAGGTCGACCAGCAGCCTCCGAAGACATCAGGATAGGTCACTTGAAGCCAGAGGCTGGACCAGCCGCCGCTTGAGTGACCACCGACGTACCTAGCCCAAGGTGCCTGGTAGGTTCGGAAGCGCTTCTCGATCTCGGGGATCAATTCGGTGGTCAGAGCCTTGCCCCAGGGGCCGTTGTTATCGCTGTCGGCGAAGACGCTGTGTCCGGTCGGGCAGCTTGGGTCGAGTTGAACAACGATGAACGGTTCTTCATTGCGCAGGGTGCCACGACGCGAACTCGAACCGCTGAGAAACTGGGATGTCCCACCGAAGCCTGGGACCTCATAGTAAACCGGGAACTTGCGATTGGGCTCCTTGCCATAAGCCTCGGGAAGGATCACCGCCGCCTTCATGAACGTTGGACGCTTATAGAAATCGCTGAGCAGTTTCGACTCGAATCGGATGCCTTTCACCGAGTCAGTGTCCTGGAATTTCGGCTCCTCGACGACCTTATCGCAGATCAGGGTCACGACTTGTGTGCTTTTAGGATCGATGGTTACGGTCTGGGTCTCGGAGTACAGATTCCCCGGACTGCCGCCGACCGTGCGACCGCCGAGATTGCGGTCGATAACCGCCTGGATGTTGTACTCGCCGGGCTCGAGGTCGGCGATTTTGCCCGGGAATCCGGCCTCTACCTTCTCGTCAATGACCATGGCTTTTCCGGGTTCAACCGACTTGAAGCTTGCCGAGAACATGGGTTCCGGGTTAAACCAGTTCGGGCCGCTCTTGGGATTCTTGGAGCGCTTCGACAAGTAAACGACGACTCTGCCTGAAAATGGTCCTTCGAAAGATTCCTTGGGGTAGCTCACGTTGAACGTAAGGTCAGCGTGGCCCAGGGCAGCAAGACAAACAAGGGACAAGGCGGCAAGTCGTCGCATAACCCTAGGATACGCGGAAATCGCAGGCTGGCGTCCCGAAATCAAGGCTGCACGTAGAGGGCAACCCGCATCTTTCGCTCGACTTCCAGCCAATATTTGAAGCCGTAGTCGATGTCGACGGCTTGGACACGCGGGAGCTTGTATGGATTCAGCTTTTTGTCCGTTGGCGCCAGTGCCGGACTCGAGCCCGCCAATGCCACCGAATCAAACTTGTACTGTTTCCCGTTCCACGTGAACCCCTTGAGGAGGGACTGGTTCTTTGGCATGATGCCGAACGGCAGGGCCATGTGCCTTGGTTCGAAACCCAGTTTGCGGATGTAGTCGATCGACTTGCCGAGTTCGGCTTTGACTTGCTCATCGGTCATCTTGGCAAGGCTCTTGTGACTCCACGTATGGCTGCCGAGCTCGCACCCCCAATCCTTGAGCATCTTCATCTTCTGCGCCTGGAGCTTTTTCTGTCCAAACGGCCCGTTTGGTAGGACATAGAACAGCGCCTTGATCGGAAAGTCGGGGTACTTCTGGGCGAAGGCATGCCAGATGCCGATGGCACAGTTGGCAGAGGGGCGCCCGTCTGGAAGTAGCGTGAACTGGCTCGGGTCGGAGTCATCGAAGGTAATGACGACGGGTGAGGCTCCTGGCGCGATGTCGATCTTGTTGTCCAGGTACTCGCTCATGGTTACCGGGCGGAAGCCCTTCTCGTACAGGAGTTGGAGGTCCTGTTTGAACTTCTTCATCGACCGGTCGTAACGCGAGTCCTTGGGCAAGACGCGGTGGTATTCCAGGATCAGAACCTTCCCGTTGACGTTTCCCTTGCGCTTGGTCACCCGCTTCGGTGCGACAGGAAGCTTTGGCGTCGCCTTCTTGATCGTGGGAACTGGAACCTTCAGGTCGACAAAGCTGGGGGTCTGGGCGCAACCTGCAAGTAGGCCGAGACCGAAGAGGGAGAGACCAAACAAGTGAAGGCGACGCATGTTTCGGGACCAGTTCTATTTTAGACGGTCAACAATGATGAAGTTAGGCCCAATTCGCAAGATTTTCGAGACCACTCTCAGTTCGGGCAGTTTGGATGCCACGGATTCCGATCAGGCTGGCCCGGGGTCGGCGGCAGAGGATACTGACGCATGAGGGAAACCCCAGAGTACGGCTCGCCGCAAGGGTCAGCGAGCATTTTGCCGCGATTCATCTTCTGAGCATGGCCGTCGAAGAACATAGCGTTGAAACCATCGGAATGCCGGCGGAGAGCGAGAACGGGCTGGTCGAGGTCAACGCCTCCGCTGATCTTGTTGTAGAGATTCTTCGGCGGCTCGAACCAAGAGTCATCAAAGATGTCAGCTTTCTCCGTCACGACGATGATCTTCGACGTGAATTCGACCTGTGAGTCCAAGAGGCCCTCAGCAGCCCGGTTGGCGACGTAAGAGCGAGTTACAAGTGGCCGCCCCGACTGGCCGTCTTCGGTGGAGTGGGGTTTCTTGCCGTTGTCCGAGGGGCATTCGATCAAGCCACGAGTCGTCTTCGTGTAAGGGAATATCTGATTCCACCACCGGTTGTCTCGCGTTGCGCCGAGTGGAGTTGTGGGATCAAGCCGCGAAACATCCACTCCGTGACCGAAGAAAAAGATCCGACCGTCGTAGTCGTCGATGTACATCGTCAGGCCGATCCCGAGCTGACGCTGGTTGGACAGGCATTGAGTGGACTTGGCCGCTGCTTTCGCCTGGGCAAAGACCGGGAAAAGGATCGCCGCCAAGATCGCGATGATCGCGATAACGACCAGAAGCTCGATCAGAGTGAATGCCCGTCGCACCATTGAGTTAGATTGTAGCAATATGCGGTGCGCCGATAAGTCAACGTCGTGTTAAAACGCTTTCGTTCTGCGGAAGGGGTATCTGACTTGCCAAGGTTGCGGAGCCACTCGACAAACTCGGAGCCGTCCATTTTGACCGGCGGTGCCTCGAATGAAATGGGCCTCGGAGTTCCACCAGCTTCTCTACCAACTCTGTCGGAGCGGGGGCAATGAGCGGGCGGGCATGGAGGAGAGTGCCGGAAACCCGAGGATCACGTTCCTTCTTTCGACAACTCGGAGAAGGGGAACCAATCAGCGACTTTGAGCCTGGTCTCAATGAGCCGACCGTCAGCAAACTGAAATGTGGTGGCACTTGCGTCCGGATTCGTCGTTAGGACACGAAACTCTCCTGGTCGAAACTCGACTGCGGCTCCGTCATCGACCGCAATTCCCATTCCAGGGGTCGACTTCATCATCTCAATGAATGCCTCGCGCCGAAATGGCTCTCGTAAGAAGTGTGGACAGAGGCTGAATTCGAACCAGCCAAGCCCATCAGCCCGGATTGTGGTCCCCGGTGCCGCTCCCTCAAAGGTCGGTGAATCGGTGTTGTAGTACCGAAACCAGCAGTTGGCACCAGCGCTGAGCCCGCCGATTACCATGCCGTCGTCGAACCGGCGACGAAGCAGTTCGTCGACGCCGTGAGCGCGCCACAGGTCGATCATTCGCATCGTGTTTCCACCCCCAACGTAGACCAGGTCAGCCCAGTCGAGAAGCTTCCGTTCAATCCCTTCTCCGACAATTAGACGGAGCGTATCGCACCCCAAACGAGTGCCATAGACCTGTTGGAAGATCTCGAAGTAGGTAAAGGAATCGCCACTCGCTGTCCCAATGAAGAGTGCATTTGGCCGTTCCTTTCCCGTAGCTCGCACGATCTCGCGGTCGATAGCAAGGGTCTCGAGGAGGCGAAGTTCGCCGCCCCCGATGGCAAACAATCTCGGGGACATCGGAGTCAGTTTAGCCGCCATCTCGTCAGCCGGTCGATCACCCCAAGGTGGCACCTACAGGGCTTTGGCTGTGCCAATGCACGACGCCGCAAGCTTCGTTATGCAGAAAAAGGTTTGGCATTCTGGAAATTGTTCGCTACAATGAAGCTAACATGATGTTTCGAAATGCTTTGATTTTCTTAGGAGTGGTCGTCCCTGTCGCCGGTTTTTCTCAGATCAGCGTCTTCGATGCTTCCTATCGTCTTGAGGCGGTCGCGCGGTCCGGAACGGCCAATAACAGCCAAACGATACCGGTCAACAACATGGGGCCTGTTCCGACCTACTTCAACCAGGCAAATGCCAATGCGAGTCAATTCACCAGCATGGTTCACTCGTGGTCCAGTGTGTCGTGGAATTGTACGCCGACCGACCTCGATGCCGAGTTGATCGCTTGTTGGGACTCTATGGACCTAGGCGCGGGGAACAGCGGCCACATGCTCAGCCGCCTCAGCTTGAGCTTGAATCTCGCCACGCTGAGCTTTGTCACGACAGCCGCCGTCTTTGATGCTCCCAATTCGTGGATTGAAATCGACCAATGGAACGGAAGCAGTTGGGTGCTATTGGTCAATTCAAGCCAGGTCGTGAATTACAGTGCTTTGTGGAATCCAGGCAACTACCGCTTTCGCTCGGAGCGTCTGTACAATCCAGTCGGCAACTCGACCGGATGTGTTCCTTATAGCTTCCACCTCCATGCTGAACCGGTGCCCGAACCGGCAACGATCTTCGTCCTGAGTGCGGGCGGGGCCTTGTTGCTTCGTCGCCGCCGAGCAGGCCGGGTAGAGCCGCGCACGAAGTAAGCGGTCAGCGCAAGGCCGAACTGCTGATTCATTCCCTAGGTCCACCGGCTGCGACGCCGGCCAGTTTCGCACGATGAGTCCTGTTAGGGGACGCTTACTTCGTGCGCGGCTCTTTCGCGTCGGCCGGTCTCAGGTGAAGAATACGTATTTTTCATCACCAAATCCGGGATTCTTGCCCTATAATGGAGGACATGCGACGAGGCATTTCGGCAGGGTTGCTGACTCTTCTTGTTTGGGCCATGACGGCCAGTTCCTTTGCCCTTTCCTGGGTGGGGAACACGACGCAGTACCTGGATGGACGCCTGATGCCGACCCGAGCCGCCTTCATCGAGAAGTGGCAGACCCTCACTGTCGTCTGCCAGACCTATCCGATCGAACCCGGCCAGCGCGTGTTCGCCGTCGTCACCACCAACCGTTGGCAAACCCAGACGGAGTTCGAATTCAACTTCGACTTTAATGTCGGTAACAACAGCCAGTGGTACCGCATCCTCGGCCCATTTCCGCCCGGTACTGAGGTTGACTTCTACATCCGCGCGGAGGGAACAGGGGGGCCGAAGTACGACAACAACGGTTGGCAAAATTTTGGCTTCGTATCGCGATTTGGACCAACCAACCGCGATGGCGCGATCATACAGTGGTTTCAGACCGACTACCGGACGATCATGAAGCGGCTTCCCGAGGTCGTCAAGGCAGGTTATTCAGCGATCTACCTTCCGGCACCCCAGAAATCGGGTGGTGGCGGGTTCAGCGCCGGCTACAACCCGTTCGACCGATTCGACCTCGGCGACCGCCTTCAAAAGGGCACCGTCCGAACGGGGTTTGGCACGACCCAAGAGCTTCTCGAACTGATCCAAGTCGCCAAGCGATTCGGGATCGAAGTCTATTGCGACCTGGTGCTGAACCACAACGACAACCGTGCCAGCACCGCGATCGACCGCTACCCCGACATGATCCCGGAGGATTTCCACATCCGTTCATCGACGGACACCGGCAACAGTGAGATCGACTTCAACGTCGAAAACAGTTTCACCTTTGGCATGCTCAACCACGACCTCGTCGGCCTCGTCGACATCGCTCACGAGGACGGCAACAACACTCGGACTGGTACGTTCACGCTCCCTTCGTACGCCAGCTTCAACACCTGGAACAAGCCCTCGTTCATCCGCAATCCGGTTACACCGCAGTACTACCCGAACAACACCCCACTTGCCGAGGATGTCCGCCAATACCTCCGCCGTTCGTGCTGGTGGCTGACGAACGTGATCGGCTTCGACGGTTTCCGCCTCGACGCGGTCAAGCACATGCCACCCGCGTTCTTCGACAGTCTCCAAGGGCAGCCCGGCAGCGCCGTGAGCCAGGATCTGATGGGAGTGTTGTATGCCGCCAAGCCGACTGCGTTCGTCTTCGGCGAGGACTATACGTCGAACAGCTATGAGCTTCGTGAGTTCGCCAAGACGGGCATCCAGCCGCTCGATTTTCCGCTTCGCTTCAAGTTGAACGATGTGTTCAACGCGCAGGGCTTCGCTGATCTTGGCGCGGCGCTCTCGAACGGCTATTCCATCGAAGCCACGACCGGAATGCCGTTCGAGAACGGTGGGCTCGGCACGAATGTCGGCGTCGCCTTCGTCCAGTCGCACGACGACGGTCCGCCGCAGGCAAATAATCTGGCCCACGCCTTCGTCTTGACCCGCCCCGGAAAGGCGAAAGTCTACTACGACGGAAATAACATCGAGGGCAACGATTGGACGCACTTTCCCAAGCCCGGTCGCTACGATGCGCTGGGGCAAGGCGACGACTATGTGACGCGAATTCTGGACGCCCGCAAGCGCTTTGCCCGAGGGTCTTTGGTTAACCGTTGGGTCAATTCCAATCTCTACATTTTCGAGCGCCAGGTCGGCGGCAAAGGGGTGCTTCTCGTTGGGCTGAATGACCGTGGTGATGTCGGTGGCTCGATGACGCAGCAGGTCCAAACCGGATTTGCCCCTGGACAACTCCTGCAAGACCTAACTGGCCAGCAGCCGAACGTAGTTGTCGGTGCCGATTCGAGGGTGACGATTACAGTCCCCGCAAACTCCACAGCAGGCAACAGCAATAATGCGCGTGGCTACGTCCTTTACGCCCCGTACTCGCCGCAAGCCTTAGCCGGAATCGAGCCCGTCCAGTTCGCCGACGGCAACGGCGCGACGATCACCCAGCAGACGTACAACATGCCGAACGGAACCTACGCCTCGGCGGCGAACTTCAAGGCGGCGGTCGTCACCGGCAACTCGATCTCGCTGAACATTCGAAGCGATGGCACTGGATTCACCGCCTTTGCCCGCCTCGATAGCGGCCTCCCCATGGCCGGGCGACAGCCGCTCACAGGAACTCCGGAGGGGCTCACGGACGGCTTCGTTAACCTCGACAAAACCGCAGCCGGGATCTTTCGGTTGAACAACATCGACGTGAGTGGGCTGGCGGATGGTCTCCATTTGGTGAAAGTCCGCGTCTTCGCTGACACGCCGAACCGCCCGGGGATCTTTAACGAATTCAACGCCTTCTTCTATCTGCGCCGCGGCCTCCCAACCGGCTGGACCATAGATGGCGACCTGACCGATTTCCCCGCCCCGCTGACGACCCAGACTCGCAACGCCAGCTCGAATCTCAACCGTCTCGACGCGCTCTACGTCACCAACGACGACCGTTTCCTGTACGTGGGGCTTGCGGGACGCGTGGATACGGCCGAAAGCCTGACCAACGGCTTCTCCCTTTGGATGGACATGGACCCGGGTACGGCGACTGGCCTTCGCGACCTCTCGAAACTTAACGACGACAGCGGCCCCGCCGCGCGCCTGATGTCGAACACAAGGGTAACTTTGCCGACGACTTTTGGAGCTGAGTACGGCCTCGCCGTCTTCCGCCACTCGCAATTGGGTTCGTCGCCCGAGGACACCGTCATCGGTCAACCGGTTCTTCCGTGGACCATCGGTTCTCAGGTCGGGCTGTATCAAGTTCAGGACGCGATCACTTCGGTTTTGAGCCCCAAAACCGTGGCCGTTGCCTTCCAGCCCCGCCCGAACAAGACCGATCCGCCCAAAGGTGCCGAAATCGCGATTCCATTGCGCCAGATTTACGGTAGCGGAGTGACCAACGGTGCGCGGATCGGCTTCATCGGCATGCTCACCTCGACCGGCGAGTCGGGAACTGCCCTTGCCGCCTCTGACGCAAATCGCGCCACCCTCGGCGGACGTCCTGCCCCCTCCGCATGGCTCAGCAACCAGATCGTCCCGTCCCAACTCAACATCAACAACGACTGGGGCACGAACCCCATCACGCTGATCCAGAGCACGAACTACAACGTCAAATTCGCTTCGATTGTCAGCGGAATCGCGATCAAAACCCGTATTGTCCCCACTCCGCGGAACAGCGACTTGACAACGCTCGAGGTGACGATCCTGAACTCGGGCTCGACGCTGATCGGCCCACTGAACCTGATCGCCAACGTGCCCGCCGGAGTCGATCTCCTGAACCGTACCGACATGACCCTTCTCGCCCCCGCCCGTCCATACCTGCGCATCCAAGGCGGCTCGCTTGCGTCGGGATCAAGTGTCACCGTCACTCTGCGCTTCCGCTCGCCCGCGGCTTTCAAGCCAACCTTCACGCTGATGTCCGGCGAAGGGGTGCTGTAGGGCTAGAGCCGGACGCCAAACGGGCCAGAATATGGTATAAACCTCTCGCGTTGCCGCATAGCTCAGTCGGTAGAGCAGCTGACTGTTAATCAGCGGGTCGTAGGTTCGAGTCCTACTGCGGCAGCCACTTTTTAGGTTCAAATCCCGTCCAAATTGGGCGGGATTTCTTGTTTCTGGCCGTCACTGGGAAGAGTTTTGGGAAGAATTGGTGGCGGCGTCATTAGCCAACGACTTCGGAGTCCGGGACGGTGACGAACGACGCAGGGGCTTTGAGTAGCAGACCCTCGGCGCGTTCATGCCACGCCAATCGAAGGCCCGGAGCTCGGGTCAGGATGATATGCACGGCAACGGCGGCGAGGCAGGCGACCACCCAAGCGGGTCCGTTCGACCACGAAGCTGTGAATTTCTCGGCCAAGGGCATATTCGGAGCTCCCTCCGGTTTGGTGAAAATGGCATTGAGCAGCATCACGTCGACGACGGTCAAGGCAATCCGCATCACGTGACGGATGTTACTGTAGATCGGACTCTGAGCCCAAATGAACTCCTTGCGCATGAAGAAAATGAACATGGCTGCGGTCGCCAGGACCGGGATGAGCCAGACGAGTACGACGTACGGAACGGTTACTTCTGGTCCGGCGATCTGCGCCCCGGCTGAATAGAAGAGCGCGCCGGTCGCTAGGGCGATCGTGGAGGCGACCGGATAGAAGGTCACAAATCCAGTGAAAATAAGGGTCGCCGCGAGGGCGATCAGCATCAGGAGGATCGCGCACCCGTCGCCTCCGCCGTTTTGATTTCGGCCCGCGGAGTAGCCTCGTTCATAGTCACTGTTGCTCATTGAGGTGATTCTCATGTGCGGGGAAGCCAAGGGCGAGGTCGGCCCTGCTCCTGGTCTTAAGATGGAGCAGAGCCAAATGGAGATTGCCACGCTCACTCGATTGAGCCAACATAATCTGCCAACCTCGACCTGCTCGAATTGATGACCCGAACACGAATGGTCTGCTTGTAGGTCAGCCGGATTCTCACCTGTGGCACGTTGTCTGCGAGCGTGTCAAAGGCAATCAGGTCACCGTCTTCGTCATAGACCTTGATGTCGAGGTCGCCTACCTGGAGGTTAACCGCTGTGATGGTCCAACTGCCCGCGCTCACCGTGTACACGTGTTCGCGATAGTGGTCGGGATCGAGTTCGCCCTTGAAGATGGCGAACGACTCCGATGAGTTGGCAAGAGGCGCATAGGCGACAGTGGCTGTCTCACCCGCCGCCAGCCCGCTGAAAGCGCCCATAACGGGGTTCGGCGCGTTGTTACTCATGACGGGTTGTGCGACGGAGCTAGTGACGGTGACGCCGACGATGGCGAAGGCGAGAGCGGCGATGGCGAGGGTCTTGTTTCGAATCATGGGGTTTACTCCTGGTGTCTTCTGGAGCCGTTTGCTCGGCTCACCCATCGAAACGGCACTCTGACAGGGCTCTTACAGATTGGCCCGAGAAGTTTCTCCATCGACCTCGTAAGGCGACTCCTTATGGTCGGCTGGGTGCCATCCACTTCGCGCTGACACGCCGCATCTCCGCGATGATACTAAGATCGCCCATTCTTTGCATGAGGCAGGTCGGCGATTTGGGGTCACGACTTCCTACTGGGTAAAAGTGCCCGCGGGGTAGAGTATGCCTTCGATTTCCAAGTCACCAATGTGGATAATATAATGAATTCGCTCCGGTGAGCACTGTTACGCGCCGCAACGGTGTTCCCCATAGGCAAAAGAGATCCCATGAAGTTCCCCCTCGTCATGCTCGCATTCGCTGTCACTGGACTCTGTCAGGCTTCGCTAATACCACTGGCTGCCACTCTCCCAATCCTGGACCAACCTGAACGGGAGAACGAACTTGCTAAGCTCGAGAAAGAGTTCGAAAGGCTAATGATCGGGCGGGAGTACACAAAGGCTCGACCTGTGATAGAGAAGTTCCTCGGCCAGATACCTTCTGGCGATTCGGATCGCCGCCTCATCGGGCTCAATGCATTGTCGGAGATTCATCTTGCACTAAATGACCTTGCAGCAGCATCACGGTACGCCAATCAGGCACTGGCTATGGCCAGGAGGCTCTTTGTTGCCGATAATACACTAGCTGCCAATGCGCTAAATCAGGTTGGCCGAATTCTGGTTATGAGCGGACAGGCGAAGGCTGGTCTGGAGCACCTTGAGCAGAGCCTCGCGATACGGGAGCATCTGTTGCAGGATCATCGAGAAACGGCTATATCATTAAACAACGTTGCGCAGTGTTACGCCATGCTTGGATCTATAGATAAGGCCCTTCAGTACTCTGAAAGAGCTCTTCGAATGTGCGAACGCCTGTATCCGAATGATCACCCGCAACTCGCGGCAGCGTTGAATGGATATGCCCTTGCGCTTAATAATGTTGGACGTACAGAAGAGGCGCTTGAACTTGCCCAGGACAGTTTGGCAATGCGTGGCAGATTGTATAGGCATGATCACCCTGACCTCATTGCATCCTTGATGTCGGTCGGCATTTGTATGGCAAGCCGCGGGCGCCACAATGAAGCCCAAAAGTCCTTTTCTCAAAGCATAGAGATGTCTCGCCGATTCTATGGGCGCCATCACCCTGACTTAGCCTCTTCCTTAGACAATGCCGGCATTAGCTTGCGAAACCTTGGGCGTCCCGATGAAGCGCTGGTGCTCCACGAGCAAGCCCTTAATATGCGTCGAATTCTTTTTGGCGATCTTCACCCCCATCTAGCAAGTTCCATGAACAACATCGGACAATGTCTAAGGGGACTGGGTCGCGACGGCGATGCGCAGTATTACTTTAGGCAGAGCCTGGCTTTATGGGAAAGGCTCTTTCGCGGAAAAGACCACCCTGAAGTCGCAGGTTCTCTCGGAAATATCGGTTCCTGCCTGACAACCCTGGCAAGTGGGGATCAAGCTAGGAACTTTCTGGAGCAGAGCTTGGCGATGCGTGAGAGGCTGTTCAGTGGCTCCCACCCCTCCACGGCTGGAGCATTGAATGACCTGGGAGTCCTCTGCAATGCGATCGGCAGGGGGGAGGAGGCGTTGGGCTATTATCGTCGAAGCCTCAATATGTACGAAGAGATCTTCCCTATGGGACATCCCATCGTAGCTAGTGTCGTGCGCAATATAGGACTATGCTTAGATGAACTTGGACGCGCGGATGAAGGTTTGGCTTATCTTCGACGAAGTCTCGAAATGTCGGGAGACCTCAGGTCGGAAGACGATCCCGAATTTGCGGAGTCCGTAAAGAACCTGGCAATTTGTCTGAGTAACATGGGGCGCCCCGAGGAGGCTGACGAGTATTGGACCCAATGGCTGAGACTCCAGGTCGCCAGAATAAGGCATCGGTCATTTCTCGCGGACACGGGTCTGGTAGATCGCGAGTTCCAAGAACACACGTCAACAGTTGCAAATCTGCCGACTCGCAAAATGGAGACTGAATATCTGAGTCTTACTGGACTACGCCACCTACTCACGCGAACGGGACAAATCCGGCGCCTCGACGGCCTAGTGGAGGAAGATCCAAACCTCACAGAACTCCGAGGTAGGAGTGAAGAAAGTGCGGAGAAATTTCAAGACCTCATAATGTCACCTCCCCAAGACAGGACATCGGACGGGATCAGGGGGTTGCATAGTAAGGCAAAGCTCGACGCAGACGCAGCGTATGCCCGTTATGCCAACGCTGTGCGCGAGAAGTTCGGAGAGAAGCTTCAGATCGATCCTCCGTCTATGCAACAGGTCCAGGCCAAACTCGGCTCCGACGGAGCGGTGGTCGACTTCTATCAACGCACCGATCGCGAAAAACCGTACTACCTCGCGGTCGTTACTCTCGGAGCTGGCAAGAGCCACTTCATTGAGGTGGGATCGGAAGCGGCGATTGAGGCGGCAGTGCGAGAGCTACAAGAACTCATGAATGGCAGTGAAGGGTTAGGTAATGCCGAGGCGATCTTCGCGAAGCTTGACGAGCTGACGTTCCGCCCGCTGGACAAGATCCTCAAGGGCAAGACCCGCGTGTACGTGGTCGCCGATGGTGTGATTGCTCAGATACCGCTTGCCGGACTCGTGACGGGCGTGAAACCTGACAAGAATTCGGAGACTGGAAAGCGTACCGCCTATCGCATCGAGGAGATGGCTCTCCGGCTCGTCCCATCGCCGCTTGAGCCCGGTCTACGGCCCAGTGGAGCAAGTGGTGAAGGTTCGGTGATCGTGGCCGATATCGATCCCAACTTGGATCCTTCAGCCGCCAAGGTGAAACCGAACAGGGCCCAGTTCGCCACGACTTCCAAACCAGGCGAGACTAGGGGAGACGGCCTGGACGAGAACGGCAACTGGAAGATTCTGCCCTACGCCGAGGAAGAGATCAAGAAGCTCAAGGCGACCGAGACGCTGCGCTACGCCCAGGTTTGGCGCAAGGACATGGCGACCGAGGAGCAGCTCTTAAAGCTGAAGTCGCCTCGCTACCTGATCATCTCCGCCCACGGCTTCTTTACGGAGAAGGACGACAAAAGAGGCGACTTCAAGAGGTCTGCCATCATGTCGCAGCTTGCCAAGGCTGACGATTCGATGTTCCGCTCTGGCCTCGTTCTCTCGGGGGCGAACCACGCCGACGAACTTCGAAAAAACGGTAAGTACGACGGACTCCTCACAGCGGCCGATGCAGCGCGGCTCAATCTTCGCGGCACCCGGCTCGTGGTTCTCTCGGCATGCCAGTCAGGCCGAGGCGACTTCTCGGCGGGGATGGGAGTCCTCGGCCTTCGCCGTGCCTTTCGCACGGCCGGTGCCCAAGGTGTGGTGATGAGCCTTTTCAACGTTCCCAACCAATCGACTGCTGAGTTGATGGCATTGTTCTTCAAGCATGTGAAGGAAGGCTCGGACAACGCGGAGGCCTTACGCAAGGCCCAGCTTGAGATGATGAAGAAGATGGGACCATTCCACTGGGCGGGATTCGTCTACGAAGGAAGCTAAATGAAGTGCTTCGTCTGCCGATGGCCCCTCACACAAAGGTGAGGGGCTTTATGGGCACACGCTAGATGCGAATAGGGAGTACGAGGCTTCCGTCGAGCACGCTGGCGACGGCCTGCGCATGTCCCTTTTCGCGAGAATCGGGCTTACGGATTGTCAGGTTGCGCCGCCTCATCTTCCCCCTCGAACTTGCCTTTGTGGGCAAGCCCTTGGGAATCGAGCTCGCCACTCTTAAACACGGGCATGATCTTCAATTGCGCAATGATTCCTACCGCAAAGAAGCGAGCAAGAAACTCGGGATCCTGAGCGTCATACTTGTCCCAGAATGATCGTTGCGCCTGATGCGCTCCCTCATCCGATGAAAGCACTTCGCCGCAGGAATCGAGAGCCTTTTCAAAGTCGTCCGCTGTCATCTGCTCGACGTCTGAATCTACGATGCTAGCCATGTGTCCAGCGAACTTCCGCGTCTGATGGCGAAGCAAGACCATGTCCTGCTTGAGTTCGGCAGTCACTCCAACGAGCGCCTCAATGACCTGCGGTGGATAGCCCATCAAGAACGCTTCTTCAATGATTTGACGCATCTTCTCGGCATCGTCAACGCAAAGAGGCAGTTGGTTTAGTGATTTCTCTATCTTAAGCTGCTCAGATGTCTTCATTGACCAATACCCATCGTGACCCAGCCACCTTGCTTGCAGCTTGTGCTTGACCAAGAGCCATTGTATGCATCGCGATCAGCAGCCTTGACGAGCGTCATGGTCATGCATTCGCATGGATTGTGCCCCGGGATCTTGTCACCCGTTGTACCCGTCGCTTGAAGGTAGAGAGTCTGGCCTGTGATGATGCCGCTGTAGGAAGTGGTCGCGACGTACTCGCCGTCAGTGGTTCGGACGGTGAAGACGGCTCGAACCTGGTTGCTATTCTGCGTAAATCTCACGGAAATGTTCCGGGTTCGGTATTGGGGTGCCGCATCGGGGTTGGTCAGATTGCCTGTGTATGCGGCTGTACTCAGCGTTTCGGGAGCCGCGTATGGTGGCTGGGGCAAAAATCCAGTCGGACAGCTGCCGCCATTGCCGCCACAGCCAGCGACGATGGCGGCACTCAGACATAGCGTGGTGGTGCGGATCAGAGTCGAGCCGAAAGAATGATTAAGGAACTGTTTCATCGAAAAATCTCCTGAAGGGGTTGTCCGCCCATTCAAACGGCACGCCTCAGGTGCCCTTACAATTCCTTGACTCGGCTCTCACGAGCACTTGCGATGCCGCCAAGGGAGCAGCCGACCAGCTTGCGCCAGTAAGGTAGTCGCAACCGTGTCGTCTTATCTCTTCGGTGAACATGCGCGACCCAGTCCAGGCACAATGGAGGCACACGGGAAAATTCCCGTGGCGCGCAGTCGCGAATGTTGATACAATAGGATGGCGTCCTGCCACCCGCGGACAACCGCCAGCAAGGGCGGACGCGAGGAACACAAGGGGTCAAGCAGCTATCGGTACCTTCCAGGAGCACGAATACTATCAGTCACTTCGTGGGAAGCTGTATTCGCGTGCCCGTTGGCGCGGGTTTTCTCACGAAGACTCAGAAGACCTGGCCAGCGACGTCGTCGTTCGGATCCACGAGATCATTCAGACGCGGGACCTGGACCCATCCGCTGCCACAAGTTATGCGTACAAGGCGCTCGACCATCTCATGATGGATCGCAGGGAGTCTCCCGAGCGGAGGCTCGCGAAACGCCTCAATGCAGTGCTAAAACGGCCCAACGAAACTGACCCAATCGAGCAGTGGGACCGGGCTGGCGCGTCCGTGGTCGGGCTCAGGTCGCAGGCTCGTTTGGATCCGGCAACTGATCATGACTTAGCTGACCTCAATTCGCGTCTCAGTGACTTCATGTACGGGGCGAAGGGACTCGACGGGGTAAATCCTCATCAAGTCTCGACAAAACTCTTGATCGGCCGCTTGCTCAACTGGCTCGGCCGACCGATTACCCGATCTGCCCTTCTGTCGTACCTCGCTCCGATGGTGCCTGTTCCGGACACGGTAGGCCCACTACCTCCCGAGGACGGTGGACCCTATGTCAGAGAATCTGACCCAGAAACTGACCTGACCGTTTGTTGGGGACACATTATCGCTCTGCCCCCGAGGATGAGGGCGTCCGTCCTGTTGAAGATGGACGAGGACTTGCTTGAGAAACTCCATCCGAATCCACGAGAGGCATTGGCAGAGGCGATTACGGATTGGCCGCCACCGCCTCCTATAACAGAGGTCGACCTGCCAGTCGGGGAAAACACGATCGCCGAGAAACTCGGGATAACAGTTAATTACCTCCAAGTCCTTCGAAATCGTGCAAAGCACCAGCTGCTAACCACGCTCGCTCCGTTCCTCGCTGAAGCAATGGGGGCGAGATGAGCCGCGAGCAGCTACAGAGTTTTCTCGAAGAAACCGAGGGCTCAGCGGTGGATCTGACACCAGAGGAAATGGCGCGATACGTCGACGGCACGATGGATTCGAACGAGCGATTGGAGTTCGAGGCATTTCTGACTTCATCCCCCGAAGCTCGTCAAGACCTGGCCGACTTTCAGCTCCAGCTAGAGTTAGAAAAGTCGGAGTCGCTGGCCCGTCAAAGTGCCCCGCAACCACCGCCGACCTCGATTCCGCTTCGACCGCCGGTGATTTCGTTCAAGTGGCTCCTTGCCGCGGTGGCTCTTGCCGCGCTCGCGTCGGCCGCCACGTACGTGCTCACCCGGCCCAGTCCCACGCCTGCCCCGCCTGAAAAAGGCGAGGATCTTCGTAACGAACTCGAGGACATTCGTCAGAAGCTGGATGCAGCGAATGAACGGGTCGTCGAACTGGATGCGCAGGTCAAGGCACAGGTTCAACTTAATGAGAAGGCTACCAAGGAGAATGCGCGACTGAACGAGGAGCTGGCGAAGGCGAACACCGAACAAGAGCAGCCGAAAACCAGCGCGGGCCAGAAGGAAGCCTCCCGTCCACCGGAAGTCGTAACGAAGCCGACCCCGCTCCGTTCAGAACCTGCTCTTCCCGAAATCCAAGGCACAGTCTACAAACTACACCCTGAGCTTGCAGTCCCAGACTCGGTGAAGGGCGTCGGTGGTAGCGAGGATGACTTGACCATTGTTGCCCTATCTGGCTGGAACACAAGGGTGAGGCCAAAGGGCGTAGTTCTGTCTTGGGCTGGCGACGCGCCAAGATGGAAGTTGACACTTCAAACGATTGGCGGAATCGCGCTACACGATGAGCCAAGCATCCAAGGACAGGGCTTCACCCTCCCCGTAACGATTAATCTGAAGCCCGGTAAGGCCTACACCTGGACAATCAGCGATGCTAACAACAATAAGCGTTCTCGCTCGTTTGCGTTCATGACCATATCTAAGAAAGAGGAGTCGGAGTTAAACCAAGCCCTAAAGAAAGCGCGAACGGACGACGAACGGGTTGATCTCCTGCTTAGGTTTGGACTGTATGACGAAGGGTCTGCACTGGTTGACAAGAGTGAGACTATCCAACCGGCCGTCAAGGACTATTTGAGAGGTCAGATTGCTGGCCTTCGGGGACTGGTAAGCAAGCTCGTGAAAGACAAGAAGCCGTCGCGCTAGACTTTCTGGCGATCACAGACTCGCCGCTCGGCGAGACAAGCCTGTTCTGGGGCATTCACATTTTTTCGGAATTTTTCAATTACTCTTGTAAGAGTGCTGTGGGCGTGTCGCTTCATTGGGTGAGCCGAACAGTTCGGCTACTAAATACCAAACACTCAAGGAGTAATGTCATGATTCGAAACAAGAACCTCGCCCTCGCCGCCCTCACGCTCGCCTTCGTCGGCGGCACCGTCAGCCAGTCGATGGCGCAGTCAGTTCAGGTGGCGATTTCGCCCGCCAAGTCGCGCTATGCTCGGGGCGAGCGAATCAGCGTGGTGGTTGTCGTTCGCGATTGGTGGGGAAACCGGTGCCCCGGTGCCGCCGCTTGCCTCAACGAGTACATCTCTTCACGCGGCATCAGCAACTGGTCTAACACGCAGTATACGAACTACGCCGGTGAGGCGCGGTTCGCCTATACCGTTCCGACGAACACCAGCTACGACAACATTTACTTTACCGGTTACGGCAATGTATACGGGTACTGGTATGCAAGCCCGAGCATGCGACTGCCGATCGGTCGCTGATTAGAACTGAGGCCACACACTGTGGCTGGGCTGAAGCTCGCCTTCGGCCCAGCCCATTCGCTCCCGAAGCAGGTCACCTTTGGGATTTCCCAAACACTTTGAATGGCTAGTCTACTGTGAAGGTTCGTGGTACGCCGTGCCTAAGTAAGTAGTCGAGCCGCTCGACAAGGGGTTATCAAGACTCAAGGAGTAAGACATGATTCAAAAAAAGGACCTCGCTCTCGTCGTTCTCGCACTGGCTTTCGTTGCCAGTACTGCGAGCCAAGCTGCTGCTCTGTCGCCAAACAAGGCACGGTATGTCCATACTGAATGGAACAGTGTTGTGATCATGGGCCGCGATGGCTGGGGTCATCGTTTCTCGAATGGGTCGGTGTGGCCTAACGAGTACATCTTGGTCCGAAGCATCAGCAACTGGGCCGTTCCCCATTCCCGCTCTAATCATGAGCTAAACCCTGCCGCTTGGGCCATAGTCCAAGATTGGCTGCAGGGTACCCCTTAGTTCAAGCGACCCCAAGGCGCGAGCCCGTTGATCGAGCCGCGCCCGGTCAGCTTCAGGGACATCGCTTCGTGGACTGAGTCCAATCAACCGGGACCTGTTCCCAGCAGGTTCGACCGTAGCTCCCCGGGACTGAAAGAGGCTAAGAATTCCGAGCTTCACCGTGACATGTTCGCTGGATCTTACGTTCTGAAGCCCGCATTCGGCCTGCACTTGGTCAGTGGCAAGAGATCTGATCGCGGGTCTTCGGCGTGCTGGCAAGCTCGGAAGCGCAGCAAGCCGGCCTCTTTAGACTCTCTGGTGAGCACGGAATTAGATCTCGACCTAACAAGCCCTATTTTTTGGGGGACTTCGAAATTTCTTGACAGATTCTCAAATCTCTCTTGTAAGGGTGCTGGGCGTGTGTCGCTTCATTGAGTGAACCGACTAGTTCGGCCCCCAAAATTCCAAACACTCAAGGAGTAATGTCATGATTCGAAACAAGAACCTCGCCCTCGCCGCCCTCACGCTCGCCTTCGTCGGCGGCACCGTCAGCCAATCCATGGCCCAACAAATCGACGTAGCGATTTCACCCACTAAGTCGCGATATGCCCGCGGCGAGCGGATCAATGTTGTGGTCGTCGTTCGAGATTGGTGGGGATACCGGTGCCCCGGCGCCGCCGCTTGCCTTCAGGAGGACATCACTTCTGTCGGTATCACTCGCTGGTCAGCGATCCAGTTCACGAACCGTGCAGGTGAGACGCGGTTCGCCTACACCGTTCCTACGAACACCAGCTACGACAACATCTACTTCACTGGATGGGGCAATGTGTACGGAAACTGGGCTCCGAGTCAGCGATTGCGCTTACCGATCGGTCGGTAACTTGGTCTGAGGCGACACGCATGCAGCTGGGCTGAAGCTCGTCTTCGGCCCAGTCCAGTTGGTCCCGAAGCAGGCCACCTGTAGAGTTTGCCACGCATTTACTTGGTAATTCCTTCTAAGGGTCCGTTGTAGGCGTCGCCTCAGTGAGCAAGTCGAACCGTTTAGCTAGGAGTAATGAAGTACTCAAGGAGTAACGAAATGATCCAAAACAAGAATCTCGCCATCGCTGTCTGTGCGCTCGCCTTTGTCGGCGGCGCAGCTAGCCAAGCCATAGCCCAGTCAGTCCAAGTGACTTTCTTGCCTTACAAGCCAAGATACGGCCCTGGAGAGCGGGTCACGGTAGTAGTCACTGTTCGCGATGGCAGGGGATATCGCTTTCCCGGCGCCCCAGTTTGCCTCAATGAGTACATCTCTTCGCGCGGCATCAGCAACTGGTCGGACCTCAAGTTTACGAACTACGCCGGTGAGGCGCGGTACGCATATAACGTTCCGACGAACACCAGCTACGACAACATCTACTTGACTGGCTGGGCCAATGTGAACGGGAGGTGGTACTCGAGCCCAAGTGTTCGATTCCCGATCGGTCGGTAGCTCGATCAGCGCTTGGACCGAATCTCGCCAACGGAAGTGAGACGTAAGGCCCATTGAGTTGTGCCGTTCCAAAGGACAAGACCCTTCTAAAGGTCGAGGAGAAACATATGATCATCTGGGCCGGTCGCGGCATACTCGTCTTCATCCTCTTCGCACTTGCTTGCCTTCCGGTGGCGATGCTTGAGCACGCTGCCAAGTCGCTCATCGCGGTGGTCGGACTCGCTTCAGCCTGCGCCTTCTTCGGCATCGGTCGTTGGATGGTTACCGCGCTGAACATGAGCCGCCGCGAGCACGTCTTCTTCATTCCGCCAGCCGCGTGCATCTGGATTGGCAGCGCCGTCCTCGCCCTCGGTGCCCTCGGGGCTTTGGTGAGCTGAAATGGTAAGTGAAAGCAATCTTAAGATTCCCCGTGGGCTGTTGCTGGCGTGGATCGGCGCATGGCTCGTCAAGTTCGGGCTCCTGTTCCTCCCGATCTACTCTCTCAGCGGGCTCGACAAGCCCCAATCGCTGACGTGGTTCATCGCCATGGGCTTCCGCGACAATCCGATGGGCACGTTCATCTTGATGGCTCTCGTCGTGTCCTGGGCCATCATCGCTCTTTCGAGCTTGCGCCCCGTCACTCCCAAGCTGGTCTTACTCGCGGCCGCTTCACTGATCGTGGAGCGTATCCTCTCAAGCGGACCGACGAACGAGAACTTCACCTCGCCAAACTGGGCAAATGCGCTGGACGTGTTGGGCACGTGGGTCGCCACAGCCCTGGTGCTGGCCTACTATGTGGTCGAGGCCGTCAAGTGCTTCTCGCCCACTGAATCGCAGATGGTTTCACCGACCAGACATAATTTCGCAGAGCCTCGTCCAAGGGCTCATGGAGAGCAACACCTATGAGATTCGACATGCTTTCGCTGTCACTGGAGGTCCGACCATGATCGCAGTGGCCATCGCTTCCCTGGTCTTGATCAGCGGCGGGTGGACATCACCAGCCGCTTTCATCGATCTCCCAGTCCCGTTCTTGATGAGCGGAGTTGGCGCTGGCGGGCAGGTGGATCAGGCGGAGTGGCAGAAACTCGCGGACGAGCGCGACCAGCTGATGAAGGAGCAGAAGTTCGCCGAGGCCCTGCCGCTCGCGCGGAGAGTGGTTGAGGTTCTGCGCAAAGAGAAGCCGAACAGTGTGGAACTCGGCAAAGCCCTCACCACCATCGCCGATCTGCATGAGAGGCTCGGCCAACTGAACGAAGCGGACAAAGTACTCGAAGAGGCCCTCTCGATCCTTCAGCAAGGCGCTGGACCTGGATCGCTTCCGATCGCAGCGGCCTTGCATGAACAGGGACGCGTAGCCTACGGCAAGCAGAACCTGAAACTAGCGCGAGAGAAGTGGGAACAAGCCCTTGCCATCTACGAGAGGCTCGTCCCAAACTCCTTTGACGTGGCGAATAACCTGAACAACCTCGGGGTCGTCGCCTCTAACCGCGGAGACCTCGAGGAGGCCCAGCGGCGGTACGAGGCCGCGCTCGCCATCCGGGAGAGGCTCGCCCCCGGCTCCTTGTCCGTAGCTGCAAGCCTGAATAACCTCGGGAACGTCGCAGCTGACCGCGGAGACCTTGACGGGGCCTGGCGGCGGTACGAGGCCGCACTCGCCATACGAGAGAGGCTCGCTCCCGGCTCACTGGACGTGGCCGCGAGCCTGCACAACCTCGGGAACATCGCTCTCCATCGCGGGGACCTTGAGGGGGCCCAGCGGCGGTTCGAGGCCGCACTCTCCATCCGGGAGAGGCTCGCCCCCGGCTCCGGGGACGTGGCGGCGAGCCTGAACAATCTCGGGATGGTCGCCCATGACCGCGGGGACTTCGAGGGGGCCCAGCGGCGGTACGAGACCGCCCTCGCCATTCTGGAGAGGCTCACCCCAGGCTCCTTGTCCGTAGCTGCAAGCCTGAATAACCTCGGGAACGTCGCAGCTGACCGCGGGGATCTGGAGGAGGCCCAGCGGCGGTACGAGACCGCCCTCGCCATCCGGGAGAAGCTCGCCCCCGGCTCCCTGTCCGTAGCGGCGAGCCTGAACAACCTCGGGACCATCGCCAAAAATCGCAACGACCTCGAAGAAGCCCAGCGGCGGTTCGGAGTGGCTCTCGCCATTGTGGAGAAACTAGCGCCCGGCTCTCAAAGCTTGGCGATCCTACTGACCAACCTTGGGTTCGTCGCCCATGACCGGGGGGACCTTGAGGAGGCCCAGCGGCGGTACGAGACCGCCCTCGCCATTCTGGAGAGGCTCGTCCCTGGCTCCCAAAACTTGGCGATGCTCCTGATCAACCTTGGGAACGTCGCAGCCGACCGCGGGGATCTGGAGGAGGCCCAGCGGCGGTATGAGGCCGCACTCGCCATCCGGGAGAGGCTTGCCCCCGGATCCTCGGACGTGGCGGCGAGTCTGAACAACCTCGGGACGATTGCGCAGCAGCGCAACGACCTCGAGTCGGCCCAGCGGTGGTTCAAGGCCGCCCTCGCGCTCAATGAAAAGCGCGCCCCCGGCTCTCCGGATGTGGCGGCGAGTCTGAACAACCTCGGGATGGTCGCCTCTGACCGTGGAGACCTGGATGAAGCCCAGCGCCAGTACGGGGCTGCCCTCGCCATCATGGAGAAGCTCGCGCCCAGCTCTCCGGAGGTGGCGGCGATTCTGGTCAACCTCGGGACCGTCGCTAGTGATCGCGGGGACCTTGAGGTGGCCCGGCGCCGGTACGAAGCCGCCCTCCCCATCCTGGAGCGGCTCGCCTCTGGTTCCAACAACTTGGCGAACTGCCTGAACAACCTCGGGATCGTCGCCAAGAAGGGTGGGGACCTTGAGCGAGCCCAGCGTCGGTACGAGGCCGCCCTCGCGATCCGAGAGAAGATCGCCCCTGGCTCCCTGGCCGTCGCGCGGAGCCTGAACAACCTTGGTGAAGTCCTGGATCGGCGCGCCCGGTTCGATGACGCAACGCGAACGTACCGAAAGCTGGCTGAGGTTCTCGCTATTCAGATTGAGACCGGATATGGCCTCGCCGACGCTGGCATCTCGCGTCTGGCCGAAACTGAGTCTGCGCGCATGATTGCGGAGACACCTCAGCGTCACTTCGAGTCCGTCTACGAGGCGATTCTGCGCGTCCGGAGCTTGCAGTCCCGTACTGGTCTTACGAGCCAGATTCAGGATCTGGTGGCTCGCGACCCCGATCTCAAGACGCTGCGCTCGAAGGCCCTGGAGACCCGGAAGCGTGCCGATGACTTCGCACTCGATCCCGAAGTCGAGCCTGTAATGACCGAGGCCGCCGCCCGAGCCGCCAGTTCGGCGTCGCTGGATTTTTTGAGCCAGCTCAAGAAGAAGCATGGCACCGCGCTCCGTTTGATTCCCCCCTCCCGAGCTGAGCTGCAGGCCAAACTCGGCACTGACGGCGCCGTGGTCGACTTCTATCGCCGCACGGACCGGGACAAGCCGTACTACCTCGCGGTCGTCACCCTCGGCACTGGCCAACCCCACTTCATCGAGGTGGGATCGGAAGCGGCAATTGAGACGGCAGTGCGAGAGCTACAAGAACTCATGAATGGCAGTAATGGGGCAGGTAATGCCGAGGCGATCTTCGCACGGCTGGATGAGTTGACGTTCCGAAAATTGGACAAGGTCCTCAAGGGCAAGACCCGCGTGTACGTGGTTGCTGATGGCGTCATTGCCCAGATACCGCTTGCCGGACTCGTGACGGGCGTGAAACCTGATAAGAGTTCGGAGACGGGAAAGCGTACCGCTTATCGCATCGAGGATATGGCGCTCCGGCTCGTCCCATCGCCGCTTGAACCCGGTTTGCGGCCGAGTGGAGCAAGCGGCGAGGGTTCGGTGATCGTCGCGGACATCGATCCCAATTTGGAGGTCTCTGCGGCTCAGGTCAAGCCGAGTGCTTTCCAGTTTGCCAAACCTCCAAAGCCTAACGAGACTAAGGGAGACGGCCTGGACGAGAATGGCAACTGGACGATTCTGTCCTACGCTGAGGAGGAGATCAAGAAGCTCAAGGCGACCGAGACCTTACGGTATGCGCAGGTTTGGCGCAAGGGTGCTGCGACCGAGGAACAGCTCTTAAAGCTCAAGTCGCCACGCTATCTGATCATTTCCGCCCACGGCTTCTTTACGGAGAAGGACGACAAAAAGGGCGACTTCAAGAGGTCTGCCATCATGTCGCAGCTTGCCAAAGCTGACGATTCGATGTTCCGCTCTGGCCTCGTTCTCTCGGGGGCAAATCACGCCGACGAGTTGCGCAAGCAGGGCAAGTACGACGGCCTCCTGACGGCGGCCGATGCCGCGCGGCTGAATCTGCGCGGCACCCGGCTCGTGGTTCTTTCCGCCTGCCAGTCAGGCCGAGGCGACTTCTCGGCGGGGATGGGTGTCCTCGGCCTTCGCCGTGCGTTTCGAACGGCGGGTGCCCAAGGTGTGGTGATGAGCCTCTTCAACGTTCCCAACCAATCGACTGCAGAATTGATGGCGCTGTTCTTCAAGAATGTGAAGGAAGGCTCTGACAATGCGGAAGCCTTGCGCAAGGCCCAGCTTGAGATGAAGAAGAAGAACGGACCCTACCACTGGGCCGGATTCGTTTACGAGGGAGGCTGAGCAGGCAGTCTGCCCTCCTTCTTCCAGCGGTTTCCGTTCACTCGGCACCTGTCGGAAGCCCAAATCTTCTTCTTGCTCCTCACTCGAATCTCCTCGCCACATCCGCATTGGCAGAATCGCACTTCGCCAGGTGTAGCATCCAGGTGTGCCAGCATCGTCCAGTAGATTGCACCCAAGGGGTTGCTCGGCATATAAGGGATACGTCTCGACCCAAGGTCGAAGTAAACGCGACAGCACGACGTGAGGACGGGCTCGAGTAGGTAGCTGATAACGTCCGTGGCGGCGGCAATCAACTGTGCCGCGGTCGCATCCCTGGGGAATAGGTCTTCACGCTTGCCGACGCCGGATTCAACACAGAATTCAGGAATCCTAGCCGGGTCCTTTGGCTCGTCGGCGAAATGCGGCTTGGTCAGGCCGTAGTCGTACCATCCACTAAAGGACTCGATACCTTGAGGACCGGCCTTTGCGAAGTAGCTCTGATGCGGGCACTCGCGAGGGCGATCGTACACGAGGCCCAATATCTCCTTGGCTTGCCTTGAGGGCAGCTCCGATCCTCGAATGACGGCGGCGAGGTCTCGTATGAAGCGAACGCGGGAGACGTGCCATCGCCACTCTGCGACGGGCTCCATGTGACCCGGCGGGTGGTTATCCTTGCGTTGGGGGAAGAGCATTCCGTGGTCCCTCGCGAACTTGACGAGCTTGGAGTCTGGCTGAGACTCCAGGGCGATAAAGCGCTTGAAGAGTTGAGGCCTTGTCCTAAGACGCCACCTCTTGGCTTCGAGAAACGGAGGAATCGGTTCAGCGCCCCACTGAGCCTGAGTCCACCCTCCGCAGCCGACCAGCACTTCGACCGCAGGCCAGCCGCCGTATGGCGAAGCAAATGACTCGAGGTCCACGTGCTGAGTGAGGAAGGAAACCTCGGGCCAGGGCGAATTGAGCATGTTACGATTTTATTACGATTTGTGGGACTTGGCTGGTTGCTCGCGATGGTCAAATAATGTTCGCATGAGTGAGCTTCACGCAAACTTCGACCACCTTCCGACCCTCTTGACCATTAGCCAGGTGTGCCGGGAACTCGGCATCTCGCGGACTACTGTCTTTGAGCTGACCAGGTCAGATCAGCTTCGACAAGTTCGCATTGGCCGCGCCGTTCGGATCCCTCGGTCTGAGATTGAGCGCATCGTCAATACGGGGGCCAGAACCAAGTGAGCAAGGGCCTGCGACCTGCCGATGAGGTCCAAGTCCGTGCCCATGTGCTCCAGCGAGAACCTAGCCCGCGACGATTAAAAACGCATAGACACGAGGTCAGATAATGGGGAAAATTAGAACGATCAAGCCAGAGTTTTGGCTCAATGAGGGCCTTTCCTCAATAAGCGAAACTGCTTGCCTCCTCGCCGCTGCGCTACTCAACTACGTGGATGACGAGGGTTACTTCAATGCAAACCCCGGCCTGGTGAGGGCCGCGTGTTTCCCGCTGCGGGAACTACGTGTGAGCATCGACCAGGCCCTCACCGAACTAGAGGCTATAGGGTTTATCGAACTGAGGAACATGCCCGATGGGAAGCGCTACGGATGGGTCATCAAGTTCAGGCAAAACCAGGTTATTGGGCGACTTACCCGATCGAAGATCAAGCCCCTCTGGGATGCAGGCTCCGAGTCTCGGCTCGTCGACAATGAGGACCCAATGAATTCTCACTGCGGTCCCACTGTCGACTCAATGAAGGTGCAAGGAGGGCTCAATGAGGGCTCATTGCCGGAAAGGAATGGAAAGGAAAAGGAAAGGAAGGGAAAGGAACGGACGAAGAATGACAATCACTCTTTGATTGGGAGCGGCAACGAGGAACTTCCCGGCGCGTCATCGAAAAAGAAGTCTTTCAAGGAACGTCCAGAGCCGGAGGTTCGCCGAATTCGACCCGAACACGACGCGGGCACTCTTGAAGAGCGACGACGCGCAGCAAGAGCCGAACTTGAGGCGGAGGCAGCCGGCGACATTGTGCTGGCAAAACAACCTCTCAGAAAACGTCCGGAGCCGATCGTGAAGGGCATCCCCGATGATGACGATGGTCCAGCATTCGAGGCGAAGCGCCGGGCGCTGATCGCCGAGATGAAGGCTGATCTTGCCCGCGAACTTGGGTCCGGCTAACACGCTCCGGAAGATTTCCAAACTTCCTGTGAGAAACACTTGCGTTTGTCCACGTTCAGGCGACATACTCGGGAGCTTCGTGGAAAGTGCTCGACCGGCTTGTCGGTCCTGAATCTGCCGACTCGGCAGGGCCACTCCCATCAGAGGCAGCGCTGACGCGCTGGCATTTGAGGAGTGAGCATATGCACATACGACATTCGTGGCTTTCACCATTTGCGGGTCCAAGCGGCTCCCAGATGCTTGGTACCAGACTTCTTTCGCGCCGCTGCACTGCGCCCGGCGGACATCAGCGAAAGCTACCGCAACATGGCAAAATCGCAAGTGCAGCGGGGAGGATCTGATTGGCGCATCTCGAACAACTGACTAAGGGTACGAGGGTTCGCGGGCTAACCGGCACCGACGCGGTTCTGATCGTGGAGGCGAAGTGGCATGGCACGACCGTGCTTGAAGTCTTCTATCGCGACGACGAAGGGAAGACCGGCACCGAACTCGTCTACCGTGACCAAGAGCCCAGCCTGCAAATTGAACAGGCGGGAGCCTATTGGTCCTTCGAGGGGCGAGGCAGCGACTTCCGAATGGCGATGGAGGCGATGCGGATTCGGCTTGCCCACCTCTTCGATCCGTTACTTGCCGTGCACACCAGCCAGGTGATCCCGCTACCTCACCAGATCACGGCGGTCTACGAGGAGATGCTCACCCGGCAGCCGTTACGTTATCTCCTCGCGGACGATCCGGGTGCGGGCAAGACGATCATGGCTGGGCTCCTGATCAAGGAACTCATCGCGCGGGGCGACTTGCAGCGCTGTATGATCGTCTCGCCTGGCATGCTGGTCGAGCAGTGGCAGGACGAACTTTGGCGCAAATTCAACTTGCCGTTCGAGATCCTCACCAACGACCAGTTGGAATCGGCCGTTTCCGGCAATTGGTTTTCAGAGCATAACCTCGTCATTTGCCGCCTCGACAAGCTCAGCCGCAACGAGGAAGTCCAAGAGCTCATCAAGGCCTGCGATTGGGACCTCATCGTCTGCGACGAGGCACATAAACTGTCGGCGACACTGGTGGGCGACGAGGTCAGCTACACGAAGCGTTATCGCCTTGGACAGATGCTCTCGGAGGTCGCACGCAACTTTCTCCTCCTGACCGCGACACCGCATAACGGCAAAGACGCTGACTTCCAGCTATTCCTCGCTCTGCTTGACGGCGACCGGTTCGAAGGGCGTGATCGGGACGGTGTTCACCAGATCGATCCCTCTGATCTCATCAGGCGATTGGTGAAGGAAAAGCTGCTCAAGTTCGATGGCTCGCCACTATTTCCGGAGCGACGCGCTTACACTGTCCCTTATCGGCTTAGTGACATGGAGGCGAAGCTCTACGCCGCCGTTACATCCTACGTAAGCGAGGAGTTCAACCGAGCGGACAATCTGGCCAATGAGCGCTTTCGCGGCAACGTCGGGTTTGCACTTACCTCTCTCCAGCGCAGATTGGCCTCATCTCCGGAAGCGATCTACCAGTCCCTTCGGCGCCGCAAAGACCGCCTCGAAAAGCGGTTGCGAGAAGAGGAATTGAAGAAGAGAGGACTTGCCGTGACCGTCGACCTTGCGACCATCGCGGGAATGTCCTATGACGATGCAGACCCCGAAGAACTGCCCGAGAGCGAGCTTGAAGAAATGGAAGCGCAGATGATCGACCAAGCGTCGGCAGCCCAAACCATCGACGAGTTGCGCAAGGAGATCGCAACTCTTCAGCAATTGGAGACGCTCGCACTCGCGGTCCGCAACAGCGGCGAAGACCGGAAGTGGATGGAGCTTTCAAGCCTCCTGCAGAACCGACAGGAGATGTTCGATTCACGGGGAAGCCGTCGCAAACTGGTCATCTTCACCGAGCACCGTGACACGCTCAACTACTTGCGAGAGCGCATCGCGAGCGCGATCGGACGACCCGAAGCCGTGGTGGCTATTCATGGTGGCATGGGACGCGACGACAGACGAAAAACGCAGGAGCTGTTTACCCAGGACAAAGAGGTTCTCATCCTCGTCGCGACTGACGCGGCAGGTGAAGGCATCAATCTGCAGCGGGCTCATCTCATGGTTAACTATGACTTGCCTTGGAATCCGAACCGTTTGGAGCAGCGCTTCGGTCGCATCCACCGAATCGGGCAGGAAGAGGTATGTCACCTCTGGAACCTCGTCGCCGACGAAACGCGTGAAGGCGACGTTTATCGGCGGTTGCTGGATAAACTCGAAGAGGAGCGGCAAGCTCTTGGCGGACAGGTATTCGACGTGCTGGGCCAACTCATGTTCGGCGACCAGCCACTGTGGAAACTGCTGTTGGATGCCGTGCGCTACGGCGACGACCCAGAACGGAGACAGGAGTTCCTTCGATCCATCGACGTTTCGCTCGACACGAGCGCGCTGCAAGATCTGATTGAGAAACGCGCACTCGTTGACGACGCGATGGACTTCACGGCTGTCCGCAAGATCCGGGAGGACATGGAGCGAGCGGACGCACGTCGATTGCAGCCGCACTTCATCGAGTCGTTCTTCCTTCGAGCGTTCGAGCACCTGGGGGGCAGCATCCGCCAGCGCGAACCAAGACGTTACGAGATTGCGCACGTGCCGGTCGCCATTCGGCGACGCGACCGTGAGCGCGGGCTTGGCGACCCGATCCTATCCCGGTACGAGCGCATCACGTTCGAGAAGGACCTCATCACGATCCCGGGTAAGGCCCTTGCATCGTTCGTGTGTCCGGGCCACCCGCTGCTTGATGCCGTTATCAGCTTGATTTCTGAGCGGTACCGTGACACGCTCAAGACGGGAGCAGTGCTCGTCGATGATTCCGACGACTCAGAGATACCGCGCGTCCTTTGCGCGCTGGAGCACGACATCCGTGACGGGCTTCTCGACAAACGGGGCGAGCGGCGGATCATCTCCCGCAGGTTTCAGTTTCTCGAAGTTTCACCGGATGGTGAAGTGCGCCACGCCGGATCAGCCCCTTACCTCGACTACCGTCCGCTCAACGAAGATGAACTTGATTTGGTCGGCCAGGTGGACTTGTCGTGGCTAGGTGAGGGCTTGGAACCCTTGGCGGTGGGCTATGCAGTTCAGCACCTCGTGCCGGAGCACTTTGAAGAGGTCAATTCGCGACGACAGGCTCAGGTCGAGAAGGCCCGCGTAGAAATCCACGCCCGACTCACTTCGGAAATCTCGCACTGGGATACGCGGGCGGAGGAACTCAGGCTGCGCGAGGATGCGGGCAAACAGCCGAAACTCAACTCGGAAAAGGCGCGTCAGCGACGCGACGATCTCGCGGATCGCCTGAAGCGACGTATGCTTCAACTCGATGACGAAAGCCGAATATCGCGCGGCGTCCCGATCCTGGTCGGGGGTGCGCTCATTCTTCCCGGTGGCCTGGTTCGAAAGCTGAAGGGGGACTCGCTCACCGACCGTGAAACGCAGACTCGCGAGACCCGTCGTATCGAACTCCTTGCTATGAGTGCAGTCATGGAACTGGAGCGCAGTCTCGGCTTCTTTCCGCACGATGTCAGCGCGGATCGACGTGGATACGACATCGAGTCGATCCGCCCCGATGGCGGACTGCGCTTCATCGAGGTCAAAGGGCGATTCGCAGGAGCGGACACCGTCAGTGTCACCAAGAACGAAGTGCTTGTCGCGCTGAATAAGCCCGAAGACTATTATCTCGCCATCGTGGAGGTCGACGGGGACGCGGTCCTTGAGCCGATCTACATCCCGCAGCCGTTCGGGCGGGAGCCTGACTTTGGCGTTACGTCGCTGACGTACCGAATGGCGGAACTCAAGGCGCGAGCCGAACTCCGCACCGCAGCATCCATCCCGAGTTAAACATGTCTATTGAAGCCCGAAATCGTACGCTCCCTGACTGGTTCACCAAGGTGAGGAATGGCTCGCTGGCCCTGCCGCGATTCCAGCGGCATGAGGCCTGGACCGATGAAAATGTGGCGCAGGCCTTCAACACGGTCTTGCAGGAACTGCCGATCGGGGCAATGCTCGTCTTGGAGATCGGTGACCACGAGCCATTCGTCTCAAGGCCGATAAAGGGCGGTCCCGATACGTCAGATAGGGTGGCGGAGCATCTGCTTGACGGTCAACAGCGACTCACAGCGCTGTGGCGGGGCCTTCACAACAACTACAGTCATCGCACGTACTTCCTCGAGCTTATTGATGATCCCGAAGAGAAGTTGCCCTATAGGGTGAAATCGATCGCCCGGTGGCAGAATCCTGGAGACGAGGAGCCGCGGCCATTCTGGGCGAACCGAACCGCGGAGCTTTGGAAACGCCGGTTGATTCCGCTCGATCTGTTTGCCCCTGGCGAAGAGGCGGCTCAGAGTCTTCAACGGTGGTTGAAGGAGGCGGTCCCGTCGGCGGACGAGCGTGAAGAGATTCACCTGCTACTCGGTAAGGTCAGGCTCACGATCGCGACATACAACGTTCCCTACCTTTCGCTTCCCGCAAACACGGAAAAGGAGACGGCCCTCAATGTGTTCATCAAGATGAACACCTCGGCGGAACCGCTCTCGATCTACGATATCGTCGTTGCCCAGCTTGAAGCAAGCATGGAGTCTTCGTTGCACGAGATGGTGGCCGATATTCGCGAAGCGTGTCCGGCAATCGAGGCCTACTATTCGATCGAAGACCTGTCGCTTTATGCCCACGCACTGCTCCAAGGAAAGGCCCCGATTCAATCTAGCTACATGCAGAGAGAGTTCGGGCCCATCATGCGGGCGAATTGGGCCTCGTTCCTCCGCGGAGTGAAACGCACGGTCCAGTTCCTCGAAGAGGAGCGGATCTTCGACAAAGAGCGCATCCCCTCAGAGATCGTCGTTCCCGTGCTGGTGAGGTTGTGGGCGACTGCACCCGAGCGCGGGGATGCCGAAGGGGTGGCACGATCGCTTATGCGCAAGTACATATGGCGCGCCTTCTTCACCAATCGATATGAGCGAGCGACGAACTCGAGGGCATTGGTTGATGCCAGTGAGCTGGCCGCTCTCATTGGAGGATGTGACACGCCCGTTACGGTGTTCGACGAGGCTGAGCACCCACTCCCGGAAGTCGGCGAACTTCTCGTCGCTGGTTGGCCAAAGCGTAAGGACCGAACCGCGCGGGGAATCCTCGCCGTCGCCCTGCGATCCGGTGGATACGATCTTGCAGACGGGAGCCACGTCACGCGGGAGAACCTAAAGCGTCGCGAATATCATCACGTCTTCCCTGACGCCATGCTCCAACGAAACGGGGTCGAGGATTCCATGATCCAGCGATCCCTGAACTGCGCACTCGTGACATGGTCAACGAATCGAACCATTTCCGACAAGGACCCCGAACGGTACTTGACCGAAAGGCGAGACAGGTCTGTTCACGGCGAAGCGGAAATACGCCGGCGGCTAGAGAGCCACTTGATCTCGTTCGATGACATGGTGGCGGGCGACTACCGCATGTTCTTGGCAAATCGCGCTGAACGGATCCACGCCTCAATCGTGAAGCTCTGCAACGGGGAGGCGATCGCATGAATCAACCTCGCAAGAAACTCATCGAAGTCGCGCTGCCGCTGGAAGAAGTCAATATCGCTTCGGCGCGGGAGAAGTCGATTCGGCATGGGCATCCTTCCACGCTACATTTATGGTGGGCGCGGCGACCGTTGGCGGCGTGTCGCGCCGTGATCTTTGCCCAGATCGTCGACGATCCGGGGGAGGAGGGTGCGCCGAAGGACTACCTAAAGCGGATCGACGAACTGCCGCTGCATGCCAAGTATCGACACCTTGTCGACGAGCCGATTGTGGGGGCGGACGGCAAGCCGCTTGAAGGAGATGGGGCCAAGGAGCAGAAGCTCGCGAGAGAGCGGCGGTACCGGCTGTTCACGCTCATCGAGCAGCTCGTCCAGTGGGAGAATACGACGAACGAAGCGGTGCTCGAACCGGCGCGGGAACTGATCCGGCTCAGTTGTGGCGGCGATCCTCCTCCCCTTCACGACCCCTTTGCGGGCGGTGGATCGATACCGCTGGAAGCGCAGAGGCTCGGGCTCGAAGCTTACGCAAGCGACCTCAACCCGGTGGCGGTGCTGATCAACAAGGCGATGATCGAGATTCCACCCAAGTTTGCGGGGAGGCCCCCGGTCAATCCGGAGGCGCGTAGAACGGCTGCCATGGGCAAGCCGTGGAAGGGGGCGCAGGGGCTGGCGGATGATGTTCGCTATTACGGCCAGTGGATGCGGGACGAAGCGGAAAAGCGGATCGGGCACCTCTATCCGAAGATCAAGGTCACGGCCGAGATGGTCGCCGAGCGGCCCGACTTGCAGCCGTACCTGGGTCGCGAGTTGACGGTGATCGCCTGGCTGTGGGCACGAACGGTCAAGAGCCCGAACCCTGCTTTCGCGCACGTCGACGTGCCGCTCGTCTCGTCGTTCTTGCTTTCCACCAAGGCGAACAAGGAGGCTTACGTCGAGCCAGTAATCGAGGGGGATGGTTATCGGTTCATGGTGAGGATTGGGAGGCCCAGGGACGTTGAGGCTGCCAAGCTCGGAACGACTGCTGGCAAGCGAGCAGCCTTCACCTGCCTGATGTCGAGTACGCCGGTTAGCTATGACCACATTCGGTCGGAGGGGCAAGAAGGTCGAATGGGTGCGCGACTGATGGCGATCGTCGCGGAGGGCGATAGAGGGCGGGTCTATTTATCGCCGTCAGCGGACCAGGAGTCTCTGGCACGAACCGCTCAACCCGGGTGGAGTCCCGACATCGCGCTACCGACCAATCCTCGGGACTTCAAGACGCCCAATTACGGCTTGCTGACCTTTGCTGCCCTCTTCACACCCCGCCAGCTCGTGGCGTTGACGACGTTCTCCGACTTGGTGCAAGAGGCGCGGGAGGAGGTGCGTCGCGACGCGCTCGCCGCCGGCCTCTCCGACGATCCTTCGGCATGCTCAGGGCAGGCCCCCACCCCCCTCCGCGACGGCGGTTCGGGGGCAACGGCATATGCTGATGCCATAGGCGTGTATCTTAGCTTCGTTGTAAGCAGGTGCACCGACTTTAACTCCACGGTTTGCGGTTGGATTCCGGTCGTTCAAGCGACCAGAAACACTTTTGCGAGGCAAGCCATCCCGATGACCTGGGACTATGCTGAACTAAATCTGTTCGGAGAGTGGCTAGCTAATTACAACGCGGCCCTTGAGAAGATCATCAAGCCACAGGAGCTCGCCTTTCCGCAAACATCTTCGACGAACAAGGGGAGCGCCGTCCAGGCGAATGCCTCTAGCCAGGAACTCTGCGTGGCGAAGATCGTGTCCACGGACCCTCCCTATTACGACAACATTGGTTACGCGGACCTTTCAGACTTCTTTTACGTCTGGCTGCGCCGATCACTCCAGAACATCTATCCCGACCTCTTTGCGACCTTAGCCGTCCCCAAGGCGGAGGAACTGGTGGCGACGCCCTATCGCCACGGCGGTAAGGATCAGGCCGAGACATTCTTCCTGAACGGGATGACGAAGGCAATGGGCCGAATCGCGGACCAAGCTGATCCGGGATTCCCGGTCACGATTTACTACGCCTTCAAGCAGTCTGAAACCGAGTCACAAACGGGCACGTCGAGCACGGGGTGGGAGACGTTCCTGGACGCGGTGCTCCGAGCCGGCTTCGCGTTGAGCGGAACCTGGCCCATGCGCACGGAACTGGGCAATCGGATGATCGGGTCGGGTACGAACGCGCTCGCTTCCAGCATTGTCCTCGTCTGCCGACGCCGTGCAACGACCGCAACGAGCGTTTCGCGGACAGAATTCGTGGGAGCCCTGAAGGCGGAATTGCCGGTCGCCATCGCCCACCTTCAAGAAGCCAACATCGCCCCGGTGGACCTGGCCCAAGCGTCGATCGGGCCGGGGATGGCGATCTTTACCCGGTACGCTGAGGTACTCGAAGCGAGCGGCGAACCCATGACGGTTCGCACCGCGCTTCAGCTCATCAACCAAGCTCTGGATGAACTGATGGAAGCCCAGGAGGGCTGGTACGACCCCGAGACCCTGTTTGGCGTCACGTGGTTTTCGCAGTATGGCTTCGCAGCCGGTCCCTACGGTGATGCCGATACCATCGCCCGCGCGAGGGGCACCGCCCCGGATGCGATGCTCGAATTCGGTTTCGTCCGGCTCGGCGGCGGGAGATTCGAACTGCTTTCGCGCGACGAACTGCCCGCCGATTACGACCCCGCCAAAGATCGCCGTACCGCGATCTGGGAAGCCACCCAATACCTCTGCCGCGCGCTCGACGATGGCGGCGAGGACGCAGCGGCGCGCCTCATGCGCCGCTTCCGCGAGACCAAACCCGACCTCGACATCGACCGCGCCCGTGAGCTTGCCTATCGCCTCTACGCGATCTGCGATCGGAAGAAGTGGTCCGCCGAAGCCCGCGTCTACAACGCGCTCGTATCGAGTTGGAGCGACATCGAGACGAAGTCGCAAGGCGATGGTGCCTCGTGGGTCGCGGTCGACGGAACCGGTCAATTGGAGTTGGAGGTTTAACGCGTGGCGATCACTGCCATTGACGAAACCGCTCTGTGCGATCTCGTTTTGAATGCGCAGGCACGGGTCGCGTACGCCGCGCCAAGCCTCGACATGGCCCTTGCCTCTGCGCTTTCCGAGGCTGTGACTGGTCTCGGTGTCGATAGAGTCTCGGTGGTGCTCGACCTCGATCCGGAGGTCTTCCGACTGGGCTACGGTTCGTTCGAGGCGGTAGAGTTCCTACGCGCCTCCTGTGTATCGGAGGGCCTCCTGATCTGCAGCGAGCCCGGCTTGCGCATTGGGCTTTTGGTCGCCGACGATGATGTCATCGCGTTCGCCCCGATTCCGAAACTCGTGGCGGATGAAGGGACTCGTTCGGTCAATGGCGTCACCCTCAAAGTTGGCCAAGACCCTCATGAGATCCTGGACGACCTCGGGGCCGGGCGATCCGGTCGCCTTATCCAGACGGTTGGCATGGAGGGCATCTCCCAAACCGAGATCGACGCCGTAAGGCAGGATCTTGCCGGAAATCCGCCCCTTCGTTTCGAGGTGGCTCGACAAGTTCGGGTCTTCAATGCCCAGTTCGAATTCGTCGAATGGGAAGTCAGCGGTTGCAAGCTGTCCCGAAAGAAGGTCACCCTTCCTTCAGATTTTTTTGCGATCATCGAAGACGAAGACAGTCGCAAACGCCTGAAACCCGACTACGAGCTCATTGGTGACGAGCGGCCCCTAAAGTCAGCCGAGAAGGCACTCGACGAACATCGACAACAGATTGAGAAGAAGTACCTGCACACCTTGGCCGGATACGGAAAGATCGTTCTTCGGCGCGACCGTGATGAGCTTGACACGGCCCTGAAGACCTTCGACCTGCATCTTGATCAGTACCGGGACGAGGTGCGGGCTGCACTCCAAGAGAGCATCGACCGAAGCGTTGCCGGTCTTGCTCGCTCATTGGGCGCAGAACTCGAACGCAAGCCGCCCGACGAGTTGTTGAGGCAAAGGAAGTGGCAACCCGACCTTGGTGCGACCGACTTCCTTACGGAGAAGCTCACCAAGATCTTTGGAAGCGTCGATCAGCACGTCCGTGAAATGAAGTCAAGGGTCATCTTTCGAGGCGTGACCTATGAGTCGCTCCAGGACGAAGATTTCTTGGAGAAAGCCCAGCGCTTATTCCCCAACCTCAAGGGGGTATTCGATGAGTACGTCGCCGCGCAAGGGCCTGACGCGAGGCAACTGGAGCTATGACTAGGCATACATGCCCGAGAATGACCACCCGAAAAACGGGTGATATCACCCGAAAAACGGGTAGATTTTTGAGCGATGGCAACACGTATACCCCTTGGACTCTTTGGCACGGCTTCTCGAACGAGCACATTGCTCGTGATTGGCATGCTTGGCGAGACTCATGCCTCAGAGGTGGCGAAAGTCATTGGAAAGAGTCTCAGCCGCGTTCAAGCGGCGATCGAGAGCTTCGAAATCGCGGGGATCGTGGTAGCCGCCGAAGAAGGCAAGACCCGTCGGGTCCGGCTAAATCCTCGGTATCCCGCTCTCCCCGAATTGCAGGCCCTGCTCGACAGACTGGGAAGCCTCGATCTACCTTTGCAGAAGCAGCTTACCGAGAAGCGGCGGCGACCGAGAAGGTCGGGCAAGGCCCTATGACCATTGGCCCGACAACGACCCTCCGCGAACTCGCGTTCATCGTCTGCAGCGCGCTTCATCGAGCCGGGACGACCGCCATCCTCTCCGGAGGTGGCGCGGCGACCGTGTACGCACCTGAAGCCTATCAGTCCCGCGATCTCGACTTCATCTTCGAGTTTTGGTCCACAACCGACGTGCCCTCGGCCCAGCCGCTGCTTGATCTTGGATTCGTCCTCGATGGGCAGTCGTATGCGCATCCTTCAACTCACTTGACCGTCGAGTTCCCCACCGGCCCCCTGGCAATTGGTGAAGAGTTGATCACGACCTGGGACACCCTGCGAGAAGGTGACCGGCTCCTCCACATCCTGACCGCCACCGATTGCGTTCGGGACCGACTTGCCTGGTTCCTCTTCTATCGCGATTTCAGCGCGCTGGAACAGGCGTTGGCCGTCGCTTCCCGTCATCCGGTTGACCTTGCCCTCATTGAGCGATGGTGCATTGGTTCCGGCGAGTCGGGGAAGTTCCAGATATTCGCGGACCGACTCAGGTCCATACCGGAGAACCGAGAATAACATGGCTATCAGCAACAAAGAAAGAATCGGCAGAGCCCTTGACATCATGGCTCCAGAACTCGCTCGGTACATCGAGCAAGAGTTGCGGGATGTGTATGCGGACGACTGGGGCCGCTACCTGGCTGACGCCCATTTGGGGACCACTCAATTATTGGATCCACAGCGGCTGGTCAACACGATGATCAACAACTGGGACGACGTCTTCGACCAAGTTCTGACAAAAGATGTCCGAAGTCGCGCTCACGACGTCCGGGTCGTCCGAAACAAGCACGCCCACGAGCCGATGATCTCGGTCGACGATACGATTGCGGGCCTGATCGACATTCAGAAACTGCTCGAAGCCATCAAATCTCCTGAGGCAGAAAAGGTCGAGTCATCAAAGCTCGAAGTGATGCGCATGCAGTTCGACACCGAGCGCAAGAAAGAGGAACGGCGGACTGCGAATCAGCCTCTGACCGGCCTTGAAGTTCCGGGACTGCGTCCGTGGCGGGAAGTCGTGATTCCGCACCAAGATGTTGCGCAAGGCACGTTCCAGCAAGCCGAGTTTGCGGCGGACCTCTGGCAGGTGTACCTTGGTCAAGGCAGCGACGAGTACCTTAAACCAATCGACTTCTTCGGTCGCACGTATCTCACTGAGGGCCTCAAGGAGCTCCTCAAGAACGGACTGAACCGGCTGACCGCTGTCGGTGGTGACCCGGTTGTCGAATTGCAGATCAACTTCGGCGGTGGCAAGACCCACTCGATGTTAGCGCTGTATCACTTGTTCGGAGGTCAAGCCAAACCATCCAGCTTGCCGGGCGTCGACGAGCTCTTTAATCAAGCTGGCGTCACCGATGTGCCGACCGTCCGTCGTGCGGTGATCGTTGGAACCGCACTTCGTCCAGGCAGCCCGTTGACCAAAGACGACGGCACGGTCGTGCGCACACTATGGGGCGAATTGGCCTGGCAGCTTGCGGGTCGCACCGGATATGAAATCGTTCGCGAGGCGGATGAAACCTCGACCAACCCGGGGGACCTCCTCGACGAGCTGTTCCGCGCGGCTGGGCCTTCATTGATCCTCATTGATGAGTGGGTCGCTTACGCGAGGCAGCTCTTCGACCGCAAGCACATGCTGCCCGCGGGTGATTTTGATACGCAGTTCACGTTTGCGCAGACGCTGTGCGAAGCCGCTCGCCGCGCAAAGAATGTTCTCGTCTGCATCAGCATTCCCGCGTCTGTCGGAGCTGATGGCTCACTCCTGCCGTCCACGCAGGCGGGAGACGATGCCGGTCAGGCAGCGCTGGATCGCCTCAAGGCGGCGGTCGGCAGATCGAACCTCGTGTGGAGGCCCGCCACGAGTGACGAGAGCTTTGAGATCGTCCGGCGCCGCCTCTTCCAGCCCATCCCCGGTGATCTAGTCGGCGCACGCGATGCCGTCATTCGAGAATTCGCAATGTTCTACAAAGCAAATCCGAATGAGTTTCCGAGTGAGTGCCGTGAAGGAGAGTACGAGCGCCGAATGAAGGCGGCGTATCCGATCCATCCCGAGCTCTTTGACCGGCTCTACGAAGATTGGTCGTCGTTGGAGAAATTCCAGCGCACGCGTGGTGTCCTACGCCTCATGGCCTCCGTCATTCACTCGCTGTGGAAGAACAACGATCAGAGCGCTTTGATCATGCCGGCCATGGTGCCCATTGCTGACGCAACCGTGCAATCCGAGATCATCCGTTACCTCCCGGAGAATTGGGCTGGCGTGATTGACCGAGATGTTGACGGTGAGAACTCGGTGCCCCTCAAGCTCGACGGCGAGTTTGCCGCGACCTTCGGCCGATTCTCGGCATCCAGGCGCGTCGCGCGTACGATCTTCTTGGGGTCGGCTCCTACTCGTGGAGCAGCTGGACGCGGCATTGACGACAAGCACGTTCGCCTTGGCTGCGTGCAACCGAAAGAAACGATTGCGACGTTCGGTGACGCGTTGGGCCGTCTTCGGCAAAAGACCCTCTTCCTCTATGCCGATGCCACGCGCTTCTGGTACGACACTCAGGCCAGCATCAACCGTGAAGCTCAGGATCGCGCGGATGCAATGTCCAAAGATGCTGTCATCGCTGAGGTAGTGCGGCGACTCAAGGACATGACGGCAGTACGCCTCCGAGGTGAATTCGGTGGCGTTCATGCGGATGTTGCGTCCAGCGACATCCCCGACGATCGTGAACTGCGACTGGTCGTCCTCGGTCCCTCGCACCTGCACAAGCGTGGACGCACTGATTCCGACGCCATCGGTCAAGCGAAAGACATTCTTGAGTACCGGGGCTCGGCGCCAAGATCGCATCGCAACCGGCTCGTGTTCTTGGCGTGCGATGAGGCAAGGTGGACGGACCTCGAAGGAGCCGTGCGCCAATACCTAGCCTGGGACTCGATTGTGACCGAGGTCCAGGACGACAAACTCGACCTTGACAAAGCGAACCGTGATCAGGCACTTTCGAGCGCGCAGCAGTGGAACCGCACGGTAACCGGCCGTATCAACGAGGCTTATCAGCACGTTCTAGTCCCAACTCAACTCGGTCCTCAGCAAGCGCTAAGCTGGACCGCTCTGCATGTTTCCGGTGGCGATGAGAACTTGGCCATAAGGGTCATTCGTAAGCTGGAACCGGAGCACCTTGTTCGGAAGCTCGGCGGCAATCTACTGATTCGGGACATCGAGCGTGTTCCGCTGTGGGATTCTGGCGGCATGGTCTCTGTTGACCAATTGGTTAGCTACTATGCCAGCTATCCTTACCTCTATCGATTGGTCAATGACGATGTCCTCTTCGATGCCGTTCGCGATGCAGTTAACCGTACTCAAGGCCTCGCCTACGCGGACGGTTATGACCCGGACACGAAGGCATTCGAGAAACTCCGCATGGGGATTCTGCTCGACGGTCCTCGGGCACTCATGGGTTATCTCGTCAAACCCGACATCGCCGAGCCGCTCATCGACCAAGCCGTTGCTGCGACGCCTCCGCTTACGACGACGCAGATTGCGGATGCCGGTCGACCACTCTCCGACTACGGCGGGATGTTGGGTGGCCCAACTCCGACGGGAACGGTCGCCCCCAGAACACGCAACAAGCGGTTCCACGCCACGATACGGGCCAACTCAGGCAATCTCTCGACCTTGGCGGGCAATGTCTCGCGAGAGGTCGCGCAGCACCTAGCAAGCGTGTTGGGAAGCGAGGTCCGGATCACGATCGAGGTTGACGCTGAATGCGGTGACGGCTACGCGGACAACGTCGTCCGAATCGTCAGCGAGAACTGCCGCACTCTAAAGTTCGACTCATTCGACTTCGAGGAGGAGTGAGGTGCCTACGACTTCTAGTCTGACTTGGTTGGGTCCGAACCAGAGCGTGTTTGGCGAGTCGCTGACGGAGCGACAGGATCACTTCGGGTCCTTCTTGGACAATCTTGCTCCTGACCCTAAAGAGCCGCCGAGGGCCTGCCGATGATCTAACTGTATCCCACTGGACCGCCAGCTGTGGTACCTCCTATAAGTATGAGCAGGCCTCTCGACTACGGCGAGGGGCTTTGCTTTTTTCGGGGCTACGCTGAAGTGGATCGGGACCGCTTGCCGATGAATGCGTGTAGCTCGGCCTCCTTCCGAGCGCGTCACCGGAGGCCCATCGAACTAGACCGTATGAGGGGCACTATCCGAATCTTCGCTCGATGGCAAAGTGGCTGGCGCGGTGCGGCCCGGAGTTTTTCGCGCTGATCGAGACGGCGATTCCCGACTTGGCAACGATCCTCGACGTGCAGTCGTTACAGCGCAGTAGATGTCGACCGGGTACCGATCCTCGCGAAACTCGAAGAAGCCCGTGCGCAATTAGAACCGCCTGCGGAACAGAGGGTGTGCGAACCGCCGGTGTGTTGCTTGACCAAATTCGGGACTTTTCGGGACTTTTCGGGTTAGCGGTGTAAATCTACTCCTCACCGATCCGCCTCAGTCCTGTAAGAGTAAATTTACTCTGTTCGCAGATTCTCACGGCTATGACCATCCGATTCCGCTTCACCGTTCGTGGATCTTGTTTCTTATGTCGAGTCGTTACTACCGTCGTCTACGGATAGATCTTGGCGCACGATGGCGTCTTGCCATCCGAGCACCCCAGTTAGCTCGACACTGCTGTGATGGTAGGCGGCGCACTCTTCTTTGGGTCATATCACGCCACACCAAACGCGGTTTGCACACGTGGTCGAGATGAACACCCAACGGTGCGAGCTTTGCCGGGGGATGAGGAGCCACCAGAGTCGGACGAAGCTGAGCCAAACGTGGACTGAAGGACGACAGTCCGAGGCCCTCCAATTGGAGTAGCCTCACATTGTATGAAGTTGAGATGCAAGTGCACCTTTTGCGGACGTATTCTCGGGGGCAAGGGCGTCCCACGAGCGAAGGAGCACATCTTTGGCGATGCTCTAATAACCTCACTGGGTCACAGGTCCAGTGACTTGCCATGCTGGCACTATAGCGGCGCCACCGGAGAGTTCACGGATCTGCCGGCTTTACCTCCGCAAGCGACCGTGGCTGCCGATATCTGCAAGGTCTGTAATAACGGCTGGATGAGCGTATTCGAGAATAACCTCAAAGACACTATCGTGAGACTGGCAAGAAGAGAGGCTGTACTTATCGACCTTCCAGATTGCGTCAGGTCCGAGTTATCGTGGTGGATTCTATACAAAGCCTGCGCTGCAGGTAAGTTAAAGATCAATCATAAGTACCGAGCTTCCGAGGTTCCAAGGCAGCATTGCCGACAAGCCTATCAGCGAGTAAATTGGCCGAAGCAAACGGTTGCTTTTGTCGGTGAGTCATCTACCAAAGGAATGGCTGTTTACCAATGCGGAAATTGGCTTGGTCATGTGCCACCGGGAACCGTACCCTTGGACCTTTGCCCAAGATACAAGTTTGCACTAAAATACGATCACATCTTATTCGGAATTGCGTATTGTGGGGTGCCTGGATGCCTTCCAGTTCTCGAAGTGGCATTGCACCAAAGATTGTGTGATGCCCAGGAATGCGTGTTTACCGACTCCCCGGTTCACTTTGAGGGCGAAAGCCTCGCAAATCGAGAGATAGAGTACTTCCTTGATTCGGTGCGCTTGGGCCATCCAGACGTTGAGAAAGTCGGGCCATGGGATTGGACCGACCCATTCGATTCCCCGGGCTAAGAACTAATCGTTGCTTAGCTTCATGCCTTCTAAAGCAGCTTGGGCGCTTGCCATGGACCGGGTCTGGTGCATCGATGAGCGGTATGGGCTGGCTCAGCTCAAAGCCTTACCGGTCTGTTCCGGGGGAGTTGATGCTCGGTGTGGTCGGGCTTGAAGCCTACGTCGATGAGCAGGGGCCGCCGGTCGCTGGATGCCTTCGCGGTTGGCGCCCACCAGCCTCGGGCGGATGACCGGAGGCTTACGCGATCATCGACGGCGTCGCGTTCACCGAACTCTCGCGCCTACTGCTTCAACGCCTTCCGTCGATGGCCAGCGGGACCTCGACGATCCTTGCGCGGCGGCAGGTTCGCATGGCGATGTGGACGACCAGGTCATTGAGATCGTGTTGCTGATTGACTCGCCGGGCGGACAGTCTTCGGGGCTGGGGTGCTTGGCGGACGATGTCCGGATGGCGGCCCAGAAGACGATGGTGGCCGATCTTTCCTCGATTTGCGCGTCGGCTGCCTACTGGGTGGCTTCACAGTGCTCGGCCATTGTAGCGTCGCCGTACGCGCAAGTCGGGGTCTGCACGCTGCTAGTCGACGACGTGGAGCGGTGGTCGATGGAGGGCTATTCGCTGACGCTGATTTCGTCGGGCGAAATCAAGGGCAAGTGGGCGCAGGGACAGCCGGTCGACGAAGAGCCGATGGCGGATGCTCAGCGCGAGGTCGACGCCGTGTTTGGCGACTTCGCGGCGGCGGGTGTCTCGCGGGCGCGCCAGCAGCTACGGCTCAGGTGAAGGCGGTCGGGACTGGTCACTGCTGGCGGGATGATGAAGCGATTGCGCTGGGCCTGGTCGATGACGTGGGCTGCGAAGACGACCCTCTTACCGGGTTTGATTGCCCGCTCTGGCGGCGGGGAGCTAAGGGCCTGGTGTCCGCCGCTCTGCGGCGCAGTCGGTACAACTTACCGCGTTGATTCGACGTGTGTGAGAGTTCTGATCTTCGTGCACACCGCCTGGTACTCCGCAGCATCTGGCTACTTAACCCTGCCGCCCAGGCCTTTGTTGAACGGCATCAGAGATCCCTCTATGGATCACTGATCGGGGTCAAAGAGCTAATCGACTTCTCGATCGAGTTCGTGACAGATCTGATCGTCTCTGCAGTCGCATGCCCATAGAGATTCGCGGTCAATGCGACCTGCTGATGGCCCAGCATCTTCTGAACGCCGTGCAGGTCGCCCGTCTCTGCGAGAGCCACGGTGGCGGCAGTATGTCGGAGCTTGTGGGGAGAAATGACCGGTACTCCGGCTGCTTGACAAACTTTGGCGAGCCGCTTCGACACGAACTTGGGGTCGAGCTTCCGGCCCTCCGCATTAAGAAAGACGATCCCGTCGGCGTCGCGCACGTCGTTCACATCCTGGGCAATCCTGAGAGTTCTGAAGGCTTCGACCAATGTCGGCGAAATGGGAATCGCGCGATCCTGGTTGGTCTTCGTCACAGGGCGATAGGTCAGTTTCCCATCGATTCGTTGGAGCTGGCCGCTGATTCGGACAAAGCCCCGTTCAAGATCAAGATCTTGCCATCGGACGCCCGTTGCCTCTCCAATGCGCGTCCCGGTCGAGAGCATGAACCGGAACAGATCGGCCAGATCGGAGTCGCGAGCTGCCTTCATGAGCGCCGCTGCCTGGTCCGGATCGAGGAAGGCAGGGGGTTTTCGAGCTTCCGGCGGCAATTGCACATGCTGGACTGGATTACGGGCGGTTAGGCCGTCCCTTATGGCGTCCTGATAGGCGGCATGCAGGATGGCACGGATAAGCCGCATCGTAGAGCGTGACAGTGTCTTGTCGATTGGTGATCCTGCTCCGGAGCGAGGCTGGACCTTCTGTTTAGCCTTGGTCGCGAGCAGCGCCTGGACATCGGGCCTGGTCACCTTGTCCATGTCCCTCTTGCCAAGGTGGGGAATGACGTGGGAGTTTACGATCCAAGCATATTGCCGATAGGTGTTGGGGGCTCGGTTGGGTTTGACATTTCGCTCCAGCCAGCCTTCGAGGTAGCCGCCGAGGGTGCGGTTGGCGGAGGGCATGAGCTTGCCAGTCAGCTTCTCTGACTGGAGGCGTCTCAAGACGTCGAGTGCTTCGGCGTGTGATTTCGCCCTAGCGGAACGATATCGGATCTTCCCCGACACTGGATCAACCCCAGCCGCCACCTTTACTCGGTAGCTGTTTCCATCCTTGTACACCCACCCATCGCCGTTGGCCCTTCTGCCCCGAGACCCGCCTGCCGCCATCCTCGTGTTCCTCCTAAATAATTCTTCCCAGATGATTCCAGTGGGAAGAGTTCTGGGAAGGATTGTACCAGGTGCCGACGAACACGCACGAACATTTCAGGTTCAAATTGGACTAGACGGCGATTGATTGCGCGAAGCTGCGAACATCAAAACCAATAACTGTTAATCAGCGGGTCGTAGGTTCGAGTCCTACTGCGGCAGCCACTATTTAGGTTCAAATCCCGTCCAGATAGGGCGGGATTTCTTGTTTGTGGAGTCACATGAATAGAGCCTTGCCATCCTTGATGAATTCATTGATTGCTTCGCCGAGCTTCCACGCTAGTCGATCAGCGCACGTTGCAAAGCTTCTGGCTTGTTGATCGTAATGACTTGGTGGTCGGTTTCGATGAGGTTGGCTTTCTGCCACTTGCTCATGACGCGGATGGTCGTTTCGACCGTCGTCCCGGCCATCTCGGAGATATCTTGGCGGGTAAGGGGAACGTTGAGGCGGGTTCCGCTTTCAACCTCGATCCCACACGAGTCCATAAGGATGAGCAGGACGGCGGCGATGCGTTGTTCGACTTTGCCCGTACTCATCCGCGCCATCATGTCGTGCGCGCGGCGTAAACGAGGAGCCAGCGTGCGCAGCATCTGATCGCGCAGGGCGACGTTCTCCTTGTAAAGCTCGTTCAGGACGCGGGTTTGGATTTTGAGATACCACAGGTCGGTGACGGCGATGGCGCTCAGCGGAAACGCGCGACCTTCGAGGGCGGCGAGAAGTCCGAAGCACTGCCCCGGGCAAAGCAGCTCGACCGCGACTTCGGCACCTTGCGGCGTGGTTCTCGTCATCTTGACGAACCCCACCCCGACCACGGCGAGAAACTCCGAGGGGGCACCGGCCAGCCAAATCGGCTCCCCGCGCTCGGCGAACGCCATGTACGATTCGCCCGCCAAGTGGTCTCGTTCTGCCTCGGTCAAGGCATTGAGGACCGAGCACGCAGCAATGACGCCGAGATTCGAGGGCCGATCGGGCGTTTGGGACATAGCGTCAACTATCATGGCCGAATCACCTTATCGCGAGTTTGCGCAAGGAGTCGATGCGCAGTTATGATCCCCATCATAGCGACCGCATGAAAGGTCATCGACAATCACTAGCAAGGGCAAAACCCGAAGGAGATCATCGTTGGCTACCCGATTTTCCGTACCCGGACGCAACGGCTCGACCCGAGCCCCTGGCGAAACGCGCGTCGTGCGCACGACCGACAGCCCGAATTGCACCGGCGCATGCGGCTGGCTCGCAACCGTCGTCGACGACGTCATCGTCGACCTGAAGCCCGCCGCCGACTATCCATGCGAGGAGTACAACCCGCGCGGCTGTCTGCGGGGCATGTCGATGACGCACATGATTTATGGGCCCGATCGTGTCAAGAAGCCTCTGATTCGGGTTGGCGAAAGGGGTGAAGGCAAGTGGCGCGAAGCAAGCTGGGACGAGGCCCTCGACTACATTGCACAGAAGATGATCCACATCCGAGAAACTTACGGCCCGGAGAGCATGCTGCTGTTTAACCAGGTGGTGGGCACTGGCTACGTCCAGAAAGGCGCGCAAGTCCGGATGGCGGCCCTGCTCGGGATGAGTTTCGCCACCGCGTATGACTTCAACGGCGACATCTCGATGGGATTCACCCACACGATGGGAATCGACTGCGTCGAGTGCGAGACCAAGAGTTGGGGCCACGCGAAGACCGCGATCTTGTGGTCGAGCAATATCTTCCAAACCCGAATTCCCGACGCCCAATTCCTCACCCGAATCGCCAAGCAGCGCAACAACTGCCGGATCATCGTGATCGATCCGCGTTGCAGTCAAACCGCCAAAGGCGCAGATCTCTGGGTGCCGATTCATCCCGGTACCGACGGCCTGCTCGCGCTTTCGATGTGCTACACGGTGGTCGAGAACAACTGGATCAACTGGGAGTTCCTGCGCACCTACACCGACTGCGCGACCCTCATCCGCGAAGACAACGGACAGCGACTTCGGGCCAGCGATGTCGGCATGGGGACGGACATGGAGTTCATGGTTTGGGATGAGGCGACGGATGCGCTGGCCAAACTTCCCGCGGACACGCTTGAGTTGCCGAAAGCTCTCAAGCCTGCTTTTCGAGGGACGCGCGAGATTGACCTCACCCCCCAGCCCCCTCTCCACCGGAGTGGAGAGGGGGAGCTTGAGCCCCAGAAGGTCAAGGTCACCCCTGTTTTTCAGACCCTCGAAGACACGATCATGCGGGACGAGTACAAGCCGGAGAACGTGGCGGCGGTCTGCGACATTCCTGCCCAGACGATCCGTGAGATCGCGAAGGAATACGCGCTGAATCGGCCCAGTTCGATCATCATCGGCATGGGCATCAATCACCGGCTGCACGGCGACCTCGCCATCCGTTCCATTCTGCTGCTGTCGGCTTTGGTTGGAGCCCATGGCAAGCCCGGCGAATCGGTGTCGATCTACTCGGGTCAGCACCACTTTCGGCTCGATGTGAGCAAATGGTGGTTCCCCGACGGCAAACGCCCGAACGGCGTGCCGATGCACTACTTTGTCCTCGGCAAGCCGACCGAGACCATCAACCCAAAGATCAAGTTTCCTAAGAACGGGTTCAAGGCGCTGTTCGTCTCCCACGGCAATCCGCTCGTCACAGAGTTTTCCCAGCCGCTCAAGGAAGCAATCGATGCGCTCGATCTATTCGTTACGATCGACTTCTCGATGACACCTACGTGTGAGTACAGCGATGTCGTACTCCCAGCGCCGACGTTCTGGGAAAAGCAGGAACTGGTGGGTACTTCGTGTCATCCGTATTTACAGATTCAGCAGGAGGTCGTTCGCCCTCAATACGACAGTCGGACGGAGCTCTGGATGTGCAAGGAGATTCTTCGCAGAGTTGATCCGGCTCTGTACAAACAGATTGATTTCGATGAGCCGGAAATCATCGCCATGCTCCTTGAGAATGGCGGCAAAGAGACAGCGGGCATCACCTACGAGCAACTCCAGCAAGGTCCGGTGCGCCTCAACGTCCATGACCCTGAAGTTGGATGCGATGAACAGTTCTTGGAGCATAAGCCGTTCCCGCCGCGCGCCTATCCATTCCCCGAAGGTGTTCAGCGTGAATTCCTCAAGACGGGTCGCATGGAGTTCTATAAAGAAGAGGATGTCTTCCGACGCATTGGCGAGGAAGTGCCCGTGTTCAAGGGCGCGTTCTCGCACCTGCCCCTCGAGGACCAAGAACTTCCGCTTTGCATCGTCACTCCGCACAGCAAGTGGCGCGTCCATTCCACCCACTCGAACAACCCCGTTTTGCTCAATCTGAACCGCGGAGCCGTCGTTGAGATCAACCCGATCGACGCGATGAAGCGCGGCATCAAGGACGGTGACCCGGTCGAGATCTTCAACCACAACGGCTCATACAAGCTGTGGGCGCTGCTCACAGAGACGATCAAGCCAGGCGTTCTGTGTGTGGACCACGGGTGGTGGGATCGCTATCTGGGAGGCGGGAAATACCACTCGGTGCACACCTACCAAAAGGTCAAGGCGACGCACGAGAACTACTATCTTCCCGCGGTTTATGCTCCGGGGCAGCACTGGAAGGACACCAGGGTGGATATCCGGAAAGCGTAGCGCTGCTGACCAACCAACCTGGGAGTTTCGCGGTGGAAACTCGACCCTCGTTCGGCTAAACTAAGTTGCAGAATGAGAAGGCTTCTTGTCGGGTTGTTCGTTGGATGGGTTGCGGCTTCTCACGGCTACGACTTGGCGTATGTTGGCGACTCTGGCACTCGGCGCGTTCATGTCTTTCGCACCGATACGGGAGCGCAAGTCACGTCATTCACGCACCCGAACCTGGTGACTCCGTTTGCGCTTGCGGTCGGACCAAATCGCGTCTACGTCCTCGATCAGCTTGGCAGTACGCTGTATGCATTTGACCGAGCATCCGGACTATCGCTGGGTACCGTGCCCCACGGGGAGACGTTCGTGCTGCACATGAACCTTGCTTCGAATGGCGATCTCCTCCTGGGCAGTACCAATGGGCGCGCGGTGCGAGTTCGACCTGACGGGGTGCGCGTCGCCGAGTACCTTCAGCCAACCTTTACGGTCGGCAACAAGGGTGTGGCCGAAGGACCCAATGGTGAGATTTACACGGCGAACTTTGGCGCGAGTCGGATCCAGAGGTTTACCGCGGGGGGAGTCGCGCAGGGAGCCTCGGCGACCTCATCGCAGGCGTTCACCGATGCCGAAGGTCTCCAGATCGGCCATGGAGTGGGTTACATTGCACTGTCCGGGGTGTTCAAAGTCGCCCGTTTCTCGGTTGGCGACCCTCCTGTGTTGGCGGGCATGGTGGACCTCAGCGGGTCTTTCAACCACTTTCTGTTCGACGCCGCGCCCGGCGTGAACTCCAGCGAGTTCTACGTTTGTGGCATCGACTGGCATGGTGCCTCACCCGTGGGGCAAGCGGCCCGCTTCAGCACGTCGACGCTTGCGGTCACCGGCACGTTCGGTCAGGGCATCCTCGTGACGCCACGCAGCATCGCCATCGCCTCCAATGCTCAGGCGACGCTTTCCGGAACGGTTGAACTGCAGGACTTTGAAGAGGACGTCGAGGGTGCGGAGGTCCAGTTTGAGGTTTGGCAAGGTGGCCAAATCGTCGATTCTCGGGGCGCCCTGCTAGGCCCTGGCGGCAGCTACAGCTTCAGCACGGGGGTTACGGGCACGGTCGACGTTTCCGTGAAGGGGGATCACTGGCTTCGCCGCTCTGTCAACGGTGTTTCCCTGGCTGGCGGCTCGGCGCTTGTCGACTTCTCCCTAGAGAATGGCGACATCGACGGCGACAATGAAATCGGAATTGGGGACTATTCCGTACTATCCGCCTCGTACGGTTCAGCGCCTGGCGACGGTAACTGGGTCACCAATGCTGATTTGAATGGGGATTCTGGCGTTGACATCGCCGATTACGCGATCCTGAGTTCAAATTACGGTTTGGTCGGGGACTAAGGCCGATTTCGCCAAGCCGAACGAGTCGAGTATCATCCGGCTTCCGATCTCATGATTCGACGCCAGACCGATGACTTTCGATGGGAGGGCGTGGATGTTCTGCCTTACAAGGAGGACGGCACGCACTTCCATAAGATCAGCCGCCAGACCCTGCTCCAGCTCGATCGCGAGATGCCGGTCGAGTTCCGGTACTTCGAGGTCGGGCCCGGCGGACACTCAACGCTCGAACGCCACCAGCATCAGCACGCAGTTATGGTCATTCGAGGCAGTGGACAAGTGATGGTGGGTGATGAGATCAGCGAGGTCAACTCACACGATGTGGTTCACATTCCGCCTCTAACGTGGCACCAGTTTCGAGCGACGAATGACGAACCGCTTGGCTTCTTGTGTGTCGTGAGCTGTGAGCGCGACCGGCCCGAGCGTCCAGGTCACTTGGAGTTGATTGAGTTGCGTTCTCGACCTGGTATCGCAGAATTCATTCGGGTTTGATATGAGCAAAGGACGACAGTTTGGATTCGAAACGCGGATGCTCCACGCAGGACACATTCCTGACCCGTACGTCGGTTCTCGGGCGGTACCAATTTATCAAACAACGTCGTACGTGTTTGGCGATACTGACGAGGCCGCTCACCTCTTTGAACTGAAGCAGTACGGCAACATCTATTCGCGAATCAGCAACCCAACTGCTGCGGTGTTCGAAGAAAGAATGGCTTCCCTGGAAGGAGGCACGGGCGCTGTTGCCGTCGCCAGTGGTATGGCGGCTGAGTTTGGCACCGTAATGACCCTGTGCAGTCCTGGCGATCACCTGGTTGCCTCGTCACAGCTTTACGGCGGCACGACAACGATGCTTGCGCATACGCTGAAGAAGCTGTCGATTGATGTCACCTTTGTTGATCCATCTGATGTTTCCGCTTGGGAAAAAGCGATCACCGATCGAACGCGCGGATTGTTTGTTGAGATCATTGGCAATCCAAGCGGAAGTATCCCCGATTTGGAGGCCTTTGGACTTCTGGCCAAAAGCAAACAGGTTCCGCTCATTGTGGATAGTACCTTTGCGACTCCCTACCTCTGCCGCCCCATCGAGTGGGGCGCAACGTTGGTTATCCATTCGGCAACGAAGTTCATTGGAGGTCATGGCACGAGTATTGGCGGCGTCGTGGTGGATTCGGGCGATTTTGACTTCTCGAACTTCCCCACAATTGCCGAGCCGTCACCTTCCTACCATGGTCTTCGATTCTTCGATACCTTTGGCCATTACGGGTTCCTGATGAAGCTGAGAGTGGAAACCGTCCGCGATACCGGCGCGTGCATTTCGCCTACGAATGCCTTCATGCTGCTCCAGGGCTTAGAAACACTCTCTGTTCGCATGGAGCGCCACGTTCGCAATGCGCTAGAAGTCGCGACGTTCCTCGAATCCCATCCACTCGTCGAGCGCGTACATTACGCAGGCTTACCTAGCCATCCCCACCACGAACGAGCGAAGAAGTACTTGCCGAAGGGTTCGGGTGCCGTGTTTGGCTTCGAGATCAAGGGGAACTCTCGGGAAGCCGGCAAGAAGTTCATTGAATCCTTGGAACTCTTCTCCCATCTCGCCAATGTCGGAGACGCCAAAAGCCTTGTCATCCATCCTGCGACGACAACCCACCAACAGTTATCCGATACCGAACTCGCGCAAGCAGGCATCAGTCCATCGCTCGTACGTCTGTCAATTGGACTGGAGACGACCGATGATCTGCTTTGGGATTTGGACCAAGCCTTGGAGTCAACCCATGCCTGAATGCGTTCCGATTAATTTGTCCAAGAAACTCTCTTTGTTCTCGGAACATTGGAGGCCAAAGGTCATCGCTGAACTGAACGATTATGAGTTCAAACTTGTGAAGCTACAAGGCGACTTCGTCTGGCACAGCCACGCGGACACCGATGAAGCCTTTCTGGTGATCGATGGTTGTATGCGTATCGATTTCCGCGATGGATCCGTTGATCTTCACGCCGGGGACCTCTATGTCGTGCCGAAGGGCATCGAACACAAGCCCTTCGCAGAGCACGAGTGTTCAGTTCTGCTGATTGAGCCGCGAGACGTCGTCAACACGGGCCAAGCAGGAGGTGAACTGACCGCACCCCAAGGAGTGAGGATCTAGTCATGATCTCATGTGACATTCGATTGAACACTCGCCTTACCGCTGAGCAGCGCGAGCGCTACCAGAATACGAAAGTCATTCAACGCCTGCTCCGAGAGGCCAAGACTATCGCCGTCGTTGGCCTCTCCACGGAGCCGACCAAAGCGAGCAACATGGTGGCTTCGTCCCGGCAAGACGAGGGCTACCGAATCGTGCCCGTCCACCCAAAGGCAACGGAAATTCTCGGCGAGAAGGCGTACCCGTCACTCGCTGAGATTCCCTTTCCGATCGACATCGTGGACGTGTTCCGTCCGGTCGACGAATTGCCAGGCATCGTCGAGCAAGCCGCGAAGATCGGTGCGAAGGCGGTGTGGATGCAGCTTCGCATCGTCCATCTGGAAGCAGCAGACCGTGCCTTGGAGGCTGGATTGGACGTTGTGGTTGACAAGTGCATCAAGATGGAACACGGTCGGTATGGCGGCATGCTCCACTGGGCAGGGATGAACACTGAAGTCATTTCCGCGAAGCGCCGCGCACGATAGACGTCGAGGCGGTCGCTTTGGGTAAACCGTAGCCATGCGACTCGCCATCTGCTTCGCTCTCGTGATGAGCACCACGGCGACTTTTGCCCAGACGGAGAAGATCGACGCCCTCCTGGCGGACTTTGCCAAACCCGGCGCGCCTGGCTGCGCGGTCGCTATTACGCAGAACGGCAAGCCGATCTATGTGAAAGGCTTCGGCCTTGCGAATCTCGAGTACAACGTGCCGGTCCGGCCCGACACGCCATTCCACATCGCGAGCATTTCCAAGCAGTTCACGGCCTTTGCGATTTACCTGCTTGCCCGGGAAAGAAAGCTGAGTCTGGATGACGATATCCGTCGATTCCTCCCGGAGATGCACGCCTACGCACAGCCAGTTAGCATACGCCATCTCATCCATCACACCAGCGGCGTCCGGGACCAATGGGACTTATGCGTCCTTGCGGGATGGCGAATGACCGACCTGATCACTCACGACGACATTCTCAAGCTGTTGTTCAGGCAGGAGAGTCTGAACTTCACGCCAGGATCGGCCCATCTTTATAGCAACGGAGGCTATTCTCTTCTTGCTGAGATCGTGCAACGTGTGAGCGGTATGCCGTTTGCCGAATTCTGCCGAAAGCGCATCTTTGAGCCACTCGGCATGAGCCGCACCCAAGTTCATGAGAGCGCTTTAGACATTGTTCCTGGTCGCGCGCAGTCTTACTTTCTCGATGGAGATGGTAAGTGGCGAAATGCGCTGCTTTCCTATTCCAATATGGGAGCAACGAGTGTATTTACGACAGTTGAGGACTTCCTGAAATGGGACGCGAACTTCGATAGTCACAAGGTGGGTGGAGCCGCCGTTGCTGATTGGATGCTACAACCAACCGTGCTCAACAACGGTACTAAGCTCCAGTATGCTGGCGGCACTTTCGTGTTCAAGTACCGGGGGCTCGATGCCGTTGGACATGCGGGTGGTGACGCCGGATTTCGAACGGATTGCCTTCGCTTTCCGCAACAGGGACTGTCTATTATCCTCTTCGCAAACAGGGCGGAAGCATCGGCTCCAAGCCTTACCCGGGCCATTGCCGACATTCTCCTGGAAGGCCAATTTCCGCAACCCAAGTCCACCCCGGCCAAACCCGAAGTAGGAATCACGTTATCAAGTTCTGACCGCGACCAATTCGTGGGCGACTATCGCTTTGAGAACGGGACTATTGTATCCATCAGAGTCGTGCAAGACAGTTTAATCGGACGTATGGATGGCGGAGAAGGAATCCCTCTCATTGCCCGGTCCAAGTCCCTTCTGTTTGCACCCCTTGTGCAGACAGAGTTAGAGATGTTCGGCGACCTACTTGCGATGAAGATGGGCAACCGATCAATGGTCGCCAAGCGGGTGATGTTAGATTGGCCGAAGCCATCGCATCTCGCGGCTTATGCAGGGCGCTATTGGTCGGATGAGCTGAAGGTTGCCTATGAAGTGAAGGTCGATGGTGACAAGCTGGTGCTCGTTCATCCTCGCGAGAACTACCCGCTGGAGATTCGGCTCCCAGATCGATATGTTTGCGACTTAGGCCAGATCGGGTTTTCGAGGTCGCGGGGCAAAGTAGCGGGATTCACGGTCTCGACCGGTCGAGTGATGGGGTTGAAGTTCGTGCGTGATGACCGGAAGGATGGATGACTCCGGGCGAGATCGTTACGGCGTTTGCCTACGTTGTTGGTCTTGCGGTGTTTCTGTGGGCCGCGCGACGCCGCAAGCTTGCAACCACGGGCGTTGGATGGCTCGTCCTTTGGGGATTGATTGGGGGGCTGATTGGGGCAAAGGTGACGCAACTCGTGGCGCAAGGCTGGTTCACGGTCCCGGACCCTCGCCTGGGTGGCCGCGCGCTTCTCGGAGGTGTCATCGGGGGCTGGGCAGCGGTCGAAATCGCCAAGCGCTTAATGGGAATTCGGAGGTCGACCGGCGATTTGTTTGCGCTTGGGCTTGCGTCGGGGGAGGCTGTTGGGCGCATTGGGTGCTTCTTGAACGGCTGTTGCTATGGCTCAATCTGCGATCTCCCGTGGGCGGTCCATCAGCACGGGGCTGACCGCCATCCCGCCCAGATCTACTCCGCCATCGTCTCGACGGCGATTTTTGGTGTGCTGCTCACCCAGTTTCGAAGAGGCGTCGTGGAAGGGCGGGTGTTCCGGCTGTATCTCATCCTCTGGGCGGGTTCGCGATTCCTGCTGGAGTTCGTTCGCTTTCGCGAAACCATATTCTTTGGTTTGTCGCCGATCCAGTGGTTGTGTCTGGAGATCAGTGTGAGCCTCGGCGTGTTGGGCCTCGTGAAGCGATCCCGCATGGCCGAGCAAAAAGGCGGATAATGAGCCATGCATCCTGACGTCCTCCCTACCGGCCAACCTACCGTGGGCCATCGCCGTTCCTACGGGGAAGTTCCGTTCGACCAAAGGTTTGGGATTGGGGTCGTTGGGCTGCATGAGGGTCACACGCTCCTCGTCGCCCTCCGCGCTTCGGGCCTGTGCCGGGCGATTGCAGGTTGCGACCTCAATCGGGAGAAACGAGACGCGGCGGTCGCAGCATCTCCGGGGATATTCGTTACCGCGGAATACGATGAACTCTTAGAGCGGCCGGATGTCCAAATCGTGGCAATCTACACCCCGGACTCGCTCCACGCCGATCAGATCGAAAGAGCGTTCCGAGCTGCCAAGCATGTGATCTGTACGAAACCGTTAATCAATAATGCCGAGGACATTCCAAGGCTTAAAAAAGCACAAGCCGAAACCGGAATGAGGTTGCAGGTTGGTCAATCGACACGGTTTTACGAGACCTTTCAGCGTCAGCGAGAGCGATTCGAAGCGGGCCGTTTGGGCGAAATAGAAGTTGTTGATGCCCACTATAACCACCGCATGGATTGGTACTACGAAAAGAGTCCATGGACTCTTGATACGACCCACTGGGCATATCTTGGTCTCAGCCATCCCGTAGACTTGGTCCGGTGGTATTTGGGTTCGATATCTGAAGTTCAAGCCATGGGAAGCAAGACGGCGTTGGGAAAGCGGTTTGGCATGAACTCGCCCGACGCCATTGTCGTCAACCTACGCTCGCGTGATGGGCGGATCGGGCGTGTTCTGGGGAACTACGGCATTCACGAACTGCCCACTGGTCGCAGCATGATCGAGTGCTTCTTGATGGGTTCAGGAGGGTCATCTCTAGCACGCTACCCCGATCTCCGACATACCTATCATGACGACAATGGTGTGGATATCGAAGAAGACTATCACCATGCTATGGCAGGTTATTACTACCGGCATGAACTCAAGGGTATGCACTATGGGGAGTTCTGCAACTACGCCGATTACTTTGCCTCCAAGCTAATAAGAGGAGAGCCGAATAGTCCTGATCTCGGCGAGGGACTGGAGACCGTTCTTGTGATGGATGCGATTGTCCGTTCGCTTGAATCGGGAGAGGTCGTTCGGCTGTGAATGTCGCTGTCATTGGCGCCGGGATCATGGGTGCATGCGCGGCATGGCGACTAGCCGAACGGGGGCATCGCGTCACCGTTTACGATCGTCATGAACCAGGTCACGCGTTTGGGAGTAGTCATGGGCGATCTCGCATCGTTCGCAAGGCTTACCCCGATCCGCGATACACCGAGATCATGATAACGGCTTATCCCATGTGGCGAGAGTTGGAAGCCAAGTTTGGGCAAACCTTGCTGCGGGAGTGCGGGTTATTGTACTTTGGCTCTGAGGAGTCACCGAACATGCAGTCCATGGTGGCTGGAATGAGCGAACTGCGAACACCTCACGAAGTGCTCCACAACCAAGAGCTATCGGTTCGGTTCCCGCGACTCGTCAGTTCCGCCTCAGACCTCGCTGTATTCGAGCCGGAAGCCGGGTGGACCGATGCCGGTGCTTCCGTCCTTGCCGCATTGGCCGTAGCCCGTGAACACGGTGCGAGAGTGATTCGCGAAGAAGTCTCTGCGGCAGCCAAGGAGGATCCACAGTTTCTCGGCTCCGATGGTTTGCGGATCTCCGCAGATGCGTTCGTCATTTGTGCAGGTCCCTGGATATCGAAGTTTGTCGATCTTCCTGTAACAGCGACGCGGCAAGCTTTCACCTACCTCCAAGGCCACCTGGAAGGACCCGTGTGGATCGAAGACGGACCCAGCAACGTCTATGGTTTTCCTTCGGAGAGCGTGTCGAGCACGACGTTCAAAGTGGCCACTCATGTCCCGGGATCCGCCATTGATCCGGATTCGGCTGATCGTGAAGCGCGTTCTGACGATGCCGAGAAGGCCATTGACTTTGCTCGTCGAAGGCTTGGGATCTCTGCGCCAGAAGTCGTCGAACAAGGCGTTTGCCTCTACACCGCGACGCCCGACGAACATTTCCGGATTGGCCGACTCGGTGAGAATGTCGTTTACGCGAGCCCTTGCAGTGGGCACGGCTTCAAATTTGGGCCCTGGATGGGCTCGCTGCTGGCCGACTTGGTGGAGGGTTCAGGGACGATTCCCGAGATGTGGCGCTGAAGCCCCTCTATGATATGCTTAGGGCATGAGCAGAATGCGAATGACAGCGGTGATTCAGCGAGAAGGCGAACTCTACGTAGCCCTTTGTCCGGAGTTTGACGTCGTCAGCCAAGGCACGACGGTGGAAGAGGCGAAAAGCAACCTCATAGAGGCACTTGAACTCTTTTTGGAGCACGCAGACAGCGAGGAGATCAAGAACCGGACCAAAGCGGATGTCTTCGTGACTTCAGTCGAGGTTGCGGTTGCCTAAATTGCGCAGGATGTCGGGTCGAGAGGCATGCGCCATTCTCAAACGGCACGGATTCAGCGAAGTTAGGCAAAGGGGAAGTCACGTCGTCATGCAAAAGAAGGTGGATGACTCCACCATCACGGTACCAATTCCAGACCATGCGGAGTTGGCCCTTGGCACGCTAACGTCCATCATTCGTCAGGCGCAGCTGCCAAGGGCGCTTTTCGAGGTCTAGCTGGGGATTACGGAGCCTGTTTCATCAACGTGCTCAGATCGATGATGAACTGCCCACCACCGGCCCCACCGCCCCCTGCCGACACGCTCGGAAGTTTGCCATCCCACTTCTCGATCCATTCGCGGGCAATGACCAATGTTCCACCGCTTACCTGGAGGGCTGCAGCATTGAGTTTCGCGGCTTGCGCGTTACCTTCGGCGCGAGTGACCTCGGTCTGCTTTTGCAGTTCGGCTTGCTGGAGAACGTACTTCTGCTTCTCTGCTTCTTGTTGGGCAACTTGCTTCGTTTCGATGGCTTTATTGAATTCCGGCGAGAAGTCGAAGTTAACGATCGACAGCCCCTGGGGATCAACCATGATGTCGTAGGATTGCAGTCGCTTAATAATTTCTGCTTCGACCTCAGATTTGACCTGAGCCCGATTGCGGATCAGTTCTTCGGCAGTGTAGCGCGAGGTAACAACCTTCAGTGATTCTTGGACGCTGGGATCAATCACACGCTCTCGATAGAGAGGTCCTACGTGAGAGTAGAGGTTATCCACCTTTGTTGGATCAATCCGGTAATTGAGAGCCAAGGTCGTGGTCACGATTTGCAGGTCGCGACTGGCTGCGCTGGCTTGCGATTGCTCTTTCTGCGTACGCGTTTCCATGAGTTCGACCCGATTGATTCCGGGAACGATCAGGTGGATCCCGGGGGGCAAGGTTCCGTCAACGGCTCCAAACCGCAGCTTGACGCCCTGGTATCCGGCCGGAATCTGGACGACTCCGCCCCACAGAACTCCCCCTATCACGAAGAGGACGCCGACGACCCGGGTGAGCCATTCGAGCGGTTTGAGGTTGATCTTGTCGCTCGTCTGCGTGTGAAGTCCACGCATGACGAAGGAGGCGATGATGATGACGATCCCGAAAAACGCGAGTGCCATTTCGTTACTAGGTACGGTTGGCACTCACGAAGGGATGCAAAAAGCCCCTCTTACTTGAAGAGGGGCTCTTTGCTTTCGGTCCGTAGACTTACTTGCGGTTTCGTCGTCGTCGAGCGGCGATGGCGGCGATGCCAGCACCGAGCGCGATCATAGTTCCGGGCTCAGGTACCGCGGCGAGCGAGAACGCCTGGTTGCGCTGCGGGTTGAGACCGGAGCCTGTACCGACCGTGACACTGTTCGTGCCTTCGATTGGAGCGGTCGAGGTGAAGAACCAGCGGCCGCTCGTCCCGGTGCGGTTTTGGATCTGAAGTCTCCCGTCGGTATCTGCATAGATACCCGGTGAGAGGGTGATTGTCCAGATGAAGTCGCCAGCCGAAGGGAGCGATACGCCGAACGAGTCAACGACTGTGGTTCCCGTGTTGTCCAAGAAGAAGAAGTCGAGGATTCCGCCGACGGCTGTCACGCCTCCGACGAAAACAACCTTCGAAACCTGGAACTGCGGCATTGCCAGATACGGCGTGTTAGCCAGATTGGCTTGATAGTCGTCGTTCTGCGCGAAGGCACCAGTGGCGAAAGCCGAGTAAGGGCCAGCCTGACCCACGTAAACGTCTTCGTCGACGGCAATATAGGTCGAATCAAGTGGCGCTGCTTCAACCGAAATGACTTGGGAGAACGCCGGCACGGCGCAGATCGAAGCGAACGCAAGTGCGATGAGCTTTTTCATGTTACAAATTTCCTCTCAATGAAGATATGGAATCAGTGCTAGCGAACTCAGTCGTCCGCGAGTGACACGCTAGTGTAGTACGCAGATAACCGGATTTACGCTGAGTCAAATACCGGAAAGCAGACGAATACCCGTACTTTTACAGTTAAAATTGGAACGATTTGGCCAGCGAACTGCAGTTCTGTGGGTCGCTGGCCTGACAAATCTACTGGCGCACGTATTCGATAAGCGGCCAGCTTGGCGGTCCGTTGCGATAGATGAATCGACCAAACGGATGGAAGGTGCTGATGGGTTGATCCGTCGGCTTTGTTCGAAACTTAACCGTCAGTGCCATATTGTTCCACTCGGCAAGCGATAGCGTGCCTGTCTGGATTTGTCGACCATCATCGAAGAGTGTCCACGAGCCATTCGCGAAGAATCGGAATCGTGCCTGATGCATTGCCCCGTTGTTGTCGAAGTAGTTGCCGATCCAGTCTTGGCTCGCTCGGAACCCAGTCATCAGCTGAGCGATCGTGATGCGATTGAGCGTGATCGTGGTCGTGTTGCCTGCCGTAACATTCGCAGTAGCGCCGAAGCGAAAGAACTCGTTCCGACTGCCATCCGGATTCCATGCGCCGACGCCGAGGTAGAGGGAGTACCCATTGCCCGGGGCCTGGATGAACTCGAGCGAGCCTCCGGGTACAGCACCTCCAAAGGACGAGAGCTTTTGAATGTTGTTTACTCGGACGTCGATAAGATGATACTGGGTGTTATTGATAATCTTGATCTTCGAAGGCAACAAGACCGTGAAGTTCGAGGGACTATCGCGTCTCTCTGTTCCTTCCAAAAGTGAAACTTTACCGGTAATTGCACCAGGCGGTACGATGACACGTAATCGCGTCGAGCTCATGTAGCTGAACGAAGCATCGACGAAACCGCCGAACTTCTTGAACTGCACTTTGTAACTGGGTGTGCCGGTCCAGGTCGTGCCGTTGAATCGCTGATTGAACTTTGCTCCATCAACGAAGATTGCTTGGCCTGTCGAGCCACTGGCCGGGGCAAAACTCGTAATTGAGGGACCTGCGGCGCGAGCAGCGAGGGCAGTGGCCAAGAGACCGAATACGAAGAGCGCTTTCTTGAATGTTGTGTTGATCTTCATGCTTATCCTCCGTCGCGACTTTTTGGTCGCGGCATGAAGCATCAGAAGGTACTCCCAATGCTCCCGTTCCGGAGTCCTACGACGATCTGACCTATGACATGAGTCCACCCCTTCCTTGTGATAGGAAGGAGCGCGTGACTTTAGTCCGCCTCTGGGTTGAGGACTTCAGTCCGACGGTGTGAACAGCGATAAGCTGTGCACCCCGGTGCTGTCGGGAATGGGCTGCTACCGTAACTGACAAAGCCGGGGTGCACAATTTCACCACCCCGGCCACCCAAAAGGCGAAAATCAGACAGCCGCCGGCATCCGATCCCGAGCTCGTTTGAAGGCCTCCAGTGCGAACGCCAGATCCTCCTGCGTGTGCGCCGCGCTAGGCATCGTGCGGATGCGCGCTTTTCCACGCGCGACCGTCGGGAAGACGATGGACAAGGCATACACACCTTCATCCCAAAGCCTGCGCTCCATCTCCTGAGCCGCCGCCTCCTCGCCCACGTAGACTGGCGTAATCGGCGTTTCGCTGCCCATCGTGTCAAAGCCAGCGTCCTGCAAGGCCTTCTTCCACCAGCGCGTGTTCTCCCAGAGCCGATTCATCGGCTCGGGGTCGGTCTCCATGACGTCGAGAGCCGCAATCAAAGCCGCCGCGACCATCGGCGGATGGGCGGTGGAGAAGAGGTAGGGGCGGCCACGGTTAATGAGCCAATCCTTCAAGAGCGCCGAGCCCGCGATGTAGCCACCGACGACACCGAGCGCCTTACTCAATGTCCCGAGCTGGATGTCCACGCGACCGTAGAGATCGAAATGTGAGGTCGTGCCCGCGCCATTCTTCCCGAGCACTCCGCTGGCGTGGGCGTCATCGACCATGACGAACGCGTTGTACTTCTCCGCCAATTCGACAATCTGGGGCAGCGGCGCAATGTCGCCGTCCATGCTGAATACGCCGTCGGTAATGATCATTCGCTTCTCGAAGTCCTGCGTCCTGGTCAGAATTTCCTCGAGATGGCCCATGTCCTTGTGGCCGTAAACGAACCCCTCCGACTTCTTGTAACGTGCTGGCGAAAGGCGGACGCCGTCGATGATCGAGGCATGGTTAAGTTCGTCGCTGATGACGACGTCCTTGTCGGTCAGAACCGCCGGAATGCAGCCGCTGTTGGCGGTGAATCCGCTGGTGAAAACAAGGACAGCCTCCACGTGCTTGAACGAGGCCAGGCGCTCTTCGAGTTCGGCGTGAACGCTCATCGTGCCGCCGATCCAGCGTACGGCACCCGCGCCGACGCCCCATCGCTCGATGGAGTCGAGCGCCGCTTGGCGAACCTTCGGATGATTGGCGAGGCCGAGGTAGTTGTTGCTAGAAAGGTTGACGACCTCCTTCCCGTTCATACGGACACGACCGCCTGCGGCCGATTCGAGAATCTTGGGGACTTTATGGAGGCTTTGGTCCTTGAGGGTCTGAATTTGGTCGCCGAGCCACGACTGCAAGTTCGCGTTCATGTCCAGATTGTATCTTCATTCGCCCCAGGCGACGGTGGAGGCTCCAGGCACTCCCAGTGCGGCGTGCATTACGGCTTCTTTCTTGCCCGACACCTCGACTCCAAGCAAGACACCCCCTTCACGGCCCAAGACCCTGACCGCCTGCACCCGTCCACCTGCCTTCTCAATGGCTTCCAGAAGCGACATGACATGGGCCTCTGACGCCAGGGCCACTCGAAGCTCGCGCGGGTGTACATCGGGTGCGAACTTCTTCTCAGCCCTCTCCACGAGCACCAAGGTGGCCAGAGTGAGCGCCGTCCCGAGCACGGCGACGATGTAGAACGCTCCTCCGGTGCTCACCGCAATCCCAATGCCCGAAACTGCCCAGATCGAAGCCGCCGTCGTCAGACCACGAATCTCGGGGCCGTTGCGCAGGATCGTGCCCGCCCCGAGGAAGCCGATACCGGTGACGATGTTCGCCGTGACTCGGGCTGGGCTGGAGGGGTCGAGGACTTTGCTGGCTTCGCAGATGATCACCACGCCGAGCACGATGAGCATGTGGGTCCGAATGCCGGCGGGTCGCCCGTGAAGCTCGCGCTCCCAGCCCACCGCCCCACCGAGGACAACGCCCATGCCCATCTTCAGCAGGATGGTTGCCGCTAAGAGGAGATTCGGACTGGTGAAAAGCTCACGGAAAGCCTCCATGAGAAATGAGCCTTAGATCTTTCGCTTGGCGAGCAGAATCGCGCCGACAATGCCGACCAAGAGGAGCACGCTGGCCATTTCGAAAGGCAGCACGTAGGTGGTGAAGAGATTTCGCCCGATCGTTTGGGGAAGACCATAGTCATCCGACGAACGTACGCTGTCCAGAGACTGCAGCGGAAGCAGAACCTGGAAGGCAATCAGGGCGAATAGGGCAATCCCCAAACCAACGCCAATGCCCGGCTTGATGTCCTTCTTCTCTTGGAGGTTTTGTGGAGCTCCCAGGTTTAGGAGCATGATCACAAACAGGAAGAGGACCATGATCGCGCCGGTATAGACGAGGATCTGCGAGATGCCGAGAAGCTGGGCGTTGAGCGAGAAGTAGATGAAGGCGAGAATGAAGAAGTTGACGACGAGGCAGAGGGCCGAACGCACTGGGCTCTTCATCGCCACCACCCCGACCGCCGCAATCGCGGACAGGAACGCCATCACACCGAAGATAATCAGATTCGAGTCCATGATCTAGTCGACGAGGTCGATCCCCCTTCTCGCAGCGGCGGTGGCAGGGACACCGTCGGTGAGTGCCAAATTGCGCTTCTGCATTCCCGCAAAACCCTTCTTCTGCGAACCCATGACGTTGAGATAAAGGATCACGCAGAGGATCGCCGCGCCCGCCCAAGCCAGCCATCCGCCAACCGGACCGTACTTCGCCGTCCCCATGATCCAGATCGCGACGACGATGAAATTCGCGACGGCGAGGGGCAGGAGCGACTTCCATCCGAGCGACATGAGCTGGTCGTAGCGAAGACGGGGAAGGGTCGCCCGCAGCCAAATGTAAAACGTAATGCCGCCCGCGCACTTCAGGATGAACCACAGCGGCGCGAGTCCGAAGTTGGCCGCGTCCATGAACTTCGCGAAGCCGCCGAGTGCTGGCACTGAGTCACCGATTGCAAGCCAGTTCACAGGAAGCAAGTTGTAGCCGCCGAGGAAGACAGTGGCGAAGACCCCGCCGAAGATGAACATCGCCGCGTATTCACCCATGAAGAACACCGCAAACTTCATCGACGAGTATTCGGTGTGGTAGCCCGCGATGATCTCGTTTTCGGCCTCGGGGAGGTCGAACGGAGCGCGGTTGGTTTCGGCGACCATGCAGATGAGGAAGATGACCGCGGAAACAAACCCGAACGGGGTGAGAATGAACCAGTTCTGAAGCCACGGGATACCATAAAGAGGAGCCTCTTGGGCGCGGACCATCTCGGTCATCTTCAGTGAGCCAGTTGCCATGACAATACACGCGAGCGAGACACCCATCGCGAGTTCATAGCTGATCAACTGAGCCGAGGCCCGCAAGCCGCCAAGGAGCGAGTACTTGTTGTTCGACGCATACCCGGCGAGGACGACGCCGTACACGCCAAGCGAACTGATCGCGAGGATGTACAGGACGCCAATGTCAACATTGGAGACCGGCGTGAGCAGCGCATAGATGCCCGCCGTCTCGGGATTCGAACTCAGCCACGGTCCCCAGGGCAAGGTGCCACCAAGGGCGAAAGCGGGGAATAGGGCGATGGCGGGAGCGATGAAATAGAGCTTGCGGTCGACCGAGTTCGGGGTGATGTCTTCCTTCAAGAAGAGCTTCACACCGTCAGCAATGGGCTGCAGCAGACCGAACGTGCGGACCTTCTTGCCCCGCATCATCGAGATCGGGAACCACTTCGGCAAGGTGACCGTGCCGGTCCGGTTCGGCCCAATGCGGTCTTGCATCCAACTGAGGAGGCGGCGCTCCCACCAGATGAGTCCGGGCACTAGGACCAGAATGGGACCGACGAGCAGGATCGCCCTGATGATCCCTAGTACGATCGGATCCTGCTTGAGAAGCCACTCCTGCAGCATGTGGCCCAGAATTTACCCGAGGGAGCCCCGGTAAGATCAGAGCATGCTCGCCACCTTGGCATTCGCCCTCCTCGCTGACTCTGAGTGGCCGCATTACGGCAACGATTCCGGCGGTAACCGATTTTCGCCCGTGACACAGATTACGAGGGAGAACGTCGCCACGCTGAAGCGAGCGTGGGTCTACCGAACCGGTGACATGGCAACTGATCCGGCTCACCCGATGTCCAGTTTCCAGTGCACCCCCATCATGCAGGACGGCACCGTGTACTTGAGCACGCCGTTCAGCCGCGTGGTTGCCCTCGATGCCGCCACCGGAAAGCGCAAATGGGATTTCGATCCGAAGATCAACCGGTTCCGACCCATCGCCGGCGAACCGCTCGTTCATCGCGGAGTTTCGGCCTGGAAGGACTCGAAGACGGGCAAATCGAGCGTGTTCATTGCCACCTACGATGCCCGGCTCATCGCTCTCGATGCTGAAACCGGACAGCCCATTCCCGGTTTCGGCACCCAAGGTACCGTCGACCTCAAGAAGGGACTGCGCAAGGTGATTCCGGTCGAGTACCAATGCACGGCACCACCCTGCATCATCGACGGCCTCGTCGTTGTCGGCTCGGCGGTCGGGGACAACAACGAAGCGACCGCGTCGAGCGGCGAAGTCCGGGCTTTCGATGCACGAACGGGCAAGCTCGTCTGGTCCTTCGATCCGGCTCCCAAGGGAGGCGCGGGCAACGCTTGGGCTGTGATCACCGCCGACCCGAAGATGCATCGCGTCTACGTCCCGACCAGCAGCCAGAGTCCCGACTATTACGGCGGTTTGCGGCTTGGCAACAACGACGACGCCAACGCCATCGTTGCCCTCGACTCGCGCACGGGCAAGAAGGTCTGGAGCTTCCAGGTTGTCCACCACGATGTCTGGGATTACGACATCCCCTCCGGGCCGATTCTGGCCAACATCAAGAGGGACGGCAAGGAGATTCCAGCCGTGGTGTCGTGTACCAAGATGGGGATGGTGTTCGTCCTTGACCGCCGGGATGGCAAGCCCCTGTTCCCGATCGATGAGCGGCCCGTTCCCGCCTCGCTGGTACCTGGTGAGCAACTTTCTCCCACCCAGCCCTTCCCGACTTTGCCCAAGCCGTTGGTGCCGCAGACGCTTTCGCGGGATGACGCCTGGGGGATCAATGATCAGGAGAAGGCGGCGGCGCGGGCGAAGCTCGAAGCGGTCGACACCGGCTCGATTTACACTCCCGTCAGCACTCGTGGCTTCTGCCAGTACCCAGGCACCATCGGCGGCATGAACTGGTCGGGCGGATCGTTCGATCCCAAGACGAACACCTTGTTTGTCAACACGAACAACCTGCCCATGTCGGTACGGTTGATTCCGCGGGCCGACTTCGCGCAGTTCCGAGCCGATAACCCCGGACTGAGCACGAACCGCATGGAGGGTGCCCCATTCGGCATGACCCGGAGCCCAATGATGACTCCAAAGATGCTCCCGGTTTGCCCGCCACCTTGGGGGACCGTTGCCGCCGTAGATCTTGCCTCCGGCGCCCTCAAGTGGCAAGTCCCGGTCGGTGTGATGCCGCAGTGCAAGGGCATCCCCGGGGCCGAACAATGGGGTTCGCTGAGCTTGGGCGGGACTATCGTCACAGCCAGCGGGCTCGTCTTTTTCGCCGGAACGATGGATACGAAGATGCGCGCGATCGATAGCGCCAATGGCAAAGTTCTCTGGGAAGCCGACCTCCCTGCGGGTGGTCAAGCGACGCCAATGACCTATTCATTCAAGGGGAAGCAGTACGTGGTCATCTGCGCGGGCGGACACTCTGCGCTCGGTACCCCTCGCGGGGATTACGTCGTTGCGTACGCATTGCCGTAGCCAAGCTCCCCCAGGGGGAGCCGGACTCATTCCACCCCTTCAGCCGCCATCTTCTTGGCAACCTCGTCTTCGTTCAGGGCGTCGATCATCTTCTGTATGTCGCCGTCCATGAACGCGATGGTGTTGCTGGCGTCGTAGCCGATACGGTGGTCGGTGATGCGGCTTTGGGGAAAGTTGTAGGTACGGATCTTCTCGCTGCGATCGCCTGAGCCGATTTGGCCGCGACGGAGGTCGCCGCGCTCTTTGGCGAGCTTCTCCTGCTCCATTTCGTAGAGCTTGGCGCGGAGTACGGCCATCGCCTTGAGCTTGTTCTGCTGTTGGCTGCGTTCGTCCTGGCAGGTGCTGACGAGGCCGGTGGGTTTGTGCACGATCCGAATCGCGGTCTCGTTCTTCTGCATGTGCTGGCCGCCTGCGCTGCTTGAGCGGAACGTGGTGATTTCAAGATCGTCGGGGCGGATGTCGATATCGACTTCCTCGGCTTCGGGGAGGACGGCAACCGTGACGGTCGAAGTGTGAATGCGACCACTGCTTTCCGTGGCGGGAACGCGTTGGACACGATGGACCCCGCTCTCATGCTTGAGTTGGCTGTAGGCGCCTTGGGCGTCGATCGTGAACACAACTCGCGAGAGCGACCCCATACCGCTTTCCTCGTGGTCGACCACGTCGACCTTCCACTTGCGCCGCTCGGCGTAGCGAGAGTACATGCGGAAGAGTTCTGAGGCGAAGAGTCCTGCTTCATCTCCACCCGCTGCGGGGCGAATCTCGATGACCACCGACTTGTCGTCCCAAGGATCCTTGGGGACGAGCATTGCTTTGAGAATCTTCTCGCTCTCCGCGATCTTGTCTTTCAACGGATCGATCTCGGCTTGGGCGAGTTCTTTCATCTCAGGGTCGGAAAGAAGTGCTTCCGCGTCCGTGAGTTCGCCAAGGAGCTTCTTGTACACCCGGATCTGTTCGACAATCGCCTCAAGCTCGGCGCGCTGCTTGCCCAGGCGCTGAAGTTCGCTGACCTGGGAAACGATGTTGGGGTCTTGAAGCTGCGCCTCGATCAATTCGTAGCGCTTGAGGATGTCCTCCAGCTTGGCAATCATGAACCCAGATGGTACCTATTTGACTTCGAGATGGAACGGGAGTGCGGGGGCGGAGTGAGTCAAAGCGCCGACCGAAATGAGATGAACACCGGTCTGAGCGATGCCCGTTACCGTGTCCAGGGTCACTCCGCCGCTAGCTTCGAGCACCACCTGGTCGCCAAACTCGCGTACCGCTTCGCGCATCATGAAGGGGTCCATGTTGTCGAGCATGACGACATCTGCCTTCGCTTCAACGGCCTCGCGAACCATGTCGAGCGACTCGCACTCGACCTCGATCTTCGCCATGTGAGGAGCCGACTTCCGGACCCGAGCGACTGCTTCAGTAATTGAGCCGGCGATGGCGATGTGATTGTCCTTGATCATCACGCCATCGAACAGCCCCATCCGGTGGTTCGAGGCCCCGCCACAGCGGACGGCGTACTTCTGCAGGGAGCGTAGTCCGGGCAAGGTCTTGCGCGTGTCAACAACGACGGCGGAGGTCCCCTCAACCGCCTTCGCGAACTTACTCGCAAGAGTGGCAACCCCCGAGAGGTGCATGAGGAAGTTGAGAGCCGTCCGCTCACGCATGAGCAGTTTTGGAGCCGTCCAAACGCCTTCCAGAACCCGGTCGCCCGCGTAGACTTCCTCGCCGTCATCGATCAGGACATCGGTGAAGCAGTCGTCGGGGTCGTCGCCTTCGGGATCGAGCGCATAGCGGGCGAGGCCAACGCCGCAGACGATGCCTTGCGCCTGGGCTTCGATGTACCAGCGGACGAGTTTATCGCGGGGGACGGCACCAGACGAGAGGTCTCCGAATCCGATGTCTTCTTCGAGGGTCGCCCAGACTTGGTCGGACCAGTTCTCGGGTGCAGGATGTCGCCACCCGTCCCTCAACGCTCCCCGACCTCGCGGCCGCAACGGGCTGAAAGCTCATCGATCATGAGCTCGTAGGGTACCTCCAAGCCATTGCGCGACCAGCCGATCGGAACCCGGACGCGTCCGGCGACGATGTGGGCGTGCGGCTTGATGGTCACGCTGCCTTTTTCTAGTTCGACAATCAGGTGATCGCCGTCTAGATACAGGCCCGTGATCTCAGAGTAGGGCACTCGCTTGACGCCGGTGGCCTTAACGATCTCGAACGCGTCGTCGTGGAAGACGTACTCGCTGGCGTTGGCTTGGAGCGCGATCAGGTCCGTCCACGCGCTCTTCCCCATGTCGATGAGGGCTCCTGCCGCTTCGCCGATGTCTCGCTGAATCGTCCGGTGTCCTTCGCGTCGCACGAGGCTCCGACCCTTCTTGGCCGCGCTCTTGCGCTCGTTCTGGGCACCAAGTTCGAGCCAGCGCATGGCTTCCCCGGGTCGATAGCGGACGAGTTCCATACTTAGTAGACCGATTTTGGGGGTTTGGCGTTGCAAGGTAAGGGAATCGGTCCAATCGGACAACATCGGACCGATCTGACTGATACGTCCGATGTTGTCCGATCTCTACCTCGCCATTACATCGACCAACAGCAGCCTTTCGGGATCGATGTTGCGCTCGGTGCTCAAGACGTAGCTCAGCGGATGCGCCACGAGTTTGTTGCCGTCGACTCCGACCATCTCGCCACTGAACCCGCTGAGCAATCGATTGGCCGCATGGGCACCCAGCCGAAGAGCAAGAACGCGGTCGAAGGCGGTCGGCGACCCGCCGCGCTGCATGTGGCCGAGCACGAGGTAGCGGGCTTCGAAGCCGGTGTTCTTCTGAACGAATTCCTTGATGTCATGCGCACGTGCCGCACCCTCGGCAACCACGATAATCGAGCTTCGCTTGCCCTTCTGGCGCATGGCGCGAAGGTTGTCGCAGATTTCGAGGATTGAGTACGGGATTTCGGGGATGATGACGGCTTCAGCGCCGCTCGCGAGGCCCACGTCGACGGCGATGAACCCATTCCGACGACCCATGACTTCGATGACGAACACCCGCTCGTGACTGTATGCGGTGTCGCGAACCTTGTCGATCGCGTCCAGCGCTGTGTTGACCGACGTGTCGAACCCAATCGAGAAGTCGCTGCCTGAGATGTCGTTGTCGATCGACCCGGGGACGCCGAGGACGGGGAAATCGAATTCCTCGTGAAGCATCCGTGCGCCGGTGAGCGATCCGTCTCCACCGATCACCACGAGGCCTTCGACGCCATTCTCCTTCAGTACGTCCATCGCCTGGGTTCGGCCCTCGATGGTCATAAAGTCTTTGCTGCGGGCGGTGCGCAGAACGGTGCCTCCGTGGCTGATGATGCCGCCGACCGCCTTGGAATCGAGTTCCAGAACCTCGTTGCCGATGATGCCGCGATAGCCGTGAAGAAAGCCGACGACCTCCGCGCCCCGGTCGATCGCCGCGCGCACTACGCCACGGATGGCCGCATTCATTCCCGGCGCATCGCCCCCGCTCGTGATCACTCCGATTCGCTTCATGCTGGTTCCTGATTATGGCGGCGATGGACGCGCGGCCCTGTTAGGAATGATGGGTTGTTTGGCGGAGGATTTGGACCCTCTTGGCAGTCCTGCGGTATCCTGTTGGCGCTATGACTCGCACTCAGGAACTCGACCAGATCATCGCTCAGTTCGATTTGAACAAGCACCCGTTCTATCAGGATTGGCGGATGGGCACATTGCCTACGGAAAAACTCGTCGACTATGCAGGCGAGTACGGCCAGTTCGTCGGCACCATTGCGAAGGGCTGGGAAACGATTGGCGAAGATCACTACGCCGAGGAAGAGCGATTCCACGAGAAGCTGTGGGACGACTTCAAAGCCGAAATCGGATTCAAGACCGCGACGGGTCGACCGCAGACCGATACCTTGGTCACTGCCGCGAACAACCTCTTTGCCCAGAAAGCCGAAGCCGCTGGTGCCTTGTACGCCTTTGAGGCCCAGCAGCCCAACACTTCGCGCAGCAAGCTCGATGGCCTCCTGGAGCACTACGCGATGAGCGAAAAGGGACGCGAGTACTTCAAGGTTCATGCTGACGACATCGCCGAGGCTGAGCTTCTCCGAGAGCGCATCGCCGCCATGAGCGACGAGGAATTCGCGCGAACGAAGACCGCCTGCGCCCTGCTGTGCGCCTCTATGTGGAACGCGCTCGACGGCGTCTATTACAACTAGTAAGATTGCTTCCCAGGGTCGTCAATCTGAGCGATCCAACATGGGCAAATTGGCGCTGCACGGAAGATTGCCGGGTGGTCGGGGTGATGGATCGTGCACCCCGACTCTGCCAACCGCCGAAGCTTTTCGATATTCAGTCGCACGGTGGTGCTCAATCTCATCACCCCGGCCTCTTACTGCCTTGTGCTCTCCTGTGTGCCTGCGTGTGGAACGCCCTTGCCGGCGTGTGCTACAGCTAGAGCTCTCCCCCCTAATCCCGGGACTCATGATGGGGCAATCTGTGTGTTGACGAGGTATGCGGGCGTCCCACGGCGTCAACAAAAATTACGGATCGCCTTGGATGAAGAGTTGGCTTGCGACAATCGCGAAGTCTGCGATTGACACCTCCTCGTCTCCGTCCAGGTCGGCCGGGATGCTGTAAGTGGAGCCGAGATAGAAGTTGACTAGAGAGTAGTCCAGCATGTCAACCACGTTGTCGCCGTCGACATCTCCATTTGGAACCGTGAAGTTCGCCGAGCCGCCCGATCCCGTGATAACCACCGACGAAACGACCTTCCTCATCCAGCGATTCGGTGCTTTGGCGGCAACATCATAAGTCCCCGCGGGGACGGTCAACGAGAACGAGTAGCTCCCGCCGACGCCAAGGGTCACGTTAGCGGTTTGGAGCGGAACGGTCGAGCCAACGTTCCGAACCTCGATCGCGAACCCGAGTCCAACTGGATCAAGGGCGTAATCCTGTACCGTGATCGTTCCTGAGAAGTTCGCCACGGGTAGTGCCGGTGTCGACCAGGCGATTGCGGCAAGTGCCAGAGGTGCAAGCATGCCAAACAGTATAAGGGGGCTACCGTGACGAAATCGTGACGAACGAGCGAGAATGACGGCAGTGTGCTTCCATCATCCCGCGGTTGGGAAGAAGCACGGGTCTTGATTGCTCCTGATCGAAGTCCTGAGAATTCCGCCGACCCATGCCACCCAAGCCTCAAAGTGCTCCCTTGACGACGGCGCGCGGCTACCAGCTATTCGCGGCCGTCTCCATCTTCCATGTATCGGTCCTGAACGGCGAGGCTGGCAGCCCAGCGGAGTTGAACAAGTTCAATACCGGAGCGCTGCTCCAACCATAGCGAACTGCTGCTGGCTTCTTGACCTGATCCGACCACACGACGATCTTGCCGCCGTCAATCCGAGCCGAAGCCGGTCGGAACACGCGATCAGCACCAGCGACCGTAAAGCCAAGCAAGTCCCCACCGCGCGCCTCCAATCCAGCGGAATGAGTGAAGCTGAGGACTGCCTTGCCTCCATCAAAGACCACCGATCGGAGCAGCGGGCCGCTGTGCTCGATGTTCTGGTGGTAGGTCCTTGCCAGCGCCCACTTCGCCAGACGCTCGCCGACCTCGCGCTTCTTGGCTGGGTGAATGTCGTTCAGGTTCGGCGTGATATCGGTGGTGACCACCATTCCCGTTCGCCGCAGCTTCAACGTCTGGCGCTGCATCTCCCGCAGCTCAGCTGCCGCCCCACCATTCCCATAGGGCGTAAACGGCGCGATCTGCACGAAGTAGAACGGCATGAGGGGGTTTTGGAAGTCCTCGCGCCAGTTCTCGATCATCGCCGGGAAGGAGTAGCCGTACTGGGCGGCTCGACCGACGTTGGACTCGCCCTGGTACCAAATCGCACCCTGGATGGCATAGGGCGCCAAAGGCGCGATCATACCGTTATAGAGGGTGCTGTAGACACGGGGTCGCGGAGGGAGCGGGCCGGGGGCGACTCCTTGCGTGTACGACCAACCGGTGAGGGTGACATCTCCGTTGGGCGTTCGGAGTACGGGCTTCGAGCCTGCCCCAAAGCCGCCGCCGCCCGCCGTGTCGATCACCTTTACCACGACCACGTTTCGGCCCTTCCTCAGCACCGAGGCGGGAATCGCGTAGCTGCGCGCAACCGTCCACCCAAACATGCTTCCTACGAATTCGCCGTTGACGAAGGTCCGGTCCTCATCGTCAATGGTTCCGAGGTCAAGGGTGGCATTGGCGGGCACCTGAGCCAGGTCGAATTCGGCGCGGTACCACACGACGCCGTCGAATTGGCCCAATCCGATCTGATCGTAGCTCTTCGCGCCATCGATCTTCGTCCAGCCGCTGGCGGAACCCGCTTCCAGGACCCTCATCGTGTCTCCCGCGCGGCTCAGGGCGTTCCATTTCGCGATCTGCTTCTTGTAGTTCTCGGCATCCCGATCGGCTTGGTCCACGCGTTCTGCCAGACCGGGAACAGCGCGCAGTTTGTCGCGCTTCATCCAGAGTTCGACCTCGGTGCCGCCGATGTTCGATGAAATGAGCCCGATGGGGACGTTGAGTACCTGGAACAGGTTCTTGCCGAAGAGGAATCCGGTCGCGCTGAAGGTCTTGACGGTATCCGGAGTGCAGGTCTGCCAGGCGAGATTGAGGTTGGTCAAAGGAACATCGGATCCGACCCGGGGAACTTGGAGGAGGCGAATCTTGGGGTAGTTCGCTGCGGCAACCTCGTAGTCCGCGCCTTCGATAGGGGGCTGATAGCCGATGTTGCCGACCGGCCACTCCATATTCGATTGGCCGCCGCATAGCCAGACTTCGCCAACGAGGACATCTTCGAAGGTCTTGGTCGTGCCCATTCCACCGACTGAAACGCGGAACGGGCCACCTGCGGCTCGCGTACGGAGCTTAAGAGACCACTTGCCGGACTTGTCGGCCTTGGTTTCGGCTGAACTGCCCCATGAACCTTCAGCCCACACCCGTTCGCCGGGGGGCGCCCAGCCCCAAATCGGTACCCAGCGCTCGCGCTGAAGGACCATGTGATCGGAGAAAACCCCCGATACTTGAATGGCGGGTTGAAGGGAGAGGGCGAGGATCGAAGCAAGCATGAAGCCGTTTTACCGCACGGAAGCAGGACCAATGGCAAGCCCGGAACTTTCTGCCAAGCTGGATGCGTTACCGAAAATTGGATCGCGACGAACACGAGAGTCGTCGTAGAATGACAAAACAGGAGAATTACAAGCAGGAACGGTAAGGCGGACAATGGGTCCGCCCAATCTTTATCCTAAGGTGAACTTTATGAGCATTTGGAAGCGTGTCATCGCACGGCCCGGCGTCCTCATCGGTTGCGGCGTCGTTATTGGCGGAATCGCCATGGCCTCCGTCCTCAATTGGCGCGTCGGCGTTCCCAGCGTATTTGCGGGGGGAAATGAACTCAAGCCGAGCCCGGTGGCGTCGATTTCGACCGAATCGATGGCCGCGCTCAGAGAACTCGATAAGTCGTTCTCGAGCCTGGTTGAGTTCGTGGCGCCGTCCACGGTCAGCATTCGCGGCGAGAATTCGGGCAAGAACACGAACGGCATGCGCATGGGTCCGATGAGCGGCGAGGGTTCGGGCGTTATCTTCCGCAGCGACGGATGGATCGTGACCAATGATCACGTCGTTGCCGATTTCGACAAGGTCACCGTCGTTCTCAATGACGGTCGTGAATTCGCGGGCAAGGTGATCCGTGCCAAAGACCATCAGAACGACATTGCCGTCGTGAAGATCGAAGCCAAAGACCTTCCGGCCGCCCGGTTTGCCGATAGCAGCCAGGTGAAGGCTGGTCAGTATTCGATCGCCATCGGCGCTCCGTTTGGTCTCGAGAATTCGGTCACCATCGGCCACATCAGCGCCCTTGGACGTGCCAGCGCGGTGCAGGATCGCGGTTACTCGAACATGATTCAGACCGACGCCGCCATCAACCCGGGCAACTCGGGCGGCGCCCTCGTCAACATCGAGGGTGAAGTGATCGGTATCAACACCTCGATCATTTCGGGCGGCACCTCGCCGTTCGGTGGTTCGGGCGGAAACGTCGGCATCGGCTTCGCGATTCCGAGCAATCAGGCTCGTCTGATCGCGGAAATGCTGATCGAGAAGGGCAAGGTCGTCCGCGGCTATCTCGGCCTCGTTCCGGAGGATCTCAAGAAGTTTGAAAAGGCCGACCTCAAGGTCGACAGCGGCGCGATTGTGCGCAGCGTCCAGAGCGACGGACCTGCCGCTGCCGCCGGAGTCAAAGCGAATGACGTCATCGTTCGAGTCGGCTCCATGCCGGTCCGTGATCAGCAGGACGTACGCAATGCGATGCTGACCAACGCACCCGGTACGGCCGTCGAGATCGAGGTCATCCGAGGCGGAGAGCGCAAGGTGCTCAAGGCGACGGTCAAGGAATTCCCAAAGGAACTCGTGGCGAGCCAGCCGATGCCGAATGCTGATGGCGGCCAAGACAGCCCGTTCAAGTTCTTCGATCGTGGCGATGGCAACGGCTTCGAACTGAACCCGAAGGACCTCGAAAAGCTCAAGGACCAGATGGGTAAGGGAAGCGATGGCGCGCAGAGCGGCAAAGTTCGACTTGGCGTCGGCATCGAGCAGATCACGCCTGAACTTCAGAAGCAGTTCAACATTCCGGCGAGCGAGAAGGGCGTCGTGATCAAGAACATCGAACCGGGCTCGATCGCTGAAAAGGCCGGCTACCAGATCGGCGACGTGATCCAGGAGTTCGATGGCAATGCCGTCAACACTCCCGAAGACCTGATCTCGGCCCTCGGCTCGACCAAGTGGGGCGACAGCAAGTCGATCAAGATCACTCGCTTCAGCGCCAACGGTCGCAGCACGATCCAGGCTCCGGTTACGTTTAAGTAAGTTCCGCAAGGTGCAACAAGTCGGCCCGGGTGACGTAGTCACCGAGCCGATTTGTTCGTCGGATCGTACCGCTGGCATCCTGCCGGCCCCCCAGTGCAGTTTCTACGTAGGGCGGTGCCGGCAGGATGCCAGCGGTACAGCCGGATCCTAGTTGACCCTGACCATCTCGTAGGCTTCGACGATATCGCCTTCTTTGAAGGCGGTGAAGTCCTCGAACTGCAGACCGCAGTCCTGGCCGGCGATCATCTCACGAACGTCTTGCTTGACATTCCTCAGCGAGGCGACCTTGCCTTCGTAGACGAGATCGTTGCCGCGCTTGATGCGGACGCTGGAGTTTCGGGTGATCTTGCCGTCGGTGACGTGTGATCCGGCGACGATGCCCTGCCGTGACAGGTTGAAGACCATACGGATCTCGACCTTGCCTTGGTAGACCTCTTCATACTTGGGAGCGAGGAGGCCCTTCACCGCCGCCTCGATGTCCTCGATCAGTTCGTAGATGATATTGTACGTTCGGATCTCGACCTTTGCCCGCTCGGCTTCTTTCTTGGCACCTGGTTCGGCCCTGGTGTTGAATCCGACACAGATCGCTTCGGCGGCGCTGGCGAGCAGGATGTCCGACTCAGTGATTGGGCCTACACCGCTGTGGATGACCCTTACATTCACTTCCTCGTTTTCGATCTTCTCGAGCATGCCCCGCACGGCTTCGACGGAACCTTGTACGTCTGCCTTGACCACGAGGTTCAGGTCCTTGGTCTCTCCCTCGTTAATCATGCCGCGAAGGGCTTCGAGCGACATCACTTTGCGCGACGTCGTGAGATTGGCGATGCGAGTCTTATCCTGTCGCTCTTCAGCGATTTCCCGGGCGCTTCGCTCGTCTTTCTGCCACTCGACGTGATCACCGGCGTTGGGGACGTCGCTCAGCCCAAGGATCTCGACCGGGGTGCTGGGGCCTGCTTCCTTCAGGTTCTCACCCAGATAGTCGGTCATCGCCTTGATCCGGCCGAAGGTGTCGCCGACGGCCAGCGCATCTCCAATCTTCAGGGTCCCGTTTTGGACCAAGATCGTTGCGACGGGGCCTCGACCTCGGTCGACTTTTGCCTCGATGACGACCCCCTCGAGGGTGCCTTTGGGGTCCGCCGTTAATTGCATGATTTCGGCTTGGAGCAGCACCATTTCGAGCAGGTGCGGCACGCCTTCGCCGGTATGGGCGGAAACGGGGCAGACGATCGTCTGACCGCCGAAGGCCTCTGGGATGACTTCATGTTCGGGAAGCTGAGACAGCACACGATCCGCATTCGCATCGGGCTTGTCGATCTTGTTGACGGCCACGATCATCGGCACACCTGCGTTCTTCACGTGACTGATTGCTTCGATCGTCTGGGGCATGATGCCGTCATCCGCGGCGACGACGAGAATGGCAATGTCGGTGACTTGGGCTCCACGGGCGCGCATCGCGGTAAAAGCGGCGTGGCCGGGGGTGTCCAGAAAGGTGATCTTGCCCTCGGGCAACTCGACTTGGTAGGCACCGATGTGCTGGGTAATGCCTCCGTGCTCTTTCGCCGCGACATTGGCCTTGCGGATGTAGTCGAGCAGAGAAGTCTTGCCGTGGTCGACGTGCCCGAGAATCGTGACGACGGGCGGCCTGGGCTGGGCTCCCTCGATCTTTGTCGGCTTCTTGATTTTCGGAGTCGCCGGTTTGGGTTTCGCGCCTTCGACCCACGTGATCTTATATCCAAATGTCTCGGCGAGTTTTTCGGCGACATCAGGTTTGAGCGCCGTGGTCAGCTGGGCCATGACCTTGAGTTTCATCATCAGGGTCTTTTGAACTTCGGGCTGAGGCAGGCCGAGGGCGGCGGCAATGTCTCTCGGGGTCCGGCCCGGGAGCATAGGAATATCCTTGGAGCCACGAAGCTCTTCGAGCGAGGCTTCCACCAATTCCAGCACGTCGGGTTCGGCATCGAAATGGGTCAGATCGTGCTCGACGCCCAAATCTTGGAGCACACCCGTGACCTGTCCGGGAACCAGCCCGTACCTCTTAGCCAATTCGGCGATCTCATGCTGCATCGCTATGTTCTTTACCTCAGTTTGTCCCATAAATCTTTTTGTATCGCTTCTTTCGTTTCACCGGTCACCGATTGTCGGAGTGCTTTAGCGAGACGATCTCGGTCCAACAGCTTCGTCACGCACGCCTCGTTGGGGCAGACGTAGACGCCCCGACCCCAATTTCCACCGACCACCGCTCCGGCAGGTCCAATTCCAATGCGAATCAGATCCCGCTGATTCGTTTTTCGACGGCATCCGTAGCACGTCCTTTGGGGGGCGTGCCCCACGGTTGCCATCGCTACCCCTCACTGGGTTCGGTGACGCCAGCTGCTTCGGTCCGCTCGACGGACACCTCCACTGCCTTTGACTTCGATGCCTTCTCGGTCGCTGCTTGAGCTTCGCTGCGAATGTCAATTTTCCACTCAGTCAGTCGTGCCGCAAGCCGTACGTTTTGGCCGCCTTTTCCGATCGCGAGCGAGAGCTGGCTGTCCGGCACGATGACGTAGGCGCTCTTGGCTTCTTCGTCGAGCTTGATCGAGTTCACTTTGGCCGGGCTCAGCGCATTCGTAATCAGGGTCTTCGGGTCGTCGCTGAAAGGCACGATATCGATCTTTTCGTCGAACAACTCATCTACGATGGCTTGCACACGAGAGCCGCGTGGTCCGACACAGGCACCGACGGCGTCGACTCGCTCATCGGTGCTCTCGACCGCAACCTTGCTTCGCTGCCCGGGTTCGCGCGCGACGCTGCGGATCACCACGATCCCGTCGGCGATCTCGGGTACTTCGAGTTCGAACAGCTTTCGTAAGAGGTTCGGGTGAGTACGGCTGACGATGACCTTCAGGCCCCGTCGCGAGTCTTCCACGCGAAGCACGTAAACCCGAATTCGGTCGTTGACTCGATAGCGCTCGGTCGGCACTTGCTCCCACTTGGGAAGTTCAGCTTCGACCTTGTTAACCTGCACATAGACGATGGGGTCCTCACGTCGAGTGACGGTGCCGCTCACCACGTCATTCAGTTTCTCGCTGAAGGTGTCGTGGACTTGTCTATGCTCGGCCTCGCGCATCTTCTGGCTCATAACCTGCTTGAAGGTCGTGGCTGCAATGCGTCCGAAGCGCTCTGGATTGACCAGATATTCTTCGAAGTCCCCAATTTCGACTCCTGGGTTCTTCTGTTTGGCAGTGGCAATCGCGACCTGGTACGAGGGGTCCATGACCTCTCCAACGACCTCTTTGCGCACGTAGAGGTCGAAGCCACGCGGCCCACCGAAGTCGATTCTCATCGTGACATCGCCTGCGGCTTGAACGAATTTCTTGTAGGCAACGGCCATTGCCTCTTCGAGTTCCCGCACCAGCTCATCGCGCGGGATGTCCCGCTCGGTGGCGATTTGATTGAGTTGTTGCAAGATGCTGTCCATGCTCGGTCCCTACCTTCGCGAACTAAAAAGGCGGCTTCAAGCCGCCTTTTCTTCGCGTCTGATTAGCTCTATTCTAGCACATCGAGGAGGGTCATTTCCCCTCATTGAGGTCGAAGCGGGACCTCAAAACGCATGGGCCGGGACGGAGCAGGAGGTGCCTTCACCGACTTTTCCGAGGGCATAGCTTCCGCCGCTTGGGCATTCCGGCCACACCTTGAGGAATGGGGCGAGGTCGGCGGCCGATGGCGTCGCGTTTTCGTCCTTGCCCTGCTCGATCGCCCACTGCGCTTTGGCCGACTCGAGCATTCGGGTGCCGCTTGCGCACGCTCGGAACCGGCTAGCCTCTCGGGCCTTGACGAACTGAGGGGCGGCGATCCCGAGGAGAATCCCAATCACGATCACGACGATCATGAACTCAACGACAGTAAAGCCTCTGTTCTTGCGCATGCCCAACAGGCAGCAAGATCAGTGCCAATCCGCCATTCCCTCGGTAGCCTCCATCGGTGGGAGGATGGAGGCATAGGTAGGCAAAGAATTTATGGCAAGTCGAGATCGGAGCGAACCACACCTACGGTCCAGTGGGCACCATCGTCCCCCGGTGATTCGTGCCAATCGTAGAGGTAGCCCTGCACCAAGTGGGAGAAGGGAAGGGTTGTTTGCAGCCCGTAGCTTGGAACCCACATTTCGGCCAAGATCGGGTAGCAGTCTGAGGGGAGCGGCGGTCCGAGGGATTGGTAGTCATCCGAGACATCCACCACCACGACCTTGCACAGGTTGAATCTCCAGAGTTCTCCGTCTAGCGTTGCCATGTAAGCGTCCGTGCCTCCACGAAGGAAGGGACGGGTCGGGTCTGGATTTAGGCGCGCGGAGGAAGTCCACTCCGTCTGGGCGCTGTGCGCATCGGTCGGAACGGGAGGTTGGCGGGTACCCTTTTCTCCCGGCAATCCGAATCTAAGGAGAATAGAATTCCATGAAAGTCAGCATCATTGGGGGAGGAGGCCGGGTCGGGTCCGATGCCGCCTACGCTCTCCAACTGGGGGGCATCGTCAACCAGATCGCTCTCGTTGACGCGAACGCCGATATGGCCGCAGGCGAGGCCCTTGACCTGCGCCACGGCTCCGCGCTCACTTCGAGCCAAGTCATCACGAGCGGCGATTACGATGTCGTCACGGGCAGCGATTGTGTGGTCATCACTGCCGGACTCCGCCGCAAGCCGGACGAAAGCCGCCTCGAACTCACGGCCCGCAACGTGGGACTGTTCAACCAGATTCTGGACAGCCTGAAGGGCGTGAAACTGGCCGACGGGGCGACGATTCTGGTGGTTTCCAACCCGGTCGATATCCTAACTCATATTGCCGCGAAGAGCGGCCTCTTGCCGGAGTCGCAGGTCATTGGCCTTGGTACCGTGCTCGACACCTGCCGCTTCCGGTCTCTGCTGGCCGATCGCTACAAGGTCGGCGCGACGGACGTAAAGGCTCTGATTCTCGGTGAGCACGGCGACACGATGGTGCCGATTTGGTCATCCGCGACGGTCGCGGGTGTCCCCGTTGCTTCGTTGCCCGGTTTCAATCAGGCCGAAGCCGATGGCATCTTCGACTTCACGAAGAAGTCAGGAGCCGAGGTCATCCGCCTCAAGGGTGGCGCCGGCCGCGCGGTTGGAGTGTCGATCAAGGTCGTGGTGGAAGCGATGGCGCTCGACAACGGCCAGATCCTGCCGGTCAGCGCCGTGCAGAAGGGCAAACTCGGCATCAGCGACATTTCGCTTTCGCTTCCGACGAAGGTTGGTCGCCGAGGCGTCGTCGAGATCTTGGAGCCGGCGGTATCCGATTCGGAGAAGGAAGGGCTTCTGAAGTCGGCTGCTGCGCTGAAGGATCACTACGCGCAGATTCAGTAACATTCCTTACCTGCATCAGAACTCCCCCATGCTGGCTCAGCGAGGGGAGTTCTCTTGGGCCGAGTTTTAGTCTGCTAAAGTCCGCCTCCGCGCTCAATAAGCCGTACATCGGTTACCACGCCCTTCGAGTCAAACTTCAGCTCAACAGCCGGAACCCCGAAGGTCCCAATGAAGCCGTATTGGTGGCGGCTGATAACAACAATCGCGTCGGCACTTCGAATGATTTCGCAGTCTGTAAATTCCTTCATCGCGCGAAGCGTACGCTCGGCATCGGGAGCATTCATCCCTTCTGCCGTACTGGCTGCGGTGAGCAACATCTGGCGTTCCTGCTGATAGCGGGCTTCGTTGACGAAAAGGAAGCCCACAAACCCACTGCAACTGACCAGGATCAAGGCTCCCAGAGCCATAAGGATCTTGGCCGGAGTAGGCATGGCTAAGGTTACCCACGACTTGTGGTTCTTCGTTCTGTCCTTAGCGGAGTAGTATCTCAGTGATCAGGGCAGAAGGCGCAGAGGATGTCTTTTCGTCAGCGAGGCTCCGTGGTGCTTTGCTGGTTCCCTTCACCAATCCATCTGAGTCGCCCCGGATGCCTGCAGTACGGGTAGATCTATCTACTTGCCCACTTGTGCCGGTTTGGACGGAGAAAGCGTATCTCCGCCGAAATGCACCTGTCGTTCGATATGAGACTCCAGGCCCTTTGCGTCGTCAGCATTTCCAGCGCATAAGTCAATTCACTATCGCGATCACGCGAATTTCAGGATTTGACTATGAAAACACTTAAGACCTTTGCCATCGTCGGAATGGCTCTGACAGCTCTCGGCGCTCATGCCGAGAACGCAACGCTCGGCAGTTTGTCCATCGATAGAGGTTCTGCACCTTCTGCAACACTGGGCAAGCTGAGTCGCGCTGATGGCGACTCGTTTCGGATCACTGGAATCTTTTCGAACTTCGCGTGGTCGGTACTAGCCGGTACGCGCATTCCCAAAGCCCAGGTGGGATCGGTGTATGTCACGATTCGGGCAAAGAAGGTGCGCGGAATCGCATTGCTTTCGATGTTTAATGTCACAACGAATCGTTGGCAGAGCGTTCGAACACTGCCCTTTCCGACCGACACGTTTGGATACGCAACGACGGCCGTTACCGACCACGCTTCGGACTTTGTCGGCAACGGTGGCAAAATCCGGGTGAAGGTGGACTCGATCCTCCCCGGGTCCATGCACTTCGACTATCTCAACATTCGCGTAGAGCGATGAAGTAGTAAATGGTGACTCGAGGGAGGTCTTGGTCGTGCCCAAAATAGCCTATAGGACAATGGGCACCTTTCCTCTAACCCAAGGCGTCGGCAATACCCCGCTCCTCGATGTTGCTGGGGTACTGGTTAAGCTTGAGTGCGTCAACCGTACCGGCAGCGTAAAAGACCGGATTGCCGTGGCGATTCTTCAGGAATCGCGACGGCTCGGCCTCCTCAAGGAGGGTCAGCCGATCGTGGAGGCGACGAGCGGGAACACGGGAATCGCGATGGCGTTTTTCGGGCGCGAGTTCGGGCATCCGGTGACCATCGTCATGCCGGAGAACATGACCGAGGAGCGCAAGGAGCGGATTCGATCGCTTGGAGCGGAACTGGTCTTGTGTTCAGTCGAAGGCAGCTTTGCAGAGGCGGCGGCGATCCGCGATCGCTTGGCTGAGGAGCGGGGCTGGTTTAACCCCGATCAGTTCTCGAATCCGCTCAATACCGCCTGCCATCGCGAGACCACCGGTAAAGAGTTGCTGTCGCAAGCCGGTCGTCCTATCAATGCCTTTGTGGCTGGCGTCGGGACGGGCGGGACTCTCATCGGAGTTGGAGAGGCTTTGCGCGAAGCAAACCAGGACACCCTGATCGCGGCGGTAGAGCCTGCCGAATCGGCGGTGATGTCTGGCGGGGAACCCGGTCCCCATGCGATCTTTGGCATCGGCGACGGCTTCATTCCTGCCATTGCGTCCGACGGTCAAGGTGGCCTGCACCCCATGATTGGACGGGTGATCGTCGTGAGCAGCGCAGAGGCTATTCGAGGTGCCGAGACGCTAAGAGAAGAACACGGATTGTGCGTCGGCATCTCGTCCGGAGCCAACTTCGTTGCCGCAAAGCGACTCCAAGAGGAGTTCGATGTTGTAGCAACGGTGTTCGCGGATGGTTACGAGAAGTACGAAAGCCATGGCCTATGTGCCGCCGAACCGGGTCGCTGCATTTTTGAAGGAATTTGTGCGACCCGGAAGGCGGAGATGCTTACTCACTGATCTACGTTGCGGGCACCGCTGTTTCGTCGGCAGTAGCCTTTTCTTCTTCTGGTTTCTTAATCCATATCGACGCGAGAATGGAAAGGGTCAGTAAGCCGGCAATGATTCCCAAGGAAACTCCGACGGGGAACTTGTACTCAGGGTCGGTGGTGTGGTGAACCAGGTAGGTGTAACCCATTTTGCCGCCGACAAAGACCAAAATGGAAGCTAATCCGTAGCTGAGATACCGGAAGAAACCGACCAGTCCTGAGATGGCAAAGTACAGTGACCGCAAGCCAAGGATGGCAAACACATTGGACGTAAACACAATGAACGGCTCCTTGGTGATCGCAAAGATCGCGGGGATCGAATCGACCGCGAAAATGATGTCCGTGATTTCAACGAAGATCAGCGCGAGAAAGAGAGGGGTTGCTAGCTTCTTACCATTGATCCGGGTCCAAAATTTCTGCCCGTCGAACTCGGAAGTTAGCGGGAAAATCCGCCGACACAAGCGGATGATTGGATTCTTTTCGGGATCGATTTCCTTATCCTTGACGACCACCATCTTGATGCCGGTGAGGATGAGAAAGCCCCCAAAGAGCAGATTGGTCCAAGCAAATCGCTTGACCATTTCGGCACCGAGGACAATGAACAACCCACGGAAGGCGAGCGCGCCAATGATTCCCCAGAAGAGCACTCGATGCTGGTACTTCTCTGGGATCTGAAAATACGCGAAGATCATCAGAATAACGAAGATGTTATCGATGCTCAGCGCTTTCTCAACCAAATATCCGGCGAGGAACGCCATCCCGGCTTGGTCCGGTGTGTAGGTGCTTGTCGGCTGAATCTTATCCCAGAAAATCCATAGGACGGCATTGAATAAGAATGCGATGCCAATCCAGATGGCCGTCCAGATCAGCGATTCCTTGACTTTGACCACATGTGCCTTTCGGTGGAAGACGCCAAGGTCAAGGGCAAGCATAGCAATGACGAAGGTGAGGAAAGCACCCCAAATCCAAATAGGTATTCCGTAGATGGTCATAGTAAATTAGGTGTGAAGGGGAGCCTCCATCCGTGGGAGGATGGAGGCATAGGTTGTGAAGGGGAGCCTCCATCCGTGGGAGGATGGAGGCATAGGTTACGACGGGGTAAAGGTATCGTGAGTTAGTCGAAGTCGAACAGGTCGCCAAGAAAGCCACCTTTCTTCTTCCGCCGACCATATCGTCGATCATCATCATCGTCGTAGTCGAACCGGCGATCTTCGTGTCGATAGACCTCAGACGGCGTGTTGGGAATTGCGGGCTCCCGAGGACCGGAAGGCGTTCTAGCGAAGGCAGCCGCGCGCTCGATGATCTTGTCGAGTTCGCCCCGGTCGAGCCAGACGCCTCGACAGGTTGGGCAGTAGTCGATCTCGACCCCGCTCCGGTCGGTGATGACGAGCGGGGTTGGGCAGTTGCGTGGACAAAGCATGGGTCAGTTCTCCTTCCGTATGGGTTTAAGCGACTTGCCTTTCGAGCTCAGCCAACTTCTCAATGCGCTTCTCGACCGGCGGGTGGGTCGAGAACAGACTCAAAATCGCCCCGCCGTGAAGCGGATTCACGATGCACATCTGCGCCATTGCGGGCGAGGTGTGGCCGGGAATTGCTTCGACCCCGTTGTGCAATTTCCACAAGGCGTTTTGAAGCCCCCGAGGTGACCCGACGAGTTCGGCCGCGGTGCGATCAGCCGCATATTCGCGAGAGCGCGAGACCGCGAACTGGATAATCATCGCCGCCAAGGGCGCAACGATCGCCATCAGCAGCAACGCGAGCGGGTTGGGCGACTCATCATCGCCACCCCCGCCAATTCCGAAGATAGCGGCGAACTGGGCGATGTTCGCGATGCCCGAAATCGCGCCGGCAACAGTTGCGACAATCGCACTGGTCAAGGTGTCGCGATGTTTGATATGGGCGATTTCGTGGGCGATCACGCCCTCGACCTCATCCCGATTCAGCATCCGCAGCAAGCCCTCGTTCACCGCCACAACGCCGTGCTTGGGGCTTCGCCCGGTCGCGAATGCGTTAGGCGAAGGATCCGGCACGATGTAGAGGCGCGGCATCGGGATGTCGGCCCGCTCTGCGAGGCGAGCCGTCATTGCGTACAAGTCGGGTGCCTGTTCAGGTGTGACCGGCTGGGCCCGGGTCATCTTGAGGACGAGTTTGTCGCTGAACCAAAAGGCGCCGATGTTCATGACGAGCGCAAGGGCAACCGCAATGACGACCCCAATGGAGCCGCCGAGCAAGTGTCCGCAAACGATGAACAGCGCGGTCAGCGCAGCCATCAGCAATCCAGTTTTGAGTGTGTTCATTTGTCTTCGTGATTCAATCCACGCGAAAAAAAGGCGAGACCTTCACCGCTGGTGAGCGGTGAAGGTCTCGCAATTCTGGTCGAGCCGGCCTTTCGGCGTCCTGACGACTTCGACCCCTGCACTCGCAGGCGCTACTCCCCTTCACGGGATTACCCATTATAACGTCATCGCCCGCTGATCAGTTCCCTCGGGAGTGCGCCGGGCCGAATTGGATGCGCTCGGGATACAATTAGATCGGTGACGATGGAGTCGCCGCCGCTGTCGCAGACGACCGCCTCATCCGTGTGCTCGTTTGCGCCCGCAAACCCGAAAAGGAACGCGCAAATAACCCGATGAGTGCACACGTCAACGTTTTAGATATGGCCCGCCAGCAGCTTGCAGTTGCGGCCAAATACCTCGATCTCGACCAGGGACTCCACTCTGTTCTCGCCCGACCCAAGCGGCAGTTGATCGTCAACTTTCCGGTCGTTCTGGACAACGGTGAGGTCGCCTGTTTCGAAGGCTATCGAGTTCAGCACAACACGAGCCGAGGGCCCACGAAGGGTGGCATTCGCTATCATCCGGACGTCGACGTCGAAGAGACCACTGCGCTCTCCATGTGGATGACCTGGAAGTGCGCGGTCGCCAATATCCCGTACGGCGGCGCGAAAGGATCGGTTAAGGTCGACACCAAGAAGCTGAGCAAGCGCGAACTCGAGAAGCTCACGCGCCGGTTTGTCACCGAAATCAACATCATCATCGGTGAGCGAGGCGACATTCCGGCGCCCGACATCGGCACGAATCCCCAGGTTATGGCCTGGATTATGGATACGTTCTCGATGCAGATGGGTTATACGGTTCCCGGTGTCGTCACTGGCAAGCCGATTGAATTGGGCGGCTCGGAGGGGCGCGTCGAAGCGACCGGCCGTGGGGTCGTGGTCGCTGCCCAAGAAGCATGCAAGACCCTCGGGATGAATTTCGACGGGGCGAAAGTGGTGGTCCAGGGCTTTGGCAACGTGGGATCGGTTGCCGCTCGACTGTCCGAAGAGGATGGCGCGATCGTCGTCGGCATTTCGGACGCACGCGGTGCCATCTACAATCCGAATGGCCTGCCCATCCGCGAGCTTTATGAGCGTTATTCCGGACGAGACGGCGGGATCAGCGAATATAAGGACTGCGAGCACATCGACAATGAAAGGCTGCTTGAGTTGGACTGTGACATCCTGATGCCGAGCGCCATTTCGGCTCAGCTCACGAAGGAGAATGCGGACCGAGTCAAGGCGAAACTGATCGTTGAAGGTGCCAACGGCCCCACCACCCCTGAAGCCGACCAGATGTTCAGCGACCGCGGAGTCCTCGTCGTCCCGGACATCCTTGCCAATGCAGGCGGCGTTGTCTGTTCGTACTTCGAGTGGGTCCAGGACCTCCAGAATTTCTTCTGGGAGGAGAACGAGGTCAACACCAAACTCGCCCGCATCATGCGTCACTCCTACCAGTCGGTCGAGGCCACCATGAAGACGCACAAGACCGACATGCGGACCGCTGCAATGATCATCGCGGTCAAGCGCGTCGCCGAGGCCACGGTCATGCGCGGCATCTTCCCCTAGGCGCATAAGTTCCCCCCCCCCTCCACTTCGGTGGAGAGGGGGAAACCCGAGGCCAGAGTGGAGATGGGGAGTTCAAGCGTAGGTAGACTCCATGCTCCAATGGACACGGCCCTCAAATTCGTGCTCGTATTCGTGGGCGGGGGAGTCGGTTCGTGCGCTCGGTTTGCGATCGGAGAACTCGTGCGCTCGAGGGTGTCAGGCGAGTTTCCTTGGGGCACCTTCAGTGTCAATGTTACAGGTGCCTTGGTCATCGGCATCCTGATGGGTGCCCTCTTTGAGTCTGGTACTGATTCCACCTGGAGGTTGCTCCTCGCGGTTGGCACACTCGGAGGCTATACGACCTTTTCTGCACTCGCCTACGAAAGTCTGAAAATGCTCGAAAATCGGAATTACGGAGTTCTCGCGGCTTACATGATTGGCACGAACGTGCTCGGCCTCGCTGCATGCTGGCTTGGACTCGTGATAGCAAGGCGCGCTCTCGGCCACTAAACTTGGTGGGCAAGGAGGGACTCGAACCCTCACCTCTTGCGAGACTGGAACCTAAATCACCCCAAACTCACCGATTTGAACCTATGATGGCAGAATTCTGCCTTTCATTTGAGTTGCATAGTGAGTTGCATGGACGATTCGGGCTTGCCGGTGCGATAAGTAAATCCATGGCACGTCGCAAATCACCCATCTCGGAACCCCACCCGCATCGGTTCCGCATTACCCGAAACAAGTCCTACATCTACGTGGCCGGACAGCAGGCAGCCAACAAAGTCGCTGGCAAGAAAGAGTGCATCACGTGGCGGTGCTACGTCCACGTACCGGTCAATGTCGAGGGAAAGATTGGCTTGGCTCGAACTGCTGTATACGGAGGAACATCCGATGAGTGCAGGCAGAAAGCTGAAACGCTGGTTCGGAGCAACCCAGTCGTCCTCGACGTCAACCTAAATCAGGCGCGAGTCGGACTGGGGGCCATTTCGGCCAAGGATTTGGCCTGGGCACTGACGACACACGAGAATTCAGAAACTAGCTTAGCCAGCGCAATCAAACGGGCAAAGTCAGCGGCCTTGCCCACAGTTCGCCAACTGGCTGACCAGGCCATCGCCAGGAAGCTCGCACGCGATAAGAACGTGGTTTCTGACCGGGCGCACCTCAGCAAGTTGGACGCGCCCATCTTCCACAAGGATGGCAAGTTCAGGCTCGGACGGCTCAAAGTCGATGAGGTCACCCAGTCCCACCTTGTCGCCTGGGTCAAGATGGTCACGCAAATGCCTGGCAGGATGCCTGGGACTACTCTATCTGAGCATTCGGTAGAACTCGCAATCGCCTTGGTCAAACTCGCGTGGAGCGAACTACTCCACGATGAAGAGCAAGCCAAATGCTTTGAGGCGCTGCGCTTCGACTCGCTCGCTAGCTTGTTCCGCAAGGCAACGCCGCGCGAAGTCGACCGACGATTGCTCGACCTCGATAAGTTACTCTTGGTTGCTGACTGCGCGCGGACTCCAAAAGAAGCTGGAGTCATGGCACTGCTCCTAATGGGGGTGAGGATGAACGAGGTTGGTGCTGTTCGTTGGGAGGACATTTCAACTGATGAAGAAGGCAGGCTGTGGGTAGAACCAGTTGGTAGCATCTCCGCCTCAAGGCGAAAGTGGCGCCCACGAACCAAGCCTGGTTGGCGAGAGAATCGGGCATTGCCAGTCTGTGAATATCAGCGCCAAATGCTCGCCTTTGCTAAGGTTGAGGGCAGCGAGTATGTTTGCGGTTCTCCGGCGTGTAGCACCAGCGATGTTGGAGACGTTTACTGGAGTTTGAGCGAGCGAGCAGGCGTTACCTGGACTGAAGGCGACCACTGCAAGTTCATCCGCCACACCATCCTGTCTACCGTTTCAGAAGTTGCGGGTGAGCTGGTTGCCGAGATGTGGGGCCATCAGAAGCATCGTGATACGACGCTCTCACGAGTATACGATTTGAGGCAAGTTCGAGCGAAGCGAAAAGCCGCACGAAAGAATCTTTTCGTGAATGGAACCTGTGCGAGTGACCTACTCCCTTGGGCATCCCGGACATTTCCAGGAGCCGAATCAAAGTCCAGTTAGTCTGGAGTTCTTTTAGCTTGCTTATCGCGAGTCATGGTTGTGAGTCTTTCGGAAGGGCTCACAACCGGCCCGCTCTTTCCTCAGCTTGCACTTATGTATCTCTGTGTCTGACGGGCGTTCTTAGCATTCGGAGGCCGTTGAAGACCACCAGCAAGCTTGCACCCATATCTGCGAACACAGCCATCCACAACGTGGCAACTCCCACGAGAGCCAAGGCAAAGAAGACGACTTTGATTCCGAGTGCAAAGGCAATGTTCTGGGCCAAGATGGTCGCGGTTCTTCGACTGAGCAGGATGTAGGTTGGAATCTTCCGTAGGTCGTCGTCCATGAGAGCAACGTCAGCGGTTTCGATAGCGGTGTCGGTGCCTGCTGCGCCCATGGCGAATCCAACCGTCGACTTCGCCAACGCTGGTGCATCGTTCACGCCGTCGCCAACCATGCCAACTTTCTCGCCCTGCGATATCAACTCCTCAATAGCCGTCAGCTTGGCTTCGGGGAGCATTTCAGCCTGGACCTGGTCAATCCCAACTTTCGCACCGATGGCATTGGCCGTTGCTAGGTTATCTCCGGTGAGCATCACCACCTTGAGACCCATACCGTGAAGTTCCTGAACGGCTTCGACACTCTCCGGCCTTACTGCGTCAGCAACGGCAAAGACAGCGACTGCCTCCTTGGCGGTCGCCAGGATAACGATTGACATGCCCTTGCTCTCAAGGTCGAGCAGAGCGTCATGTACGTGGTCGCAGCAGACACCACTCTCCTCAATCAGACGATGGTTGCCGAGGATGAAGTGCTCGCGGTCGACGATGCCCTTCACACCGCGGCCCGGCAAAGACTCAAATGAGTCGACAGCGAGTAGCGTGCCGTCCCAGTGTCCTACGATAGCCTTGGCGACCGGGTGCGCACTGAGGTGGTCCAGACTGGCCGCAACCTGTTTAGCAAGCTTTTCGTCAAAGCCGTGAAGCTGAACCATGATTTCGACCCTTGGTTGGCCAAATGTGAGTGTGCCAGTCTTGTCCAGTGCGACTACGGTTAGGTGCTTGCCCGACTCAAGGTGAGCTCCGCCCTTCACGAGAATGCCGAGTTTGGCTGCCGCCGCAAGCCCGCTAACGACGGTGACCGGAGTTGAGATGACGAGGGCACACGGGCACGCGATGACAAGCAGAACCAGCGACTTATAAAGCCAAGGCACGAATGGCTGACCGAAAATGATGCTTGGAACAATCGCTACAAGCAGGGCTAGACAGACCACTACCGGCGTGTAGACACTGGCGAATGCGTCGATGAACCGCTGTGATGTGGCCCGAGACCCTTGAGCCTCCTGAACGGTCTTGATAATTCTGTCGAGAGTTGTATGCCCCTTGGTGCTAGTGACCTCGAACTCAAGGACACCTTCCTCGTTGATGGTGCCAGCAAAGAGGGACGAACCAACAACTTTATCCACGGGGATGCTCTCCCCCGTAATTGGAGCCTGGTTGACACTGCTTAATCCTCCAACTACAGTCCCGTCGAGTGGTATTCGGTCACCGGGCCGGACTCGTAGAACTTCGCCAATCTCGACGCTTGATGCTGTGACCTCAACCCACGTGCCGCCCCGGTTGACAAGAGCGATGTCGGGCGCTAGGCTCATAAGCGAGCGCACCGCGTCCCTCGCCTTGTCGAGAGCGAACGACTCAATGCGTTCGGCAATTGCGAACAGCACCGTCACCATCGCGGCCTCAGGGTAGGAGCCGATGATAAAGGCTCCTATCACGGCCAAGCACATTAGGAAATTGATATTGAGCGTGAATGTTCGAACTGCGACGAGACCCTTCTTGAAGGTCTGCACTCCTCCCATCACGATTGCCAAGACCGCCAGTGCCGCGACAGGGAACGAACGCTCGTTCCCCGTGTAAATGGCCAATAGCTCTGCGGCGATAGCGACACCAAGGGCCAATCCCAGGAGCAAGTCGGCCCTCGAAGCAGGTCTGGTTTCAGGTGTGCACCCAACATCGCAATCGGCCGCTGCGGGCATTCCAACTTCCGCCAATATCTGGCGGACGGGCTCATCGGAAGCGAACTCATGGTCCACCGTCAACTGCCGGTTCACCAGGTCAAAAGTCAACGACGAGACCTCGCTGACTTTGCTGAACCTCTTTCTGAGGACTTGCTCCTCGGCAGAACAGTCCATGGCCTCGATGCGGAAGACCGACTTCAAAGCTCCTCCTCGACATCGGCATCTCGTTCAAACATGGCGTAGAGGGCGGGAAGAACGACCAGCGTGAGCAACGTTGCTGAAGCAATTCCGCCAATAACCACAGTGGCCAGCGGTCGTTGCACTTCAGCGCCAATGCCTGTGTTGAGGGCCATTGGAATGAACCCAAGCGCGGCGACAAGAGCGGTCATCAGAACAGGGCGTAGGCGTTCGGTCGCGCCCTCTCGAACGGCATCAGCAACCGTCCGCCCCTCGGTGCGCAGTCGGTTGATTGCCGAGACCATGACGACGCCGTTCATCACTGCCACGCCAGACAATGCTATGAAGCCTATGCCTGCTGTGATGCTGAATGGCAAGCTCCGCATGGCAAGCGCCAAGATGCCCCCAGTGATTGCGAGGGGGACGCCGGTGAAGATGAGAATCGCCTGCTTGAGCGACCCAAATGTTGAGAAGAGAAGAATGAAAATCAACGCAAGGGCAACCGGCACAACGAGAGTCAGTCGCTGAGAAGCCTGCTGCAGGTTCTCAAACTGGCCGCCCCACGTGATGTAGTAACCCTCCTTGAGTTTGACCCTTTCTTTGATTGCCAGTTGCGCCTTGGCAACGAACGTGCCCAGGTCGGTCCCTCTCACATTGAGTTGGACGACGACCCGTCGTTTACCCATCTCTCGGGAAATCTGAGCCGGAGCGGGCACGTTGTCGATGTGCGCGACCGAGCTTAGGGGGACGCCTCCCCCATCCGGAGTTTCCACGAGCATGCCTTTAATAGCGTCGATGTCGTTCCGAAGTTCATTGGGCATCGTCACCGTTAGAGCAAATCGCTTGTCTCCCTCGATAATTTGCCCAACGGGCTCGCCACCGAGCGCTGTCGCGACTAGTTCCTGAATTTCATCAATATTGATGCCTAGTCGGGAAATCGCGTCGCGGTCAATGTCGATTTGAAGAACCGGTACCTCATCGACCTGCTCGACTTCGACATCCTGCGCACCTGGAAGGTCCCGCATGACCGCAGCAATCTCATCCGCTTTGGATTTCAGCTCCTTGAGGTCTTCACCGAATACCTTGATGCCGACGTCGGCCTTGACTCCAGATACCAACTCGGAGAAGCGCATCTGAATGGGTTGCGAGAAGTTGTAGCCTTGGCCCGGAACCTCGGCGACCTTGGCCTCAAGCTCTTCGACAAGCCCCTCCTTTGTCAGACCCTTTCGCCACTGGTCGCGCGGTTTGAGCATGATGAAACTATCCGTCAGACTAAGCGGCATTGGGTCTGTCGCCACCTCGGGGGTGCCACTCCTTGAAAAGACCGTCAAAACCTCTGGAACTTCAAGCACCTTCCTTTCGAAAGCTGTGACCAACTTGACGGTCTGCTCGGCATCGACTGTCCGGACTCGTACGGGCTGTATCACAATCGAGCCTTCGTCGAGTTGGGGCACGAACTCCGAACCCAATCTCGAAAACACCAATCCTGAGACTGCCAGCAGTACAAGGGCTCCACCGATAACGACGCCTCGCGCACGGAGCGAGAAGCTGAGCGCGGGAGCGTAGATGCGGCTGAAAAGGCTCATCACCGGGTTGTTGCCTTCCTTGGTGTCCCCCGACAGAAACAAGCTCGCCAATACTGGAACCAGTGTCATCGTCAACAGGAGAGCACCTATGAGTGCGAACACGACCGTGAAGGCCATCGGCTTGAACATCTTGCCTTCGGTCCCTTCAAGGGCGAGAATCGGCAGGTAGACAACGGTGATGATGGTCACCGCAAATGCCGTTGGCTTGGCCACCTCTCGCGCAGATTCCCACACCGAATGCCTGACTTCCTTGCGCGTCAGAGTTATTCCCTTGTGTTCTCTCGCTTCCGCAAGTCGCCGGACGGCGTTTTCAATCATGACAACGGCTCCGTCCACAATTAGGCCGAAGTCGATGGCCCCTAAACTCATCAGGTTGCCAGAGATGCCAAAGCGGTTCATTCCGATGACGGCACAAAGCATCGCCAGCGGTATTGCCAGTGCCACGACGATGGCACCCCGAACGTTGCCCAGCAACAGGACGAGCACGATGATAACGAGAGCTGCGCCTTCCAGCAAGCTCTTGGCAACGGTGTGTAGAACGTCGTCGACAAGGTGTGACCGGTCGTAGGTCGTCGTGAGGGTGACGTCTCCGGGAAGTTGAGCCTTGATTTCTTGGATTCGGTCATCGACCGCCTTGGCAACTTCGCGGCCGTTTGCCCCCTTTAGCATCATCACGATGCCAAGCAGCGACTCCTTACCATCCTTAGTGGAGATTCCAGTCAGGGTCGGGATTCCCAATCTGACATCCGCAACATCACGAATGAGAACCGGAACCCCGCTCTCAGACTTAACGACGATGCGTTCGATGTCGCTCATCGTGGTCGCCATTCCGACGGAACGGATAAGCACCCTTTCGCCGTTTTGCTCCAAAACGCCGCCCCCGGCGTTTTGGTTGTTCTTTTGAAGGGCGGTGACAACCTCGTCCACGGCGATGCCACGGGCCAGCAACGCACGGGGTCGAACGACGACCTGGTATTGCTTGACGCTACCGTCCGCCGAGTTGACTTCGGCTACACCCGCAACGGTCCGCAGCTGTGGCGATATGAACCAGTCTTGCAAGCTCCGAAGCTCCATCGGTGGTCGCGTCTTCGACTCCAGGGCGTACATATAAATGTCGCCAAGGCCCGTGGATACGGGCCCCATTTGTGGTGATTCGATTCCCGTGGGCAGAAGCTCTTTGACATTGTTGAGCCGCTCGCTCACCAGTTGCCGGGCAAAGTAGGTGTCGACCTCGTCCCTAAAGGTAACAGTTACTTGCGAGAGCCCGTATTGACTGAGGCTCCTGACCTGGGTCACACCGGGAATCCCTCCCATCGCCGTCTCGATGGGGAAGGTGACCAGCTTTTCCACCTCTTCCGGGCCCATCCCGCCCGTTTCGGTGTTGATGGCGACCTGATTGGTCGTGATGTCTGGGACTGCGTCGAGGTTGAGCTGCCGCCACGAAACCAAGCCGAACCCAACCAGGAGGATGGTTCCGATAATGACAAGAAACCTCTGAGTGAGGCTGAAGTGTAATAGGCGGTCGAGCATTAGTGTTCGTGCCCCTTGAGCTCGTCTTTCTTCTGCTCGCTAGCGAGGACAAAACCGCCCTTAACCACGACGATGTCGCCAACTTTGAGGCCGGACACGACTTCGATGTGGCCATCTGAGCGTGTTCCCAACTCGACAGCCGTTTTCATGTATCCGTCATCGTGCTTGACGAAGACAAACGACTTTCCTTCTTCCGTGACGATTGACGTCCTGGGTACGGCAATGGCTTGTTCACCGGCCCCATAGTTGAGGTGCACGGTCGCAAACATATCTGGCTTTAGCTCGCCGGACACTCCAGTCACAAGACATTGCACGGGGATGGCCCTGGTCTTCGGGTCGACTCGATTGCCAACGACTTGGACAACTCCCCCAAACTCTCGGCCTTGGAGCGCGGCAACCGTGACCCGTACCGATGCACCCGTCCGGACCTTCACGGCATCCTGCTCGGGAACATTGGCAGTTACCCAGACCGACGACAAGTTCTCAACTTCCATGAGCACCTGCGTCCGGTCGACCGCCTGTCCCTTGGTGACATCCAAGTGGGTCAAAGTTCCGGCAATCGGCGCCGTGAGGGCGACTCTTCCGACCGACGCACTTCCGCCAGCACTCGATGACCGGTAGACCGACCGTGCGTTCGCAATCTCGCGATTTGCATTGGCAACCGCAGCCTCGGCCGAGCGAACTCGAATGCGGGAACGGTCGACCTCAAGCTGGGCTGACCGCACCTCGGCCTCAGCGGTCTGTAGTTCTTTGGCGTTGAGTAACCCGCGAGAAGCGATGTTCTTCTCCCGGTCATAGGTTGCCTTGGCGTTAGCAATGCGGGCCGAAGCTCGGTCGAGCCGAATCTGGTCTTGTTGAAGTTCGAGCCTCGCCGCCTCAAGTTCAGACTTGGACACGATGCCATCGCGGTAGAGATTCTCCAACCGACGGACAACTTCGGCGTGGCTGGCTTGCTCCTTTTGGACGCTGAGCAACTCACTCTGGGCATCGTTAAGCTCGCTTTGCGCTTGCTGCAATGGAGCTTGACTGAAGGCGCCTGCTTTTGCGAGTTCACGCTGGCGCGTCAAATTGGACTTAGCCGCAGCCAACTTGGAGAGGGCAAGGTCAACCTCTGATTTGGTTTCCCTTAGCGTGGCCGATGCGGCGTCACGGTTACGCTCGGCGTCCGCAATGCTGGCCCATGACTGTGCGAGTTCGGCAGACTCGATGATGGCGAGAGTTTGGCCCTGCCGTACCTTGTCGCCGAGTGCGACGGTGATTGATACGACCCGGCCCGCAACAGGCGGGGTAACGACGGCTCGTCCCTTCGTCGTGGAGTTGATGACTCCTGGAACGTCGAGGCTTGCCTGAACGGTTCGGAGTTGGACGGTCTCAACTTCGATTCCGGCGAGTTTCTCCTGTTCTCCATCGAGCTTTACCTCGCCTTCCACATGGCTCTCCTCGCTTTGGCCCTTAGATGCTTCGGCTTCATGTCCGTGGCCATCGGCTTCGGAGTGCGGCTCCTGCTTGCTGCAGCCTGCGGTAAGGAGAAGCACTGCTATGAGAAGGTATGCGAATTTGTTCATTTCTTCACCTCGATGAGGTTGCCTGAGGCCTCGTACTTCGAGGCGAGTGCCAGGTTGACGGCCAGTTGCGCTTCGGCAAGCTCCTGCTCGATTTCTCGTAGCGAGCGGGTTGCTTCCAGAACGTCGAGCAGAGTGCCGAACCCCTCCGCGAACCCACGCTGAGACTTCGCCACGAGGTCTTTCGCTGACTCGCGAATGGCCTCATAGGATGAGAGCCGTTTCCTTGATGCTTCGATTTCAATGTCGATGGATGCGATGCTGACCTCAGCCTTCGTTCTTGCATCCCTCAGTAGTGCTTGGTATGACTCAGCCTGCTTAGCGGCGGCTCCGCGCTCAAATCGCGAACGGCCGAAGTCGATGGCCCGCCAAGTCAACTGCAGCCGCAGTCCATACGATGGTGAAGATTCGCGCCAAGGCGTGCGGAGTCCGATAAGTTCAAGTTCCGGTAGGTTTGAGCGTGCGGCCACCACAGTTTCAGCTTGAGCGG